>CAWEXR010000026.1:0-179066 GCA_963813045.1 uncultured Acidobacteriota bacterium
ATCCCGAGGCGCTCGCGCTGACGCAGAAGACCGGCTTCGTCACTTTTTACAGCCGCTCGCGCAAAAAGCTCTGGACCAAGGGCGAGACCAGCGGCCAGAAGCTGATCCTCCGCGAGCTGCGCGTCGATTGCGACCGCGACGCGCTCCTCGTCCGCGTCGAACTCGCGGGCGGCGCGGTTTGCCACGAAGGCTACCGCAGTTGTTTTTTCCGCCGCATGGGACGCGACGGCGAAGTCAAAGTCGTCGAAGAGCGCGTCTTCACGCCCGAGGAACTCTACGGAAAAGGAAGCAAGCCATGAAAGGAAGTTGGCAATGACACGCCTGAAACTCGGCATACCCAAGGGCAGCCTGCAGGACTCGACCGTCGAGCTGTTCGCCAAGGCCGGCTGGCGCGTTTCCGTCAGCTCGCGCAGCTATTATCCCTGCGATCGACGATCCCGAAATCGAATGCATGCTCGTCCGCGCGCAGGAAATGGCGCGCTACGTCGAAAGCGGCGCGCTCGACGCCGGCCTCACCGGCAAGGACTGGATTCTCGAAACCGGCGCGGACATCCAGGAAGTCGCCGAGCTGGTCTATTCGAAGACCAGCCTCGGACGTGTGCGCTGGGTGCTGGCCGTCGCCGAGGACTCCGCGATTCAATCCGTGCGCGACCTCGAAGGGAAAGTGATCGCCACCGAAGTTGTGAAGACGACCGAAAAATATCTCGCGAAGCATGGCGTGAAGGCGCGCGTGGAATTTTCCTGGGGCGCCACCGAAGTGAAAGTGCCGCAGCTTGCCGACGCCATCGTGGAAGTCACCGAAACCGGCTCTTCGCTGCGCGCGAACCACCTGCGCGTGGTCGATACCCTGCTTGAATCCGCCACCTGGTTCATCGCCAACCGCGACGCCTGGAAGGACTCCTGGAAGCGCGAGAAGATCGAAAACATGGTTCTCCTGCTCGATGGCGCGATCAAGGCGTACAACCGCGTGGGACTGATGCTCAACGTGCGGCGCGCCGATCTCGAAAAAGTCCTCGCGGCGCTGCCCGCGCTGCGAAATCCCACCGTCGCGCAGTTGAGCGATCCCGGTTGGGTCGCCATCAATACGATCATCGAGGAAAAAACGGTGCGCCAACTGATCCCCAAGCTGAAATCCGCCGGGGCGGAGGGTATCGTTGAGTATCCGCTCAACAAGGTCGTCTACTGATGCGCATTCTTTCGCTCACGAACGCAGCCGAGGAAAAAGTGCTGGCGTCGCGCCGCGCGAGCGGACGCGATGCCGAGCGCATCGCCTCGCGCATCGTTGCCGATGTGCGCCGGCGCGGCGATGCGGCGCTCTTTTCGTGGACGAAACGCTTCGACCGCGTCGCGCTCACCCCGCGGAACGTCTGGGTATCGCGCGCCGAATTGGCGAAGGCGCGTACGAGCATCTCGAAAGATTTCCTCGCCGCCATCGATCATGCCGCGCGCAACATCCGCGCCGTGGCTCGCCGCCAGAAGCCGCAGGAGTGGACCATCGAAGTCGAGCTGGGCGTGCGCGCGGGCCAGCGCGTGCGCGCGATCGATTCGGTCGGCTGCTATCTTCCCGGCGGGCGCTTTTCTCTCGTTTCAACTCTGCTCATGACCGTGATTCCCGCGCAGGAGGCCGGCGTGCGCCAAATCATCGTCGCCAGCCCGCAGCCGGGCCCGGCGCTCCTGGCCGCGGCGGAAAGGCTCGGCGTCGAGCGCGTGGCGCGTATCGGCGGAGCGCAGGCCATCGCCGCGCTCGCCTACGGCACGCGCTCGATTCCCCGCGTGGACAAGATTTTCGGCCCCGGCAATCGCTTCGTCACCGCCGCAAAAAAGCTCGTCAGCAGCGACTGCGCCATCGACCTGCTCGCCGGTCCCACCGAAGCCATCGTTTTCGCCACGCGCGGCAATCCGCGATTCATTGCCGCGGATCTGATCGCGCAGGCCGAGCACGATCCCGACGCAATCTCGATTTTTGTGACCACGTCCACTCCGCTCGCAAAGCGAGTCGCCGCCGAAATCGACCGCCAGCTTGCGGCGCTGCCGAAGTCGAATCTCGCGCGGAGCTCGCTCGCGAAAAATGGCGCCGTGCTGGTCGCGCGAGACCTGGCATCGGCCGCGCGCTTCGTGAATCGCTTCGCCCCGGAGCACCTCAGTCTGCCTGGTGGCGCCGATGGCCTGCTGCAACGCATCGATTCCGCCGGCAGCGTCTTCCTCGGCGACTGGAGCGCGCAGTCCTTCGGCGACTACGCGAGCGGCACGAACCACGTCCTGCCGACGGGCGGCGCGGCGCGGACGCGCGGCGGGCTTTCCGTCTCGGATTTTATGAAGTGCATCAGCGTGCAGGAAGTATCGCGCAAAGGTGTCGCGCGCCTCGCGCCGGTGGTGGAAGAGTTCGCCCGCGCGGAAGGCCTGGACGCGCACGAGCGCGCCGTCGAGGTGCGCCGGTGAAACCTTCGGCGAAAACTCCCGTGCCGGTTCGCCGCGCGGTCGGGCGGATGCGTCCCTACAATCCGCCGCTCGAAGGCCGCACGGAAAAACTTCGTCTCGATTTCAACGAGAACCCCACCGGCTGTTCGCCCGCCGTCCGCCGCGCGCTCGCAAAGCTCACCGCCGCATCGATTTCCGCCTATCCCGAACAGGAAACCGTTCGCCGCAAGGCCGCGCGCCATTTTGGCGTTCGCCCGGACGAGCTTCTGCTCACCAACGGCACGGACGAAGCCCTCAGTCTGGTCGTGAACACGTTCGTCGAATCGGGCGACACCGTCCTGCTGGCCGAGCCGACCTATGCGATGTACCGTTTCTATGCGGAGCTTGCGGGCGCTCGAATCGTCGCGCCGCGTTACGACTCCGCGATGAAATTTCCGTGGAAAGAAATCCTGGCCGCGCTGCGCTCGGCCCCGCGGGTCTTCTTTCTCCCGAATCCGAACAGCCCCACCGGCAACCTGCTTTCCCGCCGCGACCTGCGCCGCATTCTCAACGCCGCGACTCGCACCATGGTTGTCATCGACGAAGCCTACTTCGAATTTTCGGGCGTTACTGTGATTCCCTGGATTTGCCGTCACCGGAATCTGATCGTTACGCGCACGTTTTCGAAGACGGCGGGGCTTGCCGGTCTGCGCCTCGGCTGCATCTTCGTTCATCGCAAACTCGCCACTACCATGAGAAAGGCGCAATCGCCCTATCCGGTGAACGCCGCCGCTCTCGCCGCCGCCGAAGCCGCGATGCGAGACCGAAAGTTTCTCGCGCAGACCGTGCGCAGAGTCCGCTTGGGCCGCCACGAACTTGAGCGCGGCCTTGCGCGCCTCGGCGTCCGCTACTTTCCGACCGCGGGCAATTTCGTCCTCGTCTATTTCGGCGAACGCGCGAAGCGAGTTGTCGCCGCGCTCGCTCGCACAAACATCCTGATCCGCGCTCGCTCGAGCGATTTCGGTGGCGAAGGCTACGTCCGCATCACATTCGGTACCGTCGCGCAGATGCGCACGCTCTTGCGCGAGCTGAAAGAAATCCTATGAGAAAAGCGAACCTGCGAAGGAAGACGAAAGAGACGGACATCCGGCTGAAGCTGAACCTCGATGGCCGCGGCAAGGCGCACATCTCGACGGGCGTCCGCTTCTTCGATCACATGCTCGAACAGATCGCACGGCACGGCGGCCTCGACCTCGATCTCACCGCGCGCGGCGATCTCGACGTGGACCAGCACCACACCGTCGAGGACGTGGGAATCGCGCTCGGCGAAGCCGTCACGAAGGCGCTCGGCTCGAAGCGCGGAATTCTGCGCGCGGGCTACTTCCTGATGCCCATGGACGATTGCCTCGCCGCAGCATCGCTCGATTTTTCCGGCCGCGCCTACTGTGTTTGCAGTTTCAAGATTTCCGCCGCGCGCGTGGGCGATTTCCAGACCGAGCTGATGGAGGACTTTTTCCGCGCGTTCGCGCAGGCAGCGTCCGCCAACGTGCACCTGAAATTGGTGTACGGCCGGTCGTCGCATCATCAGGTCGAATCCATCTTCAAGGCGTTCGCCAAGGCTCTGCGTTTCGCCGTCACGCGCGACCGCCAGCTTCGGCGCGTCCTGCCGTCCACGAAGGGCCTGCTATAGGAGAATGCTGTGAAAATCGCCATCGTCGATTACGGAGCGGGCAATCTGCCTTCGGTCGAGCGCGCGCTGCGAAAACTTGGCGCTGAGACCGGGCGCGCCGTCGAGCCGCGCCAGATCGCTTCGGCGAAAGTGATCGTCCTGCCCGGCGTCGGCCACTTCGCCGCCTTCGTCGCCGGCCTGCGCGAACGGAATCTCACGTCGTCGCTTCGCGCGGCGTACGATTTCGGTGTGCCGATTCTCGGAATCTGCCTCGGCCTTCAGGCGATGTTCGCGTCGAGCGAGGAAGCTCCCGGCGAATCCGGGCTCGGCTTCTTCCCCGAAGAGGTTCGCGCTCTGCCTACCAACGTGAAATCGCCTCATATCGGCTGGAATCAGGTGCGCCGCGTGCAGGAAAGCTCGTTGCTGCGCGGCATTCCCGAGGACGCGTACTTTTACTTCGCGCATTCCTACGCCGCACCGGCTTCGGCCGCGCCCACGGTTGCCGCGTGTGACCACGGCGTTTCGTTCGCGGCCGTGATCGAGCGGAAAAATCTTCGCGCCGTGCAGTTCCATCCGGAAAAATCCGGCGAGACCGGCGCGGTCGTGCTGCGCAATTTTGTGGAGTCGGTACAATGACGCTTGCTCACCGGATCATTCCCTGCCTCGACGTGGATGCCGGCCGCGTGGTGAAGGGCATCGAGTTCGAAGGCCTGCGCGACATGGGCGATCCCGCCGAGCTTGCCGCGCGCTACAACCGCGAAGGCGCGGACGAGCTGGTTGTCCTCGATATCAGCGCGTCGCACCAGGGGCGCTCGACCTTCCTCGACACCATCTGCCGCGTGGCCGAGCAGTTGAACATTCCGCTCACCGCCGGCGGTGGCATCCGAAGAATGGAGGAGGGCCGGGCCGTGCTGCTCGCCGGTGCGGACAAAGTCACGGTGAACACCGCGGCGGTCCAGCGCCCGGAATTGATTTCGGAACTGTCGCAGCAATTCGGCGCGCAGGCGGTCGTTTTGTCGCTCGACGTGAAACGAAAAGGCAATTCGTGGGAGGCTTATACGCGCGGAGGGCGCGATGCGACCGGGCTCGATGCCGCCGAGTGGGCCGCCGAAGCCGTCTCGCGCGGAGCCGGCGAAATCCTGCTGACTTCGATCGACCGCGACGGCACGTGCAGCGGCTTCGATTGCGAGTTGACCGCGAAGATCGCCGCCACCGTCCCCGTGCCGGTGATCGCATCGGGCGGCGCAAATTCATTCGACGATTTCTTCGATGTTTTCACGAAAGGCTGCGCGGACGCCGCGCTCGCCGCGTCCATCTTTCACATGGAAACGCAGTCCATTTCCGCGATGAAGAAATTTCTGGCTGAGCGCGGCGTCCCGGTCCGCCTCAATCGATAGCCGATGATCATTCCCTGTATCGATCTGCAAGACGGCAAGGCCGTGCAACTCGTGCGCGGGCGCAAACGCGCGCTCGCCGTGGACGACGTGCTCGGCCTGCTCGACCGTTTCCGCGACTATCCGATCCTGCACGTGATCGATCTCGACGCCGCGATGCGCAAGGGATCGAACTCCCGCTGGATCAAGCGGCTCTGCCGCGGCGCAAATCGCAAAGTCCGCGTCGGCGGCGGCATCCGCACCGCCGCGCGCGCCGAAAGAATCCTCTCCTGGGGCGCAGAGAAAATCATCGTGGGCAGCGCGGCCTTCGAGAACGGAAAGGTAGCGCGCGGTTTTCTTCGCGACCTCGCCGCGCGCGTGGGGCGCAAGCGCGTGATCGTCGCTCTCGATACCGAGGGCGGCCGGATCGTCGTGCGCGGCTGGCGCGAAAAGCTCAAACTCCGTCCCGGCGACGTGATCCCCGAACTCGAGCCGTACTGCTCGGAGTTCTTCTCCACCTTCGTCGACAACGAAGGCACGATGAAAGGGACGGACCTCGCCGGTTTCCGAGGGTTGCGGCGCGCGACCCGGTTTCCGATCACCGCGGCCGGCGGGATTCGCAGCATGCGCGAGGTGCGCGCCCTCGAAAAGCTCGGCATGAATGCCGCGATCGGCATGGCGATCTACACAGGCAAGCTCGCGTCAGAAAACACCGGAATTCGGAGAATTCAAAAACGCCCCTCTAAATCAGTAAGTAATTGATTCCACATGGCTAATGGAATTTCGACCTGCCAATTTCCGCGTAAAATTGGCAACTTAAGGGCGTTTAAGCGGCCTTGGCTGCGCAAAACGCGCCATTTTTGGCAGGGAACTTTCGTACCATCGAATTGAGCCGCCGGCTCCATAGGTAATAGTCGGACCCGGATCGTACCCTTCTCTCGTTGCAAGACGCAGCCATTCAGCCCCGCGAACGGGGCCTGCGACTGGGGGGAAGGGTGGTCGGAACTGAGGGAATCCGCAAGTCCGCACGCAGGGGGGTCCTGTTCGCAGCAAGCCTGATCTTCTGCCAACCGCTTTTCGCGCAGCAGCGCCTGATCCCGGTGCTGCCGCATATCAACGAGGGAGACGAGAACCCGATCAGCTTCATGCGGCCGTTTTATCAGATTCATGCAGCGGCCGGGAGCAGCACCGCCGGACCGCCAACCTCCGCGTTCGCCCCCGCGCAGGTGCGCCACGCGTATGGCTTCGACCAGATCACGAATCAGGGCGCGGGCCAGACCATCGGGATCGTGGATGCATACGACGATCCCAACGCCGAGACCGATCTCGGCACGTTTGACACGCACTTCAGTTTGCCGGCGTGCACGAGCAGCAACGGCTGCTTCCGCAAGGTTTATTCCAAGGGCAGCAAGCCGGCGGCGAACGCCAACTGGGCCGTGGAGATCGCGCTCGACGTCGAATGGGCTCACGCCGTAGCGCCGAAGGCCACGATCCTGCTGGTGGAGGCTCCTTCGAACAGCTTGAGCGATCTCTTCGCCGGCGTCGATGTGGCCGTGCGCGACGGGGCCTCGGTGGTGTCCATGAGCTGGACCAGCGGAGAATTCAACGGTGAGACCAGCCTCGACAATCACTTCGTTTCGAGCGGCGTGACGTTCCTTGCCGCTTCGGGCGATAGCGGCACGGGCGTGGCCTATCCCGCCGCCTCGCCCGACGTGATCGGCGTCGGCGGCACGACGCTTGTGCTCAACGCCAACGGAAGCTATTCGAGTGAAACGGCGTGGAGCGGCAGCGGCGGCGGCATCAGCGCGTACGAGCACGAGCCGTCGTTTCAAGCGCAGTTTGGGATTCCGGACGATCCGCGCGGCTATCGCGGCAGTCCCGACGTTTCCTACAACGCCAATCCCGGCACGGGCTACGCGATTTACGATTCGGTGGCAATCAACGGCTACTCCGGATGGTTTCAGGTCGGCGGGACCAGCGCCGGCACGCCTCAGTGGGCCGGTCTGTTCGCCATCGCGAACTCGCTGCGAGCCGCGGCGCGCAAGAGCAATCTGAGCAGCACGAACACCACGGTGTATTCGCTGGCGAAGGCCGCTCCGGCCGGCGACTTCCATCCGGTTACGCAGGGCACGAACGGGAGCTGCGGCACGGTCTGCACGGCCTTGGCCGGTTACGACTATGTGACCGGACTGGGCACGCCGCAGGCCGCCGCGTTGATCACGGCCCTCGCGGCGCAGCGGTAGAAGCTACTTAAGTTTCCGTGCGCGCACCGTGGCGGCACCGAACACATGCTGCGATAAAGGCAGCGCAGTGGATGGGGTCCCGTAACACCATCCGGGACGCAAACAGCGCGCTTCGCCGCGCTTCTTATGTCGTGGGCTAAAGCCAGGAAACATTCACCTTGATCACCAACCTCGCGGCGCAGCGGTAGTAGAAGATACTTAGGTTTCCGGGCGCGCACGTGGGTGGCACGGTCAGCAGACGGATGGTATAGATAGGACGGTGCGATCGGAGCAAGCGGGGGGATAAGGAATTAAGACGCCTTCCATTCATCAGTTGCAGTGCCCGTCGTGAAACTGAGGGAAGTGCGACTTACTTGTATTGAAGTTTAACCCCGTTCAGTAGCTTTTCACGATCCTCTGAATATCACTGAACATCGCCAAGGCCGAGAGGGCTAAAACAAAAATCACACTCGCCTGCACGAAGCGTTGCTTTACCACCAAGTTGATGTCCCGCTGGAATGTCCCTTCGATCCCCAGAATCAGAATATGACCGCCATCGAGAATGGGAATCGGCAGTAAATTCAAGAGTCCAAGATTCAAGCTGGTCAGGGCCATCAGATCGATGAAATCCGCCAGTCCATGCGCCGCAGCTTGACCGGATTGTTGCGCAATTCCAACGACTCCCTGCAAGTCGCGGATCGAAATTGCGCCGGAGAAAAGACCGCGAAAAATATCCCCGATTTGCTTCACCAATAAGGCCGTCACCATACACGCTGCCTTGGCGGAGATAAAGAATCCTTGCCGATGGTAGACACGCTTCAGTTCGGGACTGGCGCCAATTTGGTCATCACCCTGCTCGGCCCCAGAAAAGACTCCGATATGAAGCGGCACAGTTCTTTGCCCGCGTAGCACCATGATTAACGAATCAGGTGTACTAGACTCGCGCACCATGTCGAGGAATTGCGGCCACGTTACCAGAGCGTCGTCATTAACAGATGTCACTAAATCTCCCACTTTCAGACCCGCCTTGGACGCCGGGGTATTGGCGGTTACAGAATCAACGCGCGGCTGGACCCACGGATAGCCAAGGTAGCTCAGGTCACCTTCACGTTTTTTAACCGTTACGGGTGTGTGGACGCCATTGCGGGTCACGATGAGACTCATTTCAGAATCAGGAGCTGCTTTGGCAGCCTGTGCGAACACCACGTCCCAGCTTGGCGTGTTGACACCGTTGACCGCCGTAATCACGTCGCCCGCGCGTACTTCAGAGGTTTGCGATCCCTCCGCGACTGCTGCTACATTCGCGGCACGCGTAAGGTATGCGGGATGCGGCAATCCTACAAGCCAGAAGCTAGCCCAGAAAAGCAGAACCGTCGCGACCAAGTTCATCACCGGGCCCGCTAATGCGATTACAGCCCGTTGCCAGCGCGGCTTTGAAAGAAATTCATCCGCAGCGCCGGAGCGCGGCTTGAACGGACTATCACCTGCCATTTTGACGTAGCCGCCGAACGGAAGAGCGCTGAGCCGATATTCGGTGGACCCATGCTTCCAACCGAATAGCCGCCGCCCAAAACCGATCGAGAACACCTCCACTCGCACGCCAAACGACCTCGCGGCCACGAGGTGTCCCCATTCGTGAAGGAATACCAAAAGGCAGACCATCACCGCGAACGAGAACGCCGCAATCAAGAATGTGCTCATGTGCGTATGGCTTCCCTCAATTTCGGCCCCTTAGGAACTAACCTGACTTGTCAGGACTTGGGCGCGTGGTCCGACGATACGTTCCGAGTATCCGACAGGCCACCCGGAACAGATTTCCGTCATCATCGGACCATTCGCATCGGTTGTTCTTAGTGTTTTCCCTCGCTGACGTGACCGCGCCCATCACGCATTTCATTTCCCTTGAAGTGGGCCACCTTATCGACGCGCTTTGACGGCTCGGCTTTATCGCCAGGGTTCGGCCTTGGGCCTCTATAGCCGCGCTGAGCGTCGAGACGGTTGTTTACGTGGCCTTGGAAGTTGTCAGGACCATGAAACCACGAGCCTGCGCCAATGAACGCGCCGCCCGAAAACCATTCCGGGCCGTAGTAGCCGTAAGGAGAACAAGCATAAGGAGCGTAGTCGTAGTAGCCGTAAGGACAGTCAGGGGCGGCTCCAATGCTGACGCCGACGCTGACCTGAGCCTCTACTTTGGGAGCGGTCACTGTGAAGCAGATTCCAGCAACAGCAGCTAGTGCAAGACACTTAAATCCGTTCATAAATTATCCTCCGATGTTCACTCGTGTTCTCGCCGTGCACCGTCATTGTGGGCGCAGCGAACACCAGAGTCTGTCCTCAAGTGCACACACTTAAAGCTCATGTTTTCATCGGAGCACCGGTCCGGAGCAGGTCCCGAGAAACTGGGATTCTCGGTGAGGCCGGGCCACCTTCCGAAATGCCGACTTCTGATTCCCGATCCGCAATTTCCCGCGCTGAACAACGTATACTCCCGACGACACACCCTGACCGCGGCTCAGGAGCTACGAACATGCGAGACCAAGAGTGGGTCAAGACACTGGAAGACGGTAGAAAAGTGAAATTCTTCTACCAAGAACTGCCGGAAGACGGGGCGTTTATCTCCGCGCAGATCGAAGGGAATGAGGTCGTCTATTCAGTCATATTGACCAAGGCGAGAAACCCGCTGAGTCCCGAGGATGTTGAAAGCCATTTCAAAGGCGAGCTTTCAAAGAAGTAGTACCACTCATTTTGGAACACTATCCACGAAGCCGCCGATTCAAACTGCGCCAGCACCCGCGGTGCTTATCGGAAAGCGGCATGCTTCCAGGCCACTATTGGTAACAGGGCTTACCACGGCATATCTCGGATTGTCGGTTGGAAGGGACTCATCGACGTCGAGGACCGCGGAGAATTCATTTCCCCGCGATGGCCTCAGCAGCGGCAAACTTGCGCTCGACGTGTGGTTCCGAGCGCAGAGCACCTGAATGCAGCACGCAACGCTTACCGACAGCGACACCACATGTAGGACAGGGGACGGAGGATAACTGTTTGGGGGTGAGTTCTTTCTTTTTCATTCGGCCAGAATGCGAAAATACCAGCCGCGAAACAGTTCAATTTTGAACACTATTCGCATTAGTTCCTGCCGGTTCGGAAGGCCGGGTATCCTTCCGTTCAGGGCGCGGGGCGAGGGTTAGCTCAGTCGTGCAAGACAACACTCAGAAGCGAATTGTTGACTTGGATCCTGCCCTTGTATTGGATGAAGCCCAGCTTCCTGAATTTGTTCATGAAAAAATTGACTCGGGACCGCGTTGTGCCAATCATCTCCGCCAGCATCTCTTGCGATACTTTGGGAAGTACATTTTGAGTCTGGCCCGGCGCGCCGTAGCGTGCGAGCAGCAGCAGAGTGCGCGCCAACCGTTTCTCGCTGGAGTTGAAGAGCTGGTCTATCAGGTCCTCCTCGACTCGTATGTTTCGCCCCAGCATATGCGCGATGAAGCGGTCGGAGAACTGATGTTCCTCGTGGAGCGCGCGAATCATCTCGTCTTTCTCAATGACGAGCACGGTGGTGGGTGCAATCGTGGTCGCGGTCGCTATGCAAATGGACTGGCCCGCAAGGCACCCTTCCCCAAAAAAATCGCCCGGTCCAAGGATGGCCACAACGGCTTCTTTGCCGGTCTCATTGACCACAGTAAGCCGCACACCGCCTTCCTGAATGTACATGACATTCTTCGCGGGGGCGCCCTGGGCGAAGACGGTTTCTTTTCCTCTAAACTTGGCGACCTTTCTTCCCAGACCGGCCGAATCGAGGAACAACTTCACATCAAAGGCAGGGCTTCTTGAATTCGCTTTTCGGGAGGAGCGATGGGCCTTGACAGAGCGACGTCGAACGGCGGAAGACACAGAAGATAGCATACGCCAGAATAGATGAACCCAGATCCTTCCGACTGTTCAATATTGCACAGTTTCGGGGCAATTCGTGACCATTAAGCTGCGCGGGCCGGCTCTGGGAACGGAGAAGTGCCGCCGAGTTCAAACTGATATTACTGGCGCGCGGGCGGCGTCGCGCAAATTCGGCCCGATAGTGTATAGTTTTTTGAGGCGCGGCCATGCTGAACGCCCGGTCGCTTTGGCTCCAGGCCACTTCAAATCGCTTTGCGCCGGATCGTTCTGACAATGAAAAAACCGTTGCGAGTGATGAAATTCGGCGGCACGTCTGTGGGCGATGCTTCGTGCATCGCGCGCGTGGCGCAGATCGTAAAGGAGGCTTCGCGGGAAGGCCCGATCGTGGCAGTGGTTTCGGCGATGAGCGGCGTGACCAACCGGCTGATCGAAGCCGCCACGCAGGCGGAAGAGGGCCAGCAAGCGCAAGCCGAGGCGATTTTCGCGGCGCTGCGCCAACAGCATGAAGCCGCGCTCGCCACGTTGATTTCGAGCCAAGAAGATCGCCGCCGCATCTCCGCCCGGCTCGGCAAATTTTTTCGCGAGGGCGAGGAGCTTTGCAAAGGGACGGCACTGCTCCGCGAACTCACGCCGCGCACGCTGGACGCGATCTCTAGCCTCGGCGAACGGCTTGCGGCGCCAATGGTCGCGGGCGCACTTTCGGAACTTGGCGCGCCGAGCGAGTCCGTGGAGTCCACCGAACTGATTATGACCGACTCGTACCACGGCGGCGCCGATCCGATCATGGATCGCACGCGCGAGCGCTGCCAGGCGCGCCTGCGGCCGCTGCTCGATCGGGGCGTGATCCCGGTGGCCACCGGCTTCATCGGGGCGACGGCGGAAGGCGTTCTGACGACTCTTGGGCGCGGAGGTTCGGACTATTCGGCGACGATTCTCGGCGCGGCGCTGGATGCGGACGAGGTGATCATCTGGACGGACGTGGACGGCGTGCTGACGGCGGACCCGCGCCTGGTGCCGGACGCGCGCACGATCCCGGAAATCTCCTACCGCGAAGCCTCCGAGCTCGCCTACTTCGGCGCGAAAGTGCTCCATCCGAAGACGCTACGCGCGGTTGCGCGGGCGGGAATTCCCGTGTGGATCCGCAACAGCTTTGCGCCGGAGCAAACCGGCACGAAGATCACACCGAAGGGGCGAAGCAACGGCGGCGGCGTGAAGGCGCTCACCGCGATTCGCGACATCGCGCTGATCACGGTGGGCGGGCCGGGAATCGTGGGCGCGCCGGACGTGGTGGGGCGCACGTTTTCGACCACGGCGCAGGCGCACGCGACCATCCTGCTGATTTCGCAGTCGTCGTCGCAAAACGACATCTGCCTGATCGTGGCCGGCTCGGACGCGAAGCGCACCGTGGAGGCATTGCGCAAGGAATTCGCGCAGGACGTGGCGCACGAAAAGGTGGAACACATCACGGTCGATCCGAGCATCGCGGTTGTGGCCGTGGTGGGCGAAAACATGCGCGGCACGCCCGGGGTCGCGGGGCGCCTGTTCAGCGCGCTGGGCCGCGAAAACGTGAACATCATCGCGATCGCGCAGGGGTCGTCGGAGAGCAACATCTCGTTCGTGGTGTCCGACAAGGACATGAAAACGGCGGTGATGGCGGTGCACCGGGAGTTCGGACTGGCCGCGCCGAAAAAGCGCGAATCCAAGGTAAAGGTTTCCTGAAATGGCCCAGAAAGTGGCGCACGCGGCTAAGGAGACGGAGAAAGGCGTGCAGCGCTGCGTAAACCGCGCGTGCGGCGCCACGTTCGGTCTTCGCGAGCGGATCTACGTGTGCCCGCGCTGCGGCGAGACGCTAGAGATCGATTGCCGCCTCGTCCGGCCGCACGATCCCTCAGCGCTGCGGAGGTACTGGGCGGCCAAGACAATTTCGAAGCTGCCGCGCGACGCGAGCGGCGTGTGGCGCTATCACGACGTGCTTCCGTTCGGCGAAACGGCGCCGTTCGTGACCCTGTTCGAAGGGAACACGCCGCTTTTCCACGCGCCGCTTTCGGCGAAGTACTGCGGGTTGTCCGACCTGCGGCTGAAGCATCAGGGCTACAATCCGACCGGCTCGTTCAAGGACACGGGCATGGCCGCGGCGATGACGCAGGCGCTGATCTCCGGCGCGCGCACCGCCGTCTGCGCGAGCACGGGAAACACGGCGGCGAGCCTGGCGGCGTACGCTTCGCGCGCGGAATTGCAGTCCACGATTTTACTGCCGCGCGGACAGGTGTCGCCCGCAAAGCTCGCGCAGAGCCTGGACTACGGCGCGCTGGTGCTGGAGATCGACGGGAACTTCGACGACTGCATGCGGCTGGTGCAGGAAATCGGCGAGGATCCCTCGATCTACGTGGCGAACTCGATCAATCCGTTCCGCATCGAGGGGCAAAAGACGGTGGCCTACGAAATGATGGAGCAGTGCCTGTGGCAGGCGCCGGACCACGTGGTCGTTCCCGGCGGAAACATGGGGAACAGCACGGCGCTCGGCAAGGGCTTTCAGGAGCTGCTCGATCTGGGCTTGATCAAGCGATTGCCGAAGCTGAGCGTGATTCAGGCGGAAGGCGCGGCGCCGCTCGCTCGCCTGTTCGCAAATCTCGATCCGGCGCAATCGGCGAATGGCGACCACTTGCCGGAAAAGCTCGAGCCGATCGCGAATCCGCGGACGCTCGCCACGGCAATCAAGATCGGCGCACCGGTGTCGTGGAAGAAGGCCCTGCGCGCCGTGCTGCGCTCGGGCGGAAAAATCATCGCCGTGAGCGAGCAGGAAATCGCCGACGCGAAGGCGATGATCGGGCGCGACAGCATCGGCTGCGAGCCGGCTTCGGCCACGACGGTCGCGGGCATCAAGAAACTGGCAGCCGCGGGCCACATCAAGCACAGGGAAGATGTGGTCGCGGTGCTGACGGGTCACGCGCTGAAGGATCCGGACTACATGATCAATTATCACCGCGGAACGCTCTCGCTTGACTCGGGCGCGAAGGATGGATCCGCGCCGCAGCCCATAATGGGCGCGTTCCGGAACGCTCCGGAGCGCGTGGCGGCGACGAAGGGCGCGATTCTCAAGAGCCTCGAGCAAAGACGCAGCTTGAGAGACTAGACCCGCTCCACAGGAGTCGAATGGGCTGCGGGGCGTCAAGGTCGCGCGCCGGACATCCGCCGCGGCGGACTGTGCCCCTACAAAGCACCTGCGACTTGATTGTTTCAATGTTGCCACACAGGATCGATCCAAGGTCATGAGTCCAGCGCGGCAAAGTTCATTTGAAGTGCGAGTCCCCGCGTCGACCGCGAATCTGGGCGCGGGCTTTGATTGCCTGGGTCTGGCGCTGGAGATGTACCTCAGCGTGCGGGCGTCGCTGCTTGCTGGACCGAGCTCACGCACGCTGGCGCGAAGCCGCGGCGTCCGCGGCACGTCCCAACTTCCGAAAGACCCCGAGCAGAACTTGATTTTTCGCGCTATGCGGCTGACGGCCGAGCGCGAAGGCTTTCCGCTGCCGCGCGTGCGGGTCGCGGTGCAGAACGAAATTCCCGTGGCGGGCGGGCTGGGAAGCAGCGCGGCGGCAACCGTGGCCGGCATCGCGCTGGGCTTCGCGGTTACAGGACGGCCGATCGCCAAGGACGCGGCGCTGCGCTATGCGACGGAAATGGAGGGCCATCCCGACAATGTGGCCGCGGCGCTGCTGGGCGGACTGGTGGTGACACTCACCCGCAGCGACGGCACCGTGGTCGCGGTGCGGAAACGCTGGCCGAAGGTGATCCGGCTGATCGTGGTGACGCCCAACGTGACGCTCGAGACGAAGAAATCGCGCGCCGTGCTGCCGCAAAGCGTGTCGCGCGCCGACGCGGTGCACAATTTGCAGCGGGCCGCACTTTTTGTGGCGGCGCTCGAAGACCGGCGGTACGAACTTCTCTGGGACGCCATGCAGGACCGGCTGCATCAAACCGCCCGCCAGGCGCTCATTCCCGGGCTGGCCGAAGCGCTTGCGTTGCCGCGCATGCCCGGTCTGCTGGGCGTGGCGCTGAGCGGCGCGGGGCCGAGCGTGATCGCTCTGGCCACCGAGAGGTTCGATGAAATCGGGAAAGCGGTCGCCCGGTGTTTCGAGCGGCACGATCTTTCTCCGACGGTGCGAAATCTGGAAGCCGCGCAAGAAGGAATTTCGTCCACGCAGAAGTACATCTCGCAGAAGTAACCACGCCGGCAGCGGGCCAGCCGAACCTCAGGCGGAAGTAGTTGCATCCGGGGCGGAGCTTTGTTCGTCCAACTAAAGGCTGGAAGTGCCGGCTGAAGAGCTGCGGTACCGTCCGCGGGATTGGGTTGCGGTTGTGCGGTGCTCCGTGTCTGCGAAACGGGTCGCGCGTGAGATAATGCGCGTTTGCGGCTTTGAGCGCCTGCGGCAGACCGCGCGGCTTGGTGCCAGTGACGTCAGGAGTCGGGAAGAATGTGGATTGTTCGACTCGCTTTACGCCGGCCGTACACCTTCGTGGTCGCCTCGATTTTGATCCTGATCCTGGGCGTGATTTCGATCGTGCGATCGCCGGTGGACATTTTCCCGAACATCGATATTCCCGTCATCACCGTGGTTTGGCAGTACACGGGGCTTTCGCCCGAGGAAATGTCCACGCGTATCATCTTCAACTTCGAGCGGTCCCTGACGACGACCGTCAACGACATCGCGCATATTGAATCGCAGTCGTTGAACGGCGTGGGCCTCATCAAGGTTTACTTTCATCCGCACACCGATATAGGCGTCGCGGTCGCTCAAGTGACGGCGATCGCCCAGAGCACTGTGCGCAACCTGCCTCCGGGGATCACGCCGCCGTTTATCCTGATTTATAACGCCTCATCTGTGCCGATTTTGCAGCTGGGTCTCTCCGGCCAAGGCGTCAGCGAACAGCAACTGGCCGACATGGGCCAAAACTTCATCCGCACCGGGCTCATCACGGTTCCCGGGATCACCATTCCGAATCCATACGGCGGGAAGCAGCGCACGATCATGGTGGACCTCAACACGACGGCGCTCCAGGCAAAGGGACTCTCGCCGCTCGACGTGGTCAACACGATCAACGCCCAGAACCTGATCCTTCCGGCCGGCACTGCCAAAATCGGCGGATATGAATATCAGGTGGACATGAATGGCTCGCCGCAGACTGTGAACGAGCTGAACGATCTGCCGATCAAGACGGTCGAACGACTCGACGATCTACATTCGCGACGTGGCCTACGTCCGGGACGGTTTTACGCCGCAGACGAACATCGTGCGGGTAAACGGCGCGCGGGCGTCCCTGATGTCGATACTGAAGCTGGGGGACGCGTCGACGCTGGACGTGATTGCCAACGTGCGCAAGGCGCTCCCCGCGGTGGAGGCGTCCCTGCCGGTGCACGTCGATATCAAGGCGCTCTCGGACCAGTCGATTTTTGTGAAGGCCTCGATCAACGGCGTGGTGCGCGAGGGAGCGATCGCCGCTTGCCTTACGGGACTGATGATTCTTGTGTTCCTGGGGAGCTGGCGCAGCACGCTGATCATCGCCGTGTCGATTCCGCTTTCCGTGCTCACCTCGCTCGTGGTGCTGAGTGCGCTGGGTGAGACGATCAACATCATGACTTTGGGAGGCCTGGCACTCGCGGTGGGAATCCTGGTAGACGACGCCACGGTGGAAGTCGAAAACATCAACCGCAACCTGGACCAGGGGAAGGAAATCATACAGGCGATTCTGGACGGCGCGTCGCAGATCGCGGTGCCGGCCCTGGTTTCGACGCTTTCGATCTGCATCGTGTTCGTGCCGATGTTCTTTCTTTCGGGAGTGGCCCGGTATCTTTTCGCGCCGCTGGCGGAGGCGGTGGTGTTCGCGATGCTGGCGTCCTATCTGCTGTCGCGGACGCTGGTGCCGACGATGGCGCGGTATCTGCTGGTCGAACAGACGGAGGAGGAGCGCCGCGAGCGAACGGAGAAGTCCCGAAATCCCTTTGTGCGCATACAGGCGAAATTCGAGACGGGTTTCGAGCGTTTTCGCGGAGGGTACCACGGGCTGCTCGGCGCGGCGATCCGCCACAAGAGGATTTTCGTAGTCGGCTTTTTTGCCGCCTGCGTGCTTTCGTTCGCGCTGGTGCCGCTCGTGGGGGAGGATTTTTTTCCGAGCGTGGACAGCGGCGAGTTCGTGATGCACATGCGGGCGCCGACGGGAACCCGTATCGAGGATACGGCCGCGCTTTGCGACCGGGTGGAGCAGGATATTCGCAAGGAGATCCCTCCCGATGAACTCCGAACGATTCTCGACAACATCGGGCTTCCCTACAGCAACCTCAACCTTTCCTACAGCACTTCGGCGCCGATCGGGCCGGGGGATGCGGACATTCAGGTGGAGCTTGCACCCGATCATCATCCGACCGTGGGCTACGTGCGCGATCTTCGTCGAAAGCTCGGCCGGGATTTCCCGGGAATCACCTTTTACGAATTGCCGGTGGACATCGTCACTCAAATCCTAAACTTCGGCTTACCGGCGCCGATCGACATCAAGATCGTGGGCCGCAACCTGGTTGCCAACCGCTATTTCGCGGAAAATCTGATGAACCGCCTGAAATTCGTTCCCGGCATGGTCGATCTGCGAATCCAGCAGCCTTTCAACTATCCGAAGCTGCACATCGACGTGGACCGCACGAAGGCAGGCGAAGTCGGGTTCACGCAGCGCGACGTAGCGCAGAATCTGCTGATTTCGCTCAGCGGCAGTTTCCAGACCGCCCCGGCGTTCTGGCTTGATCCGCGCACCGGCGTGAGCTACACGATCACGACGCAGACGCCGCAGTATCGCGTGAATTCGCTTCAGGACCTCGAAAACGTCCCGGTGGCCAACGCGAGCGGAAGCAATGCCCCGCCGCAGATCATGGCAGGTCTCGCTTCCTTCACACGAGGAGCGGAGATGGGAGAGGTGAGTCACTACGACATTCAGTCCGCGATCGATATCTACGGGGCGGTGGACGGGCGGGATCTTGGCGGAGTGGCGCGAGACATCACGCCGATCATCGACAAGAGCAAGAAGGATTTGCCTGCAGGATCGCAGATCCTGGTCAGCGGCCAGATCGAGACGATGAACTCGTCGTTCATCGGGCTGCTGGCCGGTCTTGGATTTTCGATCGTCCTGGTTTACCTGCTGATCGTGGTGAATTTCCAATCGTGGCTGGACCCGTTTATCATCCTGATGGCCCTGCCGGCGGCGTTGGCGGGAATCGTATGGTTCCTGTTCATCACGCACACGACGATCAGTGTCCCGGCGCTGACCGGTGCGATCATGTGCATGGGGGTGGCGACCGCGAACAGCATCCTGGTGGTGAGCTTTTCCAAGGAGCAGTTGCAAGCCGGGAGAACAGCGGCGGAAGCGGCGCTCGAAGCGGGATTCACACGCTTCCGGCCCGTGCTGATGACGGCGCTGGCGATGATCATTGGCATGCTGCCGATGTCGCTGGGGCTCGGCGAAGGCGGCGAACAAAACGCGCCGCTGGGCCGCGCCGTGATCGGCGGCCTGCTGTTCGCGACGGTGGCAACTCTGTTCTTCGTTCCCGTGGTCTTCAGCACCGTGCATGGATGGCGCGAGGGGGACGAATCATCGACGGCCTCCGAGTGAAACGAATGCAAGCTAAAGGTCGTCTATCTAGTGATATGCAGATGGGTGATACGCAGATGGAAAGAACAGGTCATGGCTGATAGCCGGGGAGGGGCCACAGAGCAGCCGCGCGCGAAGCATGGCGTTCTGGCGCTGGTCATCGCGCTGGCGGTCGTCGCCGCCATCGTGATCGCCGGTGTCGTGCCCCGGCGGAGGGCCAGCGCCGCTCTGGAAAAGGAGACGAACGATCTGGCGGTTCCCACCGTTGCGGTGATGCACCCGAAACTCGGAGCACCTCAGAACGAGGTTGTTCTCCCAGGCAACATCCAAGCCTTCAACGACTCCCCTATTTACGCGCGCACGAATGGATATTTGAAGAAATGGTACGTGGATATCGGGGCGCGCGTGAAAGCGGGCCAGTTGCTAGCGGACATCGAAACTCCTGAAGTGGATCAGCAGCTCGATCAGGCGCGCGCGGACTTGAATACGGCGCAGGCGAATTACAGCCTGTCCCAGATTACGGCGCAGCGATATCAGGACCTGCTGAAGACGGACTCCGTATCGAAGCAGGACGTGGACAACGCCACGGGCGATTTCGCGGCCAAGAAAGCCATGGTGGCCTCCTCTGAATCGAACGTGAAGCGCCTCGAGGAGTTGCAGTCGTTCGAGAAAATCTACGCGCCGTTCGCCGGCGTGATCACCGCGCGCAACACCGATATCGGGCACCTGATCAACTCCGGCGCGGGCGGACCGGCCACCGAACTATTTCACATGGCCGCAACGCAAGAGCTGCGCGTGTACGTGAACGTCCCGCAGCAGTATTCGCAGTCGGCCAAGCCCGGCCTCTTCGCCGATCTGACTCTCCAGGAATTTCCGGGCCGCCGCTTTAAAGGTAAACTGGTGCGGACGGCTGATTCCATCGACGTCGCTTCGCGCACGCTCCTGGTGGAAGTGGACGTGGACAACCGCACGGGCGAATTGCTGCCCGGAGCGTATACCGAGGTTCACCTGAAAGTGCCAGCGGGTTCGCCGGCCTTTATCCTGCCGGTGACCGCGCTGATTTTCCGCTCGGAGGGCTTGCAGGTCGGAACAGTGCAGGACGGCAATCGCGCGGCGCTGGTGAACATCACGCTCGGCCGCGACATGGGAAACGAAGTCGAGGTTGTCGCGGGCTTGACCGCGGACGATTTCGTGATCGTGAATCCCCCGGATTCCATTGTTTCGGGTGAGACCGTGCGGATCAGCTCGGCGCCACAGAACGCGCCGGGGAACGATGCGTCCGGCAATCCCTAGCGTTCAGGAGTGTTCGAACGGTTTGTGAAGGTTGAAGGAATGACGACCTGAGGAAGGAGAATACATGAAACGTTTCTATGTGGGCGCGGCAATGACCATCGGCCTCGCCTTGCTGTTGTTCGCCGTAACCCGCAGTGAATACGCCGCGCCGCGCGTCGGCGCAGCCGCACGCGCCGATGAAAAGAGTCCATTCACCGATTTTCACGGTGAGGCGCCCGGCAACGTCCACCACATTACGGCCGCCGATCTGCCGGCGCCCTATGCGACGAAGTCTTCGGCGATCTTCTCGCGGCCGGTGGCAAGACCGGCGGATGCATGGCCGCAGGCGCCGGCCGGCTTCAAAGTGGAGGCTTACGCCCTGAATCTTCAGGGTGCTGACGGCAAAGCGATCGCCCCCAGGACGATCATCACGGCGCCGAATGGCGATCTTTTCGTAGCGGCGACGAATAACGGCAGCGTTGTCGTATTCCGCGGGATGACCAGCGATGGGAAATATCAGCAAATGGAAACTTTTGCGACGGGACTCAGTTTGCCCTTCGGCATTGCGTTCTACCCGCGGGGGCCGAATCCGCAATATCTATACGTTGGCGACACGGATGCCGTCCTGCGCTTCCCGTACAAGAACGGCGACATGAAGGCGACCGGCCCTTCGGAAACGATCGTCCCCAATCTGCCCAAAGGGCCGAACCATTTCGCGCGGGGGGTGGTGTTTTCGCTGGACGGAAAACAGATGTTCATCGCCGTGGGCTCGCACACCAACGTGACCGACATCGATACGGACACAAGCGAGTTTCACCGCGCCGATATTCTGGTGGCGAACCCGGACGGCTCGAATCTGAGCGTCTACGCCTCGGGAATCCGCAATGGTTCCGGCGTCACCGTCAATCCGCAGACCGGCGAACTGTGGACCTCGGTGAACGAGCGCGACGAACTGGGCGACAATCTTCCGCCGGACTACATCACGCACGTCCAGGCGGGCGGATTCTACGGCTGGCCATGGTATTACACGGGCGGCAATCCGGACCCGCGCTTTCCGGGCAAGCATCCCGAATTGAAAGACAAGGCCATCGTGCCGGACGTGCTGATGGAACCGCACGACGCTTCGTTGAATATCACTTTCTACGAGGCGAAACAGTTTCCCAAAGAATACAAGGGGGACCTCTTCGGGGCGGAGCACGGATCGTGGAACCGTTCGGTGCGAACCGGCTACGAAGTGGTGCTGGTGCCGATGAAGAACGGCCACGCGACCGGCGAATACCAGGACTTTCTCACGGGCTTCGTTCTACCCGATGGGAACGTGTGGGGGCGCCCGGTGGGCGTCGCCGTGGCGTCGGATGGCTCTTTGATGGTGACGGATGACGGCTCGAACTCAATCTGGCGAGTCACCTACGCACAGAAATAGCCGAGCATCTCGGAGCCCTCGACCGGCGTCAAGGCACGTGTGCGGCTGCCGCGTGGAAGCGCTGATTTCGCTGGCGCTTCTACTGGGCGGCTGCACCGTGGGGCCGAAATACGTGCGGCCCTCGGCGGATGCGCCCGCCGCATACAAGGAAGCTCCGAGCTTCAAGCCAGCGCAGCCAAGCGACGACGTTACCAAGGGCAAATGGTGGGAAGCCTACGGCGACCCGCAGCTGAGTGCACTCGAAGAACAAGTCAGCGTATCGAACCAGACACTGAAGGCGGCGCAGGCGCAGTTCCTGGAGGCTCGCGCGGCGGTCCGCGTTGCCCGAGCGGCCTACTTTCCCAGCGTGTCGGGCACGGCTTCCGGCGGCCGCACGGGTCAATCTCAGAATAAGGCGCTCTTCGGCACGACCTCACCTGTGACCTACAACGATTTTCAGCTGCCTGTTGACGTCTCGTACGAACCGGACGTATGGGGCCGCGTGCGGCGGACGGTGGAAGCGGCGCGCTCTGAAGCACAGGCCACTGCCGCCGATCTGGCGAGCGTGGATTTGAGCCTTCACGCGGAGCTGGCGCTCGACTACTTCCAGTTGCGCGGACTCGATTCGCAGAAGCAACTGCTCGACTCAACCGTGGTGGCCTACGAGAAAACGCTGGAGTTGACGCAGAGCCGCTATCACGGCGGCGTCGCTTCCGCCGTGGATGTGGCCCAGGCGCAAACGCAACTGGAAACCACTCGCGCGCAGGATTCCGACGTCGATGTGCAGCGCGCCGCGTTCGAGCACGCCATCGCCGTTCTGATCGGCAAGGCGCCCGCCGGATTCGGACAACAGCCTGCGCCGCTTATCAATCCGCCGCCGTCCATTCCCGCGGGCTTGCCCTCCGAACTGCTGGAGCGCCGGCCGGATATCGCCGCGGCCGAAAGGCGCGTCCAGGAAGCGAATGCGCAGATCGGCGTGGCTCGTTCGGCATACTTCCCGCAGTTTTTGCTGACAGGCCAGGGAGGATTCGACAGCGCGAGGCTCGGCACCCTGCTTCAGGGCCCCAGCGGTTTCTGGTCGCTTGCGGGGTCGGCCGCCGAACTGCTTTTCGACGGCGGCCAGCGCCGCGGCGTGACGGAACAGGCGCGCGCCGCCTACGATCAGTCCGTGGACAACTATCGCCAAACGACGCTGACCGCGTTTCAGGAGGTGGAAGACAATCTCGCGGCCCTCCGCATTTTGCAGGACGAATCCAAAACGCAGGATGCCGCCGTGGCCGCGGCCGAGCACTCGCTCGATTTATCGAGCAGCCGGTACAAGGGTGGCGTCGCCAACTACCTCGAAGTGACGATTGCGCAGAGCGCGGCTCTGGCCGACGAGCGAGCCGCCGCGGACATTCTGACGCGCCGCATGACCGCGAGCGTGCTGCTAATCAAAGCGCTGGGCGGCGGGTGGAACGCGAGTCAGATTCCGGCGATTTAGAAGTGCAGGCAACATCGTAAACCGAGGAACCCACCCTCAAACAGCGAGGGTGGGGCACTCAGAAAATCAAGGCAGAAACCCGACCGCTCCGGTCAGAATGACAACGTAGACTGGAGTGCCTTGACCGAGGCAGATGGCGGCTAGTCGGGTTCTTGCGTGACGATGTGGACATCGACGGCGGGAGCATCGCGCAGGAAGCGGCTGATCGCGTTCATGTAGCGGACCTTTCGCCATCCCTCGACCGCCGTCCTACCGAAGATCATCTGCGTGATGTGCTTCTCGCGCACGAATTGCGCCGCCGTATCGGCGACGCTGTCGCCCTTCAAGCGCACGGTCTTCGCACCCAGGCTTTCGGCGAATTGCAGGTTGGCCGCCAGGGCCTTTTCGTCGCGCGCGTTCCCGTTCTTGCCGGTATCCACGTGCACCGCGTACAGCTCCGCGTCCATCCGGCGCGCCATGCGAGCGGCACGCGCCAACAGGTATTGCGCCCGGGGATTCGCGCTGATGCACACGGCAATCCGCTCGCGGACATTCCAGGTCCCCTGGATGTCCTTTTCATCCATGTAGGTCGAAAGGCTGCGATCCACCTGTTCGGCCACCTGCCGCAGGGCGAGCTCGCGCAAGGCGATCAGGTTCCCGCGCCGGAAGAAGTTTCCCAGGGCCTGCTCCACTTTTTCCGTGTGATACACGTCGCCGCGCTTCATGCGATTGTGCAGGGCTTCGGGCGTCAGATCGACCATCACGGTTTCGTCCGAGAGATGCAGCACCCAGTCCGGCACGGTTTCGCGGACCACCACGCCGGTAATGGCGGTCACGGTGGGCGCGATGCTTTCGATGTGCTGGATGTTGACGGTGGAAAGCACGTCGATCTTCGCTTCCAGGATTTCGAGCACGTCTTCGTATCGCTTGCGGTGTTTGCTGCCGGGGATGTTGGTGTGGGCCAGTTCGTCGACAAGTACGACCGCCGGGTGCCTTTTGAGGACGGCGTCGACGTCCATTTCCTCGAAGACCGTCCCCTTGTAGTCGATCTTGCGGCGGGGGATGACTTCGAGTTGCGGGACGAGCTCGGCGATTCCCTTGCGGCCGTGCGTTTCGACCACGGCGATGGCCACGTCCTCGCCGCGGCTGTGCCGCCGGATCGCTTCACTCAACATGCTGTACGTCTTGCCGACGCCGGGCGCATAGCCCAGGAACAGCTTCAGCGACCCCTTGGCCTTCTGTGGGGGTGACGTTACTTTCAGCCACTCTTCAGGTGTTTTCGGCACGCGCTTGTTCTCTTATGTAGGTTCTCGGAAAGCTATCACGGATGGCGTAGAATGGCGCCGTGCGATCGCCCGTTCTCAACCGCATCCTGCAATTCGCGGCGGCCTTTGCAATTGTAATCGCAATCACGTTTTTCTACCGCAGGGTGCTTCCCGTTAATGCCACGACGGTGGCGCTGACGTTTCTCCTGGCCATTTTAGCCGTTTCGACGCTCTGGGGCATGGCCGTTTCCGTGGCGATGTCACTCGCCGCCATGCTGGCGTTCAATTACTATTTCCTCCCTCCCGTCGGCGCGTTTACGATCGCCGACCCTCAGAATTGGGTGGCGCTGATCGCCTTCCTGGTGGTCGCCGTTCTCGCCAGCCGTCTCTCGACGAGCGCCCGGCAGCAGGCTGCCGACGCCTCCGCGCGCGAGCGCGACATCGAAAAGCTGTACAAGTTCAGCCAAGGTCTGCTGGAATCCGGCAACGTGATGGAGCTGCTCAACCGCATCCCCGTCCAGATCGTGGATATTTTCGAAGTGGGCGCGGCCGCGCTTTTTCTGGCGGAAAAGCAGAAAGTCTATCGCTCCGGCCCCGTCATCCCTCAGCTGGACACGGAGACGCTGAAAACCATCATGGTCCGCGACGAGCCGAAGATCGAGGAGGCCAACAGCCTTTGCTTCGTGCCCGTGCGCATGGGAGTGCGCGCGATAGGCAGCCTGGGGACTTCCGGCACGATCCTCTCCCGGCGGACGCTCGAGGCGATCGGAACGCTGCTGGCCATCGGCATGGAGCATGCGCGCGCGGTGGAACAGCTCGGCCAGACCGAGGCCGCGCGCCAGGGCGAGCAGCTTCGCACCGCGCTTCTCGACGCGGTGACGCACGCGCTGCGCACCCCGCTCACGTCGATCAAGGCGTCGGTGACGAATCTGCTGTCGAATCCCAGCCTGCAAGAGCCCCAGAGGCAGGAGTTGCTGACGATCATCAACGAGGAAAGCGACCGGCTGAACCGCCTGGTGGGCGAAGCGGGCGAAATGGCCAAGCTCGACGCGGGCGAGGTGGAATTGCAGGTCGCGCCGCATCCCATCGATCACGTCATCACGGCGGCCCTGGAGCACTGCCGGAACGCGCTCGGCAATCGCGTGGTCCAGATGCAGGTGGCCGAGAACTTGCCGATGGTTCGTGTGGACGTGGCGCGCGCCCGAGAAGCCCTGGTCCAACTGATCGAGAACGCCAACCAGTATTCGCCCCACGACCAGCCCATTACGATCACCGCCGAAGCCAACGGCAATTTCGTGGTCACGAGCGTCGCCGACCGGGGCGCCGGAATCGACGATCCCGAGCAGACGCTCATCTTTGAAAAATTCTATCGCGGCAGGGATCAGCGCTACAGTGTGGAAGGCACGGGAATGGGTCTGCCGATCGCCAAGGCGATCGTCGAAGCGCACGGTGGTACAATGAGCCTCACCAGCCAGCGCGGGCGAGGCTCCGTTTTTTCATTCACGCTGCCGATCGATCGCCCTCGGGCCGCGCGTACATGACCTCCGCGAAGATACTCATCGTCGACGACGAACCCCAGATCCGGCGCGTGCTGCGCACAACCCTGACGTCGCAGGGTTACACCGTCGCCGAAGCGAAAAGCGGCGATGAAGCGCTCGAGATGATCCGCGACGAGCGTCCCGACCTGATTCTGCTGGACGTGAATATGCCGGGGAGGTCCGGCCTCGAAACGTGCCGCGAAATTCGCGCGACGGGCGACGTTCCCATCATCATGCTTACGGTGCGCAACAGCGAGCGCGACAAAGTGCAGGCGCTCGATGCGGGCGCCGACGACTACGTCGTAAAGCCCTTCGGCTCCGAGGAGCTGATGGCCCGCATCCGAGCGGCGTTGCGCCGGTCGGTGCCCGCGGAATCGCTGCCGCCTTTCCTCTCGGGCGATCTGAAAATCGACTTCGAGAAACGCTCGGTGACGGTCAAGGGAGAGCCCGTCCGCCTCACGCCGAAGGAATTTGATCTGCTGCGGCAGCTCGTCGCCAATCAGGGCAAGGCCATCGGCCACCGGCGCCTGCTGCAAGCCGTGTGGGGACCCGACTACGGAGAGGAAACCGAATACCTGCGCGTGTTCATCAACCAGCTTCGCAAGAAAATCGAGCCGGATCCCCACAATCCGCGCTACATCCACACCGAGCCATGGGTCGGCTATCGCTTCGAGCGCCCGCAGGAACGCTCCCGCTCCGGCCGCGGCGAAAAACACTCCGAAAAAGCGGACGATTAGCCCGTCGCTACGCGACGCTGCGGTGTAACGCATGGCGCGCGCCAAACGTCTGGTGAGGTAGGCAGAGGAGGTGGCTGCTCCTCCGGCCCGGAGACCGGCCACTAAAATCGCACGTTGAGTTCAAGGAGAGGGTCGATGAAGAGAAAGTCTATTCTGGTTGCGGCAGTTTGTTTTGTGGTTCTTTCCCTGGCATACGCCGCGTCGGCGCAGGATGCCAAGGTCGCCGGTTCGTGGGACCTCAGCGCGCCGGGTCGCGACGGCAACGTGATGACGCAGACGCTCACATTGCAGCAGGACGGCACCAAACTTACCGGCACGCTGAAGGGCGCGCGTGGAGAAGCGCCGGTGACCGGCAGCATCAGCGGGAACAACATCAGCTTCTCCGTGACGCGGACCACGCCGAACGGCGAAATGAAGATCGATTACACCGGCACGGTCAGCGGAGACGCCATGAAGGGCACACTCACCGTGATGGGCAACAACGCGGACTGGACGGCGAAGCGCTCCGCGGCAGGCGGCTCGGGCGACTGAGATCGCTGCGATCTTACTAAGGATCGAATCAGGGGCTCGGTCGTTTTGCGTCTCGCGTCCAGCGTGGATGTCTGAAGATTGGATGCTCGAAGACCGAAGTGTGCGTCGCGAGCTGCCCGTTGATTCCTTTGTACTAAACTAGTCCAAGAGAAATCTCATGCAGCGCGAATTCACGGCGATCATCGAGAAGAAAGGGCGTCGGTACGTCGGGACCGTCGAGGAGATCCCCGGCGTGAACACGCAGGGACGAACACTGCGGGAAGTGCGCCGCAATTTGAAGGAAGCCCTCGCCTTAATTCTCGAAGCGAACCGATCGATCCTTGCCAAAGAGCAAACCTCCCACGCAAAGCGCGAATTGATCACCGCCCGCGTCTGAGTTCTTCGCGATGAAGCGTCGCGACTGGTCAGCCACCTGATTCGGCACGGCTGCAAACTCCTGCGCGAAGGCGGGCGTCACTCGGTATTTCGGAATCCGGCAAAAGGAACGACTTCCACGGTCCCCCGCCATCGCGAGATCAATGATTTTCTCGCGCGAAAGATTTGCCGCGATCTCGGCATTCCGGCCGCGAACTAGTCGAAATTCTCCACACGAACAACCGTTTGACGCGACCCTCGCACATTGCTAGCGTGGAACTGGCGAGGGCGAATGACCGGCCGGCACAAAGCCGTGATCGTCGGCGGCGGATTCGGCGGGCTCAGCGCGGCGATCGGATTGAAGCACGCGCCGGTGGACGTGACGCTGGTCGATCGCTGCAACTACCACTTGTTTCAGCCGCTGCTCTACCAGGTGGCGACGGGCGCGCTTTCGCCCGCGAACATCGCCTCACCGCTGCGAGATATCCTCAACAGGCAGAAAAACACGCGCGTGCTTCTCGGCGAAACCGTCGATATCGACGTGGCGAATCGCCGCGTGATCCTGAGCGACGGCGCGATCGACTACGACACGCTCATCATCGCCACCGGCTCGAGCCACCAGTATTTCAACCATCCCGAATGGGAAGAGTTCGCGCCCGGCCTGAAAACGGTCGAGGACGCGACGCACATGCGCCGGCGGATCCTGCTGGCCTTCGAGGCCGCCGAGCGCGAACGCGACCCGAAAAAGCTGGACGCCTGGATGACGTTCGTGATCGCCGGCGCCGGTCCGACGGGCGTGGAACTGGCGGGAGCGCTCGGTGAGATCGCCAACGACACGCTGCGCCGCGACTTTCGCGACATCGACCCGTCGAAGGCGCGCATCTTTCTGGTGGAAGGCGCGGACCGCGTACTGCCGACGTATCCGCCGAAACTCTCGGCTGCGGCCCGGACGATGGTCGAGCGGCTCGGCGTGACGGTGCGCACCGGCGCTTTCGTCACGGACGCTCGCCGGGAATCCGTCACCATTCGCGAGGGAGAGCGCACCGAAACCATCCCCACGCGCACGATTCTCTGGGCCGCGGGCGTTCTCGCGTCACCGCTGGGCCGCATCCTCGCCGCGAAAGCCGGGGCGCCGCTCGACAAAGCAGGGCGCGTGATCGTGGAGCCCGATCTCACCGTGCCGGGCCATCCCGAGATTTTCGTCATCGGCGATCTTGCGAATTTCAGCCACCAAACAGGAAAGCCGCTCCCCGGCGTGGCGCAAACGGCGATTCAAGGCGGGCGCTACGTGGCAAAAGCGATCGAGCGCCGCCTGCGCGGGGAAAAAACGCCGCCGTTTCACTATCTGGATAAAGGCAATCTGGCCACGATCGGCCGCGGGGCTGCCGTCGCCGACTTGCCCAAGCTGCAGCTTTCCGGTTGGCCGGCGTGGCTGCTCTGGATTTTCATTCACCTGTTCAACATCGTCGAGTTTCAGAACCGCTTGCTGGTGTTCGTGCAGTGGTCGTGGTTCTACGTCACGTACGACCGCTCGGCGCGGCTGATCACGGGAAAGAACCCACTGCCGCTCGACCTATGAACCCGGCGCGTCGATCAGCCTGCCGTGTCCAAGCGCGCCGGAAGCCGCCCGGCACGGACCGCCTTGACGAGCGCCGCATGGTCGCGCTCGGTCTGGTCGGCATATAGCACGGCGAATCTTTCGATGGCGTCGTCGAAGGTATCGTTCTTGCCCAGGTAGCCGGCAATTTGCGCCGCGTCTCCCGTTCGAGCGTGCGCGCGGGCGAGCGCCCATCCGCAGACTTCGACGTACTCGAACCATTCCTGCCGGGACATGGCGTCCACATCGATCTTCATTCGCATGTCGCGGAGCTGCCGGAAATAAAAGTCGTGGCCCTGGTCGTCGTGCGCCCAGCCGAGGAATACGTCGCTCGCGGATTGCAGCATGCGCTGGCCGGTGACCACACGCTCTCCCTGATTGTGGTAGCGGCTCTTGCCCGCATACGGCGCGAGGACCGAGGCGCACGCCTCCTTGAATTGCAGAAACAGGGGGTCGTGCGCGCCGGCCATCAGCAGGGCGACCGCGCAGCGAGTTCCGACGCTGCCGACGCCGACGACCTTTCGCGCAACGTCCACGATGTGGTAGCGGTCGAGAATCACACGCCGTTCCTCGGGGAGGGTTTGCCGGTAGCGCTCGAAGATATCGCGCACCTGCTTCCCCAGTCGCGCGATCTGGGGCGGGTGGTAGATCAGCGGCGGCTGGTCGATGATTCGCCGCCGGCCGTTTTGGACGCCGGTGATCTCCGGGAAGACGTGCTCCGCCGTTTGCCGCTGCGCGGCGTTTTCGGTTCTTTTCCACTGTTTTTTCGCGGCGGATGTCTTCGCTTCGTCGATGAAGATTTCCGCGTCGAGGTGCGAATACCATGCTTCGAGCGCGCGCATCTCCGCGTATTCGCGCATGTGCCTGCGGTAGGACCGAACCACGGCGCGCGCGGCGTCCGCGCAATGGCGTTCGCTTAAATGCAGCTCGCGGCTCGCCACAACGCTGCTCGCGGCCAGTCGCTTCACGTCCCATTCCCACGGCGCGGGCAGCGTTTCGTCGAAGTCGTTGATATCGAAGACAAGCCGGCGTTCCGGACTGCCGAACCCGCCGAAATTGGCCACGTGGCAATCGCCACAGGCCTGCACGCGGATTCCCGTCGCGGGTGTCGCCGCGAGATCCGAGGCCATCAACGCAGCCGCCCCGCGCAGGAAGGCGAACGGCGATTGGAGCATCCGGCCGTAGCGGATCGGGAGAAGATCCGCGAGTCTTCCACGGTCCGTATGTTTCAGCAGTTCGATCGGGTCGGGCCGGTTCGGTGGGAGCTTCCACCGGCCGTGCGACGTTCGCGGAACTTTCTCGCGCAAAGCTTTTCCGGCGGCCAGGCGTTCCTTCACGGACGGGCCGAGTGGGCTCGATTCGCGTCTCGCGCGTCTCTCTCGCTTCTTCACCTGGGACCGCCTTGCGCACACAGTGCGCGAGGAATTTTCCGCCGGGGCCGCCTCGCGCGTCAAGGCACAGAACTCGATTGCGGGTCGAAGTACGCAGCGCCATACTACAATCTCCCGTGGGGAAAACCCGATGAAGCGTTTCGAAAGGGCAATTCTCGCCGTGCTGGCGGCGCTGGCGCTGGTTGCGCTGGCAGCCGTGCTGCTGACGCATAGCTGGGCGGATTATCGCGGGCGGCTGCGCGCTCTCCGCCAAGCGGAGAAGATTCCCTCGAACCCCGTCGATATGCGGCCGCTCGAAACGGCGCAGCAGGCGGCCGCGCTCGCCGTGACGCACACGGAGCAGGATTACGCGCAGCAGGCCTTGCGCCTGGCAGACCATTCCGTCGATCTCGCGTTTGCCGCGGCCATACACGACGCGGCGGACAATCCTGCTCCGCTGACCCCGGAAGTTCGCCAGCTTGCAGCACGGGTGAAGACCGGGCAGGCAGCGGTGGCCGCCGACCAAAACCGCATCACGCAGTTCACGGCGGCACTGGCAAAGGCGAGCGGCACCACGAAGGACGATCTACAGGAACTGATCGGCGTCGCGCAGGCGCAACTGGCGCTCGATCAAGACGACCTCGAAGACGCGCAGCAACAACTCGTGCGCTCCGGCGGCGACAAGCAGGCGACCATCCAGCAACTGCTCGAGCAGCACAAAGCCTCGGATTTGCAGAGCGCGAACGTGCTTCCCAACACATCGGCCGGAGCCGCCGCTTCGCCGGAACTTACGCAGGCGCGAAACGCGGTGGCGGAGTTTCGGGCGTGGCTATCGCTCCGCGCAAAAGAAAAACTGCTGATCCAGGCGCAGCAAGACGCGCTCAGCCGAGCCGCCGGGCTTTCCGCTTCGCACGCGGCGCTCGAACAATCGCAAGAGGCGGCGCCCGGCGCCGCTCCGGCGGAAAACTCGCAGTCCGCGGCCAATGGAGAGAACCCGGCGCTCGACATGCTGCGCCGCCAGACCGAAAACAAGCAAAATCTCGCCGACTATGGAAGGCGCATCAATACGGAGCAGCAACTGGCGACGGTCTACGCCAACTGGAGCGCATTCGCGGGCGTGCGCGCGAAGGCGTTCCTACACGAGATTTTCGTGTCCGTGCTGTGGATCCTGCTGATCGCCCTCGTGGTGATCGTGGCAAATTACGGGGTGCAGCGATTTTTTGCGGGCGTGGCGGCCGAGCGCCGCGTACTTCACACGTTGCGGGCGCTCGTTTTGTTCGTGGTGCAGGCGCTGGGCCTTCTGTGCATCCTCCTCGTCGTCTTCGGGATGCCGAGCAACTTTGCCACGGTCGTGGCGCTGATCGGCGCGGGCCTGACCGTGGCGATGAAGGATTTCATCGTAGGGTTCTTCGGCTGGTTTGTGCTGATGGGGAAGGACGGCATCCATCCGGGGGACTGGGTGGAAATCAACGGCGTCGCCGGGGAAGTGGTAAAGGTCGGCTTTCTCCACACGGTGGTGCTCGAGACGGGGAACTGGACCGACGCGGGCCATCCGACCGGGCGCAAGGTATCGTTCGTGAACAGTTTTGCGATCGAAGGGCACTACTTCAATTTTTCGACTTCGGGGCAATGGCTGTGGGACGAAATCGAGGTGCAGATTCCGGAGGGCACCGAGCCGTACGCGATGGCCGAGGCGATCCAGAAGATCGCCGTCGCAGAGACGGGGCCCAACACGCAGCTTGCGGCAGAAGAGTGGAGCCGCGTCGCGCCGTCCGATGGGAAGCGGACGTTTTCAGCGGAGCCTTCGCTGAGCGTGCGGCCGACCGCCGCCGGCATCAGCGTGCTGGTGCGCTACATCACGCGGGCCAGCGAGCGCTACGCGGTCCGCGGGCGGCTGTATCGCGCCATCGTCGACCTGCTGCAAAAGAAGAAAATCCCCGAATCCGAATCCGCCGTTGCCGCACCCGCTCCACAACCTGCATCGGGCGGCGCCTGAAACCCGATCCGCGGTTTCTCAAAGTATCGTGAAGATGTGGAAGGTGGCGAAGCCGAGGAGTACTCCGATCGCCGAGCCGGCGAGAACGTCGCTCAGGAAGTGCATTCCGAGGATGATGCGCGATGCGACAATCAGCAGAGCGACCACGAGGAGCGAAATCTGCAACTGGGGATAGAAGAGCCCGATGGAGATCGCGACCGCAAAGGCCGTGATGGAATGGCCCGAAGGAAACGAGTATTTGTCCGGCGGCAAAATCGCGGACCAGCAATGCGGCTCGATCTCGCAGGGCCTTTTGCGGCGGCTGGTACGCTTGAGCGCGCGGAACAGGAAAATTCCAGCGACTGCGGCGGAAAAGCCCGCGCCGATGGCAGCGAAGCGGTGTTCTCCGCCGTAGATCAGCAGGATCAAGCCCAGCGAATACCAGAGCCAGCCGTCGCCGCTGCGGGTGGCCACGATCATCAAGATGCGGAACCAGCGCGGGGCGCGCCAGCGGTTCACCCGGCGCATCAGACGGTGGTCGCTCGATTGAATCTGGTTCCAGACTGCTTTCGCCACGGTCATACGAACTCCTCCAGCGCGGGCACCGCAGGTTGCGCCACCGTGACCCACCGGGGACGTTTGCGAGGTTCGGGCTGACCGAGAATCTGCGCCGCCCAGCGGCGGCTGAAAAAATATTCGTCGCGGTAATTCCAGAATGTGACCGCGGGAACGAGCACGGCGAGCGGCGAGAGAGCGGCGGTCCACATTTTCTCGCGCATCATTTCGCCGGCGATCAAGAACACATCCCGGGTGAGCTTGGCGAAACTGCCGGATTCTCCGGCGACGCGGCCCATCCCGCTGCGCAGGCCGGCGAAGAACTCCTCTTTGTCCCGCGCGCCGGGGACTTCCGTATAGGCAGTTCCGACCGACGGCAGGGCGTGCGCGTCGCTGCCGCCGATGGCGATCTTGTTCCACTGGCGGGCGAGACTTGCGGCATGGCCGTTCGCGCTTTCGAGCACGTGGCTGTTGCGCGCTTCGATTGCGGGGAAGTAGGCTTCGAACCAGGCGAAGTCTTCCTGTTCGCGACGCCCGGTGAGGCTCGAGAAGACGTGGTTGACGCTGAAGAACAGCCGCCGCTCGGTGAGGTACATCAGCAGAGAGATGAGATCGTTGCGGCGTTGCTGGAGCTGGACGTGCTGGCGCTCATGGAGATCGTAGACGCCGATATGGACCTCCGTACCGCTGGGCATCCGGCACGTCAGCTCCTCGCTGAGGAAGAAGTCGGGATGTTCTCTCAGGCCCTCGGCCCCCTCGATCGAATCATGGTCGGTTAGCGTGAAAAGGTTCATCCCGCGCTGGTGCAGCCGGGAGTAGACCTCGCCGGGGTCGCTATAGCTTTCGCGGCAGAACTGGCCGAAAAACGGGGTAGTGGCCTGCCCCGAGAAGTACGAGTGGACATGCATATCGCATTTCACGAAGACAATTGTGGAAAACTCCGGTTACTGGGAGATGACTGCGCGCTAAAGTTTTGAAAACACGCTACTTAACCTTTAGGGCACAAGGCTTTAGCTTTTAACCGTCCTGTAGCAAACCTCGCCATTCCGCGTCATGCCACCTTGCCAGGATGGACGCCGGGTTACGAGAGGGCCCTGCGTGAAGCGGATTGAGTTCGCGTTTTTCGATGCCGGCGGCGGGCACCGGGCAGCGGCCACGGCGCTCGAAATGGCTGTCCGGAGGCAGCAGCGCCCGTGGGAAACCAGCCTGGCAAACCTTCAGGAAGTCCTGGACCCCCTGGACATCCTCAGGAAACTCACCGGGATTCGGATACAGGACCTCTACAACACGATGTTGCGCAATGGCTGGACGCTCGGCAGCCCGCAGCTCCTGAAAGTCCTGCAGCTCGTGGTGAAGATCCACCACGCCCGCACCGTGAAACTGCTGGCGGAGCGCTGGAAGGAAACGCAGCCGGACATGGTCGTTTCGTTCGTGCCGCACTTCAATCGCGCGCTGGGCGAAAGCTTTTCTCATGCCTTCCCGGGCCGCCCGTTCGTCACGGTTCTCACGGACCTTGCCGACTACCCTCCGCACTTCTGGATGGAGCGGCAGGAGCAGTATTTTGTGTGCGGTTCGGACCGGGCGGTGGCGCAGGCGCGCGCGATGGGGCATCCGGACGACAGGATTTTCCGCGCCTCCGGGATGATCCTGCATCCGCGATTTTATGAGGCGCCCGTGGAAGAGCGAGGCGCGGGGCTAAAGCGCTTGGGTCTGAAGACGGATTTGCCAACCGGGCTCGTCCTTTTCGGCGGGCACGGCTCGCGGGAAATGCTGGAAATTGCCGAGCGCCTGGACGGGTCGCCGCTCGAGCTTCAGTTGATCTTCATCTGCGGGAAAAATGCAAAGCTCGCGAACGCGCTGCGCGCGCGAAAAGCGCGGCTTCATTGTTTCGTCGAGGAATTCACCACGCGGGTGAACGATTACATGCGGCTCGCCGATTTTTTTATCGGCAAGCCCGGGCCCGGCAGCGTCAGCGAAGCGCTGGCATTGCGGCTCCCCGTGATTGTGGCGTGCAACGCGTGGACGCTCCCGCAGGAACGCTATAACGCCGATTGGATTCTCGAGAAGGAAGTCGGCGTGGTGCTGCGGAGCTTTCGCGATATCAACCGGGCGGTCGCTCGATTGATCGAGCCTTCGGCGCTGGCCCGCTATCGCGCCAATGCCGCGGCACTCCATAATCGCGCCGTTTTCGAAATCCCCACCATGCTCGAAAAGATTCTCGAGGAGTCGCGCAGCCCGGCGCCCCCCCGTGACGGCGCGCTGTTGGCCGATAAGCTCGCCTGACGCTGCTAGGACCAAGCTCACCCGAGGTTTCCGCCGTCCCGGCGCCGAGATTCCTCATCCCCGCAACCCCGCCCGATTTTCGCGCGACGGGAGGCAGGGGCGCGAAAATCGGGCTGCTCGTCTTCGGAATGACAATCAGGGTGGGCGCAGCAAAGGACGGAGCCAAAACGATTGCAAGAAGCTCGGTTGCGACCAAATGGCCGCAAGCCCGTCTAATCTTCGTAAAGGTAGCAAAGTCTCCATAAGCTCGACCCGAGGCAGCGCCGTGTGGCAGTATGGGACGACGCTCGAGTGGAACGATCCAAAGGAGTTGCAGCCATGGCGAAAGCGGTGTTTGCGGCGGGATGTTTTTGGGGCGTTGAAGACGCGTTCCGGCAAGTCAAGGGCGTGACTTCGACCGCTGTCGGCTACATCGGCGGCCACACGAAGAATCCGACGTACAAAGAAGTCTGCACGGACACGACGGGCCACGCCGAGGCCGTGGAGGTGGAGTTCGATCCGGCCCAGGTTTCCTATCGCGAGCTGCTGGCCGTATTTTTCCAGAGCCACGATCCCACGCAGCTCAACCGGCAGGGACCGGACTACGGGAAACAGTACCGTTCCGCGATTTTTTACGAGGATGCCGAGCAGGAAGCGGCCGCGCGCGAGGCAAAAGAGGCTCTCGAGAAAGCGGGCGTTTTCAAGCGGCCCATCGTGACGCAGATCGCTCCCGCGTCCGAGTTCTATCGCGCCGAGGATTACCACCAGCAGTACTTCGAAAAGCAGGGGATCCGATCCTGCCACCTGCCGAGCAGGTGAGCCGGCGCTCCGAGGCTGACCCGGCAAGTGGTTGCAGCTTAAGGCATTTGGTTGACGCTTGGCCGCGTGGCAATGTATTATTGAAAGGTTTTACAGGAAACGGAAGGCACGCGCGGAGCATCATATAGCTGTACGTATACTTACGGGGCGCGGGCGAGTTGGGCGCTGGCGGCAGAAATCGGAAGCGGGCTTACGGAATCGTCCTATTTATCCGTCCTTACATAACTGAACTTCAGAAGCGCCGGGGTGTGTCTCCCGGCCGCTCTGCATTGGAATCGGGCGCAACTGCGCCGATTGACCGTTGAGGGAGAAGAAGCGTGACTGTGGCTCTTGAGGAAAAATACGACCAGGTACGACAGCTCATCGCCATGGGCAAGGAGCGGGGCTACCTGCTCTACGATGAGGTGAACGATATCCTGCCGCCCGAGGTCCATTCCTCGGAGGAAATCGACGACCTGCTCTCGACGTTCGAGCGCTACGGGATCGATGTGTACGAGGACCTCTCGAGTGCGAAGGCCGCGCTGGCGGCCGCCGATGCCGCGGAGCCTACGGAAGTCGCCGCCAAGGAAGAGCAGTCCTCGGAAGACGGCGATCTCGACCTGACTCCCGGAACGCTCGAAAAGACCAACGACCCGGTTCGCATGTACCTACGCGAAATGGGCACGGTCCCGCTGCTGACGCGCGAAGGCGAAGTGGCGATCGCGAAGCGCATCGAGCGCGGGCAACTGCTGGTGCTGAAGACGATTACGCGCGCTCCGCTGATTCTGAAAGAGCTGCTGCAAGTCGGCGAGGATTTGCGCAACGGCTCGCGCTCGATCAAGGAAATCGTGCAGTTCGACGACGAAGAGCTGACCGAAGAAAAGATCGAGGCGAAAACCAAGGAAACCCTCAAGCAGATCGACAAGATCGCGAAGCTCTACCTGCTGGCGATGAAGCAGGTGGCGAAGCTCGACCGAGTGCCGCGCGCGAAGAAGCGCCCGTATCTGCACGCGCGCTACGACCTGGCGCGGACGCGCGTGGGGATGTCCAATCTCATGCGCGACCTCGATTTCAACCCGCTCGAAAAGAAGCGCCTGATCGACAAGATCCACCAGACGGTGGAACGTGTGCATTTCCTCGAGCGCGAAACGGTGAAACTCGAGCGGCGCGTCGATGCTTCGAAGGCGGAGGTGCAGGCCGAGGCGCGCAAGGATCTGAGGGCGCGACGCCAGGAACTGAACGAGATCGAACTCGCGAGCGAAGTGAGCCCCACCGAGCTGAAGCGCGCGCTCCAGGTGATTCTTCGGGGCGAAGCGGAAGCCGAGCAGGCGAAAAAAGAGCTGATCGAAGCGAACCTGCGGCTCGTGGTCTCCATCGCGAAGAAATACACCAACCGCGGATTGCAGTTCCTGGACCTGATTCAGGAAGGCAACATCGGCTTGATGAAGGCCGTGGACAAATTCGAGTGGCGCCGCGGCTATAAGTTTTCGACGTACGCGACGTGGTGGATCCGCCAGGCCATCACCCGCGCGATCGCCGACCAGGCGCGCACGATCCGCATCCCCGTGCACATGATCGAGACGATCAACAAGCTGGTACGCACGCAGCGGCAGCTCGTGCAGGAACTCGGCCGCGAGCCCACGTCGGAAGAAATCGCGAAGCGGATGGACATTCCCGTCGCGAAGGTGCGCAAGATTTTGAAGATCGCGCAGGAGCCGATTTCGCTCGAGACTCCGATCGGCGAAGAGGAAGATTCGCATCTCGGGGATTTCATCGAAGACAAGGCCGTGGTGTCGCCTTCGGACGCGGTGATCAACCTGAGCCTGAAGGAGCAGACGTCCTCGGTGCTGAAGACGCTCACGCCGCGCGAGGAAAAAGTGATCAAGATGCGGTTTGGACTGGACGACGGCAGCGAGCACACGCTCGAAGAAGTGGGCCAGTCGTTCGCGGTCACGCGCGAGCGCATCCGCCAGATCGAGGCCAAGGCCCTGCGCAAGCTGCGGCACCCGTCGCGCTCGCGCAAGCTCCGCGCGTTCCTTGAAGGCTCAGCGAACGATTACTGAGCGGGTGGGCTTCTACGGCAGGCGGTTTTGCAGTTCAATCTCGGGAGATCCGGCGCCGTTTTCGAAATGCAGCGCGACCGCTTCTCGAATGTTGCGAAACAGCTCGTCTACAGTCTGCCCTTGCGTGAAAATGTCGTGGCCGATGCCCCGAGCACACCACGTATCACCGTCCTGATAGACTTCGACTTTGACGAGCATCCGACGCTTCCTTTCACTCCATGGTACTCCTCTCGCGCCGACTGCTACAGTCCCTCTCGCACGCAGTTGTCGGGGACTTAGCCTTCGACCAGTCCTTGCAGGCGGTTCAGCGCGGCAAACCAATACGATTTCATTTTGGCGGATTCGCGCGAGTTCGCGAGTTTACCGTGATCGACGGCAACCTGCGCCCTCCCCGGGCCCTTGCTGTAGAAGCCGACACTTAGCCGCGTGTCGCCATCCCACTTCGCGCGAACGTATTTGCCCGGCGTCGCCGTGGTGATTTCCATCGGCGCATCAGGCAGCCACTTCGCGCGCAGCCTCTCATCGGTCCAGGCGGCGTATGCCTTGGCGAGCGGCACAGCAAGCGTGCGACTGCCCGACGCGCTGAACTCGCCATCGCACTTCTGGAATTTCTGGCGAATTCCGCGCTCGTGCTCGTAACCGACCGAGACCATCTGTGCCCACCAAGGCGAGACGTCCTGCTTGTCATGGAGGTATGCCGCGATTTCCTTGTGCGGCCATTTCTTCGCGTCGGCTTTGTCGAGGATGCGGAACCACTCGGCCCATACTTTGCCGGTCTTGGCTTTCACGGCTTCATCGCTCGAACGCTTGGTTTCTCTCGGTTTTTTCATCGGCTGGACCTCGAATGCCATCGGCACGGCTTGGCGGAGGCGTATTATAATCCCGCTTCTTTCCCGGGAGAATGCCTGTGCCCTACAAAAGCAGCGGTAAGCCGCGCCCACCCGAGCGCGACTATTCGCACCGGCTGCTGCTCGATAAGCTCGGAGTGAAGCCGGGGCAGAGCATCGCCGTGCTCGGCGTGCAGGATGCGGCTTTCTTGAAGGATCTGGCCGAGCGCGTTTCGGATTTTTCACGCGATCATCCGCGCGAGGCGGATCTGGTGTTCCTTGCGGCGGAAGACTTGAAGGCGCTCGCGCGACTGAAATCACTTGCGGGCGCGATTCAGAAGAACGGCGCCGTCTGGGTTGTTTATCCCAAGGGCCAGAAACACATTCGCGAAATCGACGTGATCAACGCCGGAAAATCCGCGGGCCTCACCGACAACAAGGTTTGCCGCTTTTCGGAAACACACACCGCGCTTCGCTTTGTGATTCCTCTGGCCCGCCGCTAGGGCTTCATCTTCGCGCGTACACCCCAAAACCGCCGGCAAGATGCCGGCGCTACAAAGGGGCACGCCAGCTTGCACGCAAAACTTCGTCGCGGCCTGCGCGGCGGCTATGATGTTGCCATGGCGACGAGGCTCGAGGTGGGCGGGCTGACGGTCGAGCTGCCAACACGCGCGGGCTGGGTGCGGCCGGTGAACGACGTGTCGTTCGCGCTTGGCGATGGCGAGACGCTCGGCATCGTCGGCGAGTCCGGCTCCGGCAAGACGATGCTTGCGCTCGCGCTGATGGGACTCGAGCCGCCCGGCGCGCGCCGCAAGGGCGAAGCGTGGCTATATGCGCCGTCGCGCAATGGGAACCATCCGGAAGCGAGCCGGACGAACCTTGTCGACGCCGCGCTCGCCGAAATGCGCGCACTGCGCGGGCGTCGAATCGCCATGATTTTTCAGGAGCCGATGACCGCGCTCAATCCCGTGATGCGCGTGGGCGCGCAGATCGAGGAAGCGATCCGCGCCCATGAACCGGGGCTCGACCGCGGCGAAATCCGCCGGCGCACGCTCGACGCTCTGGAGCGCGCGGCCGTTCCCGAGCCGGCGCGGCGCGCGCGGCAGTATCCGCACCAGCTTTCGGGCGGCCTGCGGCAACGCGCGATGATCGCGATGGCGCTCGCCGCCGATCCGGGCGTGCTGATCGCGGACGAGCCCACGACGGCGCTCGACGCGACCGTGCAGAAGCAGATTCTCGAGCTGCTCGCCACGCTGCGGCGCGAGCTGAAGCTTTCACTGCTTTTCATCACGCACGACCTCGGCGTCGTCGCGCAGGTGGCCGACCGAGTCGCCGTGATGTACGCGGGACGCATCGTGGAGGAAGGCGCGGTCGCCGAAGTGCTGCGCCATCCGGCGCACCCGTACACGCAAGGACTGCTGCGCGCCGCGCCGCGGCTGGCGCGCGAGAAGCTGGTTCCGATCCCCGGCGCGGTTCCGGCTCTCGATGCCTTGCCGCCTGGCTGCGCGTTTGCGCCGCGCTGTCCGAAGCGCGTCGCCGAGTGCGACGCGGCTTTGCCGGAGCTGATTCACCCGCGCGGCGCGGGCGACAATCATCGCGCGCGGTGTATCCTTGTCGTTTGACCGGGGAGAGTACGCGAATATGGCAGGCAAACAGCAGTCCGACCTTGTGCGCGAGCAGTTCACGCGCACCGCGCAGGTTTTCGGCGATTACGCCCTAGCCAGCCGCGTGGGCGAGGCGGAACGACTCGCGCGCATGGTGACGGCGGCCGCAACGGATCGCGCCGTGGACCTTGCGTGCGGTCCTGGAACGCTCGCGCTACGGTTCGCGCGGCACGTCCGCTGGATTTGCGGATTGGATCTGACCGCAGCCATTCTCGACCGGGCGCGAAACTCCGCCGCTGCGGAGGGGCTGAACAATATCGGCTTCGCTCTCGGTGACGCGCAGGCGCTGCCGTTTGCGAATGGCTCGCTCGACATCGCTGTGACGAGTTACAGCCTGCACCATGTGCCCGATCCCGCGCGCGTGATCGCCGAAATGGCGCGGGTCCTGCGATCCGGCGGCCGCGCCGGCGCGATCGACATATTCGTGCCCGAGGATCACAAAGTCGCCGAGCTGAACAATCGTATCGAGCGCATTCGCGACGCTTCGCACACTCGCACGTTGGCGAGGAGCGAGTTCGAAGCGATCTTTGCGGCATGCGGCTTGCGCGTCCTCGCAACTCACGTGGAGGAAAAGCGGCATGCGTTTGACCATTGGATGCTCGTCGCGGGGTCGAAGCCCGGCGACCGGTCGTACGTCGAAGCGCGCCGCCAGCTCGAAGCGTCGATGGCGGGCGATGCAGCGGCCTTTCATCCGCGATTCGCGCCCGGAAGCCGCAGCGGAGAAGAGCGCGAGCTTATCTTCGACAACACCACGCTCTTTATCGCCGCCGAAAAAATCTGACCATGGCCGGCGAGAATCTCCTGGAAGTGCACGAGCTGCGGAAGTCGTTTCCGGCCGCGACGGGCGCGTTCGACCGTCCCGTGCCGCAATCCGCGGATCACGTGGCCGTCGACGGGGTCAGCTTCTCGCTCGAGCGCGGCGAAACGCTCGGCGTCGTCGGCGAATCGGGCTGTGGCAAGACGACCCTCGCGCGGATGCTTCTGCGGCTGATCGAGCCGGACTCGGGCGAAATCCGGTTCCGCGGGCAGGACTGGCTCGGAGCGCGCGGCGCGGAATTGCGCCGGCTGCGGCGCGGCATCCAGATGGTGTTTCAGGATCCGGTCGCGTCGCTCAACCCGCGAATGCGCGTGGGTACGATGGTCGGCGAGCCGCTCGCGATTCACGAGCCGCAGCTTTCGAGGCCTGACCGCCGCGCGCGCACCGCGCAGATCCTCGAAGCTGTGGGGATGGGCGGCGATGCGCTCGGCCGCTACCCGCACGAATTCTCCGGCGGTCAGCGCCAGCGCATCGGGATCGCGCGCGCGCTGATCCTCCGGCCGGAGCTTGTGGTCGCGGACGAACCCGTTTCGGCGCTCGATGTTTCCGTCGGAGCGCAGATTCTCGAGTTGCTCGCGCGGCTGCGGCAGGAATTTTCGCTCACGCTGATCTTCATTTCGCACAGCCTTCCGGTGGTCGCGCAACTTGCATCGCGCGTCGCCGTGATGCAGGGCGGGCAGTTCGTCGAATCGGGCACGGCGGAACAGGTACTGCGGTCGCCGCAGCACCCGTACACGCAGGCGCTGGTTGCGGCGGTACCGGAGATTCCGGCGTAGGCTCGTTTTGCCTATTGCTACGTTGCGGTGACGCGCACAAACGAAGAGGGATCCTTCGCTCCCGTTGGTCGCTCGGGATGACGATCCTCGTCGGATCGTCAGATGCGGCGGTCGATATTGGGGAAATTGAGCCAGACTTTTATGCCGCAAAAGTGCGAGCCTTCGGTGCAGATGGGCGTGGACACGCCCGCGCGGAGATAGCACGGCGGGCCGATGTAACGTCCGAGTTGGGGAAACAGATCGCGCACCTGCCGCGCTTCCTCGATCGACGCCTGATAAATCTCCTCCTGCGCGTTGAAGCACGTCCGCATCGTCCATTTGTGCAGCAGGTGGAGCAGCGAGCCCGATTCGACCAGCCGAATGGCCTTCGCGTTGGGCAGCAGGTAGAGCGCAAACTCGCGCGGCACGCCGCGATCGAGCAGTTCATTCTTCGCCGCCCAGGCTTCTTCCATCGCCTGCCGGTAGATTTCAAGCGCGCGCGGATTCTCGCGGATCAGGGCAGGTGTGACGTAGTCGGGCGAGCGCGTATCGGCCAGCGTCAGCAGCGGCCGCGAACCGGGCACCATGCGGTGCCGCTGGTCCTGGCTGTCCGCGGTGTGGCTGATTTTCTTCGCGAACGTGAAATGGGCGTGATCGAGCGGGCGCATCATCGGCGCGTGCACGCCGACGTTGAGCGTCTCGCGGCGATACGGATTGCGCGCCGGATTCAGCATGCGGTCGAGCGCCTCCGCGTCGGGACATTCTGCGGCCGTCAGTCCCATCACCGCGCGGTAGCCCTCGGCCATCGCGGCGATCGCGCGCGGCGAGGAATCGATGATTCGCGAGGTCAGCCCGCCGAGCCGGGCGTCGAATTCGCGCGCAAAGGCTTCGCCGTCGCGCGGCGGCTGCTGCCATTCGGGCAGATCGTCCATGGGCTCGTTATCGAAGCGATCGAAGAATTGCGGATCGACTTCGCGCACGCGCGCCACCATCTCGCCGATCACGAGCCGCGCCTCGGCCGGCGTGTCGTTCGCCGCGCACATACGCCACAGCCGGTGGAGCACGATGCCCGAAAGCGTGTGCACCATGGTGGTGAAGGCCGCGACCGGCAGGACGTAACGCGCCACTTCGATCGCGCGCTTTTCCGACTGCCGCTCGACTTTCTGTACGCGCTTCGCATGCGACGCCGCGCTCAGGTGCCAGATGTCGCCCAGAATCTCGCGCGCCGCGGGCTCGAGGACGCGCGTCAGCTCGCGGTAGTGCTCCCACGCACGCGCAATCGCCTTTTCGTAGATCGCGCGCTCGGCCGGACCGAACTGCGCGCTTTCGGCCGGGACGTACGCCTGCGCGCGGTCGAGGCGCACGTAGCGCTGGCTCTGCTGCTCGGAGTTGTAAAACGGGTGCGCGTGGAGAAACGACCAGACGAACTGGCGGCTGACGTTCTCGAGGCCGAATTCGAAGTGCGCGTGCTGGTAGACGGTGTGATGCCCGCCGAAGTAGGTCCCCGAGCCGATCATCACGCGCTGCTTTTCGGTGATCTCCTCGGGCGCGACGAGATGCGGCGAATAGCAGGTGCGCGCCGCGGCCATCGCCGAATCGAAAGGATGCGCGAAGGAATTTCGCAGCGTAACGCGCGGCGCCGCAGTTTCGATCTGGTTTCCAGGCGGCGAGTCCGATGCGGGAGACAATTGCGTGGCCATCTTCACGGCATTGTACACCGGGCGGGAGCTTCAGGGGCTAAAGCCCCTCTAAACTCCAGCAGTTTATGTCGGAGCTGAAGCTCCGACCCCCTAAACGGCACAGCGCGATTGCGGAAGCGGCTACTTCTTGGCGATGGAGGCGGCTTTGTCGGCGTATTTCTTCTGGAAGCGCTCGACGCGGCCCGCCGTATCGATCAGCTTCTGCTTGCCGGTGAAGAACGGGTGGCAGCTCGAGCAGATTTCGACGCGGATCATCTGGCCCTTGATGGTCGAGCGGGTCTGGAACGTGCTGCCGCAGGCGCAGTGCACCGTCACGGCGTGGTAATCGGGATGAATGCCTTCTTTCATCGGGAAAGCTCCTGTCTGCCGGCCGGTCTGCGCGAAAGGCAAGACATTCGCGTCGCTAGGCCAGCGAGGAAAGGCCATTATACCCCAAGGCCCATTGGATGCCAAAGAGCGGCGTGCGATTCAGTTCCTGGCACTGGCCGAGACCGGACCGGACTTCCCTCGCGCCGCTCAGGGCATGTGGAATGACAGCTCGGTACTCGCGGAAAACAAGAGCGGGCGGGTTTGAAACCCGCCCCTACCGTGCGGCGGACGGGTGACGGCTCGCTTTGCTCGGGACGAGCCGGCGCTACGGACGGCGGCCTGTTCACCATTTTTTGAAGATAACGAAGACGGCGCAGACCATCATGGCGAAGCCCACGAGGTAATTCCACTTGAGCTGCTCCTTCAGGTACAGGACTGAAAAGACGGAAAACACGGTCAGCGTGATCACTTCCTGGATGGTCTTGAGCTGGGCGACCGTGAATTCGTAGGAGCCGATGCGGTTGGCCGGAACTTGGAAGCAGTACTCGGCGAAGGCAATCAGCCAACTGATGATAATGACGTTAAAAAGAGGCGCATGGCGGTACTTCAGGTGGCCATACCAGGCAAAGGTCATGAAGATATTCGAAAGTATAAGCAGTAGGATAGTGGTCATGCTTTTTATGCTGCCTCAATCGGTTCCTACTTTCCAGAGGAGCCTACATTGGTGAAGTTCGATCACATGACGCTCCCCGTTTCCGATTGGCACGCGTCGCGCGACTGGTACGTGGAGAATCTGGGATTCAAAGTCGAATTCGAGATTCCCGCGGCGAGAACTGTGGCGCTTCAAGACGACAACGGCTTCACGATATTCCTGCAGGAGACCAAGGAATCATTGGCCCACGAAAAATGCGCGCTGACCATGCAAGTCAAAGACGTCGAGCAAACGCATCGGGCTCTCAGTGAGAAAGGAGTGAAATTCACTCATCGGCCGCAGCGACTGTTTTGGGGTTATGGGGCCGAACTGACCGATCCGGACGGTTACGTGGTCAGGCTTTGGGACGAAATCTCGATGCGCGAAAAAGGAAGCGGGTAGAGGAAGCAACAAGAGAGGGGGAAATGTCCTCGCGATACATAGTCCGAGGCTAACAAAGATATTTTAGCGCCGAGGCGCAAAGAAGCGCAAGTCGTTGTCCGCGTAAGGAAAACTCATCCAAGGCAACGGCATCATTCAGGGGCAGCCGAAGAGCAGGGGGGCGCCGAGCTTCGAAGTGTAGTTCGGCCGGTAGCGCTCGGTATTGTAGAGCGTGGCCACATCGACCCTGCGCGCGCCCAGGCCCGAATCCGGCAGCGGCACGTGGGCGTAGCAGCCGTTCTGGATGGACATCATTTTTCCGCTGACTCCGTTGCGAATCAGATCGACGGCGATATTGGCGAAGGTGATGGCCACGAACTGATCGATCGAGTCGGGTTCGCCGCTGCGCAGATCGTAGGTCAGATCGCTTACGATCGTTTCCTGGCCCGTCCTCTTCTTCACCTCGTCCGAGAGGGCGTGACCGATGTCGGCTTTCTTGCGGTGACCGTACGCGTCGGCCTCGCCCAACTCCTGCACGTGCCCTTCCCTCCAGATCGCTCCCTCGGACACGACGATCAGCGAATAGTGGCTGGGATTGTTCGTTTTATCTTCCATCAGTAGACTGCAGACGCGTTCGAGATCGAACGGGTATTCGGGGATCAGGCAGCGCGTCGAGGTCACGTACGCGGTGTAGAGCGCGGTGAAGCCCGCGTCGCGGCCGAAGATCCGAAAGATGCCGATGCGCTCGTGGGAGCCGATGGTGGTCCGCTGGCGCGTGATCGCCTGCTTCGCGCGAGTGACGGCGGTGGAAAACCCGATGCAGTATTCCGTTCCGTGGACGTCGTTGTCCATGGTCTTCGGGATGGCAATGACCGGGAACCCTGCCGCCGAAAGAGCGGACGCGAAGCTGAGCGTGTCATCGCCGCCGATCGCCACCAGGCAGCCAATTCCCAGACTTTCGAGATTCGCGATGACGACCGAGGTCATGTCGTAGTACTTGCCGTCGAAGGGGAGTTTTTTCCGCTGGCCGGCCGAAATGTGCGCGGGCAATTTCGATTCGGCCATGCGCCGCGGATTCGTGCGCGAGGTGTGGAGGATGGTGCCGCCCGAACGGTCGATAGTTCGAGTGTTGTCGCGCGTGAGTTCCCAGACGTAGGTGGGATCGCGCGGTCCGGTCATGTGCGTCAGGCCTTCCCAGCCCTTGCGCAGCCCGATCACCTGCCGCCCGATTTCACTGGCTCCGTATACGACGGATTTGATCACCGGATTCAATCCGGGGACGTCTCCGCCGCCGGTCAAAATACCGATTCTATTTCGATCGCTCACTGCGGGCCCCTTCTGCGCGGTTGGCGTCCGCGCGCGGCCCCCCTTCCCGGTACAATTGTGAATGCGATCGGGGCCGAACGCAATCCGCAAGAAGGGTCACAATGCTGTAACCCAGCCTTTGTACAATTGACTGGATGCGCCTTGGATGCGGATCAGGCCCGATGAGGAGAGATACTGAATGCGACGCCCGTCGTTCGCCTTGACCTGGTTGGCTTGCCTGTGCCTTGCGGTCGCTCCGGTTGTGCTGGCCGCAAAGTCCCTCGAAATCTATTTCCTGGATGTCGAGGGCGGGCAGTCCACATTGATCGTCGATCCGCAGGGGGAATCCCTGCTGATCGATACCGGCTGGGACGACTTCAACGGCCGGGACGCGAACCGAATTCTCGCGGCCGCGAAAGCAGCGGGCATCGACCACATCGACGACGTGGTGATCACGCACTACCATTCCGACCATGCGGGAGGAGTGCCGCAGCTCGCCAGCCGCATCAAGATCGGCGCGTTTTTCGATCACGGCCCGAACACAGACGTCACGAGCGCGGAGACGCGCGCCAACTACGCCGCGTACCTGAAGGTGACGGCGCAGGGGAAGCGCGTTGTGGTAAAGCCGGAAGATCAGATTCCATTCAAGGAGATGCGCGTGCAGGTGCTGACTTCAGCGGGCGATGAAATTACCGCGCCTTTGCCCGGAGCGGGCCAGCCGAATCCGCTGTGTGCGTCGGAGCCGGAGGTTCCCGCCGATCCGGGCGAAAATGCGCGCTCCGTCGGCGTGCTGATCACCTACGGCAAGTTCCGGTTCATCGACCTGGGCGACCTGACGAATCGGAAGGAGCTGGGCCTGGTCTGCCCCGACAATCTGATCGGAAACGTCGATCTGTATCTGGTCACGCACCACGGAACCGCGCATCCCGGAAGCGGGGATTCGTCGAACGCGCGCGCGATCGTGGACGCGCTGCATCCGCGCGTCGCGGTGATGAACAACGGCGCGATCAAGGGCGGGAATCCGGTCGCGTGGCAGATCGTCCACGACTCACCGGGCCTCGCGGATTTCTGGCAATTGCACTACTCGGTGGCGGGCGGCAAGGAGCACAACGTTGCCGATCGGTTTATCGCCAACGTCGGAGTGAATTACGATCACGCTCCCGATGACGCCGGCAACTACATCAAGGTATCGGCGCTGCCCGACGCGACTTTCACCGTGACGAATTCTCGAAACAACTACAGCAAGACATACACGAAATAGCGTCGGGGAATGCGCCGCGGCTCAGCGTTCAAGCGCGGCGAGTTCCTCGACGAATTCGTCGTGCAGGGCGCGGGGCAGAATTTCGAGGGTCACGATGCGGCGCGCGAGGGGAAGATTGTCCCGGGCGTTGACGTAGGCGCGATTGACGTCCGCGATGCTGATGCGGTGTTCGCTCTCGCCGACGCGCTCGATGGCATCGCCCGTGTTCACGAGACCTTCCTCCACGACAGCGAAGTAGATCCCGGAACGCCGGCTGGCGAGGAAGCGTTTCACGATGTCCGGGCGGCCGAAGCGGATTCCCAGCTTGTAACAAGGGATGCGCGGCTGGGTGACTTTCACCACGGCCTCACCGATCCGAAAATGGTCGCCGATGCAGGCATCTTCTTCACGCAGCCCTTCGGTCGTCAGATTCTCGCCGAACATGCTCCAGGGCAGTTCCATGTCCGGAAATTCGCGGCGCCAGAATTCGTAGTGCTCGGACGGATAGGCGTACACGGCCTTGTTGCGCCCGCCGTGGTTTTCGAGATCGGCCTGATGGTCGCCATCGAGATTGAGCCGGCGTAGAAGGAGCGGGCCGCGCACGGGCGATTTGAAGATTCCCGTGGTGATGTCGCGGTCCATGTAGCGGACAGTGCGCGGCACGCCGACGTTGAGCGAGACGACTTTCATTGCGTGCAGTCCAGGACGGCGGCGCCGTTGATGCGGTCGCTCTTGAGATCGTTGAGCGCGCGATTCGCGTCGCGCAGCGGGAAAAGCGTCACCTGCGAGCGAATGGGAATTTCGGCGGCGACGCGGAGGAAATCCTCGCCGTCCTGCCGCGTATTGTTGGCGACGCTGCGAATGACGCGCTCCTGATACAGCAAATTATAATCGAAGGAAGGGATCGGGCTCATGTGGATGCCGCCGAGAACGAGAACGCCGCCCTTTTTGAGCGCCTTGAGGGCAGGCGGCACGAGCTCTCCCGCGGGCGCGAAGACGATCGCCGCGTCGAGCTTCGCCGGAGGTTCCGCCGCGGCTTCTCCCGCCCAGACCGCGCCGAGTTGCAGCGCGAGCTGCTGGTGCTTCGCTCCCCGCGTGCAGGCGTAGACCTCCACGCCCCAGTGGCGCGCCACCTGAATCGCCACGTGCGCCGCCGCTCCGAAACCGTAGAACGCGAGACGCCCGCCGCGCTTGATGCCCGAAAGGCGCAAGCAGCGAAACCCGATGATCCCCGCGCACAGCAGCGGCGCGGCCTGTTGGTCGGGAAACGATTCCGGGATCGGATAGACGAAGGCTTCCGGCGCCACCGCGTATTCGGCGTACCCGCCGTCCACGGTGTAGCCCGTGAACGTGGGATGGTCGCAGAGATTTTCCATCCCGGCGCGGCAGTATTCGCAGGTCTGATCCGTCTTGTGCAGCCAGGCGATGCCGACGCGCGCGCCGACGGCGAATCGCCGCAGGCCCTCGCCGAGCGCTTCGACGACCCCTACGATCTGGTGCCCGGGAATAACCGGGGACTTGCGCGGCGGGAGTTCGCCTTCGACCACGTGCAGATCGGTGCGGCAGACGCCGCATGCTTTCACGCGGACGAGGACTTCGCCCTTGCCGGGCCGCGGCGCCGGCACGTCCGCGAATTCGAGCGGATTGCTCTCGACCGGCGCGGGCGCGTTCAGGAGGCAGGCTTTCATCGCGAAATCAGGCGGATGGCGCCGGGAGCTTGTAGAAGGGAGAGCGAGTGATGGTCGTCAGAGTGATGCCCTCAGGATCAAGCGCGGCTCTTTCGCATGGCCTTCAACTCGCCCTTCCAGATGCCACTGCCGTAGTAGCGAAGGATCTGTTTCCGGCTTTCCGAGCGCACGAGCAATTCCAAAGCCTTGCCTACGATCTCGCGCTTTGTCTTGAGCCGAGTCAGTTTGCGCGCCTTACGGAGCAACCCGTCGTCGATCTCGATGCTGGTTCTGCCCATACGAGAGTTATACGCCAGTATTTCAGAACTGCGTGTATGGCAAATGCCGGACGCTCAATCGGACGCTAAGAAAGCTTGGCGGCGAGGTCGATGAAGTCGGTCGCGACGACGTCGAACGAGCCGGTTGCGCTGGGCGGGGCCGCGTTGTTCAGCGGCGCCATGTTTCCCGGCGGCGCACCAGCACGTGCCGGACCGCGCTCGAGCGGCCGCGGGACGAAGGCCGTTCGCAGACCGAGCGCCTTCGCGGCGTTCAGGTCATCCGGATGGGCGGCGGTCATCATGACTTCCGAGGGCTTACAACTGAGGAGGTCCACCGCACCGAGATAGACTTCGCGGTCCGGCTTATAGTGGCGGAACAGGTCGGCGCCGAACACGGTGTCCCACGGGAGTCCCGCGAATTTCGCCATTTCGACCAGAAGTGAAACGTTGCCATTCGAGAGAGTGGCGATGATGAAATTTTTCTTGAGGAGCGCGAGACCTTCGACGGCATCCGGCCATCCGTTCAACCGATGCCACACGCGAGTCCAGTGATCCTTCTCCTCCTCCGTCAAACCGGTGATGTTGAACTCGACGAGCAGATCGTTGAGGATCATGCGGTGCAGGTCATCCAGCTTCGTCCAGGGGAGCTCGCCCTTGCGCACTTTGTTCATCGACGGACCGTAGCCGGCGCGCCAGCGATCGGCGAAGTGGCCCCAGTCGATCTGCAAGTTCTTCTCGCTGCCCCATTGCTCGCCTTCGCGAATGATGGAGCCGCGCCAATCGACGACCGTGCCGAACGTGTCGAAAACGAGCGCCTTCACGCCGAGTGGATTCGCGGGAGCGGGATCGCGAGAGACGCGCATGGAGTCCGAGCTTCTCATGCCGGCGCTCGAGACGGCGGCAAGACTTCCGATTGCGGCCGGAACGGCTAGGAAATCGCGTCTGCGCATTAGCGGCCTCTTTTCGTTCCGCCGTCCACCAAGAGACGGGAACGGCGCGTATTCTAAATCAGAAATCGGGCGCGCCGCACAACAAACGGTACAGAAGAAGGCCGGCGCTCAAGTGTGCTATCGTCTGCGATTGAGCGGTTGAGCGATGAGTTTTCGGCGAATCAATTCGGGCGTACGGCGGGGCGCAGTTGCAGCGGGAATACTAGTGTGCGTTCTGGTTGTGGGGATGCTGTTTGCGGCGGGGGGACAACAGGCCTTTGAAAGCAACGGGGTCATCGACATGGACGGCCAAAGGTTTCCTCCCGAGAACCCGAACGAAAAGGCCGAGTGGACATTCGTGCGCTTTCACTACGATCTCGGGGAAGAGTTCGGGTACTACCACTTCCAGCGATGGGCCGCGGACTGGCCTAAAGCGGACCGGCAGTTTGTGCGGGGCGTGAAGCGGCTCACGCTGATCGACGCGCGCTCGACGGAGCACGTGGTCGATGCGAACAGCGACGAACTTTTCAACTACCCCTGGCTTTACATGGAGGATGGGGGCGCATGGCGCCTCAGCTACGGACAGGCGGCCCGCCTGCGCGAGTACCTGATGCGGGGCGGCTTCCTGATGGCCGACGACTCGCACGGCAACGAGGAGTGGGAGAACCTCGTGGCCGGCCTGCACGCGATCCTTCCCGGGCGCCCAATCGAGGATTTGGCCAACGCGGACGAGATACTCCACGTTGTGTACGACCTGGACGACCGGGTTCAAGTGCCGGGCACGCGATATATATGGGGACGGCGCTGGCGCTACGATGCCGATAGCGCGACACCCCGTTGGCGCGCCGTTCGGGATGACAAGGGCCGCATTCTGGTGGCGATCTGCCACAACTCGGATGTCGGGGATGCGTGGGAGTGGGCCGACAGCGCCGAGTATCCCGAGCACCCCGCCTCTGTTGCGTACCGCCTCGGAGTCAATTACATCATTTACGCGATGACGCACTGAGCGGGAACACCGTTCACGCGCCGGAGGCTAGACAGCTGGGGTGATCGTGGGGCTCGGCACGGCGATGCCCGTTTCAATCGCGAAGCGCGGCGTGCGTCGCATGGTTTCGACGAAGACGCGAACCAAATCAGGGTCGAACTGGTTGGCGGCGCAGCGCTCGAGTTCGGCGAAGGCGTCTTCCGGCGCACGGGCTTTCTTGTACGCGCGGGCGGACGTAATCGTGTCGTAGGCGTCGGCGATGGCGATCACGCGCGCGCCGTGGGGAATCGTTTCACCGTCGAGGCGGTCGGGGTAGCCCGTGCCGTCGTAGAACTCGTGATGATGGCGGACCATCTCGCGGATGCGAGCCATGGTCTTGAGCGGCTCGAGAATCCGGGCGCCCAGATCGGCGTGCGTCTTCATCGTTTCCCACTCGGCCGCATTGAGCGGCCCCGACTTGTTCAAGATGGCTTCGGGAATCCCGACTTTGCCGATATCGTGCAGCAGCGCCGCGAGGCGAATCTCCTCGACCTCCGGCGAATTCATCCCGAGCGCCTGCGCGATCATCACGGAGTAGGCGGAAACTTTCCGGGAATGGCCTTGCGTGTAGTGGTCTTTGGCGTCGATCGCAAACGCCAGCGAGGTGACCGTCTCGACCACGGCAGAGGGCAGCCCTTCGCCTTCGCCACTCTGCTCCTCAAGCGAGCGCGTGAATTGCTCGAGGCGGCGATAGATTTCCTCGAAGGCCTCGGGGCCGGTCGAAAACAAGCGCTTGAGCGTGACGCCGAGATAGGCTTCGAGCACATCCTTTTTCCATCGCTTGCGGTCGTTCGGATCGCCCTGCTCCGCACTCGAGACCGAATTTCCGCCCTGATGCTTGGAAAGGTACATCGAGGAATCGGCCACCTGGATGAGTTCCTGGGGCGTCGCGCCGTGGACGGGAAAGGCGGCGATGCCGAAGCTGGCCGTGATGTTCTTGTCGCGCAGCAGGGGATCGGCGGCGATCCAGCCGCGGAGCTTGTTGGCAAGCTGGCGGGCCTGCTCGATTCCCGTTTCCGGCATGAGGATGACGAACTCGTCGCCACCGTAGCGCGCCACGACGTCCGAGCGACGGCAATTCTGCTCCAGGATATGGCCGACGCGCTGGAGAACGACGTCGCCCTCGAGGTGGCCGTAGAAATCGTTTACGAACTTGAAGCGATCGAGATCCATGAGCACCAGCGCGAAGGGGCGGTTCGCGCGAGTCGAGCGCTTCCATTCGGACGAGAGCGCTTCCATGAGGAAGCGGTGCGTCTTCACGCCGGTCAGGCCGTCCGTGATGGCCTGTTCCTGCGCCCGCTGGAACGTCAGCGCATTGTGGAGCGCTCCGGCGAAGAGATCGGCGAGCGTGCGGAGCACCAGGATGTCCGGCTCGGGGAACTGGCAAGGCTCGGCGGATTCCACGTAAAGGACGCCGAGAAACTGTTCGCCGTAGGTGATGGGGAGAGCAACGGCCGCCGCCGACCCCGGCAAAATGGCGCGCGGCGTCGAGGCATTGGCTTCGGAGACGACCGCCACCTGGCCGCTGCGAGCCACCTGCCCGACCAGGCCCTCGCCCAGAGAAACGCGGCGCCCCACGGCGTCGCGTCGCGATCCGGCCTCGGCTCGGACGATGAGCTCTTTCGCCGAGTAGTCCAGAATGGCGATCCCGATGTGATCGTAGGGAAGGTATTTTTCCACTTCCGCCGCGATCCTGGTCATCATCTCGTCGGGATCGAGCGTCGTAATGGCGTGGCTCGAAACATTGTTGATCAACGTCAGTTGGCGGGACTTTTTCTGCTCTTCCGCGAAGAGCCTGGCGTTCTCAATCGCGATGCCGGCCTCGCTTGCAAGCAGGGTGAGCAGCTCGATGTTGCTTTCGTCGAACACTCGTTCCTTGAGGCTGTGCACCGCCAAGACGCCGACGGTCTGGTCGTAGAGAATCAGCGGAACGGCGCAGATCGAACCTATCTCCCGCAAGGGTTCAAAGCCCAGCCGCCCGGCTTCTTCCTGAAAGCGTTCGCGAATCAGGACCGGCTGTGCCGAGCGCACCACGCATTCGACGACATGGTTTCCCGAGGGACGCGAGCGCTTCGGACGGCGTTCTCCTTCCACAACTTCGATCTCGAAGCGGACTTCGCCTGCCTTTTTATCGTGGAAGGCGATGAAAAAGTTGGTGACGTCGAGCACGCGCCGCATTTCCGAATAGATGCGCTCCAGCAGAGCATCCAGCTCGAGTGTGGAGCTTAACGCGCGTCCGATTTCATTCAGGATATGCAACTCTTCGGTACGGCGCGAGCTCTGCTGCATCAAGTAGCTGTTCTCGACGGACATGCCGATCTGCTGACCGAGCGCGAGCAGCAGCCGCAGCTCCGCCGGAGTGAAACCGCGGTTATCCGGAGTCCCGAGCAGCAAAACGCCGAGCACGTGCGCCTTGGCCTGGAGACTGATGCCTACGACGGTACGCAGGCCCTGCCCGAGCAGTAGCTGGCGAACCTGGCGAAACGCTTCCTCGCCTTCGAGTGCCTCCCAGTTGGAGTCGCGCGGCAGGTCGCGCAGGACGACGAGCCCGCCGAGCCGGGCCACCAGATTGACGACGTACTGATCGAGGTTGGCGTCCCTTACGGAGCGCGAGAAGCTTTCGTCCAGGCCGGTGACAACGACCGAACTCGCGCCGCCTCCCTCCGTGTCGTTCATGAAGAGCGCGCCGGTTGGAATCCGAACGACGTTCAGGACACGATCAAGCGCCTGCGCCAGCATCTGCTGGATTTCGCCGCCGGCAACGCTGGACGTGGCGAGGTTCAGGTTGGAGAGCGCGAGCATGTTGCGCTCGACTCGCCGCCGTTCTTCCTCGTATACGGCCATCACCATCAGCACGCATGTGAAAAGCTCCGGCAAGACCATCACGGGAGCGAGTTCAATTGATTCCGGGATGGACAGGCGAGACCGGAAAACCGCGGCGATACACAGAAGGCCCCATCCGAGGAATGTGAGGGCAAGCAGGACGTCCGTGCGAGCCTCTTGCTTGCGCCCCTCCTGCCAGAACGTGTACGCAACCAGCAGAAAAAGAAGCCCCATGCCCAGCACGATCGGCGGAACATTCGCCGGGTTGTGCGCGTGAGCCACGGCCCAGGCCACGGCGACGACCGCCGCAGCGATCATGCTGCGAATTGGAATGGCAAGCCCGGCATACAGTCGCGCAGCGCAGTAAAAGCCGAGTGCCGAAAGGATCAGAACGACTTCGTTGAACTCGCCGAGCCAGCGGGACCATTGCCCGTCGGCGATCTGCGTGCCCAGCATTCGCGCGGCAAAGTGCGCAAACAGCAGCAACCAGCCAGCCGTCCAGGCAAGGAGGTACTCCTGCCGCTTCAGCCGGTAGAGAAAGAGGAAAAACATCCCGAGCAGGAAAGTGCTCGCCAGAAGAACGATGAGAGTGGTGTTGAGCTGCATGCCTGGTTCAGGGGCTCCCTAAAGCCATTCCCCGGCGACACTTGGTCGAGAATAGCAGAAAATCCGAAGGCGCCTGGTGGCCGTGTCCAGCCGAGTTTCGTGGAGGTCAACCTCCGACACGAGTTACGTGGCTATTGTATAAACGGCCGTGGGAACTGCCGGTCCGTGTTCTCCCTGGTGAGCAGAGAGACTATGCCCGGTGCGGCATTTGGTCAAGAGTAACATGAGGCGATGCCTGTGGTTTTGTTACCTGAGCTGTTGCCTCGCTCGATTTTGGCCAGTCCTTTCGCTAAGATGAGTGACTCCAAGACAAGCATAGGACACCCGAATGGCTCCCGAACAAAAGCCGCGCGTTCGCTTCGCTCCGTCGCCCACGGGCTACCTTCATGTGGGCGGCGCCCGGACCGCTCTCTTCAACTGGCTCTTTGCGCGGCACGAAGGAGGCACACTTCTGCTGCGGATCGAGGACACCGACGTCGAGCGCAACCGGCCGGAATTGGTCGAAGGGATTCTCGAAGGATTGAAGTGGTTGGGAATCGAGTGGGACGAAGGACCGCTGTTCCAATCGCAACGCCTGGACATGTACCGCGCCGCGGCGGAGGGCTTGCTCGCGAGCGGCGCGGCCTTCGGTTGCTACTGTAAACCGGCGGCGTATGGCGGCGGTGACGCTGCCGGCGGCTCGCATGAGGAAACGGAGGCCGAAGGCGACGACGAAGGTCTCAAGGCCTCGAAGAATATCGCCTGCCCTTGCCGGCATCTCAGCGAGGCCGAGCGGGGCGCCAAAGAACGCGAGGCGCGCGCCATCCGATTTCGCGTTCCGCAGAGCGGCGCAACCGGATTCCAGGATGCGGTGTTCGGCCCGCGCGAGGTGCAGAACGCGGAGATCGAGGATTTCGTGCTGCTGCGCTCAAACGGCCTGCCGACCTATCAGCTCAGCGTGGTCGTGGACGATATCGACATGCGCATCACGCACGTGATCCGCGGCGCAGATCATCTTTCGAATACGCCTAAGCAGGCGCTGCTCTACCAGGCGCTGGGCGCCGCAGCCCCGGTCTTCGCGCACGTTCCGCTGATTCTAGGGCCGGACCGGACGCGGCTTTCGAAACGGCATGGCGCCACGAGCGTCGGCTCCTACGCCGACGAAGGATTCCTGCCCGAGGCGTTCCGCAATTTTCTGGCGCTGCTCGGATGGTCACCGGGGGACGACTCGGAGTTCATCCGCACGGCGGATCTCATCGAGCGGTTCTCGCTTTCGGGCGTGAGCCGCACGAACGCGGTCTTCGATCGCGCCAAGCTCGAGTGGTTCAACACCCAGTACTTGCAGAAACCGCCGGTGGAGGAAATTTTGCCCTACGTCGAAGCGCAGCTCCGGCGCGAGGGTCTCTGGGACGGCTCGCAAGCGAGCCGGGACCGCGCGTGGTTTACGCACGCCGTCGATCTCATCCGCCCGCGCACGCGCCTGCTGGGCGACTTCACCGTGTGGGCTCGGGCATTTTTCACCGACGATTTCGACTACGATGCGGAGGCGCGCGAAAAATTCTGGAAGGACGAGCGCCTGCCCGCCATGTTGGCCAAGCTCGCTGACACGCTTGAAGCGTTGCCCGACTGGAACCACGATACGTGCGATGCTGCGCTGCGCAGTCTCGCGACGGCCGAAGGCGTGAAGGCCGGCCTGCTCATCAACGCGACGCGCGTGGCCATTGTGGGCCGCGCCGTCGCTCCGCCGCTCTTCGAGACAATGGTCGTGCTCGGGAGAGAGCGCGTGGTCGCACGCCTACGCCGTGCCCTCCCGGTTCTTTCTTCCCGCCCAAGCGAAGCTTGCGGCTAATTTCCTGAAGAACCTGCTGCGGAGAAAACCTCGGGGTGCGTGGGATGGCTCGCGGCGCCGGCTGCGGCGACCTTGAATTCGATGCTCACGGGCACTTTGACCGGCGGCAGGCAGGCCGAGTTGTTGCATGCCTGATAGCGCAGCGTCATCGGAATCGCCACGGTGCCGAGGGGCGCGCTCGATTGCGCAGTCAGCTTCAGCCGCAGGGTCACGGTGCCCGAGTAAACGTTGAGCGGCTTATCGGGCGAAAACGGGAACTTCTTGTCATGGCCGGCGGGATAAGCCGTGTCGACGAGAGCGAACCCAGCGGGAAGCTGTGGCGTGATCGTCGTCGGGATCAGATAGGAGTCCGACGGCTTGTGCGAGTTCATGTGATAGGCCTGGTTGATATCGACAACGACCGCAACCTGAAAGTCTTTGCCGCGCGGCACCGGCTCAAGCGAAGCGTAGGCGTGCGTCTTCACGACCTGCGCGGGTGCAAGTGGCGTCGCTTCCTGGGCCTGCGTCCTGCTGCCGGCCAGAACTGCCGTCAGCGCGATCGCGCAGAGCGCAAGAAGACGCTTGGATGTCGTCATGAAGCTCCTAGCTGGCCCTCGACGTCCTTTACGACCTGGTTTTCGTTCACTACGCCGATGTATTTCTTCACGATCTTGCCGTCGCGCGAGATCAGATAGCTCGTGGGCATGCCGAGCAGCCCGCCGAACTGGTCGGTGATGGCGTCCGTACCCAGCACGATGGGATAGTTCATCGTCCGGGGCTGGCCGCTGACGTTGAACTGAGTTTTCTGCACGAACGGATCGATGGCCTTTTTCCCGTCTTCGTCCATCGACGCACCGAGCAGAGTGAACCCCTGGCTGCCGTACTTGTCCTGCAGTCCGATCAAGACCGGTATCTCACTGCGGCATGGCTCGCACCAGGTTGCCCAGAAGTTGACGAGAACTACTTTCCCCTTCAGGCTCGACAAAGAAAGATCGGCGCCCTGGAGATCCTTGAACGTAACGTCCGGTTCGTTTGCCAAAGCCGCCGCGGAACCATGCGCCCGCAAACTTGCGACCATATTTTCTGCCGTGGCTCTGCCCTTGGCGAACACGGCGAGATTGTCGGGTTGAAAGCGCGACATTCTGGCGGAAAGCCACGTCAATCCGTTAGCGAAAATCAGCACTCCGATTGCCAGCAGCAGGACGCCGCTAAAGACTTCGACCGTATGGAGGTGTTTCCGGAAGCGCTGGTAGAACTTCAGGAATCGGCCGATGCCGATCGCCGTCAGCAAGAAAGGAATCGCCAGGCCCGCCGAATAGAACGTGAGCAGCACGACACCCTTGAGGACGTCTTTTTGGATCGCGGCGATGGCCAGGACGCTGGTAAGGATAGGCCCGATGCACGGCGTCCAGCCAAGCGCAAAGGCGAACCCCAACAAGAATCCGCTCACCATGCCCGGCTGGTTCCCACCCACGTTCCGCAAGTGCACGTCGCGGTTCAACCACCTTGTGAGCGACGGTCCCAGAAGGAAAATCAAAGCCGCCGCATAGAATTGCACCGGTTTGAACACCAGGTGGGTGCCAGTGCGGAGGGTCAGAAGAAGCCCTGTCGCGACCAGCACGATTCCGACAATCAGCCCGACGCGTATCGAAATCTTTACCAGCCATCCAATGAGATGAAGGCCGAAAAGGATAATCAAAGCGCCGGCAATCGGCCCGAGAAGGTTCTTATTCCGCAGCAAGAACGCCCCGACTGCGCTTGCCGTGGCGCCCATGGTAATGAAGACAGCCGAAAAACCGATCACGAAGGCCAAAGCGGAGGTGAACAGCTTGCCGCTGGAGCCCTGGCCCTCTTTTAGCTGCTCGACGCCGATGCCCGAAAGCATCGACACGTAGCCCGGCACAAGCGGCAAAACGCACGGCGAGAGAAACGAAATCAGTCCCGCGAGAAAGACCCAAAGCGCAAAAGCTACCATCCGATTCCTCTGACTCCCTCAGCGAGGCTCTCCCGGCTTCCCCGCCGGAGTCCGGCCAAACCGCGATTTGACCATAACCTTTAGACGCATACCAGCAGTTTTTGGTTCTGGAGCGGACCGGCGCAAGGAATTTCCATCAGGTGACATCGGAAATCGCCATCGCACTCGGCGCTCTGGCGCCGGTTTCGTTTCCTAAGTGATTGAAAAGCCGGAGCGATGTCAAACGGTGAGTATGGCAAGCCGGATGCCTCTCCGACAGCGCGGGCCCGCCGCTGGAACCGCGAACGGCAAGACGCTTTGCCGCTCGCGGTGGCGGGTTCGAAAAATTTCTGTGGCGGAGGGGCGCGATGACACCGAACCAAGTGACCGTCGCACGCGTTTTGGCCGCTTTTGCAGCCGTCGCGCTCTTCACGATTGCGCCGGACGCGCTGGCAGCCGATTTCGCTGCCGTCCTCCTCACGATACTCGCGATCGCGCTGGACGGCATCGATGGTTACCTGGCGCGCAGCCGCGGGCTCGCGACGCCGCTCGGCGCGCAGCTCGATATTCTCGGCGACCGCGTCGTCGAGAATCTCTTCTTCACTTGCTTCGCTGTTAGCGGCTTGATCTCACTTTGGGTGCCCGTGCTCTTCTTCGTGCGCGGGGCGATGACGGATTTCTTCCGCGGCCAGGCGGCTCGTGCGGGCCGCGGCGGCTTCGGCGGCAACTCGATGGTCGAGACCTGGTGGGGACGAAGTCTCGTTGCTTCGCGGATGAGCCGCGGCGCGTATGCCGCGCTGAAGTGCGTCTGCTTCTGCTACCTCGGATTGTTGCTTCCTTTGCACCACTTTTCTGCCCCGTGGCTGGCTGGAGAGGTCCAGCACACGCTTCTGGTCGTGGGGTGGGTGGTTACCGGCGCGACTGTGGCATTTTGCCTCGTGCGCGCGATTCCGGTCGTTTGGGAAGGCCGCCGGTACTTCCCCGCCGCGGCGAAGGTCCCGAACAAGCAAATGGCAGCGGCGGTGATCCGATGAGCGCGGGCGAAGGAATCGGCGCATTCTTCGATATCGACGGGACGCTGCTTCCACCGCCCTCGCTCGAGTGGCGGTTCATCGGCTGGCTGATCGCGCGCGACGAAATCGGTGGACGCGATGTGGCCCGATGGCTGGGGCGCTTTGCCAGGACGATCCTGCATGACCCGCGCGGTGCGACGCTTGCTAACAAAATGTATCTCGCGGGATTGCGCGAATCGCTCGCCGCCGACTGGAAAAACTCGCCGGTGCCAGGTTCGCTGCCGGTCTTCGTCACGGGACTCGAGCGCATCGGCTGGCATCTTGCGCGAGGCCATCGAGTCTTTCTCTTAAGCGGGACGCTCGGGCCGCTTGCACGCGCCGTGGCGCAGTGCCTTTCGGAGCAGCTCGAAGTCCGCGCAAGCGAGCTCGAAAGCTCCGGCGGCCTCTGGACCGGCCGCCTCGCCGGAGAACACCTGAGCGGTGAAGCAAAGGTGCGGGCCGTTCGCACGCTCGCCGCGCGGTACGGTCTCGATCTCGGCGAAAGCTATGCCTATGGCAACTGCCTCGCAGACCTTCCCATGCTCGAATCCGTCGGCCGTCCGGTCGCCGTGAATCCGCGCGTGGATCTCGAGCGCATCGCGTGCACCGACGCGGACTCGCGCCGCTGGCAGATCTGCACGTGGAAGGAATCCGCTTCGCAGTCTTTCGCCGCGGAATGGCGGCATCTCTGCGCGATCTCTCAAAAGGAAACGCGATGAGATTCCCCGGCGCGGAGACAGGCGCCCATCTCCCCGGCGAGAGGGCGATTCCGTGGGACGCCGGCATTGGTCTCGCCCGATCCCGCCCATCGATTGTTCGGAATGCGCGGTGGCTCGACGAGACGCGAAAGGCCTGTGGCGCGTTCGAAGGGGTGACGCTGGCTTACTTCGCGTGGCTCGAGGCGATCGTGATCGTCTTTTATCGCCACATTCCCCACGCAGCACTTTATTTCGCGGCGCATTTCGCGCTGGCCTCCGGGATCGTATGGCTGGCGCGATCTGCTGCGCGTTCGAGCAACGCCGTGTTGCAATTCTTGCGCCACTGGTATCCCGTGCCGCTCTACGTCTTCTTCTTCGAGGAGTTGGAAGGGTTGGTGCACGCCATCTTCCCCGGATGGTTCGACCGCTGGCTCATCGCCTTCGACTACAGCCTCGCGGGCGTGCATCCTTCCGTATGGCTCGCGCGGTTCGCATCGCCGGGCCTGAACGACTTCATGCAGTTCGCCTACATGACCTACTTTCTCGACCTGGTGATCCTCCCGGCGGTTCTCTATAGACAGCGCGAGCGCTTGGCCTTTTGGACCACCATGGTTTCGACTGCCATCGCGAACTATTCGATCTACGCGATCGCGGTGCTCATCCCCATCGAGAGTCCGTATCATTCGCTCGCCGCGCTTCAGACGAAAACGCTCGACGGGACCTATTGCACGGCGCTGATCGGCCTCGTGGAACGCTTCGGGCGCGTGCACGGCGCCGCGTTCCCCTCGGCGCACGTAGCGGGCTCGATGGTCGCCATCCTTGCTTCGTGGCGCTATCGGAAGTGGCTCTTCTGGATTTGCCTGCCGTTTTTCGCCTGCATGTGCGTGGCGACGGTGTATGGGCGATATCACTATGTCGCGGACGTGCTCGCCGGGCTCGCGGTCGGCGCGATCGGCTTCTCACTGGGGACACGGCTCATGCAGCGGAGGGGAGCGTTGCCGGAGATCGCAGGGTGAGCGTCAGTCCAGATTCGGACGCCGATTGTGCCAGTCGGTCGCTTCTTCGTAGGCAAGAGCGATCGAGAGCAGGCGCGCCTCGGCCCATTTTGGCGCGATGAGTTGCAATCCGACAGGCAAGCCTTCACGCGTGAACCCGCACGGAATCGAAATCGCGGGCTGGCCGGTGAGATTCGCGGGCCGCGTCAACCGCAGCAACTCCGCCCGCACGGCCGTTTCGCGTTCTCCGGCCACGCGGACTTCGCTCGCGCCGATGGGCGGCGCGGGGATCGGTGACGTGGGCGCGAAAATGAAGTCCACGCGCTCGAAGGCGGCGGCAAAATCCTCTTCGATCTTGCGCCTCTTCGCAACGCCGCGGAGATAATCGACGGCGCGCAGATCGTGGCCGAATCGCAGGTGGCCTCGCACGTCGTCACCATAATCGTCGGCGAGCGCGGGATAGTAGCCCTGAGTCTCGTGGTAGTAGCTCGCCTCGCCCACAATTGCGTTCGTGGCCGCGTCAATCGCGCCGGCCAGCCGAGGCAGGGACGATTCTTGTATGCGCGCGCCAAGCGAGGACTCGAAAAGCTTTCCGGCCGCCTCGACCAATCGCCGCACTTCGCTGTCCAGGCGCTCGAAGAAGAACTCTTTGGGCCAGCCGAGTCGAAATCTGCGCGGACGGTTCTTGCGCAGCTTGCGGTAATCCGGGCGCGTCTCGCCTTTCGGATATTTCTCCGGCAATCGCCTCGAGCATGATGCAGGTATCCGCGACGCTGCGGGCAATCGGTCCGGCGTGATCGAAGCTCGCCGCCAGCGGCACGCTGCCCTCGGCGCTCACAAGACCGAACGTCGGCTTGAGTCCCACAATCCCGCAGAGCGCCGAAGGAATGCGTATCGATCCGCCCGTGTCCGTTCCGACCGAGGCAAAGCACATCCCCGAGGCAACGGACGCCACCGAGCCGCCGCTCGATCCTCCTGAGATTCGGTTGCGCGCCCAGGGATTGTGGACCGGCCCGAAATGGGGATTCTCGCTGGTGATGCCATAGGCGAACTCGTGCATGTTCGTCTTGCCGAGGAGGATCGCTCCCGCGCGCGCGAGCTTCGCGGCAACGTCGCTGTCCTCGTCCGGCACGAAATCGCCGAGAATCTTCGAACCCGCCGTCGTCCGGACGCCGCGCGTCGAGAAGTTGTCTTTGAGCGAAATCGGAATGCCGTGGAGCGGCCCGCGCCGACGCCCGCGGCGAAGCTCGCGCTCCGCGGCCCGCGCTTGGCGACTGGCCGAGTCGGCAAGAACCGTCAGGAAAGCATTGACGGCCGGATTCCACCGCTCGATCTGCGCGAGCGACGCGTCCACAAGCTCCATCGGCGAAATCTCGCGCCGCCGCAGCAGGTCCGCGGCCTGCTCGATGGAGAGAAACGCCAGTTCGGTTTCGGAGCGCGTGGCCATGCGTTCCCTAGAAGATCTTTTCCTGCCGCCGCAGGTTGCCGGCCGATCCGAGATTCGCAATGCGAAAGACGATGCTGTATTGGTTCTCGTTTCGAATCGTGCCGAACGAAAAGCGGCGGTACTCGAACCCCAGTCCGCAACAGTCGCCGTTGTAGGTCACTTCCACAATCTGGTTTTGAAAGGCCTGCTGGGTAAAGTCGTAGCTGGCGCCCAGCTCGGCGTTCCATCCGTGGCGGTTCATGTCCCCGTAGCCAAAAAGAGCGCGAACCTGATTCGAGCGCTGCTGGAAATTGAGCGGAGGCGGAGAGGGATTCAGGGGCAGGTTCAGCGTGGAAAAGTGCGCGAGCGTGAGGAACGACTCCCTATAAGGCTTGAGCTTGAGCAGGGTTCCGATCGCGGTCAGGCGGTTGCGCACCGGATCGTAGTTGACGATGAACTGGGTGTCGAAGTGTTTGCCGGGGTCCACGCGCAGGTCGCTCACGATCGGCGAAAAACGCCGCGGGGTATCCGCGAAGGCGAAAGGCGTCAGCGCATCGAGCGTTTGGAAAACATTCGGCTGTCCGGAAACGAGCGCGCCCCCGAACGTGGGATCGAAGAAGTATTTTTGCACCAGCCGCCAGGTGATGAACTCTTCGCTGCCGCCCGATTTCCGGCGCCGGAAAAGGCGCTGCGTGATCCCATATTCGACTTCGTTCGTATCCGTGAGCGTTTCGTCCTCGTCGAAACGCTCAAACCGTTCGAAATCGTTCACGCCCGTGACGTAGCGATAGACGACGTAGGGCTCGATCGCGTGCTCCCATTTCGTGTCCCCGGCGTCCCAGACCCGCTCGAATACGGGCAGCCGCATGTCCAGGGAGAACTCCTCAGTGTTGCGAAACAGCCCCTCGAGGAGGAACAGGCCGTTCTGCAATTGTCCGCCGTAGTACGTCGAGCGGAACGTGAAACTCGGCGTCACGTCGAGCCAGTCCCCAAAGTGGAGCGGCATCGTGACGCTGGGAGCCAATTCGCTGCGCTCGACGAATCCGGGCGTCTTGAACGGCGTGACGCTTTCGGAGCGATACACCGCGCCCGTGAAAGCGTCAAAGGAAAAGTAGAGGGGCAGCCGGTTGAAGAACTGCTGGTCAACCGAGCTGAATCGGACTTCCGGAGCTGTTCGAAGGGTGATCGATGTCTGCGGAGTGGCGCTTAGATAGTTCTGGTAGCTCAGCGCCGCCACGTTCAGACTGAAGCCCCGAAAATTATTCGTCAGGAAGGCCGTGTTGCGCACCTCGGAGTTCACCGCCTGAGTGAATGTCTCAAACCAGGCGAGGCGAAACGTGAGTGATGTGAGCTGGTCCAGATCGGCCACGGCGCGCCAGCCGCCCGGCAGCAGGGACGTGAAAAGAAGTTTCGTTTCGTGGCCGCCCTGCTTGATGGGCGGCCCGCTCGCCTGCTCCAGGCCACGGTCGATCACGCCGAAATAGCTCGCATCGAACTGCGCGTTCTCCCACGGCCGCATGCGGAGTTCGGCTCTCTGACTCCAGCCTCGCTTGGTGTAGTCGTCGGCATGAAGCGTCATGTCGAGCCAGTCGAGCGGAGCCCAATAGAACGCCTCGCCCAGGACGTAGCCCTTCTGCGAAGTGTTTCCGAGGTCTGGCGTCATGAAGCCCGTCTCACGGTGCTGTTCGGCGGGGATGGTTGCGTAGGGCAAGTAAAAGACTGGGACGGAGAGCACGCGGAAGTTGCCGTTTTCGAGGTGCACCGACTTCTGCAAGCGGATCGTGGCGGACGGCGCGAAAAACCTCCAAATCGGGCGCCCGGGGTCGCAGACCGTCATCCAGGCCTTGCGGACGCGATAGGTGTCGTCGTCAAGCCGCTCCGCTTCCTCGGCCTCGAAGTAGAGGGGATTGGGGCTGATCAGGAGGGTCGGCTCGGGGCGCCGTTGGAGGGCGAACGTGCCGTGGACGTGGTGAAAGGTTCCCCGGCCCGTGCGCAGCTCGTAGCGCGCGTCGTCCGCCTCCACGTGCTGCGTCATGTAATCGAGCTGGACGTGCCCGTGCGCCGTGACGACCTGGGCTTCGCTGTCGTATTCGACGTGGTCGGCGCGCAGGCGCGCGTTTTGATAGTGCACGTCCACGTGGCCGTCCGCGTAAAAGGTCTTTCCCGCCTCGCGCTGCTGGTCCGCTTCGAGCGTGGCCTCGCCGCCGACCGTCAGGGACCCGAGCTGCGCCGGCTTGGCGCGCTGAGCCGGCAGCGCGGGCGCCGCCAGAAGAACGGAAAGCAGCCCTGCAAGAAGAGCGTTTCGGCGGACGAATTGCGAGAGCGTGGCGTTCGGCATCGCCTAAGAAGGCCTGAAAAGAAAGTTGAGCCTAACACGCGGCTCCGGCTCCCGCAATCACGAGGGAACGCCCGGCCCGCCAAAGGTTGCCGCATAGGCGACAACCGAGCCCATCGCTAGTCCGCCGCAACTCGCCGTGCTATCATGCCCGGGTTCGGACACTGAGAACCTCCGCAGCGCAAAACGGACCAGTGATACGAATCTGCTCGAAGTGTGGGGCGTTGCTGCTTGAAGAGACCGCGCGCTGTACTTTCTGCGACACGCCTGCCCCCGAAAACGACGAGATCCTCCAGCCGGTAACCTCCGGCGAAGACGTGCCCGAAGACCCCGTCGAGCCCGAATGGCGCCAGGAAGTCTCCCGCCGGCTCGAGCAATACCGCGCGCGCCACGGCCGGCCCAGCCCGGATGATTCCCAATCAGGGCTGCCGTTCCGCAAGCCTCCTGTCCTCGAGGCTGCCTATCTCGACGAGGAGGTGCACGAGCGGCGCCGTGCCCGCCTGGTCCCGCGCCACAAGGCCACCGAGCGCGTTGAAATTTGCGTCCAGCCCGAACTCGATTTTGCGAACGCCCCGGACGACCGCGCGCATCCACAGACGGCGCTCGTTCCTGTGGCGAGCCTCGCCGAACGCCGCTGGGCCGGCGCGATCGACGCGCTGTTCCTCGGCATCACCTGCGCGGGATTCCTCGGATTGTTCCGGTCGCTTGGCGGGCAGATCGTGGTCGACAAGGCGGGTGCGATCGTCTACCTAATCGTGGTGTACCTCTTCTACGCGTTGTATTTTTCGCTTTTCTCGACGGTCGCGGGCTCGACTCCCGGGATGCAGCTCCGCAGCCTCAGCGTCGTCCGTCTCGACGGCAGCTTGCCCGATACGCGGCAGCTCCTATGGCGGAGCTTCGGGTATCTGCTCTCCGGAGCCACCTTCATGCTCGGATTCCTATGGGCGCTCTGGGATGAAGACCGCTTCACCTGGCAGGACCGCATCTCGCACACCTACGTCACCGCCGCGGTCCCGATCTCCGATACGGACTCGTTCGAATTTCCGGCGGGCCGGCACACCTTCGCCCACAAGTAGTCTCCCCGCGAAACTCCGGGACGCCGAATCCGGCGAATCCCCCCGGCCAATGCTATAATGGGTTTCGTAAACGACGAGGAAAAGGAACGGGCATGAGCTCTCTCACTCGAAACATTGTCATAACGCTTTCAGCAGTGGTATTCGGCTTCGTGGCGGTCGGTTACGTTCGCGGCCGCTCCGCGAGCGACAAGGCCTTCCGCGCGCTAACGGTTTACAGCGACGTGCTCGAGCACATCCAGCGCGACTATGTCGACGAGCCCAACATCCACCAGGTAACGTCAGGCGCGCTCCACGGCCTGCTCGATTCGCTCGACGCGCAGTCCAGCTACCTCAGCCCGCTCGAATACACCGACTACAAGGAGCGCAGCGCCGCGAACTCCAAGGCCGAAGCGGGCGTCGCTCTGACCAAGCGTTTCGGATACATCAGCGTCATCGCTGTTCTGCCCGATAGCCCCGCCCAGAAGGCAGGTTTGCACCTCGGGGACGTGATCGAGAAAATCGGCGAGTTCACCACCGGACAGATGGCCATCGAACAGGCCCACCTGCTCCTGACCGGCGATCCGGGAGCGGTCGTCAAGCTCTCCGTGATCCGCCGCGGCAAGACGGAGCCGCAGGATGTTGATATCACGCTCGCCAAGTTGCCCTCCCCGAAAGTCGTCGAGGACAGGCTCGAGGGCGACGTTGCGTATCTTCGCGTTGCGGAATTCGACTCCGGGACCACGAAGCAGCTCCACGATGACCTCCAGCAGATGAGCCGCGAGGGCGCTCACAAATTGATTCTCGATCTGCGCGATTGCGCGTTCGGCGACGACCAGGACGGGGTTGCCGCAGCCCAGCTCTTCCTTTCCTCCGGCACGATTGCGTCTCTCAAAGGGCAGACGGCCGCTTCCGCGGTTTCTTCCGCTGATCCATCGAAGGTCGTCTGGACCCAGCCTGTCGCCGTGCTCATCGGCAACGGGACGGCCGGCCCCGCCGAAATCCTGGCCGGCGCAATCGCGGACAACCATCGCGGCGAGACAATCGGCCAGCGCACCTACGGCGTCGCTTCCGAGCAGAAGCTGATCCAGCTCGATGACGGCTCGGCGCTGATCCTGACCGTGGCGAGCTACTACACGCCGGCGGGCAAGGAGATCCCGGTCGATGGTGTGACGCCCACGCGCGAAGTGGCGTTGTCCCTGGACGATCTGGCGGCTTTGAGCGGCGACAATCCGCCCGCTCCGTCGAGTTCGCCCTCGGACCCTGAAGTGAAGAAGGCAATCGAGATCTTGCAGGGCGCCGGGCAAAAGGCCGCTTAAGCGATCCTTGCGGAATCGCGCTTCACCGGATTCACTCGTTTCTTCAATCGTCTCCATCGCTCGACGCTTCCTTGTAGGACTCATCGCCCTGGTTCTTTTGGCGCTCGCCGGTTGTGCGAGGAGATCGCTCGGCACCAGGGAATTGCGCGCCGTCACGGCCGAAGTCGTCGGCGCCGCTCAGCGCATCACCCCCCGGAAATCCGAAGTCACGATCCGCCCCGAATTCCGCCCGTCCTGGATCTTCTGGCGCAACCAACTCGCCGCTGACGACATCTACGTGTCGCTCGAAAACGCTTCGCAGGCGGATGGCCTCCGGCAAGCGCTCGCTCAGATTGCCCGGCGCCACAAGCTGTCTCTCGCCGAGGCTTCGTCGGCGGGCGTGATTCGCGTCGATTTCGCATTTCGCGGCAATCGCACGCACACAATTCACATCGTCACTCCGCTGATGGCTCGTTCGCGCGCGCCCGCCGGACCGGCCGCGCCCTCTACCACTGGCCCGCAGCTTGCGATTATCCTCGACGACCTGGGCCACGACCGTTCCGGCCCCGATTCGCTGCTCGCGCTGCCGTTTCCACTCACGGTGTCAGTACTGCCGTACCTGCCTCTTTCGACCGAAGTTGCCGAAGAGGCTCATCGTCGCGGCGACGAGGTCCTGTTGCATCTCCCCATGGAATCGCAGTCCGGCGACGCCCCGCCCGAGGCAGTTCAACTGCGCGTGGGCATGAACCGGGACGACGTCGAATCGATCCTGGCGGGCATGCTCGAGACCGTCCCCCACGCCACGGGCGTCAACAATCACGAGGGTTCGCGAGCCACGGCCGATTCGGCCCTCATGGACGCTCTGATGCCCGCGCTCCGCCGGCGCGGGCTTTTCTTCATCGACAGTCGCACGACGGCCGCGACCGTCGCCTACGATTCTGCCGAGCGCGCGGGCGTTCCAGCAGCGTTCCGCAAGGTGTTTCTCGACGACGCGTCCTCGCGGGAAGCCATCCTGGCGCAACTGGATCTCGCGGCGCGCGACGCGCGTCGCGACGGCTCAGCCATTGCCATCGGCCACCCTCACCCCGCGACGATTGCTGCGCTTGCGGAGGGAGTTCCGCGCCTCGAAGCGGACGGCATCAGGCTCGTTTTCGCCTCCGATTTGGTTCATTAAATCTTCGCCTGTCAATTGGTACAGTCCAGAGGACTGGAACGAAATCTGGCCTGGCGTCCTATTTCCCTGGGCAAGGCCCGGAGCTAGCCTTTCCTCGCCCTGCCGCTGTTGCCTGCGGGGCAAGGAAGGAGCCCATGTCCCACTGGATTGGCACAACCTCCCCAACCGATGCTGGCATGAACGACTTCAAGGAATGTCTCAAGCAGTTGCGTGACGGCCACGCGGAGGATGCCCTCCTCCACGCCCGGCGCGCCTTGGGTGCTGCGCCGAAGAACCCGTTCTACCTCTCCTACACCGGCCTGCTGGCCGCGGTCGCCGAGAAGCGATATGGCGACGCGGAAGCCCTCTGCCAGGAAGCGGTGGGGATGAGGCACAATCACGCCCAGCTCTACCTGAATCTGGCCGAGGTGTACCAACAGTCCGGCCGGACCCAGGAGGCCATCTCGACGCTCGAAAAAGGTCTGGTGTCCGCGGGCCGCGATTTCCGCATTCGCCGGGCGCTCGAGAAAATTGGCGCGCGGCGCGAACCGATGGTCTCGTTCCTGCACCGCAGCCACCCGGTGAATCGCGCGCTCGGGAAGTGGCGCCATCGCCTCTCCGGGCCGTCGCAGGCAGCCTGAGCGGCGCGCGGTTCTTCGATCCGAGTTTTCCCCGTGAAGCAGTCCGGGACGGGCCATCCGCGAGTGACCCGTCCCGGATCCCTTTATCAGATTTGCCGGGTGTAGCTCAGCTCCTCAGGCCTGGGGCCTCTACGCCTCACACCGCAAATCGAAGGGCGGGGTTTCAACCCCGCCGGAGAGAAGCCGCGCGAAGCGCGCGCCTTTGCGCTGCCGCTATCGCAGCATGTAGCCGAGTTCCTGGCGATGACCACGCCGCGAGCGAAGCTTGGGGCCGCGCCCGTTGCCCTCACCCCTCGCCCCTCTTGCCTATCCTTGTCCGAGCGGCAAAAAATACTGCGTGCCCTTCACCGGCTGGCGCAGACGCCGCAGCAGCTCCTGCAAGTCCTGGTTGCGTTCGACGAAGTCGATCTCGCTGGTATCGACGACCAGCAGGTTCGAAGCGGAATAACGGAAGAAGAAGTGCTCGTAGGCGTCCGCCACCGCTTCGACGTATTCGGGAGAAACCTTCCTCTCCGCAGGGTCGCCCTTTTTCGAGACGCGCTTGCGCAGCACCTCCGGCTTGGCTTGAAGGTAGATCGTCAGGTCCGGCACGGGAACCGAAGGCGCGAGCAGGTCGAAATACTTTTCGTATAGCTTCAGCTCTTCGTTGTCGAGGTTGATGTAGGCGAAAATCTTGTCCTTCTCGAAAAGAAAATCGCTCACGATCGGTGCCGCATCATCCTCGAGCCGCGTCTCGGTCAGGCGGCGGTGCCGCTCGTAGAGGAAATGCATCTGCGCGCGAAATGCCGCGCCGGGCTTTTCGTCGTAGAAATCCGCGAGAAAAGGGTTGTTCTCGCAATCCAAGACGCGCCGCGCGTGCAGCCGTTCGGCCAGCGCCTTCGCGAGCGTCGACTTGCCCACGCGGATCGGCCCCTCGACAACGATGTATCGCGGCGCTTTGAAGGTAGGCTCGGGCATGGCGCGCGATTATAGCAGACGCAAACAGCCGCCCTCCCGCGCCTTCAGCAAGCGCGCATCCGATGTCCCTGTGGGGGCACACGGCACGTTCGCGAACCATAATCCTTGGCCACCGCCTTAGACGCGAATCGCTCTGTAGGGGCGGGTTTCAAACCCGCCCGAGTCCCCGCTTGGCAGGTCTCTTTTTCCTACCCGTCACCGAATCGCAACACGTGTAGCGATTCGGATTCCCCCTAACCGACACTCCCGAAACGTTTTCCGGAGCCGTATATGCACTGCCGATTTGCATCGTGTGATAGCGTGGAGGTGACGATCCGAAAAGGATCGGCATCCCGGCGAATTCGCCCGCTTTCTGGCGAAGGAGCCGAGGGATCTCAATGACAATGAGACGCGCGAACGAGCGAAGAATAGGCCTTGGCGGCTCCGGCGTCCAGCTCCGTGCATCGAGCATCCCAAATCGAATCGCTACACTGTCGAGTAGGACCGCCTCCAAGCTGTTCGAAACACGCCGCATCCGTTTTTCGAATCGCTACACTCCTGGCCCCCTCCCCTTTCTCTTTTCCATCTTCCTTTTTCTATTTTCCTTTGTTCGTTGTCTCCCGGCCCAAACTGCGAAACCGGCCGTTCCTGGCAGCTTCGCGGCTGACTTGCGGGATTTCGTCGCTACGCCTTCCGTGCCGGGCTACGAACAACATCTGTCCGACAAAATCCGTGCGGAAGTCGTGTCATTCCATCCGGCCGTCGACAATCTTGGCGACGTGATCGTGACCATCGGCAGCGGCGCGCCGCACCGCCTGATCGTCACGCCGATCGACGAGCCGGGCTTCGTCGTCAGCGGAATCACGGACGATGGCTACTTGCGCCTCCAGCGCTTGCCCTCATCCGGCTTGCCGCCGATTTTCAACGAGCTTTATTCCGCGCAGCCGGTGAAAGTCGGCGCCGCGAACGGAAAATGGATCGACGGAGTCGTCGCCGGGCTTTCGATTCACCTGCAAGGCGGCCGGGCAAATCCTCCGAAATCGAGCGACATCGACAACATGTACGTCGATATCGGCGCGAGTTCTGCGGCGGAGGTGCACAAGGCCGGCGTCGATATCCTCAGCCCCGTCGCAATCGACCGCCGTCTTGGCGGTCTCGGCGACACTGAGATTGCCGGCGCGTCGGTCGGCGACAAATTCGGCGCGGCGGCGTTGCTCGAAGTGCTGCGGGGCATTGATCCGTCAAAAATCAAAGGCACCCTCACCGTCGCATTCGTCGTCCAGCAACAGGTTGGCGCGCGAGGCTTGCAACGGATTCTGAGCGCGGATCGATTCGACGAAATGATCTATGTCGGCCGCCTGCTTCCCGGCGGAACTGTGCCCGGTGTCCAGGGCGTCCATCGCGCGCCGCGTCGCGAACCGGGCAGCGGCGTCTTGCTTGGCTTGGAAGAGGCGAATGGCGTCCCTGGCGGTCTCGCCGCCGATCTCGAGCAACTCGCTGACGCCAACAAGATTCCGTTCGCCACCGACTACTCTGCCGGGATCATTCCTTCGAGTTACCTTCCCGCGCCCGCCTTTCCAGCAAGATGGGCTCATCTCGGAATCGCAACCGCGTGGTCTGACACCCCTTCTGAAATGATTGATCGTCACGACGTGGCAGAACTGCAAACTCTCTTGACGCTGTACGCACAGGGCAGCATCACGCCGGCCCCGCCAGAAACGATGGGGCAGGGGCACGAGGCCGCGGCGGGGAACTCTCAGAATCCTCCTTCCACACCCAGGCTGCTCGCGGCGCTGATTCCCGTCTATGGCGCGAGCAATCACGAAGAACGCGTGCGCGCGACGGTCAAGAGCCTTTTGCCGGAGTGGGCAAAGCCAGAAACCGATGACGCAGGGAATTTGATCCTGCACGTAGGCACCGCTCCCGCCGGCGCGAAAACCCCGAAGATTCTCATCGTCGCGCACATGGACGAGATCGGCTTCCAGGTGAAATCAATATCGAACGATGGCCGCCTCGAAGTCGAGACGCTCGGCGGCATGGAGTTGAGCTACTACGAAGGCCATCCGATGCTGGTACACACGTCTACAGGCGATCGCGACGCGGTCATGGAGTTGCCGAACGGCTGGGACGAAGAAAATTTCAAGTGGCCGGAGGAATCGGAGCACACCATCCGCGTGGATGTCGGCGCGCGCACGGCCGCAGAAGTCTCGAAGCTCGGCATTAAGGTCGGCGATTCCGTGACCATTCCGAAAGAATATCGCCCGCTGCTCGGCACGCGTGCGAATGGCCGCAGCTTCGACGACCGCGTCGGCGACACGGCCCTGATTTCGGCCGTTTGGGCGCTGGGCGCTCCGCTCAAGGATCGCGACGTCACTTTCGTTTGGTCCACGCGCGAGGAAATCGGTCTCGTCGGCGCGGCCGCGCTTGCGAAGCGTCTCGCCGCCGAAGGCCGCGAGCCGGATTACGTCTTCGCGGTCGATACGTTCGTCAGTTCGGATTCGCCGCTTGAATCGAAGCGCTTTGGGGATGCACCGCTCGGAAAGGGTTTCGTCGTACGCGCGATCGACAGTTCGAATATCGCGCCGCGCGACTCCGTCGAGCGCCTCGTGCAGCTCGCGCGCGCCAATCAAATTCCCGTGCAGTATGGCGTCACAGCCGGCGGCAACGACGGTTCGACGTTCGTGCCCTACGGCGCCGTGGACATCGCCCTCGGCTGGCCGCTGCGCTATTCTCATTCGCCCGCCGAGGTGATCGACACGCGCGACGTGGACGCGCTCGCCCGCATCGTCGCCGCAATCGCGAAGAGCTGGTAGCTGCGGGCCGCGGGATTTGATTTTCGGAGCGCGGTGGTATACTCCACCGGTCTCCGCGACAATCGAGAATACTTTCCGCCGCGCCCATGCGAACTGAAACTCGCGCGGCGAGAATTCGAGGCAAACATGACGCAGGCAACCGCAGCAAAGAGCAATCCTTTCGATCCCGCTCTGTTCAGGCCCGAGGCGATCTCCGCCGAAACGCACGCCGCCAACGAGGCGTTCCGCAAGGCGACATCCGCCGGGCCAGACTGGTGGGACATTGGCGCGCCGGCCTACCGTGCAGCCATCGCCGCTGGCCGGGGACCGTTTCCTCCTCCCGCGAAGTCCGAGCGAGGCCGTACGATCCAGATCGACGGCAAGGGCGGGCACAAAATATCGCTGCGCATCATAGCGCCCGAGCGAGCCAAGGGCGTTTACCTGCACATGCACGGCGGAGGATTGGTCTTCGGATCGGCTGAGGCGCAGGATCCCATGCTCGAGCGCATCGCGCAAAGTACTGGCATGGCCGGCGTGAGCGTCGACTACCGCCTCGCCCCCGAGAATCCGTATCCCGCTGCGTGGGACGATTCCGAGTCAGCCGCGCTGTGGCTCCTGAAAAATGCGAAGTCCGAGTTCGGCACGGATGCCCTGACGATCGGCGGCGAATCCGCCGGCGGCTTGCTGGCGGCGGCCACGCTCCTCCGCATGCGTGACCGCCACGGTTATACTGGTTTCCGCGCTGCGAATCTTTCCTACGGTGTTTTCGATTCCTCGATGACGCCGAGCCAGACGCTCAGCGCCGACAAGGGCCTCCTTGTGGGAAGGAAGAGCATCCAGAAATTCTGCGAAGCCTACTTGCCCAAGGGCGTGAACCCGCGCGATCCGGACGTCTCGCCTCTCTACGCTAATGTGGCGGGTCTCGCGCCGGCAATCTTCACCATCGGCACGCTCGATCCGCTGCTCGATGACACGCTCTTCCTCTACGCGCGCTGGATTGCCGCGGGGAACGAAGCGGAGCTCGCTGTCTACCCGGGCGCTCCGCACGCGTTCAATTTGGCTCCGATGCCCCTTAGCGCCGGGGCCAACGCGCGCATCGACGCGTTTCTCACTCGCGCGGCTTTCGTAGCGGACAGGTCTTCGATTTGCGAGCGAGTCGGTCCCCAGAACGGCGCTATGCGCGGCAAAGCTCGGCGATCAGGTTTTCCCTGCGGCTGATCGCGATCTTGTCCACACGGTCCAGCATCACGGCATAACCGGCGAAGGCTGCGGCCGCGAGCGCCAGAAAGACAATCGTCGCGATCCAAATTCTGCCGTAGTGCATGCCCGTCAGAAGCGCGAACGATGCCAGTAAGACGATCACGAGTTGGACCCCCAAGCTGGCCATGACGGTGGTGCCCGCCGCCCGTTGCCGCCCGAAAACGGCGAAATCGAATTTCTTCGGCGCGTAGAGTGACAACAGATTCCCCGCGGTGAAGTTCACGAACGCAGCAAAGAGAGTTCCCGCGAGCGTCGCGAGCGTGATGCCGATCCCGGGCGGGCGAAACATCAGGCTCACTCCCACCCACACGAGCGCCATTTCCAGGAGCAGGGCCGCTGCCTGCACTAGGTTCTTCGCCACCACGATTTCGCGAAAACGCACCGGGGACACGAAAAAGAACTGGATGCCTCCGCCCTCGGCTCCAAAACTGTTGTACGTGAGGTTGGTCAGAATCAGCAGCGAGTACGCCACGCCGATCGGGAACGCGAGGTCCGTGTGTTGCGCGAACGGGCCGCCGTGCCGGCCGTTCGCCGGCCCTATTCGGAAGATGAGCAGGATCACGATCGGCATCGCCAGATTGAAAAGCATCGGACCGCTGCGAGTGAGATAGTGGAGTTCCTTTTCGCAGAGCGCGGCCACCGGCCCGGAGAGTCCCGGTAGTCCCCAACCGGCGCGGACCGCCTGTTTTTGCGCCCGCGGCGCCGCGGGCGCCATCGATTCGCCCAGATTCTCGCCACGGTATTGCGCCCGCAGGCGCAAATCGAGCAGCCACAGGAAAGCCGCGCAGTAGACGCACTCGAACGCGAATGATCCGACCGCGCTGCCGGGATTGTCGCGCGAAGCTTCGTCCACGACTCGGGCGGCGAGACCCGGCGGCGACAATTTCTCGGCCGGTACTAGATCCGCGATCGCACCGGGCACCGCAGGCCGATTTTGCCTGCCGTAGCGGCTCATCACCGGTCCGATGAATTGAAAGCAGATGATGAAAAGAAAGAATACGACGCCCAGAATCTCGCGGCTTTTTCGCCGCGCGAGCCAGCGCTCGATCCACGCGAAAATCATTCGCGCAAGCAGGACGTTGAGCACCCAGAACGTGGCGAGCGCGATCACGGCCCACGGCAGCAGGCGCGGGGCGCCGGCGCCGAGGCCAACCGTCATTCCGAAAAGCCAGAGCGTGCCAATCAGGGTGGTGGGCTCGAGCGCGCCGTACACCATGCGAATGACGAAATACGAGCGATAGCGCAGCGGGAAGCGGAGGAAATTCGATGAATCGAAATTTTCGGTGAACGCCGTGGCCATCACGGGAAAAAGCTGCCAGTAAAGAAATATGCCCCAGAGCGGGAGGGCGAGCCATTCGAGAGTGCCGTGCGAAGCGAAATACCACGAGGCCACCCCCAACCCCAGCATTCCACCCAAGCCCATGACGGCGAACCCGAAGCCCACCAAAATCCACGAGACCATTTCCAGGCGGCCGCGAAGTGTGCGAAGCGAGTTAACGAAGATCCGCCAGCGGAGCCGCGCGATCGCGGCAAACTGTTCGCGGGCCTCGGGCCACGCGAGCAACGAAGGAGCGGAATTCAGCCCAGCCATGAGAGCTCCTGATCGGCGGCGCGCGAACCGCCGACGATGCGAAGAAAAATCTCTTCCAGCGTGAGCTTCTCGCCGGCCGCGTCCGCCTGCGCCCCCTGAGCTTGCACGCCGGCGCGAAGCTCCTCGAGCGATCCCTGAGCCACGAGCCGGCCGCGATGGATGATCGCCACGTGGCTGCACAGGCGCTCGACGATCTCAAGCACGTGCGAGGTGAGGAAAATCGTGGCGCCGCGCGCGATCATGCCGTGCAGCATCGACTTGAGCGTCCCCGAAGCGATGGCGTCCACGCCTTCGAACGGTTCGTCGAGGAAAAGAATTTTCGGCCCGTGAATCACCGCCGCGGCAAGGGCCAGCTTTTTCTGCATCCCGTGCGAGTAATCGGTGATCAGCGCTTTCGGCTGGTCCGCGAGCTGCATGAACTCGAGAAGCTCCGCCGTGCGCTTGGCGGCCGTCTGACGGTCGAGGCCGTACATGCGGCCGACGAAGTTCAGGTACTCCGCGCCGGTCAGCCGGCCGAAAAGCGCCATGCCCTCCGGCACCACGCCGATCTGCCGCTTCACTTCGACAGGGTTTGCGGCGAGGTCGAGGCCCAGAATCTCCATGCGCCCCGCGGAGGGCGCGAGCAGGCCGGTCAACATCTTGATTGTCGTGGATTTTCCCGCGCCGTTCGGGCCGAGAAAGCCGAAAAACTGCCCCGCCGCGACGCGGAGGTTCATGTCCTCCACGGCGATGAGTTCGCCGAAGCGGCGCGTCAGGTTCTCGGTGGAAATGGCGGGAACGTCCATCAGAATCGCCACACTCTAGCACAGCAATGTGGAGCGGGGGAGCGCTCGGCGCGCGCGACTTCGCCGGTCTAGGACGGCTTACCGGGTAAGGAGAGGCGAAGGGCGGCAGCGCCGAGCACGCGACGGCTGACGCGGGCCTGCACGAAAACAACGGCGCGCAGGTCCTCGCTTTTCCAGTCTTTCGCGAGATTCACAGCCGGGTCCGCCGCAAAAGATCCGGCCGAATCGACTCGCCCGAGGACTCGCAGCTGGCGCACCACGGCGCAATGGTCCAACTGATCGCCGGCATTTTCGCCGCGAGTCACATTCGACGACAGATTGTCTTCGGTGATCGCGAGAAAAACGTCCGCAGCGTCCCCGGCATTCCAGCCCGCGATCGGCCCGAGGCGCACGTGCAGCCGCGCGGTTCCCGGAACGGCCTTCGAATCCGGCATCTGCTCCAATTCGACGGCGGCCTTCGGGTCTCGCGCCGCCTTTGCAATGGACGCCAGCGCATCGCGCTCGTAGCTGCCGACGAATTGCGCCGTGCCATCCACGATCATCTGAGGTGTGTAGGGCGAGGATGAGCGGAAAGAGCTCGCGTAATCGCCCTGCCGGTCGCTGAATTGCGAGGACGAGAAGGGATCGGTCCAACCAAGATCGTTCCAGTAGTCCACGTGCTCCTCGAGGGCAATGATCTCGGCGCCGGGGACGGGCTGCGTCCGCTGCAAATGAGCCAGCAAACGGTCGGCTGGAGGGCAACTGGAACAACCCTCCGAAGTGAACAACTCGACGACCACAGGATTGGCGGGTTGACTTGCGGCGCGGTCCGGGCCGTCATCTGCGCCCGCTGCGTGCGGCGCAAAGCCCCTCAATGCGCGGTCCGATGCGACCGAGAGCAGAATGATTCCGAAGAACGCCAGGACTGCAAACAGTAAAGCTCGCATAAAAACCCTCGTAAACAAGTACGCCGCAGCTACGCCACTTGGATTGGTGAGGAGCGGATGTTTTCCCTCCGCAGACAAGCCCCCCCAGGAGCCCTCCAAAAGACTATAGCTCAGCCAGTATTGACTTACTGCATAAGAAAGTTTACAAGCGAACCATTCACCGACGGCAATTCCCGGACGGGTGTAACCGTCTATTCGAGGAGAGGACGAATTCGATGGCTGCGTATGACCCGGACGATCTGAACAACGCTATCTTATGCGTTTGGAAGGAAGCGCGAGGAGACGGAGAGGTGGCGATGAATGCCGTTGCTCATGTGATCTTTAACAGGGTCGGCGCCCCCGGCTTTGCCGGCAGTCTGCACGATGTGATCTACGGGAAGAACCAATTCTCGTCCATGAGCATCAGCACGGATCCCGAATACAACCTTGCCGCTCCGGGCGCGAACGATCGTGAGTACGCGTCTTATCTGGCAGCTACGGAAATCGTCAATGCGATTGCCTCAGGAACCGGCAGCGATCCCACGAATGGCGCTCTCTACTATGCCAACCTCCGGGAAAGCACGAGCGGATGGTTCTTCCATCACATTGTGAACGATCCCGCGAATCATCCTCTACGTGCGACCGTCGGTCATCAGGTGTTCTACGCGTAAGCGGTCGCGGAAAAATCCCGACGAAGAACTCCACTCATCTTTCCGTTCAGCAGGGACGCGCACACAGTCCGTTCGCTCAGCAGCGAATCTACGTACTTAATTAATGACTTTGTTTCGGTATTGGTCAGTCTTAGAATAACCAGCCATGAACGCGACGACTGCAAACTTTGCCCCCGATCCCATCATGGAGCGCCTTGAGGACCAGATCGGCTGGTACGACCAGAGAAGCAGCTCCAACATGCACTGGTTCAAGCGGCTCAAAATCTCGGAGATCGCCTTCGCCGCGACCATCCCCTTGCTGGCGGCATCCAACATTCCCCATGCGGTAATCGCGACGGGTGTCCTCGGCGTACTGGTTACGGTGTTTGAGGGCATGCTGCAACTCAATCAGTTTCACGAGAACTGGATCAGGTACCGGTCGACCTGCGAGTCCCTCAAACACGAGAAATACATTTACTTGGCAAACGCGGGACCCTACTCGAATGTGGAGAAGCCTCGCGCTCTGCTGGCGGAGCGCGTTGAGTCGCTCGTCTCGCAGGAGCACGCGAAGTGGGCGACCGTTCAACAACAGGAACCACAAAGCAAATCGGCCTGATCGCCAGTTCTTTTAAGGAACCGCAAGTTGGGCGGCATCTTTGTCAGCTATCGACGGAATGACTCGCAGGGAGAAGCCGGCCGTTTGTTTGACGATCTGGCCAAGCACTTCGGCGAACACGCGGTATTCATGGATGTGGCCGCCATCGAGGCGGGACGCGACTTCCGTAAAGCGATTGAGGAAGGCGTCACGAAATGTGGCGTGCTGCTGGTAATGATCGGCCCGGAATGGCTCGACGCGAAGGACGAACACGGAGCGCGCCGTCTCAACGATCCCTCGGATTTCGTACGCATCGAAACAGCCTCCGCCCTGAAGCGTGATATCCCCGTGATTCCGGTGCTGGTGCGCGGCGCCAGGATGCCTTCCGCCGAGCAGCTGCCAGAAGAACTCAAGGATCTGGCTTATCGCAACTGCATCGAATTGACGCATGCCCGATGGAGATCGGACATTCAACTGTTGATTGAGGCGCTGCGTCGCCTTCTGGGAGACACAAGTCAAGCCGGAACGGCCGCCAGACCCAACGAAGCGGCAGCTTCAGCCCAGCCGGGCACTCCACCACAGGAAGTGACGGCGTCCTCGAAGCTCGAGGACGAAAGTTCCGCGCGAATCGATCCCGCAGCTCTGCAGCGTATCACCCGGGAGCTTGCGCTCCGCATCGGACCGATTGCCGGCATCGTGGTGAGGCGTGCAGCTTCGCATTGCAACTCGCTCGAAGATCTATATCTCAAAGTCGCGGAGGAAATCGACTCCCCGGAAGAGCGCGAGAAATTCTTGCTGCAACGAGCCGCGATCCCGTCGAGTCCGGTCCCCAAGGTACCGAGAGCCGCAGCCCTGGCAAATAGTACGTCAGGCGGTTCGGGACTGCCTCCGCCTTCGGAACGCGATGACGTAGCGCCCAAGACAGCTCTGCCCGCGGCAGAGGTGCCATCGCCGAATCGACGCAAGTATTTGCTACTCGCAAGCGGGGCAGGCGTCTTACTGATCCTGACGCTCGTTTTGGTTGCACATTTCGCGGCATCGAGAGGAGCAGGCTCGTCTCAGACAGCACAGAGTTTGCCGCAAGAGACGCACATTGCGGAATCTGTTCCAGTCAAAACCGGCACGCCTGCTCCACCAGCAGAAACGCCCGCCAAGAAGGACGAAGCTGTTCCATCGCCTGCGACGGGTGGGACCGACGAAAGCGAACGTACATCTCCCAAACGGGTTCGCGTGCCACCAGAGGTGTCGATGAGTCTGCTGGTTAGCAAGGTCGAACCCGCTTACCCGATCGTGGCGCGGCAGGCTCACGTTCAGGGCACGGTGGTTCTCGACGCCGATATCTCAAAAGACGGCACAGTCGAGACCCTTAAAGTGATTAGTGGACATCCCCTGCTAATCGGGGCAGCGCTCGACGCCGCTAAACAGTGGCGATACAAGCCGTATGTGCAAAACGGCCGGTCGGTGGCGGTGGAAACTCAGATTGTTATTGCCTTCACCATTAAGGCCGGGTAGGGCGCGTCGCAGGTCCGATGGAGTTTAGCCGAGCATCTTGAACGCCTTGGCCAGACTCTGCTGCATGCGATTGAATGACGCGGTCACGCTAGCGATCTCATCGCTGCCTTTCACCGGCAACGGAGGCGGGTCCATCTCTCCTTTACTGATACGATCAGCAGCATCCGACACAAGCTTCAGCGGTCGAATCACGATGAAGTAAACCCCCGCATCCAGGACGACGATCGTCGCGATTAGAGCGGCAATGAGGTAAGCAAGCAGAAGGTGAAACGCCTGTTTGGCTTTCTGCAACGGCACCGACATCGGAACAGAAACGATCCGCGCGCCCACGATCGCGCCTGGTTTCCACCCAAAGCCGTTGCTGGAACCGTAGGTGGCGATCATGGCGGGCGGAGCCGCTGCGGGACTACCGTGACATTCCGTGCAGGTGGGATCCGCCACGGTCGGGGTCGCCACGTACATCGAAAGCCCCATGGGCGTCTCCCGCTCTCCTGTAAGTTGCTTCTGTTCGGGGTGGTCACGCAGATATCCAATGAGGTCGGCTTCCCAATCGGTGGCACGATGCTCCGGATTGGTCGGGTTCAGCGTGGCTTCCCGGTACGTGTAGTCAGGATAGTTCTGCCTCAGGTTGTTGAAAGTAGTGATAGCCGCGAAGAAGGGTATCGTCTCCGCCAGGAACCTCGTCTTATGTTGCGGGTTCTGCTCAAGCAAAGGCCCTAGATCGGAAGACGTGTAGTCTCGTACCGACTTGGCGCTCGCCATCATCAACTCCGCGTCCTGGTACACCTCGCGGCGGGCATTGTCGATGAGGAAGCTATAAAGGACCGTCGAAATAATGAGCCCGGCGGCGCCGAACGATACCAGCAAGATGAGATTAAATTTCGTTAGCAGCTTCATGATCGGACCCCCTTAAGGCTAGCGGGAACCTGCGGCGTGAGGCCGGGACTAAGCTTGCGGAAGAATTATACGTTGACTTGTCCCACCAAGAACATCATGCGCCGGCCTCTAACGACAGGAGACTTCCGCGAAATCCCGATTCCAAACCCTTCGAGGTGAAAAGGCGCAGCGTGCCGCCCCCGGCACGCTGCGCCCCACCCTTAGCGCGCACGGCAAAACGAGCGCAAATATATTTGTCTGCGCAGCAGGATGTCTATAATCTCGGCGCGGGTGGGCAATCGATGACGAAAAGCTTGATTTCTCGGCTTGGACAGGGTCACACGCCGGGAGATTCCGAAGCCAAGACTGCGGCCGCACTGGGCCAAAAGAAGGCGCAAACTTGGATGGGTTACCAGCACAGCGGCAGTCCCAATGGGGCGTGTCTAATTGTCTGAAACGCGGAATCACAGGGGCGCGCTTGCCGCGGTCACAACGTTGTTCTTCATGTGGGGATTCCTCACTTGCCTGAACGACATTCTGGTTCCCCATCTTAAATCGATCTTCGATCTCAATTACGCGGAAGTGATGCTGATCCAATTCTCGTTCTTCTCCGCGTATTTCATCTTCTCACTTCCCTCGGGAAAGCTCATCGACAAGATCGGCTACAAAAAGGCTATGGTGGTCGGACTTCTTACGATGGGATTGGGCGCATTGCTCTTTGTGCCCGCAGCGGGCGTTCCTTCGTTTCCTCTTTTTCTTGCGGCGCTGATAATCCTCGCCGCTGGAATCACCGTGTTGCAGGTAGCGGCGAATCCATACGTCACGGTACTGGGACCGGCAAAAACCGCGTCTAGCCGGTTGAATCTCACGCAGGCTTTCAATTCGCTGGGCACCACCGTCGCGCCGTACTTCGGGAGTCTTTTCATACTGAGCGCGGCGCCAAAAGCGATGGACGAAATACGGCGAATGTCCGCGCCGGCGCTGCACGCGTATCGTTTGCACGAAGCTTCGTCGGTAAAGCTTCCGTATCTCGGATTGAGTCTGACGCTGATCCTGCTGGGAGCGTTTATCGCGGCGATAAAGCTGCCGGCGATCCCCGAGGCGGCAAGAAGCAACTCGGCGAGAGGCGCGGGAGAAAGCGTTTGGAAGCATCGCCATCTGGTGCTTGGGGCCGTTGCGATTTTCGTCTACGTCGGAGCGGAGGTCGCAATCGGAAGCTTTCTGGTCAGCTACCTCGGCCAGCCGTCGATCGGAGATGTCCCCGCGAAGACAGCAGCGCGCCTGGTGTCGCTCTACTGGGGTGGCGCGATGGTGGGGCGATTCATCGGGTCGGCGGTATTACAGAAGGTGCGCACAGGAACCGTCTTGGCGGCGGCTGCGATCGCGGCATGTCTGCTGGTGCTCACTTCGGTCGTCACAACGGGCCACACGGCGATGTGGGGCATCCTGCTAGTGGGGCTGTGCAATTCCATCATGTTTCCGAGCATTTTTGCTTTGGGTGTAGCGGGGCTTGGATCACTGACGGGAGATGGTTCGGGAGTTCTGGTCATGGCCATCGTCGGAGGAGCAATCATTCCCGAGGTTCAGGGAGTCCTGGCGGACCACATCGGGATTCAGCACGCATTCATTCTGCCGGCTATCTGTTATCTCTACATTCTCTACTACGCGCTCAAGGGGTCGCAATCCACCGCCAGCACTGGTGGCTGACCTCTTCGTCTCGGTTCGCGCGTTGGGCGGACCAGCGCGAATAATAACTGTTGGGGAAAAATGGACGATCGATCGCGCAAAGTGCGATACGGAGCCTTGAAGCTCGGCCGCCGGGCCGCGTGCCTGCTGTTATTGGTGCTGCTCGTTGGCATGCAAGCGCCCGTGCGATCGGGATCGTCAGTGGATTCCGACGCGGACCGTCGCGCAGAAGCGATTCTTGCCAAGATGACCCTGGAAGAGAAGATCGACTTCCTGGGCGGCACAGACGGATTTTTTGTGCGCGCAATGCCTGACCTGGGGGTTCCGCCTCTGCGCATGGCCGACGGGCCGATGGGCGTGCGCAACTTTGGTCCAGCTACGGCGATGGCGGCGGGCATTAATCTTGCGGCAACCTGGGACCCGGCGCTCGCCGAACGCGTGGGAACGCAAATCGGGCGCGATGCACGCGCCAAGGGCGTCCACTTCCTCCTTGGGCCCGGTCTGAATATCTACCGCGCTCCGATGAACGGCCGGAACTTCGAGTACTTCGGCGAGGATCCGTTCCTCGCGTCGCGCATAGCCATTGGCTACATCCGTGGGGTGCAGAGCCAAGGGGTCAGCGCGACGGCCAAACACTTCATGGCCAACAATTCAGAATTTGACCGTCACAACACGGACTCGATCATCGACGAACGCACGATGCGAGAGATTTATCTCCCGGTGTTTGAAGCTGCCGTGAAGGACGCGCATGTCGGCGCCGTGATGGACTCCTACAATCTCGTAAACGGCCTTCATATGACTCAGAACGAGCTACTGGACACCGAGATACTGAAGAAGGAATGGGGCTTTCAGGGCGTGCTGATGTCCGATTGGTTTTCCACATACGATGGGGTCGCTGCGGCGAACAGCGGTCTCGATCTGGAAATGCCTTCAGGCGCGTTCATGAACCGCGCGACTCTTCTTCCCGCCGTTCACGACGGCAGGGTTTCTGTCGCCACAATCGACGACAAGGTTCGCCGCATTCTGCGGCTTGCCGTGAAGTCGCGCTGGCTGGACAGGGATCAGGATGACCCCTCGGTCCCCCGCTACAATTTAGAAGGCCGCCAGGCCGCTCTCGACGCCGCGCGCGAAGGTATGGTGCTTTTGAAGAACGATGGGAACGTGCTGCCTTTGGACAAACACACCGTCAAATCGGTGGCCGTAATCGGGCCCGATGCCTATCCCGCCGTGCCCGTGGGAGGCGGGAGTGCGGGCGTGCGGCCATTTGCTGCCGTCAGCTTCCTCGAAGGCATCGCGAACGAACTTGGGCCGACGGTGCATGCGTACTACCATCGCGGAATTCCGAGCCTTTTCGAATTGGCACAGAACACGAATTTCTCGACGGCTGACTCGGGAGGCAACCCCGGCCTGGTGGCGGAGTATTTCTCTAACGAAAATCTACAGGGTGATCCGATCGGCCGCCGCACCGACCAGCACGTCAACTTCGGCGCTGTTTCCAATGCGGAATTAGGCTCGAACTCGTCTATCTTTCCGGCCGACGCCGCGTCGGCACGGTGGACCGGTTACTACACTGCCCCGAGCGCCGGAGCGTACGATTTGTTCGTGCAATCCACGGGCGAAGCGGGCGGCTACTATCGCGTCTATCTTGACGACAAACTGGCGCTCGATGACTGGAGTGCGGCGAAAGCGCTCGTGGACTCCACGACGATCACGTTCGACCCCGGGCCGCACAAGGTTGTCCTGGAGCATCGCGGCAGACCCGGTTTTCTGGGACTGCGGCTTCGATTGGGAATTGTGCACGAGGGGACCTATGTGGACCCCGCCGCCGAAAAAATCGCCTCGTCTGCCGACGCCGTTGTCGTTGCCGTCGGTTTCGATCCCGAGACAGAAAGCGAAGGCGCGGACCGCACGTTCCGGCTGCCACCCGGACAAGACGAACTGATCGAGAAGATGGCCGCCATCAACAAACATACGATCGTGGTGATTACTTCGGGTGGCGGCATCGACATGAACGGTTGGATCGATCGCGTTCCGGCGCTGCTAGAGGCCTGGTACCCTGGCCAGGAAGGCGGCACAGCGCTCGCTCAACTTCTCTTCGGAGACGTCAATCCCTCAGGCCGCTTGCCCGTCAGTTTCGAGCGGCACTGGGAAGATAATCCTGTTCATGACAGCTATTACCCCGAGGCCGGTGCCACGCGCGTGGTTTACAAAGAGGGAGTATTTGTCGGTTATCGAGGATACGAGCGTGGCGGGATCAAGCCGCTCTTCCCCTTTGGCTATGGACTTTCCTACACAACCTTTCGATATCAAAATCCAGCAGTGCGCCGCGTCGTTGGTGGACCGGGTTCGCCAGTCTCCTACGAAGTGTCTTTTGACATAACGAACACTGGACCACGCGACGGCGCCGATATCGCCGAGGTTTATGTGGGCGAATCGCATCCCAAGGTACCGCGTCCGTCAAAAGAGCTTAAGGGCTTTGCCAAAATCTATCTGCACCATGGAGAAACACAGCGAGTGAAAGTGGCCTTGAATCGTCGCGCTTTTTCCTATTACGATACCGTGGCGCACGCATGGCGCGTGAATCCAGATGAGTTTACGATCTTTGTTGGCAGCTCCGTCGAGCAGGTTGTATTCAAGCAATCCGTCAGGCTGGAAGAATCTCTGGCGTCCGCCAACGCGGAGCGATAGCTCCGTTCGCTTCTCTCGTCCACTCAGCTCGCTCGTGACTCGCCATGCCGGACTTCTCAGGCACTCTATCCCAGCAAAGCCTAGGGGAAGACCCCCAGCAAACTACCTATTTCGACGTATGTCGCGTATGGCTCCACGCGAGTACCGTACGACCTTGACAGAGAAAAATCACGTGCTGCCACCAGATGTTTCAAATGACCCGGTGGGGCACTGCAACAATTCCAAGATTGTGAGGAGGACAAATCATGTCGAGAAACTTTCTGCTTGTTTCGGCCCTAGCTTTGTCTCTGAGCATTCCCACGGTGGCGTTCGCCTCGGACCGCGACGATGACGTCAAGCGGGCACACAGAGCCGCGGAAGTGTTCAAAGAGATTATGAGCGCACCGGACAAAGGCATTCCCCAGGATCTGCTGGCGTCGGCAAAATGTATTGCGATCATTCCCGGCGAGGTGAAGTTTGCCTTCATTTTCGGCGGGAATTACGGGAGAGGCCTGGCCACGTGCCGCACCCACCACGGATGGAGCGCCCCCATGTTCGTAGCCGTTGATGGAGGGAGCGTCGGTTACCAGATCGGCGGCTCGTCCACCGACATCGTAATGCTGTTCATGAACGATCACGCCCTGCAGAATCTACTCAGCGATAAATTCAAGCTGGGAGGAGACGCGTCCGTGGCAGCCGGACCAGTGGGACGCCATGCCGCCGCCGATACGGACATTAAACTAAGGGCAGAAATTCTTACTTACTCGCGCGCTCGAGGCGTTTTTGCCGGAGTGAGCTTGGACGGGGCCGTGGTACAGGCCGACAAGAGCGGGGACCAGGCGATGTACGGAGATAGCGTCACTCGCCGCCAGATCTTGGACGGCAAAGTCACAGTCCCGGTATCGGCGCGGCCCTTGATCCACGAGATTGGCGCCTACGTGGTAGAAGCAAAGGCCAATTCATAAGACACAAGCCGACGTAATGAAGCTTCGGAGGCGGCCCGATTACTTAGGGCCGCCTTCCGACACTCCGCAGATACCTAAGCGCGTGCTCCGACACGCAGGAATTTAGCAGAGGATCCAAGTGTGGCGACTCCACCGCATCGGTCAGTGTCCTTCCTGCGGCAGCCAGCGCGTGTACAGATCCAGACGGCGCGGCGTCGCAGAGCGAATGCTTTTTCGTTTGCTGCTAGTCCGCCCTTACCGGTGTGAGAGTTGCGATGTCCGTTTCTATGGCTACCGCAAGAGATTTGAGGTTCATCTTGCAGGCGACGGCGGGGTCTGACCAAGTGTAGAATCCATCCTCGGGTAGTCCGCAACAGAAACCGGTCGCGTGCGAGATTCCTACGGAGACGTATGGCGGCTGCGCGCTGACGACCCGGGGCCCGGCAAATGCCAAGAAAGCTCCAAACACAAAAGCCAATCTCGCAATTCGCATAGTTGTTGCCTCCATCCTCAAAGATTCGTTCACAAAACCGACATCAGATTCGGCCCAGCAGGAAGAGAACCAGAAGAACCAAGAGAACCAGACCTACTCCTCCGCTCGGGTAGTAGCCCCACTCCCTGCTGTGTGGCCACGCAGGAACGGAACCGACGAGAGCGAGTAGCAGTACCACAACTAGGATTACGAGCAACATTGACGGTCTCCTTGTGCCCTGAATCTGGTGGGGAGAAGAGGAGAGGAGCCGACCCAGCCCTTCGAATCCCCATAGGATCCTTCGGCTGCCTTCGTCCTCTTCTCCCGCTGCGTCATGATCGGAGAGGTAGCATGAAGAGACAATACAGGCGAAGCGTTAAACGGATTTGGAACACGCTGTAGACGCGGGTTCGCGCGAATGCCCGCGGCACTGTGCCGGCATACGATCAGCACCCGGGCCGTGGATTTGCGACCGTCCGAATAGTGCAATGAAAGCCGGCGAGCAAAGGGCGCGCTGCGATTTGGGGAGGGGGCGGAGAAATGGGAAAGCTCGGACCTTCCCATTTCTCCAAGCGTGAGACGAATCGGATGAAGAGCCGCCTGGCCTAGGCTGCTTTCCTGCTGCTAGCCAACAGTACAACTCCACCCAAGAGGGCCAGCCCTCCTAGAATCGGAGGCAGCGGAATTGTCTTGTGCTGCTCGGTGGTCGCTTGGAACGGGCCCACGTCCAGCACCTTCTTGTGCGTGGTATATGTAATGCCTTGGTAGGCCAGGGAAATTACTCCCAACACGATCAAGATGATTCCCACGAGGGGTGCAGTTTTCATAAGACCTCCTGGTTCTTAGCGTTGTAGCGGCCTGATTTCGGCCCGCTGTTTCTCATGCCCGGCGAACCAATCCGCCGACCAGAGAAACAAGAAAGAGGACCAGGAAAATGAAGAACAGCAGCTTGGCGATACCCGCGGCCGCCACTGCAATTCCCAAGAAGCCGAAAATTCCGGCAACTATAGCCACGATGAAGAATGCCAGTGCCCAGCGCAACATAGAGCCTCCTTGTTTTGTGTTAGCCGTCCGCGTTTCGAAACCAACATCACGTTGCGGCTATATGGACGCCCCACTTTCTAGACTGTTTCGTGTGCCGCGCCAATACGCACAATCCGGTAGCGCCTTCCTGACTTTGCTGTAGGGCAGCCACGCCTATGGCCGAAGCGTTGCGATCATTCCGAGCGATGCGAGAAGCATTATTACGGTCGCAATCCATCCTCCGACGCGTAGATAAAGGGGAAGCGTGAACTTCCCCATTACTTTCGGATTCCGCGTCAGGATCATCATGAAAGTCATCACGGGAACGGCTACGACTCCATTGAGAACAGCCGACCAAAACAAGGCTTTGATTGGATTCACGTGAGTCAGGCTCATCAGGAGACCAATTGAAGTGGCCACGCAAATTGTTCCGTAAAACTTGACGGCCTGGCGCGGCTTCTTTTCCAAACTCGCGATCCAGCCGAATGCTTCGCTTACTCCGTAGGCAGCGGAACCCGCGAGCACTGGGACGGCGAGCAAACCAGCGCCGATGATTCCAAGAGCAAAGAGCAGGAAAGCAAACTTGCCGGCAAGCGGCTCAAGAGCTCGGGCAGCCTGGTCTGCTGTCTGAATATCCAGAATACCGTGCACGTGCAGGGTCGCGGCGGCAGTCAGAATTATGAAGAACGCGATGATATTCGAAAGAGCCATGCCGAGGTAGGTGTCGAATTTGATCCGCTGAAACTGCGCGGGAGCCTGCCCAGGCGCCTGTTTGAGAGGCTTTTCAGCAGACTTGAGCGAAACGTCCTCCGCCTCTTGGGAGGCTTGCCAGAAAAACAGATAAGGGCTGATGGTGGTTCCGAGTATCGCGATCAGCGCCGTCAGGTAGCGGCTATTCCATGATAGGGAGGGCAAGAATGTCGCTCGGATGGCTTGCCAATTTGGCTCGCCCACGACAATCGCTGTCGCGACGTAGGCAAAAAGAGCGACGGTTAACCACTTCAGATAGTGAACATACTTTGTGTAACGCACGGCAACCTGCAATGACAAGGACACAATGCCGAACAAGAGGGCGTAGCTCCAAGCCGGCCCGGGTAATAGCAGTTTCGCTGCCGCGCCCATCGCCCCTATATCCGCACCCAAGTTGAACACGTTAGCGACCAGCAGGAGAGCGACGATGCCGTATAGAAATGGCCTTGGGTAGTGGCGGCGAATGTTATCGGCGATTCCTGCGCCGGTTACGCGTCCGATGCGCGCGCTGATTTCCTGAATCACGGCCATCAAGGGATAGGAAAACAGCATCGTCCACAGCATGCCGTTCCCAAACTGTGCTCCGACCTGCGAGTAGGTGGCGATGCCACTGGGATCATCGTCCGATGCGCCTGTAATGAGTCCGGGCCCGAGTTTCAAGACGAGTCTTGTGAGTTTTTCCTTGCGGGATGGTCGCGGTTCATGTGAGGTCGCCATAGTCCCCCATCTAACCCTCTAAAGTGCACGTTCGTCGACAGGAAACGGAATCGGGCCGAGCAGGTATACGGGGCTGCGGAAGCCCGTACAAAATACGAAAGCCGCTCTTTCTTGCTGTTCTCCGCAGCGAAATCTATACACGTTTTTCTGAACGCAGATAAGTGGCTCGCCGTATTTCTTCCGGGCGGCAGTTGTCGTCTCATGATGGCGGCGACTCATGCTGCCTCAGCCGACTCCGTCGCCTTCGCGATCGACGCCTGCTGCAATTAAGGAGGAAGACATGAACTGGGATCAGGTAGAAGGCAAATGGAAGCAGTACAAAGGCACAGTCAAAGAGAAGTGGGGAAAGCTGACAGATGATGACTTGGACGTGATCGACGGCAAGCGCCAGCAGCTCATCGGCAAGATCCAGGAGCGCTACGGCACTGCCCGCAATGAAGCGGAGAAACAAGCGGACGAATTCGTGAAGTCGCTGAAGGCCGAAGATCGAGAAGAGCAAAAGGCGCGACGGGCGGGAACGCGGTCGTAACGGTTCTTCGCGTCATTCCAGGGCGAAACGCTTCCACGTGGTCGAAGCGTTTCGCCCTTTGTTTTCAGGCGTCCGGCAAACGATTCGGACGGAAACTAAGGCAAGTGGCGTACAGGGTATCCGGCATCGAATTACCATGTGCAGCCGATAGGAATGTCGCTTGCCGCCGGACTATCCTTCGTGCATGAATGTTGCTTGTGAACTGGTTTTTTCTCTTTTCTCCTCTGCGCCACCCCTTCCCCTAAAGGGGCCGTTCGACGACACCCCCGGACTGTGCGAACGGCCCCTCCTCTCCTTTCCGACTGGTTTTCACCCTCTGGCCGAACTCCTAGATGCCATCGGTACAGGACATATGTAGAGCAAACATACACGGGATACTGTATTGGCCGATGGCGGTAAACTTGCCACAATTGGACTGTTGTTTAGTCCTGACTGCGCGACGGGCGTAGGTCAGCGGTAGCTGCGAGGTAAAGATGAGCACGGCTGACATGCCGATGTCCGACGGAGGGTCGTTCGCTCACCCGCAGGCGAATCACGTGGAGATACCTTCTCACGTCGTCCAGTTTTACGGCGAAGACGAATCTCTTCTGGACGCCTTGACCCGATTCACAGGGGGCGCTCTGGGAGCGGGTGATGCCGCCATCGTGGTCGCCACGAGTTCGCATCGAGAAGGGCTTACGTACAGATTGAAGGCACGCGGCTTGGACATAGCCCGCGCCGCAAGAGAAGGGCGGTACGTATCACTTGATGCGGTCGAGGCCCTCTCGAAATTCATGGTACACGGCGGCCGGACGCGGCTCGTTTCGCCGATTTCGTCGGCGGCGTCGTCGGGCGCGCCGCGGCGGCTGCCAAAGGAGACAAAGGAAGCGTTGCGATCTTTGGAGAGATGGTCGCCATCCTATGGGCGGAGGGGAAAGTCCGAGGCCGCGATCCAACTCGAGGAACTTTGGAACGACCTGCGCCAAAAGCATCCTTTCTCTCTGCTGTGCGCCTATCCAATCGCGGCCTTCAATCGGACAGAGCACGAGGAACCTTTTCTGAAAATCTGCGCGCGACACTCCGGCGTGATCCCGATGGAGGATTACACGGTGTTGATCGGCGACGAGCGCCGCCTTTTGAATGTTACGCAATTGCAGCAGAAAGCCCAGGCACTCGAAACTGAGAAACTGGAACGCCAAGAAGCCCAGAAAGCCCTGAAAAATCGGGACGCTGAACTGGCCGACTTCCTCGAGAATGCCTTGGAGGGCGTGCAGAAGGCGGGTCCGGATCAACGAATCTTATGGGCGAATCGTGCCCTGCTGAAACTTCTGGGATACCCAGCTAACGAGTATTTCGGCCGTCATCTCGCCGAGTTCTTTACCGACAGGCAAGAATTCGAGGAGTTCTGGACGAAGCTGATGCGACGAGAGGAAATCTACGATTATCCAGCGAATCTGATATGCAAGGACGGATCTGTTAAGCATGTCCTGATCCACTCGAACGGGCTCTGGGAAGGCGAACGGTTTCTCCACACGCGAACATTTATTCGAGACATCACCGAGCGCAGGGAGATGGAGCAGGCGCTTCAGCTTGCCCACGATGAACTGGAAATGCGCGTAAATGAACGAACGGCGGAGCTCCAACGAAAGAATGTCCAGATAATCAGGCAGTCCGAGATACTGGATATGACGAATCAAGGCTTGCGCGAGCTGTCGGCGCGCCTCATGCAGGTTCAGGATGAAGAAAGACGGCGGATTGCCCGGGACCTGCACGACAGTACGGGACAGGCTCTGGCGCTGCTGAGTATGAACCTCTCTGTAATGGAAATGGAAGCCGGCCGATCAAGCCCGGAGCTGGCAAAAGGCCTGTCGGAGAACGCCGAGATCGTCAGGCAGATTTCCACGGAACTGCGGACTCTTTCCTATTTGCTCCATCCGCCGTTGCTCGAAGAAATGGGTCTCGAATCTGCTCTGCGGTGGTATATCGATGGATTTAGACAAAGGAGCGGCGTCACGGTCGATTTCGAGCAGCGGGATCCGGGGAGACTCTCGCGGGATTTGGAAATAGCGATCTTCAGAGTGGTCCAGGAATGTCTTACCAATGTTCACCGCCATTCGGGAAGTTCGACGGCGAGCATACGTCTTTACCCGTCTTCCGATAGCATCATCTTGGAGGTCAAGGATGAAGGGAAAGGCATTTCCCCGGAAATACTATCCAAGATCGCCTCTACCGGCGCATCTGGTGTCGGTTTGAGAGGTATGCGGGAAAGAATCAAGGATTTCGGCGGAGAACTTGAAATTGCGTCGCGCGAAAAAGGAACGGAGATTAGAATTGTCCTGCCGATGGCTGGTCAGTGAGCGGAGCAGGCAAGCTCCTCAGGCCACGCAAGAAAATCGACAGCTAGGTCCCCGCGACTTTATAGCTTGGCGAACATTTTGTCCCTGTCCGGGAGTCTCTTGCGAATTCTAGTTGCTGACGATCAGGAGGCAGTCAGAAGGCGAGTATGCATGATGCTCGCATCCCGCCCGGATTTTGAAGTGTGCGCGGAGGCTGCCGATGGGCAGGAGGCCGTAGATAAGGCAAAGGCGCTGCTTCCGGATTTGATCATTCTCGACATTACCATGCCGGTAATGAACGGCTTGGAGGCGGCTCGTGCGATTCTGAACTCTCGCCCGAAAGTGCCGATTCTGATCCTCTCCGTGCATAGGAATAAACAGCTTCTCGAGGAAGCTCAAAGGATCGGCGTGCGAGGGTATGTAACAAAGGGAGAGGCTATTCAGCAGTTGATAAAAGCCGCCGACACCGTCATCGACAATCAGACCTTTTTCCCGGACCTCTAGATCGCTGGCGTTTATTTCCGCGAGTTTCGATCCCCGTGAATGACAGACATCACCGAAAGCGATATCCCGGTTTGAGCTCGCAGCGATAGATTTTCGATTGATCCTTCCCCACACGGACGTTGCAATCCGCCCAGCTTAGGGTGGGGCTCGGCCCCAGCGGGAAAACGATGTTGTTGCCATTGATTTCAGCTTCGAGGCTCGGGCCTTCCGCTGCCGCCGGCAGTGTGAAATTCAGCGATTCGCCGAAAATAACGGGGTAAGACTCCCGGACAATATCGCTGATTTCATTCCGGAATACTTCGGCCTGGAGAAGAAAAGTAGTCGTATCGGACCAGCCGAGTACCGATACGCTGATGATGCGACCGCCATGAGAAAAGCCGTCCGTCACGATCTTTGTAAAAGGGCACGGCCCGGCGATACACGAAAGCCGGGCGTTTTCATACTGGTTTCCACTCCCCGCATCCAGAGATGCGGAGCCGATGGCGGCTTTCCATTTGCCATCGGGCGAGCAGGGCACATGGTAATTGCAGCGGACATTGCCCGTATTTTCCACCTGAAAGGTTTTGAGCCCCGTGCCGATGTTAAGCGCCGTGCTCGCTTCGATCGAATACCGGACGAAAACGTCCGCCACCGCGATCTCCGGGCGGTTGAGTTGATTCTCAGCTGCCGGATGGATGGGGACCATGTGGACGACGTAAAGCTTGTCGCTGACGGTGTCCTTCAAATCGAGCGGTTCGTAATCCGGATGCCGAAATTGAAGTGTGATGGGGCGGCCGGGCAGGACGCGCCAAGGCAGGGTTAGTTTGAAGGAGCCGGAAAAGTCGGACTTGGCAGGCGCGACTGTCAGGCCGTCTGCCACGCGGACCTCGGCGTCTGTAATCGGCGACTGCCTTCTCACATCAGCGTCCTGCTTGATCACCGCTCCCCTGAGAGAAATCGGCTTCGCGTGATGGGCGACGGCCGCGATCAGGGCAACCAGCAGGGCTGCGCCGAAGAGCAATAAGACTGCAAGCCACCTCCTGGATATCGTATCGCCCACCGAACCTCCCCTCCCAATGTTAGCAAAATGCGGACGGATGATCTCAAGTGGTCACTCCGATTCAGCGCAAAGGGTGTCGCTAGCCCCCAGGAATGACTATAATTTTTTGGATGGGGAGACTTGGATCAAGTAGGGTTACGCGCCGCGAATTGCTCCTACGGGGGATAAGGGCGGGTATTTGTGTACCCTTCCTCGGCTCCGGCATGTTGGATGCAACGCGACGAGTCAAGCTCGCTCCGTTCACGCCTCTTGCCGGTCAAAGGCCGTTCTCACCCGAGGACGACGCGCTGCTCCAGGATCTCGAGAGCGCTAACTTTCGGTATTTCTGGGAGCAGGCCAGCCCCGACACGGGTATCGTGAAGGACCGGTGCAACGTCGTCACACAGGAGAGAAATCCGCTCGGGAGCATCGCGGCGCTGGGCTTCGGACTCACGGCCCTTTGCATTGGCGAGAAACGCGGTTTTGTTTCCCATTTTGAAGCCCGAGGGCGCGCGCTAAACACGCTGCGCTTTCTCTGGAAAAAGTTGCCGAATCACCGCGGTTTCTTTTACCACTGGGCTAACGTGGATACAGGTGAAAGGCTATGGGATTCGGAAGTGTCGTCCGTCGATACAGCCATTCTGCTTTGTGGAGTTCTGACGTGTGGCCAGCATTTCGAGCATTCGGAAATTAGCGAACTCGCGCACCTGATCTTTGAGCGGGTCGATTGGACGTGGCTCTCGGAAGACACGCGCATCCTGCCGCACGGATGGTCACCCGAAGCAGGGTTTCTCCAATATCGGTGGGACAACTACAGCGAGATGATGATGATGTACCTGTTGGGATTGGGATCGGCCAGCCATCCGCTGGCAGCGGAGACTTGGGACGCCTGGAAACGAGCCACATTTGAATACGACGGTATCCAGTACATCGGTTCGTTTGCGCCTCTTTTCGTCCATCAGTACTCTCAGGCTTGGTTCGATTTTCGTGACAAACGCGACCGATACACCGACTATTTCAAGAACTCGATCATTGCCACCGAAGTCCACCGGCGCTTCTGTCTGGATCTTGCCTCGCAGTTTCCGGATTACACCGACGACCTCTGGGGAATCACGGCTTCGGACTCGCCGAGAGGGTACGTGGTGTGGGGTGGGCCACCGGCGACTGGGCCCATCGATGGAACCGTGGTTCCCTGCGCCACCGGGGGTTCGTTGCCTTTTCTTCCACAAGAGACGATACGCGTCCTCCACACCATTAAGAATCGGTATGGTACGCACACCTGGACGCGCTACGGGTTTGTCGATGCATTCAATCCGCTGACCGGCTGGTATGACAGTGACGTCGTGGGAATCGATACTGGAATTACGATGCTCATGGCGGAGAACGCCCGCTCCGGGTTCGTGTGGGAAACGTTCATGAAGAATCCGGAGGCACAGCGAGGCATGGAACGGGCCGGATTCAAGATTTGAGAGCCTAACGGAGTTCGATTAAAGCGAGTCCCTGAGGCGGCAATACGATGGTAAGTTTTCCATTCTGCAGATACCTTATTTCGGGCGATGGCAGCTCCGCCGCATGACGCAGCTCATCAATTTGTCTTTGCGTCGGACTGAGAGGCTTGCCCATGGCGTAGTACGCCCCGAATAGCGAGCCGTGTGTGGAATCCACGCGTGAAATCAGCGAGCGACGATGTCCCGCGAGACCTTTCACGACAATCGTAACGGTCTTTGGCTCGCCCTGTTCTTCCGGCAGAAACAGGTTCCAAACAGCCATCACCAGAGTGCCGTCGCTCCGGCGCGTGATGAGTGCGGATTCGGAATCTTCCGCGATTCGCTGCTGGCCCAGAAGATGCAATAGTTTGAAGGCGTTGAACGAAGGTTTCGGCAGCCCATCCTCCGCTATTAGCCCGAATCCCCCATAAAACGGCTGCTTGATGACGCCCTGTTCCTCGAAAACGTCCGAAAAGGTCCAGTAAGCCATCACGTCGGTCAGCCCGTCGCACTGCCGAATGGTGTCGGCCAGCCAGGGACCCATAAAGACTGAGTCGGTGACATCCGGCTCGTTTTTGTAGCTCGCGTTGTATTCGCTCCAGATAATTGGAAGATCGGGGCGCGGCGTCGCTGTCACCTGATCGTGGACTTTGCGAGCTGCGCGGCAAACCATCTGCGTGCGGGGGATCGCTTCCTTTGTGCCGAAAACATCGGCAGCAGTGTCATTCGCGTAGACGTGAGTCGAAACGAAGTCGACGGGGATGTGGTTCTCCACGCAGTGACGGATGAATCGATCGACCCAGGCGGCCTGCGCCGTCGCCGGTCCACCGACACGCAGCCGGACATTCACCGCTTTTAACGCGCGAGCGGCAACGTCGTAAAGCTGATAGTAGATCTGTTCCTTGGGCTCGCCCGCCCAAAAGTCGAGATTGGGCTCGTTCCACACTTCAAAATACCAGTGCGAGACCTCGTCGATTCCGTAGCGGTCCACCAAGTGCTGCGCGAAATGCGAGATTAGGTCGCTCCATTTCGACCAATCCTTGGGAGGCGAAACGATCGGGTGATACCAGAACACATGCACGTCTTGTTGCGCGGCCAGCTTTTTCGGCATGAAACTCAATTCGACGAAAGGCCGAACGCCATTTGCGAGCAAGCCATCGTAAATCTGGTCCACGTAGGAAAAGTTATAGACGGGATTGCCGGCGGCGTCCTCATCGTAGAGCCCTACTTCGTCGTGGAAGATGGCGTGGAAACGAACGTACTCGAAGTCGGTTGCCTGTTTCACCTCGCGCAGATCGCGGCGGTAACTGTCGCGCAGGCTCAGAATCGCGCGGCCCGATCCGAACATTTGCTCCCAATAGTGTGGAAAGGGATGACTTGGCGCGGATGGATCGACTTCGATCGTTTCCGCAAGCGCCCTGGGAGGCTGTGGAGATTGTGCCCGTGGCTGAGCGGGTTGTAAGGAGCTTAGGACAAGGATTGCTGTACCGAGAACGGCAGTAGCGAGACGGACGGACTGCCGCATCGAATTCAATTGTCCCGACACACCTGGATTCTAACGGTAACTCGCCGCCTGTAGCTCAAACATTTCTGCATAGAGGCCGCCGTCCTTCACAAGCTGGTCATGATGCCCCTGCTCGGCGATTCCTCCTTGCTGGAGGACGAGAATACGATCCGCCATGCGCACCGTGGAGAAGCGATGGGAGATTAGCAGCGCCATCTTGCCCTGCGTAAGCTCCGAGAAACGCTGGAATACTTCGTTCTCGGCCCGTGCGTCCAGAGCGGCTGTGGGTTCGTCAAGGATCAGCAACTGCGCGTCGCGCAGGTAGGCGCGGGCCAACGCGATCTTCTGCCACTCGCCGCCAGAGAGGTCTACGCTTCCTTCAAACCGGCAGCCGAGAACCTGATCGTAACCCTTCGGCAGTTTCTGAATCACTTTCTCCGCGAAGGTCTTCATCGCGGCCGCGCGAATTCGGAATGAATTGTGCGCTTCTTCGATACGCCCCACGCCGATGTTTTCGGACGCCGTCATCTCGTAATGCACAAAATCCTGGAAAATAACACCGATTTCCTTCCACAAGTCCTCCAGGTTGTATTCGCGCAGATCGATTCCATCCAGCAGAATCTGGCCTTCCGTGGGGTCATAGAGACGGGTCAAGAGCTTGACTATCGTCGTCTTCCCCTGTCCGTTTTCACCGACCAGCGCAATCCGCTCTTGCGGCTCGATCCGCATGTTGACGCCGGACAAGATCTTCCTGCGGTTACCGGGGTACGCGAACGACACATTTCTGAATTCGATACCCTCGCGAATCGGTCGCGGGGCCACCAGAGCTCCCGGCTTCGATCGAATTGTCGGCTGAACGGAGAAGAAATCCACCAGGTCAGTCATGAACAGCGCTTGGTCGGCGATGCCCGAAAACGTCGTGAACATGGCCTGGATGCCTGAACTGGCGCCCGCGATCGCGCCCGCCAGGAACGTCAATTGGCCGATCGTCAGCGCTCCGATCACGGCTTCGTATACAACGTATGCATATCCGCCATAGTAGCCGAGAGCGCCGAGCACGGTTAGAAACGCCCCAAAGATCAGCTTGCGTCTAGCTAATCCCACGTTCTGACGGTGAAGTTCATCGGAGAGAACCTTATAGCGCCCGACGAGGAAAGGCCCCAACCCGAATAGCTTCAATTCTTTGGCGCTCTCTCTGCTGCCACCCAGGACGCGGAGATAATCCATCTGCCGCCGCGCCGGCGTCTGCTCGAAACTGAGGGAATAGCCAAGGAACGCGAAATGGGTCTCGCCGAGGAAAGCGGGAACGATGCAGACGACCAGGAAGAACAGGAGCCAGGGCGAAAAAAAGACGATGCCCGCTGCCAAGCTGACGGCGCCGACGACGTCTTGAATCAGACGCCCCATCATCTGAACCAACATCACGCGATCGGTACCCTGCACCCGCGCGCGCTCCATCTTGTCGTAGAAAAGCGGGTCCTCGTAGCGCGTGAGGTCCAGCCTGGAGGCATGCTCCATGATGCGTGTGCTGATATGGCGCGTAAACTTGTCGGCCAAGACTGTGTCAAAGAAGCTGAGAAGCCGCCCGAGCATCGCCGCAAGGCTTGCGAGTGCAAATTCGAGCGCCACGAGCAGCCAGAAGTCGCCCGGCAGTGCCGCATGAGCCGGCGTATTGTGGCGGACGATTGCGTCGATGATGATCCTCGTCACCCACAACAGCCCGACCGGAATCACGGAAATAGTCAGGCGCGCGAGCACGCTCAGTAGAACGACCTCAGGCGCGCAGTTCCAAACCATCCGGAATACAGGAGGAAGCCTGCGCAGACCCTTCAGGCGCTCGTTCCAATTGGCTGTCGGTATCCGTCGTTGGCTTTGATTTTGTTCGCTCATTTTCACACGACGACGTAGCACGCAGACTGCCATGCAGGAACTGCCGTAAGTCGTTCTAATAGCTTGATATATGTGCTCGGTGTGCGCTAGCACACACGATTTTTTTCGCATGGCCAGAAGTTTTTACTGGCGCAGACTGACGGGGCGTCGTTGGTATCTCTGTTCACAGGACCTGCGCGCCACGATAGGGCCTTTCGTACGGAACCAGAACAGGTCTATTGTTGAAAGCGGAGAGGGTTGCGCGAGTCGGCGGAACTGCTCCCCCGACTTCAGAGAGAGTAGGGTCGGCAACGTGGAAGCCATAACGCAGAACAATGCAACTCCCTCCTATTCAGGTGGCCGGAGATTTGTCTATGCGGCCGCTGCTTTCGCCGGTCTGGGCGGTCTCCTCTTTGGATACGACACGGGCGTCATATCCGGCGCCGAGCTCTTCTTCAGGCATGACTTTTCGCTGTCCACCTTTGCACTAGAAATCATCGTCAGCGGAGTATTGGCGGGCGCGGCGGTGGGTGCACTGACTGGCGGACGCCTGGCGGATTTGTTCGGCCGGAGGACTTTGCTGATCGTCACCGCTCTCATCTTCGCCGCAGGCGCCATTCTCTGCGCTGCGGCCTCATCACCCGGCATGCTGATCGTCGGGCGGATCATTGTTGGGCTGGGGATTGGACTGTCCTCCAGCACGGTTCCTGTGTACATATCGGAAGTCTCTCCATCCGATGCGCGCGGCTGGACGGTCTCGCTCTTCCAGCTTGCGATCACGCTTGGGATCTTGCTTGCGTACCTGGTGGATTATGCCTTCGCGCAAATGCAAGGATGGCGCTGGATGTTCGGCCTAGCCCTGGTGCCGGCTGCGATCTTTGGTTGCGCCATGCTGTTCCTGCCGGAGTCGCCCCGTTGGCTGGCCCGGCGTGGTCATCGTGACACCGCTCGCGCCGTACTGTCGCGCATCCGCAGCACGCCCGATGTGGAAGCCGAGTTTCAAGAAATCGAGCGCAGTCTCGCGGAAGCCGTGGAGCACGGTACGTGGCGCGATTTGCTCAATCCCGCGCTTCGGCCCGCGCTGATTGTCGGCATTGGGCTCGCGGTTTTCCAGCAGGTCACCGGTATCAACACCGTCATCTACTACGCCCCGATGATCATCCAATCAGCGGGGATTTCTTCCGCCTCCGGCGCCATCCTTACCACGGCCGGCATCGGCGTCGTCAACGTGTTGATGACCATCGTCTCGATGTGGCTCATTGACCGCATTGGGCGCCGCCCTCTGCTGCTGACCGGCATCGCAGGTATGATCGTGACCTTGGGTTCGCTCGGATGGGCTTTCCATTTTGCCGGCCGAGGGCCCGTACTCTCTTGGCTTGCGGTCATCAGCATGATGGTCTATGTGGCATCCTTCGCCATCAGCCTCGGCCCTATCTTTTGGCTCTTGATCGCCGAGATTTACCCGCTGAAGGTTCGCAGTTCGGCCGAAGGTCTTGCCGCGACATTCAATTGGATTTCAAACCTGATCGTCACCTTGACGTTTCTGACGCTTGTGCAAGCGATGGGGGCAAGCCGGACTTTCTGGCTCTATGGCCTTTTTGCGATAGGCGCCTGGATTTTTTCCTATCATCGTGCGCCCGAAACCAAGGGGCGCAGTCTCGAAGAAATCGAAGGGTTTTGGCGCAAATGACTCCTGTTCTTCCGTCCCTCGTGCCATTCACTATTTCGCCGTGAAACACAAGAAATTTACGGGCTGCGCTGGTGAGTTGACGGAGAACAATGCGACTACATGAAGTCCTGCGGTTTCCTAACGAGTTGGCCGTATTGCTCCCTTAGGCGAGTTAAAGGACCATCTGTTTGCGCAGCGATACTTCAAATCGAGCAGAAAGGGTGAGGCCTATGAACCCCTCCGCCGCTGACGATCAAAAAACTCGGCAACGACTGTTCCTCATGGATCCCGAGCAAGCATCCCAGCGACCAAGCATTCTACTGGCGACGACCGATCTTGAAATACGTCGCACCATGGAGGAGCTTTTGCAAAGCTACACAATCAACATCCTGTGGGCGACCGGGATGGAAGAAATCAAGTCTGCGCTTGCCAAGCAGGGCGTCGCGGCTTGTTTCTGTGGCTTTTGGCTGGTCGACGGCACGTATCGTGACGTCGTAAGGCGCCTGAAGCGTCAGCGCGCCGAAATTCCAGTGATCATCGTCTGCGCACCCACATGTCCCCAGGAATACTGGGACTACCTGGCAGCCTTAAATATCCGCGCTTTCGATTTCATTTGCCATCCGTACCGGCGAATCGATCTAGAAAGAATACTCCACTCCGCGATGGCGTCGCGCAATCAGCCATCCCAGATGCTGGCATCAGTGGTAAAATCTTCGGGCGATTCCTTTGGTTCTTCCGAGCTTCGTCGAGCCAGCTAGCGCCGAAAGCAGCAGACCCAGCCCAAGTTTTGGCATACGCATAAGCATGCTGTTGGTTTCCTGCGTTTGGCCGGGGGTACCCGATTCAATCGCGCGCAGTCTCCACAGACAGGAGAGTTACACTCGCTTCGCGTTTATCCGCCAATGGAAACGCGGGCGCTCCCGCAACATCGTCAGGCTGTGACGGAGGAGGTATTTCAAGGACGCGATGCCTTCTGCACCACCCATAAGCGTCTTCGCCGAGAACGAAGAGCCCATTCTGGGCGAGCTGTTTAGCGTCGATCGCCTGGAACAGCACGCGGAGAGTCTTGCCGCGGCGCAGGTGATTTCTACCGGCGCGGGCGCCGGCAAACCCCTGATCCCGCGTGTGGCGGAAAACGGCCGGTTGTTGCTTGAATATTACCGCGCTACCGCTCGCGCTATTCAGCGAGAGCAGGCCATCACGCCGGCCGCACAGTGGCTGGTCGACAATTTCTACATCGTTGAGGAGCAGCTTCGCGAGATCCGGGACCACCTGCCCGTTAGTTTCTATCGGAAATTGCCCAAACTTGCTTCCGGTCATCTCGAAGGTTATCCACGCGTGTATGGCGTTGCGTGGGCGTTCGTGGCCCACACGGACAGCCATTTCGACCCGGAGGTTTTGCGCCGTTTTGTCACCGCCTACCAACGCGTGCAGCCGCTCACGATCGGTGAACTCTGGGCTGTTGCCATCACGCTGCGAGTCGTGCTGATTGAAAACCTGCGCCGCCTTTCGGCGCGGATGGTTCTGAGCCGCGATGCGCGCGACGAGGCCGACCTTCTAGCCGACAGGCTCCTGGGCGCCGGCGGCCAATCACTCGTTTCCCCGGCGGCGGTCCTTCGCCAGTTCGAAAAGAAGCCTCTGGACCGGGCATTTGCCGTTCAGCTTATCCAGCGCCTCCGCGATTTGGACCCGAAGGTCGGTCCGATCCTGCTGTGGCTCGATGAGCGCTTGGCGGCACAGGGAACAAGTGCCGACGAAATCGTGCGCGCCGAACACCAACAGCAGGCAGCCACAAGTGTGACCGTGCGCAATATCATCACGAGCATGCGCCTGACCTCTGCGTTTGATTGGCACGCATTCTTTGAGAATGTCAGTATCGTCGACCGAGTCTTACGCGACGGAAGCAGTTTCGGCGCCATGGACTTTGCGACGCGCGATTCGTATCGGCACGGGATTGAGGATCTCTCTCGGGGATCAAATTATTCCGAAGTAGAAGTTGCCGAACGCGCCGTCAACCGCGCTAAGCAGAACGCGAGTGACATCGGGCCGGGCTCCGCACATCGTGAGGATCGGCGCTTAGATCCAGGCTACTACTTGATCTCCCATGGGCGTTTGGACTTCGAGCGCGAACTCGGTTTCCACGTTCCCAGAAGGCGTTGGCTTCTGCGGTTTTACGTGCGCGCTGCCGCGCAAGGTTATCTCGGTACGATCGCGCTGTTGACCGCGGTCATCCTTGCGTTGCCTCTGGCGCGCTCGTGGGAATTGGGAGCCGGCATCCCTCACCTTGTGCTGCTCGGTCTCTTGGCGGCAGTCCCGGCGTCGGATCTCGCGATTGCTCTGGTCAACCGCGGTGTCACGGACTTGCTCGGCCCACGCCCGCTTCCGCGACTCGAAATGCCCGTCATTCCCGAGAATCTGCGAACAATCGTCGTAGTTCCCACCTTGCTGACCTCAAAGGACGAAATCAGCGAGCAGGTGGAACGGCTCGAAATCCACTACTTGGCAAATTCGGATGGAGACTTACGGTTTGCATTGCTCTCCGATTGGGCGGACGCGACAACGGAGACCCTTCCGAACGATGAGGATTTGCTAGCCGCTGCCATCAATGGCATCGCCGATCTGAACAAGCGCCACGGCTCCGCGCCGGGAGGCGGCAACCGCTTCTTTCTCTTCCATCGAAAGCGCCTTTGGAATGAATCGGAGGGGAAGTGGATGGGATGGGAGCGCAAGCGCGGCAAGCTCCACGAACTGAACCTGCTTCTTCGCGGCTCTGAAAAGACTACATTCATCGCGCCCAGCGGGCGCCCACCGGAGTCAATTGCCGGCGTCCGATATGTCATCACGCTGGATGCGGACACCCGCTTACCGCGCGGGGTAGCGGCCCGTCTCGTGGGTACGATGGCCCATCCGCTCAATCAGCCCGCCTTTAGCGCCGATGAAGGGCGTGTCGTGGACGGCTATGGGATCGTTCAACCCCGGGTTACGCCGTCGCTGCCGGGCGATCGGGAAGGGTCGGTCTTCCAGAGAATCTTTTCCGGCCCTAGTGGAATCGACCCTTATTCCTCGGCCGTCTCAGACGTCTACCAGGATCTTTTCCGCGAAGGCTCCTATACCGGCAAGGGGATTTACGACCTCGATGTTTTCGAATCTGCGCTGGCAGGTAAAGTGCCCGAAAACATCATGCTAAGCCACGATCTGTTTGAGGGAATCTTCGCGCGCGCAGCGCTTGCCACCGACATCGAACTCTTCGACGAATTCCCATCCCATTACGAAGCCGCCGCTGCCCGCCAACACCGCTGGGCGCGTGGAGATTGGCAGCTCTTGCCATGGATCGTTTCGGGACGTGCGGGACCTCCGGGGGGCCGGAAATTCAAGATTCCTATAGTTGGTCGCTGGAAGATGCTGGACAACCTCCGCCGCTCTCTTTCGGCGCCCTGCCTGTTTCTATTGTTGGTGGCAGGATGGCTGGCACCTGAGTTTTCTCCATGGCTGTGGACCCGATTCGCGCTCGCAACGATCGCGATTCCGTTGCTCATTCCTTTCCTGGCCGGAATGAATGCGCGGCTAAGGGGGATTTCAAAGCGGAGTCATTTCCGCGGCGTAGCTTCGGATTTATTGCTGGGCTTATCGCAGGCGGCCTTGATGGTTACGTTTCTGGGCTACCAGGCATGGCTGATGGCTGACGCAATTGGGCGAACGCTCGGCCGATTGTTTGTCACTCATAAGCACATGTTGGAATGGGTGACTGCGGCACAAGCCAAATACAGGGTTGACCTGAATCTCTATAGCATCTTCAGGCGCATGGTTGGCAGCGTCGTGTTGGCAATCGCAGCGCTCGCAGCCGTATGGCTAGGGCATCGTCAGGCCTTGTTCGCCGCTCTTCCCTTCATTGTCTTGTGGGTTTCAGCGCCTGGAGTAGCGCATTGGATCAGCCTTCCGCCTCCACACGCTGACCGGGAGCTGCTATCTCCGGCACACGCGCGGGCTCTGCGCGCAGATTCACGGAGGACGTGGCGCTTCTTCGAGACCTTTGTTACGGCCGAGGAAAATTCCTTACCGCCGGACAATTTTCAAGAAGACCCCAAACCCGTCGTGGCTCATCGAACCTCACCGACGAATATCGGGCTTTATCTGCTCTCCACGCTTGCTGCGCGCGATTTCGGTTGGCTAGGAACGCTCGACGCGTTGGACCGCATTGAGGCAACACTCGGTACTGTCGGTAAACTCGAACAATTTCGCGGCCACTTGTACAACTGGTACGACACGCGCGATCTGCGTCCACTAGATCCAAAATACATTTCGACCGTAGATAGCGGAAACATTGCGGGGCATCTGTTGGCTCTTGCCAGTGGCTGCCGTGAGCTGATCCAGAAATCGTCCCTGGAACCGCGCATGTTTGCCGGAATTGAAGATGCGATCGGGCTGCTGCGAGAGGCGCTCGCGAGGTCTACCGATACGCCGCGCACCCACGCCGTGACGCAGAAACAACTCAGCAATGCCGTCGATCTCTTGGCCGCATCCGTTCATTCCGTGCCCCGGCACGCTGCGGCATGGGGACAGAGAATTGTCGAGATATCCGGACGCGCCCACACGGTCGCAGACATCGCCCAGACTCTTGCGCAAGAATTGGGAGATGCGGCCAACTCGGAAGTGAGTGTATGGTCCGAGGCCACAAAAGTGTGCGCCGAAAGCCAATTGCGAGACGCGAAGCTGCTCCTTCCCTGGCTCAGGTTGAGTTCCGCGGGAGCGGCGATCATTGAGAGTCGCGCAGCGGAAACCTCCGAGTGGGCGGCAATCGAGCCCTTTTTCCACGACAATGCCACGCTCGCCGACGCCCCCGATAGATTCGATGGCGCCGTCCGGGAACTGACGGCTCTGCGTGCGCGCTCGGTTGGCAGTTCGGTTTCGCAGGGAGACCAACTTGCACGGATCGACGCGCTGATTCAGGCGATGCGGCAATCGGCCGCGGAGGCGACGTCTTTGCACCGCCGCTTGTTGACCATTGCGCAGCAGTCGGAAGAGATGTTTGAGGCAACGGACTTCGGTTTTCTGTTCGATGACGCTCGCAAGCTGTTTTCAATCGGATATCGCACCGCAGATGGGCAATTGGATCCTAGCTGTTACGACCTCCTGGCCTCCGAAGCGCGTCTTGCAAGCTTCGTTGCGATAGCGAAAGGCGACGTGCCTTCGTCACACTGGTTTCGGTTGGGGCGCGCCTTGACGCCCGTGGGACGTGGTTCAGCCCTCATCTCATGGTCGGGCTCAATGTTTGAGTACCTGATGCCGGCGCTCGTCATGCGCTCTCCCGCGGACAGTCTGCTGAGTCAAACCTATCAGCAGGTCGTGATGCGCCAGATCGAATATGGAGACGAGCGCGGTGTGCCGTGGGGAATCTCGGAATCGGCTTACGACGCTCGCGATATTAATTTCGTCTATCAGTACTCCAGTTTTGGCGTGCCGGGCCTCGGACTCAAGCGAGGCCTGAGCGAAGATCTGGTTATCGCGCCGTACGCCACCGCGCTTGCGGCAATGATCGATCCGTCGGCGGCTCTCCAAAACCTTGACCGCCTCACTAAAGAAGGCGGCCGAGGAGCCTATGGCTTCTATGAGGCGCTCGATTACACGAGTTCGCGGCTGCCCGAAGGCCAGAACGTCGCAATCGTGCGCGCCTATATGGCGCACCATCAGGGAATGTTTGTGGTCGCGCTCGCCAACGCCATCAACGATGGAGCAATGTGCAGTCGTTTTCACGCGGTGCCGATCGTGCAAGCCACTGAACTTCTCATGCAGGAACGTACACCGAGAGATGTGTTGGTGGCGAGGCCTAGAGCCGAGGAGGTATCGGAGGCATTTCAGGTGCGCGACCTGGTGCCTCCCGCTGTACGCCAATTCACAAGCCCTCATGATGCCACTCCCCGCACCGGACTCCTTTCCAATGGTCGCTATGCGGTGATGCTGACGTCCGCAGGTTCTGGCTACAGCCGTTGGCGCGATATTGCCATTACGCGCTGGCGAGAAGACCTGACCAGGGATTGCTGGGGCGCATACATTTTCCTACGCGATGAGCAGACCGGCAACGTCTGGTCAGCTGGTTATCAACCGTCTGGCGTCGAGCCGGATTCTTACGAGGCGTCTTTCTACGAGGACCATGCAGAGATCGTCCGCCGCGACCGTTCATTGACCACAAAGCTCGAAGTCGTTGTTTCGTCCGAAGATGACGCGGAAATGCGCCAAATCTCGATTACAAACACAGGAATTCGCGCCAGGGACATCCAGGTGACTTCCTACGCGGAGCTCTCGCTCACAACTCAAGTTAGCGACGCGGCGCACCCGGCTTTTTCGAATCTTTTTGTTCAGACGGAGTTCGTTCCCGGCGTCGGAGCGCTCCTCGCGACGCGACGGAAGCGCTCGGACGATGAAGCGTCCATTTGGGCTGCGCATGTGCTTGTCGTGGAGGGCGAATCCGCCGGCGATCTGCAATATGAGACGGATCGGGCGCGATTCATCGGACGCACGCACAACCCCCGAACCCCCGTTTCGATCGCCGATGGGAGGCCGCTTTCCAACACCGTGGGTTCGGTGCTCGACCCGATAATGAGCCTGCGTCGCACAGTCCGCGTTCCACCGGGGCATACCACGCATCTGACTTTTTCCACGATTGTAGCCTCCACGCGCGACGAAGTCCTGAACCTCACCGACAAATACCGCGATGCCAGAACCTTTGAGCGCACCCGCACGCTTGCATGGACCCAAGCACAGGTGCAGTTGCGTCACTTGGGTATCAGCGCGGATGAGGCGCATCTCTTCCAGCAGCTCGCCAACGCTGTCATCTATTCCGACGCGACGCTGCGACCGAGCTCGGATGTTCTCAGCGCCACGACTCTCGATCGATCGGCTCTCTGGGGACAGGGAATCTCGGGTGACCTTCCTATGGTCGTTGCGCGAATCGACGATGCTGACGACGTCGAAATGATCCGACAGTTGCTCCGCGCGCATGAATACTGGCGCATGAAGCAGCTCTCTGCGGATGTGGTGATTATCAACGAGAAAGCCACGTCGTATGTGCAGGAGCTTCATAGCTCCTTGGAAACGCTCGTCCGCGGGAGTCAGTTGAGGCTGTCGCCGGACACGAGCGGCGCGAGCGGGAAGATTTTCCTGCTTCGCGCAGATCTTCTATCGCCGCAGACGCGGGCTCAGCTCCAAGCCGTGGCGCGGGTAGTGCTCCTCAGCCGGCGGGGCACACTTTCGGATCAAATCGCACGATCGCAGCGCCAGGAAGCCGCCGCCCCTCCGCCAATCCGACCGAATCGTCCAAGCCGACGTCTGCAGTTCCCGGCGCCACAACAAACGCTCCAGTACTTTAACGGGATTGGCGGCTTTGCCGAAAATGGCCGCGAGTATGCAGTCGTGCTGGCGGAAGGGCTGCGAACGCCGGAGCCTTGGATCAACGTAATTGCAAACCCCAACTTTGGGTTTCTGGTTTCGGAGTCGGGATCAGGTTTCACCTGGTCGATCAACAGCCATGAAAATCAAATTACACCATGGTCCAACGACCACGTCGTCGATCCTCCGGCCGAGGCAATTTATCTGCGCGACGAAAGCACCGGCGAGATCTGGACTCCTACGGCTCTCCCCATTCGGGATGAAGACGCCACGTACGAGGCGCGCCACGGTCAGGGCTACACCCGTTTCAACCACGCGTCGCATGGCATCTCGGTTGACCTCGTTCAATTCGTTCCATTGAACGACCCTATAAAGATTTCCCGGTTGACGCTCCGAAATGAATCCGGACGCGTCCGTCACATCTCGATCACGGCATATGTCGAATGGCTTCTGGGTAGTTCGCGCGCCGCCTCAGTTCCTTATATTGTCACGGAGGTTGATCCGCGCACCGGAGCCATTCTGGCCCGAAGCATGTGGGGTGGAGAATTTGGAGGACGCATTAGCTTTGCCGACATTGGCAGACGCCCGAGTTCCTTCACTTGTGACCGCACGGAGTTTCTCGGCCGCAACGGCACACCCGAGCGGCCTGTGGCATTGGAGAGTGGTCGGCCACTTTCCGGACAGGTGGGCGCTGCCCTCGATCCGTGCGCCGCGTTGCAGACCGTTGTCGAGCTGCGCCCTGGCGCGCGCGTGGAAGTCCCGTTCTTTCTAGGCCAGGCGGAAAACATAGACAAAGCGCGCCAGCTCCTCGCTCGCTATCGCGCGGCGGATCTGGATCAGGCGCTGAACGAGGTGACCCGTCAATGGGACGATACTCTCGGGGCCGTGAAAGTCACCACCCCTGATCCGGCGATGGACCTGCTGCTGAATCGATGGCTGCTCTACCAGACGCTCGCCTGTCGCGTCTGGGCGCGCGCGGCATTCTATCAGTTGAGCGGAGCGTATGGTTTCCGCGATCAATTGCAGGACGTGATGGCTCTAACGGTTGCGAAACGGGCAGTGGCTCGCGAGCAGCTGTTGCGTGCGGCCGCCCGCCAGTTCCTCGAGGGCGACGTCCAGCACTGGTGGCACCCGCCGTCCGGTCGTGGCATACGCACGCGAGTGTCTGACGATCTCTTGTGGCTGCCCTACGCTGTCATTCACTTCGTCGAAGCCACAGGGGATATGACCGTCCTCGAAGAAGCAGTGCCGTTTCTCGAAGGCGATGCGCTGTCCGAGGGACAAGACGAATCGTACTTCGAGCCGCGCGTTTCAGAGACTCGGGATACCTTGTTCGAACACTGTGCGCGTGCTCTCGACCGCAGCCTGAAGGTCGGCCAACATGGCCTGCCGCTGATGGGTACCGGTGATTGGAATGACGGCATGAACCGCGTCGGTCGGCAAGGCAAAGGTGAAAGTATTTGGCTCGGTTGGTTTCTGCACACGATCCTCTGGGAGTTTGCCAGGATCGCGGATGCACGCGGTGAACACCAACGTGCGGAGGACTGGCGACTCCATGTCAGCGCCTTGAAGGCATCATTGGAGCGGGAAGGATGGGACGGTGAATGGTACCGTCGCGCTTACTACGACGACGGCACTCCGTTAGGCTCCGCCACCAACTCCGAATGCCGCATCGACTCAATCGCTCAATCCTGGGGAATCATCAGCGCTGCTGCGGAGCCGGCACGCGGAGCCCGCGCAATGGCGGCAGTTGACCAGCATCTCATTCGTCGGCCTGACGGTTTGGTCCTGCTTTTGACGCCGCCCTTTGATCACACATCGCATGATCCCGGCTACATTAAGGGCTACGTACCTGGAATTCGCGAGAATGGGGGTCAATACACGCACGCCGCGGTTTGGGCGCTCATTGCGTTCGCGGCGATGGGTGACGGCGACAAAGCCAGCGAGCTCTTCCGGATGCTGAATCCAATCAACCACTCCAACTCGCGCGCCGGCGCCCAGCGGTACAAAGTCGAGCCGTATGTCGTCGCAGGCGATGTTTACGCAGAAGCTCCGCACGTGGGGCGCGGTGGGTGGACGTGGTATACAGGCGCAGCAGGCTGGCTTTATCGCGCTGGTATCGAATGGATTCTGGGATTCCGCATGCGCGGCATGACTCTTAGCATCGACCCATGCATCCCGCGAAGTTGGCCCGGTTATTCCGTGAAATTTCGCTATCACTCGTCGGCCTACAACATCCGAGTGGAAAACCCTTCCAATGTCACTCGCGGTGTTGCTCTCACGGAGCTGGATGGCAGGATATTGCCTGGTCCCGTGGATATTTCGCTGGTAGACGATGGCGCCACCCACGTTATCCGAGTCATCTTGGGGTAACGTTGTGAAGGCTCTCCGCACGGCGCCTGCGCCGGTGATTTTCAGGCTTCAATGATCTGATTGCGGATGGCGTACCGCACGAGCTCGGTCACCGTGTGCAGTTCCAGTTTTCGCATGATGTTGGCTCGGTGGGTTTCCACCGTTTTGACGCTGATATTGAGCTGCACCGCGACTTCCTTGCTGCTTTTCCCTTCCGAGAGAAGTTGGATGATCTCATTTTCACGCGATGTGACCCGCGTGCTGGGCTTCTCCGAGTCCGAAACAGTATTCTGGCGCGGCGGATTCGCGATAACATCCGACACGCGCGTTGAGTAAAAGGGTTTGTGAGTTGCGAGATTCTCCAGGGCCCTCGAGAGATCGTTGCCCGAATCCGTTTTGACGACATACCCGCGTATGCCTGCGTCGATCACGTCGCGGATGATCTGATCCGAATAGTGCATCGAAAGCATCAGGATTTCGGTCTTCTCCGATGCTTTCCGGATTCTTTTTGCCGCTTCAATGCCATTCAGGTCCGGCATTGAAATATCCAGGATCGCGACGTCCGGTTTCAGCTCCTGCGCCTGGGTCACGGCTTGAGCGCCCGTACGCGCCTCGCCGCAGATCTCCCAGCCTTTGCGTGATTCAATGAGGGTCTTGATACCACGCCGCATCAGGTCGTGATCATCAGCTACAAGGATTCGTAGTGAGCCCATTTCGTACCTCCCATGATTTGTCAGAAACAATAGGCTTGCATTGGCCGCCTGGCAAGGTACATACGGGGAATAATGCAGATTCGTTCGGCATTTACTGTAAGGCGTTACCCTTAGCTAGATGACCCGCAAGTCCCACGAGCGCACAAACACATACGTCGTACCGATCTCTTCGATTCATCCCCACTCGCCCTCCACCACGACGGCATCGTCGATCTGAATCGGCTGTGTCAGGGCGACCTGCACGCCGGCAATTAGATTTGCAAGCGTGGAGCGCGCAGCCATTCCCACCACCAGACTAAGTCCCGCCGATGCAAGCAAACTCACCCCGATGTGTCTATGGCTCGACGATCTGATTCTTCACTGCGTATCGCACCAATTCACTCACAGTATGCAATTGCAACTTGCGCATAATATTGGCGCGATGGGTTTCGGCGGTCTTCACGCTGATGCAAAGAGACGCCGCCACTTCCTTGCTGCTCTTTCCTTCCGCGAGTAGTTGCACGATCTCGCGTTCGCGTGACGTCAGCCGGTCGCGAACCGATTCGGGAAGTTCCCCAGTCGACCTGCCTGCCTTGAAATTGCTCAAAAGTACTTCTGTCGCGCGCGGGGTGAAAAAAGGCTTGTGATTCGCAAGTGTTTCCACCGCGATTATCAAATCGCGGTCCGAATCCGACTTCACGATATACCCCCGCACTCCGGCTTCGAGGATGTCTCGAATCAACTGATCGGAATAATGCATCGACAGGATAAGAACCTCCACGTTGGGAGAAGCCTTTCGAATTCTCCTGGCCGCTTCGATGCCGTTTAGGTCCGGCATGCCGATGTCCAAAATCAAGACGTCGGGCTTCAATTCTTCGGCTTTCAAAATGGCTTCCCGGCCCGTTTGAGCCTCTCCGCAAACTTCCCAGCCGGGATGCGATTGAATCAGGGTTTTCACGCCGCGCCGCATGAGATCGTGATCGTCGGCAATCACAATACGGAGGTTTCTCATGTTTCGCTCCTGCAGACCAGGGATTGAGCCGGGCAACTCCTGGCAAGAAGATGGGCGGCCGACAAACAGTTCACAGCCTGGGCGGGGCTAGCGCAAACAGTATACACAACAAACTTGCCGAGCAAGACGAAGTTCTCCTAAATGCGATCGGCTAGGCATTCCCGCAATTCTCGCCGGGCTCGCAAGAATCGGATCTTTACAGCCGTCTGGGACAAATGCAGAATCTGCGCCGCCTGCTTACTCTTTTGCTCCTCGAGTCCCAGGAGCCATACCACTGCACGCAAGGTCCCACGAAGGCCCCCAATCGCTTCGCGCAGCAATCTCTGCTCTTCTCCCCTTGCGTAAAGGACTTCCGGTTGCATTGTACTCGCCGCCCACACTCCTTCGACGGCAGCCGATCCGTGGCCCGAATCGGCACCGTATGTGAGGTGGAAATCCTCGGAACGCCGCTTGCGCATCACCACCAGGGCTTCATTCATGGCGATTCGGGTTAGCCATGTCGAGAACTGTGACGCGCCTCGAAACTGACCGATATTCGCCAGCGCCTTCAAGAAAGCCTGCTGGGACGCATCCTCGGCATCTTGGTGATTGCGAGTGATTTTCAGCGCAACGTAATACGTCTTGCGCATGTAAGGTTCTACCAACCGGGCAAACGCCGCCTTGTCACCTGCTTGGGCCTGTTTCACCAAACAGAGTGTTTCGGTCGCGTCTGCATCCCGCGAGTTTCCAGACAAATCGCTCACACTTGCTTCGTTGAGACTTCGATCGGCTTTCACCAAGTCACCTCTCATCCGCTAAGCAATGAACGATGCGATATGAAGACTGCGGCTCCCGCCTCGGCTATAAGAGATGGCGCCCACGGCGACAAACCGGATTGGGCGGCGAGTGACGTGGATGAATCCGTGGCGGGTAGCCGGCAAATGAAATCGACAACTGACATCGAGTGATCACCCCTAAACGCCTCGCTCCTAATCCCTTTGCACGTTAATCGAATGCAAGGAAGGCATCTATCCGCGTCATGCTGTAGGTCATGGGAGGTTTTGCTGTATTGCAAATACGACAAGCCCCGTTCTATTTCCCCGCGTAACGGCTGTGAACTGAATTGCTGGCGCCGCCCAAAATCTTCAGGAACCCGAAAAAATTACACTTCTAGCTTCATCAGGTTCGATAGAAGCGCCAAGTCCCCACCCATAACAAGGTGATACCAAAGTACTTGGAATCATGCACCGAATCCGGTGTGGCATTTCGATTGCACTTCTTCTCACCAGACCACAAGCGAAGAATCGCGAATCCTTCAATGGAGGACGGCCGTGAGGACGTATGACATCTTTCGCAAACTTCCGGATGGCGCATCGATTTGGATCGAGGCCGTGCAAACTCTCGAACTCGCCCGCACTCGGCTGGCGAATTTGGTAAAGACCCAACCCGGCGATTACATTGTCTACGACTTGTCTCGCCGGCAGATCGTTGCCCGCGCAACCTTATAAGCTGGTCTGATCGAACCAATTCGGGCTTGTAATTTCGAACCTCGAAACAAGAAAAACATTAGTAAACCGTCGAAGTCAGGGGCGGATCTCGGCCTTTATACTGGTGGGGATCCCGTCGCCGGCTCGCGAGATCGAGATATCCGGAGCCGTTATGGTGTACTTCTGGTCTCCCCGCAGCACCGTGAGTTCAACGGTGGCATTAGGAGAAGGGCACGCGGAAGTCGCGCCTACGCCCTGGTTGTCGATGGTGAGATCTGTGGCCGGGGCAGACTGGACACAGGTGCTAATATGAAGCGTGCCGGTGAATTCGGCCGCCACTCGGACTGTAAATCGTTCCGGTGGGTTGCTCGAAGCGCAAGAAAGCATCAATGAAATTGCGCCGATTTGGACGGCAAATAGCAGGGGAACATTCATAGTCGGTCGGCTCACGCTTCGAATTCCTCCTTGGCCGAGCAGATATAGCATCGGCGATTCGAAAAAGCTAGGGCGGCTGTGTTGGGTTATCTGCCCTCCGCGGTATTATTCCTGTGGAGCGCCGCCTGCTTGAGGCAAGCCGCTGCCTGCGGTAGAATCCGTTTTCGCCTTGAGAGTTAAGAACTTGTTGACTGCACCTTCCTAAATGTGGCGCCACCTAAAGCCCCGCGTAGTCTTCCTGTTCGCCATCATTTTGTTGATGCTAAGCGGTATCGCTACCAGTGTAACGGTATACAGACTCTATGAGAGTGAACGATGGGTTCGTCACACCTTCGAAGTAGAGGTCGCCGTCGGAGCGATTGAATCGAATCTGTCCAAAGCTGGTCGGTCTCGCTCGGCATTCGTCAATGGCGACGCGCAGGCTCTACTGGAATTCGATGACGCGCGGAATGCTGCATTTTCGAGCTTGAGCCGGGTGCGCAGCTTGACTGCAGATAACCAGGAGCAACAGGATCGATGCGACCGCTTGCAAGCAGCGATCGAAGGCAGACTAGGGGTCCTGGAAAAGTTCATCCAGCTGGCAAAATCTCATAGCTCTGACGCGCAAATCCAGCAGGCACTAACCGCCGAGCTCCTCGACTGGGCTTTTCAAACCGCCGCCATTAGCGACGAAATGAAACAGGCGGAAGAAACTCTGCTCGGACGAAGAAATCAAATCACGGCTGCCCTATTCCGGCTGATTGTGGCCATCCTTTCATTCACGTTCCTGCTCTCGGTCTATCTAATCTGGGAGCATTACCGGATGCTCACCGGCGAACTCCGCCAGCGCGCGCGGGCCGAGCGCGACGCGCAGCGTCTCAGCCTTCAGTTGCTGCGTGCTCAAGACGAAGAGCGCCGTAAGATCTCAAGGGAACTTCACGACGGACTGGGCCAGAGCATGGCGGCGGCCAAGATGATTGCCGACTCTTTCTTGACACGCGTACCCGACAAGGAGGCGACGACGGAGCTGGTCACGATTCTGGAGGAGGCCCTGACAAGCGTTCGTACGATGTCGTATCTTCTGCATCCCCCGTTGCTTGACGAAATCGGTCTCGCGTCGGCCGCGGAATGGTTCATCGAAGGGTTTTCGAAAAGGACGGGCATCGTCGTAACCTGCGGGATCATCGGCGATAAGCGCCGTTTGCCGCCAGCCGCGGAGTTGACGCTATTCCGCATCCTGCAGGAGAGCTTGACCAACATTCAACGACACGCGCGGAGCCCGAGCGCCGAGGTCCGCTTGGACTTCGGGGGCGAACGCGTGACCATGCGTGTTCAAGATCAGGGAGTAGGCATTCCGGCTGAAGCGTTGGAGCGCTTTCAGATTGACGGAACTCAAGTGGGTGTGGGATTGGCTGGAATGAGGCAGAGAATGCAAGAGCAAAACGGGACCTTCAGCCTTTCCTCCGACTCTCACGGCACAACAATTAGCGTGCAGCTACCCATCGCGCCCTGACGTCGAGGATCACCTGTGATCTCAGGTGTCTGTGATTGAAGTGGTTTTCCGGACCCAAATCCACCGATAGCGTGGATGGCGAATCATTGCATGTTGAGGCGGTCAGAAGTACATTTATTGGTTGCCCGGAAAGCCAAACCGGAACCTCCGGCTCAGATGCGCGTAGTTGCTCCCCCGCCCCCGCCGACCGAGCGCTGGCTCCGGACGCAGTCGTTCCGTGACTTAATGCTGTGCTGAAACCCCGACGCAGAGGAGACCGCAACGTTACTACCTCTACCGCTCGGGAATGGAGGTCATGCCCATGTTTCTCGATTTCTACCGCTTGCGCGAGCAGCCCTTTGGCGTCACGCCCGACCCGGCGTATCTGTACCCGACACGGACACACTGCGAGGCGCTTGACTCGCTGACAGAGGGAATCCTCGGCGGCCGGGGATTTCTGGCTCTGATCGCGGAACCAGGCATGGGCAAAACGACGCTCCTGTATCAAGTGCTCGATGGACTGCGTGAAACGGCGCGCGCCGTGTTCTTGTTCCAAACGCAGTGCAACTCCCGCGAATTCTTCCAATACCTCCTGAGCGAGCTAGGCGTCGATTCGACGGGCATGGGACTCGTTGCCATGCATAACAAGTTGAATGAAATGTTGTTTGCCGAACTGCTGGCGGGCAAGCGATTTGTCCTGATCGTCGATGAAGCGCAAAACTTGGACGATTCGGTGCTCGAAACCATCCGGCTGCTTTCGAACTTCGAGACGTCCAACACCAAACTTCTGCAAATCGTTCTAGCCGGGCAGCCGCAACTCGGCGAGAAACTGGGGCAGAAGCAGTTGGCGCAACTGCTGCAGCGCCTCACGGTGGTGAAACACCTGGAAGCTCTCTCGCCGGAGGAAACGGCCGGTTATATCAGGCACCGGCTGAAAGTGGCGGGCTATTCCGGCGAAGAACTATTTGAGCCGGAGGCCTTGGCGCTCATCGCCCAGCGAAGCCAGGGCGTTCCGAGAAAGATCAACAAGCTCTGCTTCCAAGCTTTGGTGGAAGCACATGCCCAAGGGCGCCCCACCGTGTCGCCGGACATCGTCGAGAAGGCGGATCGTAAGTTAGACGTCGTGACTCCTGCTTGTCCGGCGCCCATGCCGGCCTCATCGCCTGCGCCTAAGGACGCCGATTCTGTGGAGGCAGCGGACGTTCCCGCGACTCCGCAGCTTACATACAAGCCGCTCACGGAGTTTAGCTTGTCCGGCCGAAGTCTTTGGGCGGGCGCTCTCGTTGCCGTTCTGCTGTCGGTGGGCCTGGCCGTGCCGCGCAACATGTTGAGGGAAAAGATGCGGACAACGCGCGACCGAGTGACGGCAAGCTTGCTTTCAATGGCTCGTCGCAGTGATCGCAGCGGGGTCATCGCCGCCGCTAGATTCATGGAGTTTTCGAGGAGTTTGGTGCGGCGCAAAGAAGCGGACGACGGGCGTCAAACCCCGGGCGTTCGGGAATCCACGGAGAGCAGGAAGGTCGTCGAACCAGACGAGCGGGGCATGCCGAATGTCACTGCCATCCAGGCATCGAGCACAGAGAACGACGCCCGGGTCGTCGTCATGCTCGACGATGCGGTCCAGTACGACTCGGCACGACTTACGTCGCCCGACCGCGTCTATTTCGATTTGTACAAGGCGCGGCTGGTCCCGTCCATCGGGCAGAAGATAGTTCCCGTCGAGAATGGGCTGCTGAAGTCGGTGCGTGCCGCGCAAAATACGGACGACGTGGTCCGGCTCGTTCTCGATGCGGATGGAGCGAAGGATTATTCTGCGCAACTGCTTTCGGACCCGTATCGCCTGGTGATCGACGTTCACGCGCAGCCAATGGCCGCAGCGAAAGGTCAACCCTCGTTGACGCAGGAGTTGGGGCTCAAAATCAACCGCATCGCGATTGATCCTGGCCACGGCGGGTACGACACGGGCACGGTGGGGCCACACGGCCTGCTCGAAAAGAACCTTTGCCTCGACGTAGCGTTGCGGCTGGGCCAACTGATCGAAGAAAACATTGCGGGTGCGGAGGTGGTCTACACGCGCAAGGATGACAGGTACGTGCCACTCGAGGAGCGCACGGCGATCGCCAACGGCGCGAACGCCGACCTGTTCATCTCGATTCACGCGAATTCGAGCGACAGCAGCGAAGCGCGCGGCGTCGAAACGTACTACTTGAGCCTGGCAGCTTCGCAGGAATCCATGGAATTCGCGACGCGCGAAAACGCGCTCGCCCTATCTTCCCTCCACGATCTTCCGGATCTGATCCAGAAGATCACGCGCAACGAGGAGATTGCGGAATCGAGGCAGTTTGCCGTGGATATCCAGAACTCGCTCTCGCAGCGGCTCGAGCTTGTAAGCCGGCGAGAGACGAACCGCGGCGTGAAGCAGGCGCCCTTCATCGTATTGACCGGCGCCAATATGCCCGCGGTGCTTTCGGAGATTTCCTTCGTCAGCAATGCGAGCGATGAGAGCCTGCTGCTCGAGAGCGGCCAGCGCCAACGCGTCGCCGAGGGCCTATACCGCGGCGTTGCGGCCTATCTCGACAGCTTGCACAGCTTGCCCCACAACAAGCAGAAACTTGTCAGTGAAAACCGTCCCAGCACATCATCAGGGTTCGCAATATCAACAGCCGCGGTTGGGCGAAATCCTCAGTAAAATCGTGGGCTGATAGTCGTCATGGCCGGCTGCGGGGCCTGGGTCCGCCCTCCCGCTTCCTTCAAATAGCGACCGCTGCGGGAATGGGAGGAGGGGCTTCGAACAGCTTCAAGGCATTAGAAACAATCGAGAGCAGCGGCAGACAGCATCGGTACCCTTGAAAGGGTACCAATGAGCTATTCCCCAGGTTGATTCCAGGCCGCAGAATCCAGAAGGAATCAAGAACTAACCGATTGGAGATCTGAAATGAAACAGGCCAATCCGATGGCGGAAGATATGTTTGAGAAAGCTCGCGAGGCGTTCTTCGGGACCGTAAAGACATCACCGAAGCCGAGCGCTTCTTCAGCCGAGTTCCTCAAACTGCGAAACGAGCCCCCGCCAAAAGAAGTCACCGGCCCTTCCTCGGACGGCTTCTAGTTGTTGGGCGAGGCATCAGACACTGCTTCCGCCTGCTTTGTCCGGAGGAATCCCGTGCGGGCGTTCTCGTTTTGCGGCTCACATGCGAGCACAGCGTTGTATTCACGCTCCGCATCCACATACTTCCCTCTGGCCCTGTTGCTGTCAGCCATGTCCATGTATCTCGCAATGTCGCTCTGAATCAACTGACAGTTGTCAGTCTGTGCTTTTTCGCCTTCGGACGGAGTTACCGTGTTACCGGTGGATTGCGCGGCGGCCGTTTTCCTTTCACTCCTCTTTGGGGCCGCAGCGACCTTTGCGTGCGGAGCCGCCGCATGCTCACGCGTCGGTTGCGAGCGAGAATTCGCATCCATCTGAGGGTTTAGTTTCTCGATGGAGCCGAGAGCCTCTTGCTCCTTGTCGCCATGGAGAGCGATTACCTGCTGATATAGTTGCGTGGCAGCGGAGGCATTTCCGCTGTCTGCGTCATCTTGGGCCTCGCGGACGAGCGAATCCTCCTGGTCAAGCAGCGCTCGCAATTTTGCGGCCTGCGACCGGCCTTCGTTTGCCAAGGCGCCCCGAAGGCGCTCCAAGTTTTCGTAGTCGGCCAGGGCATCGGGCCAGTCCTTGGTCAGTTCAAGCTGTCGAGCGTGGTCGCGAAGATGGATTTCTTGCGCGGTTGCCCCGTGGGGAATTAAATAGAGCACTGCCACGATGAGGAGCATGAGAACTAAAGCGCCAGCTGTGGCCGGCAGCGGCCGTTGGCGAACGAATTCGGCCAACCGCGCAAATGGGGGGAGCTCCGTGTCTTGCGGCGGGAGACTTTCCGCGTCCGGTGCCTGTAGGAACAGATCGGAGTGCGACGGCGGGAAAGGTGAATCAGCGGGCGCATCCAGTGGAGCGTCGATCCGGCTAGTCACCGCGCGAGAAAATGTTTCGGGTGCGACATTAACTATGGTGGCGTCATTGTCCGCAGGAGGCGTCTGTTGGAGGAGCGGGCGCATCTGGAAAACATAGCCCTTCGCCGGGGGCGTGTCCGCTTCGGGAACCGGCTCCAGCGTGGGAGGAATCGCGGCCGCCTTCAGTTGCTCGATTTCCTGGAATAGTCGCGTGACGCGCGGGTCTTTCTTCGAGAGGAGTTGCGTTTCAAGACCCGATTGCAGAATTTGCGTCGCATCGTCGAACTGGCCTTTCTGGAGAAGCGTTTTCGCGGCGGCCATTTGCCTATCCTGCTCCCGCTGCTTTTCCCGCTTCTGTGCGGACTCCATCTGGGCGGCGCGCAACAATTGGGTTACCTGCTCGTTGGGCCCAAGAGTCGCGAGAGTTTGCTGCGCCAGAGTGACCGCCGCGGTGTGCTGGCCGCCGTTGATCTTCACGCGAATCTCCGCGAACCGTTGATGCAGTAACTCGCGGTTTTCCTGTTCCTTTTGCTTCTCGCGAGCCCGATCTCGAATCGCTTCGAGGCCGGGTTCGCGCGGAAAGCGAGCGAGGCCCTTCTCGGCGACGGCAACCGCATCCTTGAATTTGCCATCCTGGATTTTTCTCTCGGCGCTCCGCAAGGCATCCTGGATATTCCTCTTCCGTTCGAGCTGCGCCACCTCGCCACGGGCGAAATTCACGATCTCGGAAAGCTCCGCGTGCGCGGGATATTCCTTCAGCAGTTTTTCACCGCGAGAGACGGCATCTGAAAACTTCTCCGTGTTCACTAACGACTGAAGGTCCACAATTGCTTTCTGGAGCTTCTGCCGCCGGAGTAGTTCATCCTTCTCTTGCAGCACGAGTTCGCGCAGCTTCTGGGCAGCGGCGTCGCTCGGATGCTGTTTCGCGAGGGATTCGAGCATCGCAAGAGCTTCGTCGAACCGTTGGTCGGCAAGTAAGCTTTTCGCCTCGGCCAGTTTCTGCTGTTTCTGTTGCTCCGCGCGGTCCTGTTTCGCGGTTCCCAGAAGCTTGGCGACCTGCGCGTCGTCGGGAAAATCCTTCTGGGCTTCGGTCAGCAACGTGATGCATTCATCCAGCCGTTGCTCGGCCCAGCACCGGCGGGCGTTCTGCAGAATGTCCGCAAGGAAGTTTCGTTCCTCGCGCCGCGCGATCTGGTCTTGAATCTGCTTTTGGAGAGCAAGTGCTTGCGTATTGCCGGCCTCCCGATCCAGCACCTGTTGCGTTTGTTGCGCCGCCTCTTCCAGAGCGCCTTCGGCAAGGCGCTGTTTGGCGGCGCGCAGTCCTTGCTCGACAAGGCGAGCGCGCTCGGCCCCGGTCTCCGCCTCGATCAACAATTCGCGGGCCACGGTAGAAGCGGGATCGAGCTTGAGCGCTGTTTCGGCTTCCGCTTTGGCTTCCGGGTAGCGGCGATCTTCCAGGAGTGCCTGTGTTTTCGCCAGCAGGCTTGCAAGCTGGGACCGAATTTGCGTCCGTTTAAGTCTGGCATTTACTTCTTCCAAAAGCGTCTTCGCCCGGCTATTGCGACTATCGACTTGCAACGCTTTTCGAAGCACATCGCGGGCGCGCGGGTAATCTTCAGCCCTCATAAGTTCTTCGCCATTGGCGATCAGATCGGCAACGCCCGCCTCCTGGAGACGTCTCCAAACCGGCTCGAGGTCGAATAGCACTTCTTCCATGGTCTGATAGCGCTGCTGAATGTCCTTGTGCAACATCTTCGCGACGAGGACTTCTAGCGCGGGCCCAAAATCCGGTGATGATTGTTTCAGGGTCAGGGGAGGCGGCTGCGCTTCATCGTTTGCGATATTCAGCATCAGCGCCGCATGGTTCGCGCCATCGAAGGGGCGTTGGTAGCAGAGCAATTCATAGAACATGACGCCTACAGCCCAGATATCGCTGCGTTCGTCCGCTCGCTCCCCGCGGATTTGCTGTGGCGACATGTAGCCCAGCGTTCCGATAATCATGTTGGTCTGGGTATGCGATGCATCCATGAGGCGGGCGATTCCGAAGTCGACTACCTTTACGTCGCCGTCCTTCGTGATCATGACGTTGGCGGGTTTGATGTCGCGGTGTACGACTCCGCGCTTGTGGGCGAAGTCGAGCGCGCGGCAAACCGGGACCATGAAACCAACCTTTTGCGCGATAGTCAAAACCGAGCCGCGCTCGATGACTTTCTCGAGACTCTCTCCCTCGAGAAACTCCATCGCGATGAACGGGGTGTCGCCCTCCTGGCCCAGTTCGTAGATCGTTATAATGTTCGGGTGCTGGAGTGTCCCCGCGGAGCGGGCTTCACGGTAGAAACGCTCGAGAAACTCAGGCTTTCCGGCCAGAGCGCCCGAAATGGTCTTCAGAGCCGCCGGCCGGCCGATGAAGGGATCCCGGGCCTTGTAGACCCGGCCCATGGCACCCCGGCCTACCTCCTCAATCAACTCATACTTGCCCAGTCTCTTAAGCACGTCTCGTCCCGCGCCTGAGAATAGACGGATTGCTCACGTACGGAGACCTGCTTTTCGCTGGCCAAGGGCATCTCAATAGAATCAGTGACTTAACCTCTCCGAGATACCCAATTGGCGGCTCATTTGGACAAAAGTGGCACACCTTTGCACGCGGAAATCCAGAAGGCGGGGGGAAACGGGGATCAATCGCTAGTCACCGTGTGTTCGACTTCGTACCCGCCTTCCGTACCAGAACGGCCAACCCTTTAATACTCCCCCAATCGGTACGGTTCCGCTATTCAGTCGCGCGGAACAATCCAGTCTAATTGCGTCCAAGGAGAAAGGAACACGCCAATGCTTGTGCCGGTGAGGCCGAATTATTATGGCGTTCGAACCGGCTGAGCGAATTCGTAATGTCGGGCTAGCTTTCCTATGATAAATCGGAATCCCGCAGCGATCCTCGGAGATCGCATGGCATTGCCTGTATCCGCGCAAAACTATTCCTTAGGGGCGCTCGTCCGCCAAGGCCTGGCGGTCGTTTTAGGGGCTATTTTCCTGGCCATCCCCCTGTCAGCGAAAGACGTCTCTCTTGCGGCGATCGAACTGTATAGCGGGACAAACGGGCCGGCTTACGTGCAGATCACGGACGTTCTGATCAACGGGAAGATCGAACTGCGCGGCTGCGGTTCGGCGACGAAGATCGGCAAGTCCGCATACGGAGAGTTGACAAAGGTCGCTCTGGGGCCGGGGGCAATCCTTGAATACGGGAACGATGGTATTTTGACTCTGACGAAGGACGCGAGTTCTTCCTGCGTTGTTCCAACGAATGTGAAGTTCGAGAAGAATGTAGCGCTGAGTCCGGCTGATCTGGCCACTCGATCAGTCCTTCAAGCGAGAGTGCTGCCCTCCGCCGCCGGTGCGACTGGTGCCCTTCCGCCGCTCAAACCTGGCATCAAAATCGTGTTTGTCGCGGCTCCGGACATAGAACTGGCCGAGTATCTCCGCGCGGAGCGCGCATCCACGACTTCCTGGTGGCAGGACTATCTATCGAGATACCCTTCAGGTCCGCACACGGCGCAGGCCAAGCAATTTCTCACATCTCTTCTGGTGAAAGATGGTGAGAACAGCCTCCAGACGTACCGAAAATCTCCGCCAAATCCGCCGGCACTCAGCCAAGACCTGAAGAACGCGAAGCTAAGAGCGGATCAGGCTCTCGCGGTCGTCCCCGGAGATTCTGCCGCAACCGGGCTCAACAATGAGGTCGGGAGTGAACTTGAAAAACTCACCGATCAGGGACAGAACGAGATTCAGGTTTACAAGAAGCTGTTAAGCGAACACGCGCCGGGTTATGGGCACTTCGCGACCGCGGAGAGCTTGGCAAATGCCATCGTCGCGGTCGATCCGAATTTCGCACCCGGCTTGGCACTTCAGACGGAGACAAACACCCAGGCGAATGCGTTGGAGTCGAGCCTTCATTCGGCGGAATCACTGGTGGCCGCGAAGCGATTTGACGATGGTTTCGCCGCGGTTGCGGCCTACGGCTCTTTCGCGCCGGAAATTCCACGCATCGCCGCTGTCCTAAACGCAATCTACAAGTATCATCTCGTCCGCGGCCAAGATTTGGCCAACGCACAGGATTGGGAGGGCGCGGTCAAGGAGTTTCAAAAGGCCTCGGAGGTGGAGCAAACGCACGAAGTCGCAGCGGCTCTCAAGAGCGCGCAGGATGAATGGGAAGCCGTGAAGAACAAGAACTGCGCCAATGCCGCGCTTCAACAAAGCGAGACCTTCGGCCAGCAGCATCAGTATATTGAAGCGTACGACGCTCTCGATAATCTGCCTCCTGCGCAGCGTTCCCTGGTCGCCGACCAGTTGCAGCAATTGGTTCCCGCTTACATCCAAACTGCCTCCGACACGGCCAAGCACATCCAGCAAGCGCATGATCCGATCCGCGGACTTGCTGACGAGACCGAGATCGTACGGGCCTATGGTTACCTGCAAAAAGCCTACGCCCTGAACGACGATCCAAACCTTAAAGACCGAATCGACGATCTTGCCGGTAAATTGAGCGATTACTATTTGCAGCAAGCAACGGGCTACTTAAACAAGCCCTTAGGGTCCGGAGCGGGGCTGGCATGGTCCTACCTGCAAAAGGCTGTGCCGTACAAAGCGGCAAACCTGGATGCAGTTCGAGACGAGATAACAAGGGCCGGAGCCGCCTATCAGATGCGATCCAAGCTCTCGATCCGGGTGGAATTTCGGGACCAGACGTCGCGCCGCGACAGTGAAGGATTCGCGTCGCAACTTGCGGACGCGATCGCAACTGGACTGGAGACATCGGGACTGCCCGTGCGGGTGATCCGGCCGAGCGAGACGCCCACGTTTGATCCAAACTTCCAGCTCGTTGGAGACGTCATCGAGCACCGCCGCACGTTGGTTCCCACATCTCAGCCGAAGGATTCAAAGTATCGCGCCGGCGAGCAGGATATCCCCAACGACACTTGGAATCAGGCCAACCGCGCATATGAGGCGGCCAGCCTGGAGCTGCAGGGCGATCAATCCGGGCTTTCGGCGGCTATCGCTCGCGGCAAGAAGGGAGAGATCAACAAGCTGAACGACAAGGTGGTGGCCGCGCAGAAGAAGGTCGAAGATTCGCACGCCAAACTGGACGCGATCCCCAGAACGGTGCCTTCCGACATCATAAAACCGTATACGTATACCGAAAAGAGCATCGAGCTGGGTGGCATTGTTCAGCTTCAGTATCGCATCAACGACTCTTCAGGGGGCCAGGTCGAAGGCTCCCACCCGGTCAGCCGCCAGGTCAACCAAAAGTCCGTTCTTCTCGAAAACGTCAAACCGGAAGATACGGAAGGGGTCAAGGCGCAAGGCACGGTTCCCGACGATATTCAGTTCCTCACGGATGTTGAGAATAGCGCCCGAGATGAATTGATCAACGCGGTCAAGGAAAGCGTGGCGGGACTTCCTCATAAGATCCTCGAACGAGCCCAGAAACAAGTGCAGGATGGCGACATGGATGGGGCCGCGGAATCTTACATCCTCTTTCTAAACTCGACGCCGGCCACCGAGACACCCCAGCGCCAGGCAGCCGAACGCTTCCTCCAGGAGCAGTACAATATTCAGCCCGCTGTGAATCCTTCTCCATAGAGAGCTTCGCGTTCAAAGAATGGGCCTCCATTCGCCCGACTCGGTCGAATCGTTGTGTGCCCGATGGACACACTAGAGAGCCCCACGCAGGCAAGGCTGTTTCGCCCGTGTAGCGAGGACTTTTGCAAAGGGGCACACCTGTCCCTCTGAACAGGTATTCGCCCGGGCGCGTGTGTGCCAGAGTGAAGCGAAAACGGGGAATCACAATGAAACCACGAGACATGCTTCACGGAATGGTCTTAGCCGCAATCATACTCGTTGGCACGTCCGCGCGAGCGCAGAACATCAAATTCAGCGACACCCCTTACAGCACTCCAGCCTTCTCGGCCACGTTCCCGGATGGCGCGGAGGTCACGTACGAGCACACCAAGAGCGACACGTCCGACCACAATCGGTATTCGGCGTTCACTAGTAAACCCGGTTCAACGGAAGGCACTAGTGAAGCTGGTTCAATTGCTCTTTTCAGCGTCTCACACTCAGAGTTTCTCGGCGAGGCGAGGGCCGATACGAAAGCCAATTTGGATGCCGCTATTGACGGTGTGCTGGCGCACGCGGTTAGCGAGGAACGACCGAAAACCGATTCTACTCTTGGCGGTTTATACGCGAGAGAAGGTTCGGGAAAGAAAGTTGATGATGATTCGGGAGACGTCAACTCAGTCTATATGCGCCTTGCCATGCAGGGTAACAGAGTGTGGTTTGCAGAGGTCGTCTGTGAAAGCTGCACACAAGCAGACGCCGACAAGTTCTTCGACAGCATCAAAATCAAGTGACAGGGGAAACGACCGCCCGAACCATCAGTTCGAATCTCTTCGCTCCATTCAAGCCTGTTCGCCATCCTCTGTGGCAGGCTGGTAGGTACCGGTCTACGGCTTCCAGAAAATCCGGGTCAGCTTTGTTCCACTCATCGGCGACGTAGCTCACGCGTGGATTGAAGGTAAACGTGCCCTAAAATAATGCAATGCCATAAAGTGTTATACTTCCTCTCCCCGCACTCCGCAAGAAAGGCGAAGGTGTCTCCGGTTCCGTTGGAGATGGGCGGCCTCATGATGCATTCTCTGCCACTTGCTCCGTTGAGCCCGCCCGATTTTCTTCGATGGTCCGGTTCAAGACCGTTTTCAGCATCAACAGATCGTGGCAGGCTTGGATCCTGCGTCCATTCCTCTCGGCGATCAGAAACACAGAGGCGCCGGCGCTGAGTGGAAGAAACGGCATCCTGGCAGCCGATAGAGGTGATACCCAGTTGAGCAAAATCTATGACGAGGTGAAGCGGGCCGAGCAGTCCCGACATGCGGGCAATGTTGTGGGCGTGGGTTTGCTCATCAGAGGTCAGATCTCGAGGAACGAAGAGCTGCTCGTGGACGGAAGCATGGAAGGCTCGATTCAGCTCGGAGACGGAATGCTGACGGTTGAATCGAGCGGGAAGTTAACCGCAGACGTGAGTAGGAGGAACGCGATGTCATCCACCAACTGGTCCGACCGCGACTTTGAGCAGTTGCTTCGTCTTTCGTCGGAGCTCGGACGGAATCAAAAAACTTCCCGCTCGTCCATCTTCGAACTACGCGCGGCCTTCGCCAAAGATAAGGCCCAGCTTTCACTCACACATGCGGATATCGCTGCCTCTCGTACGAGGCGCGAAACTCTTGTCCGTGTTGCCTTCTGGTGGGTAATTGTACTGGGAGGCATTGCAGGCGTTGGATTCATTTTGGCTCGCATGCTGTTTGAAAGATAGGTCTCTTCACCGTGCGGAGCGGTTGGCCGCACAGCGACCCTCACACCGATCATTCCAAGCTCATGAGTCTGTCTGTGCCACCGATAGCACAGGTACAGCGTTAGCAAGGTGCGACCACGCGTGAGGATTGAGCTGGATTTCCGACGGCTTCGGACTACACTCGAGGCAGGTGTTCTGACCTGAGGGGCGAGAACCAAGTGACCATCAAGGGACAAAGACGCAGCAAACGCCTCCTCCTGGACGTGCCACTCGTAATTCGCGGCGAAGCCGAGGACAAGAGTCCTTTCCAAGAGGAGACCTTTACGGTCATCGTGAGCGCCCATGGGGCGCTCGTTGTGCTGGGAACCAAAGTACCGCTGGGGCAGAAAGTGCTACTGACGAACCCGAAAAAGCGGCGTGAGTGTGAAGGTACAGTGATTTTTCTCGGGCCTCCCTATGCGGGGCTTGCCACAGTTGGCATCGAATTCACGCGTCCCGCGCCTGAGTTCTGGGCAGTCGACTCGCCCCCTCCCGACTGGGGTCTGACGAGATCGTCATCGCGCCGGCCTCCACCTCTTTGATCCGGCAGTTCCGCGCTGGTGAACAGTCGGCTCGGATTTCAGCTTCTTGAGATTGCTACAAGAGCTGCATCCATTTCTCCAAACCCCGCACGCATCTTCAATATGGATGCCACTTCTGACGAAGCGGTCGTTCGCTTCGACCGTCAGTCGGTTTCTTTTCATGCCGCGCTATTCCGCATAGAATCCCGCGCTGCTATATACTTTCCGCAAAATGCCGACACCGACGAACGACGGCGTGCAATTCCGACCCGCGAGTGATCAATCGCTCTTGGTTTACTTCGGCCAAGAAATCACACTCGATGCTCATCAGCGGGTCAGGAAACTGCTGCGCTTGCTGGAGTCGGAACCGGTCGCAGGCATACGAAATCTTCAGCCCGCGTATTGCTCGCTTCTTGTCGATTTCGATGCGTTGAAGTTCAGGCACGAAGAATTGGAAGCAATTCTGCGTGGTTACCTCGGACGGCTAGGCACCCTGCGTCTCCCAAATCCTCGACGGCTGCAAATCCCCACGTGTTATGGCGGGGAGTTTGGTCCAGACTTGAACGAGGTGGCTACCCTGCACGGAATGACGCCCTCCCAAGCCGTCGAATTGCATGCTTCGGTTACCTACGTCGTCTACTTTCTAGGTTTCGTTCCCGGCTTCGCGTATCTCGGTGAATTGCCTGAAGCGCTGGCGACGCCGCGTCTGGCCAGCCCCCGGCGGAGCACGCCGCCCGGCAGCGTAGGCATTGCTGGTAACCAGACCGGCGTGTACCCGTTTGCGACACCCGGCGGCTGGCGATTGATCGGCCGCACTCCCATCGCGATGTTCCGCCCGGACCGGCGCAACATGAGCTTTCTGTCCATCGGAGATCGCGTGCGCTTTACGCCGATATCTGTCGCGCGATTCACGGCGCTGGAGAATGCGTGAGCGCCATTCAGATCCAAACACCGGGCCTGCTCACCACGGTGCAAGATCTGGGGCGAGAAGGCTTCGGTCCCATAGGCGTTTCACCATCAGGGGCCGCCGATCCGATTTCACTGCGCCTCGGAAACCGCCTTGTCGCGAATGTTGAGAGCGCGGCTGGACTGGAGATGATGCTCCTCGGTGGAACATTTTTTTTCCCGGAAGGGGCGATCCTGGCACTGACAGGCTCCGACTTCGGCGCGACTCTCGATGATGCCACCGTCGATCTGGGGGCGTCCGTTGAAGTTCGGCCGGGCCAGACGGTTCGCCTGGGTCCCACGCGTTCGGGGGCACGCTCTTATTTATGCGTTCAGGGCGGAATCGCGGTGGCGCCTTTTCTACGGAGCGCGTCCACGCACATCTTGAGCGGACTCGGCGGTTTCGAGGGTAGGCCGCTGCGGAAGGGAGACGTGCTGCACATCGGGTCCGCGACCAAGCCTTTCCGCAAGCGAACCATCGCTCCTCAGATATCGGAGCATCTGTCCCTTCGCAAGGTCTTGCGCGTCACTCCCGGGCCACAGATTGATTGGTTTTCCGAGCCATCGCTGCGCTCATTCTATGCGGGCACCTATCGCGTCGGAGAGCAATCCAATCGCATGGGTCTTCGGCTGGAAGGCGCACCCGTGTCACAACGTGCCGGAAAGCAGATGATTACGGAAGGCGCCTCGCTCGGTGCCGTTCAGGTGCCACCCGGAGGCTCGCCCATCATCCTTTTTGTGGAGCAACAGACCACGGGCGGTTACCCGAAGATCGCCAACGTGATTTCTGCGGATCTCCACCGCGTGGGGCAGCTTCGCCCTCGCGATGAGATTCGATTTGAACAGGTTACTTTCGAAACCGCGCGGTCCCTGCTGATCGAACAGGAGAAACTTCTGGCATCCGGGGAGTTGATTTTGGAATGAAGCACATCGACCTGAATTGCGATATGGGCGAAGTGCCGGAGGCCATTGCCGATGGCACGCAGGAATCGTTGATGCCCTCTCTCACATCGGTCAACGTCGCCTGCGGAGGACATGCCGGCGACTCGCGGACCATGAAAGCAACGATTGAGCAGGCCCTTCGTTGGAGGCTGGAAGTGGGCGCGCATCCCGGATATCCGGATCGCGCGAATTTCGGCCGGCTGGAGTTGAACCTGCCGCCGGAAACGATCGCTGATTCCGTATTCGAGCAAGTGCGGGCCCTTGCCGAAGTTGCCGCCGGTTGCGGCACCAGCGTGATGCATGTCAAGCCGCATGGCGCACTCTACAATCAGGCTGCGGCGAATCGCGTGCTGGCCCAAGCGATTGCCGACGGGGTCGCTCGTTGGAGCCGGGACGTCGCACTCGTGGGCCTTGCTGGATCACTCATGCTGGATGTCTTTCGAGAAGCTGGCTTCCGAGTCGCTGCGGAAGCGTTTGCAGACCGGCGGTACGAGGCCGATGGTACTCTGCGCTCGCGGAGATTTGAGGACGCGCTGATACGCGACCCTGCAGAAGCCGGGCAACAGGCATTGCGCATCACAGCGCGAGGGACCGTGGTTGCCTGCGGCGGAACCGAAATCGTCGCGAACGCGCAGACCATCTGCATCCACGGCGACACTCCAGGCGCCCCAAGAATTGCCGCGGCGGTGGCGCAGACGTTGCGACAGGCTGGCATCGAACTCAGGCCCCTCTTGCGGTGATCGGAACTGGATTCGAGAACCCGCGCGCGTACGATGGATCATCTGAGGCGAAAGGTGAAAAGGTGTGCCGGAACAGGTCCGACCGGGGCTACTAGGGCGACTAGTGCGACGCTCCGATCTGATAGTTCAAGGTCGAAAGCTGAGTCTCGTAGTCGTATTTCGCGCTGGCGGATTCGAGTTGGGCCTGCGTCATATTCAACTGAGCCTGGCTAAGCTCAATAATGGAGCTAAGGCCCAGTTTGTAGCGTGCCTGTGCGAGATCCAGCGCGTCCGTTGCTTGCTTCAAGAGCTGATCCGTGAGTGCGAGGCGCTGAAACGCGGAGTTTGCGTTCAGCCACGCCGTACGAACATCGCGGACGATCCGGTTCTGTAGATCCCGAACGTACTGATCTTCAGCTCGCGCACGCGAGTTCGCTTCGCTCCGCAACGCGCCGAATAAGTGCCCGTTGAATATCGGAATATTGACATTGACTCCCGCCGCGGCATACCGAGGGGCGAGTTGATCTGCGCCGTACGGGGTGAGTCCGGCGGATCCCGCGGCGGATATCGTCGGAAACCACAGGTCGCGTTCCGCAGTTGCGTAACTGTGTTCCGAGGCTGCGTCCAAGCGCAGGCTAATGAGATCGGGCCTGTTCTTCACGGCTTGCTGAAGAAGATCGGAAAAGGCAGAGGGCGGAGCAGTGGGGAGCGGCTCGTCCACCAACTGAAAGGTCCTTTCGTCTCCGTAGCCGAGGGCTGTAGATAGATCCGCGTATGACGTATCGAGATCGTTTTGAGCCTGGAGCAACAGGAGTTGGGCCTGCGCGAGGTCCACGTTCGCGAAGCTGAGATCCAGTCCAGACTTGATTTTGTTCTTTTCGAGTTCGCCCACCTGGTCGGCGACGAGTTGGCGTTCTTTGACGGTTTCCTGGGCAACGGTCAATACGGCCTGCGCTCTTAGCGCGACGAAGTACGCGCGATCCACCCCGAGCAGAACGTCCGCTCGCGTTGTCACCACTTGTTCTTGCTCGGCCTGTGCGTGCAAATTCGAGCTCTTGACGAGCTCATGGGTCCGGCCGAAATCGGTGATCAGTTGGTTCACGGTGAGGCCGTTTGCATAGCGCTCGTAGATGATCGGATTGTTCAAAGCCCCGGCAGCGATCCGGCTGTTATTCTCAGCGTCAACGGCTGTGAGGCTTCCGTAGGCCGTCGGGTAATACGCGGATCGCGCCTGCGTCACCTGCGCGCTGGCTGCGGACGCCAGATTGACGGCTGCTTGAATCTGCGGGTGATTCTGAATGGCGATCTTCTCCGCTTCTTGCAAACTGAGTCTCTGCGCGTTTTGGGCGGAGGCCGATCCGCAAATGAGCACGGCGAAGCCCGTGAATGCCAGCAGGCAACACAACAGTCTCATCGAGCTTGCTCCGCGGCCATGGGCGCTTGCGATTCGGCGCGGTTCTGATAAATCAGCAGGTATGCAGCGGGCACCACGAAGATCGTCAGTATCACGGAAACGATCAGGCCGCCGATGATCACGCGCGCAAGAGGCGCATAGGATTCGCTTCCTGCCTCAAGTTTCAGCGCCATTGGCAACAGCCCCACGATCGTCGCAAGGGAAGTCATCAGAATCGGCCGCAGGCGGATGCGGCACGAATGGCTCACCGCTTCCCGGACTCCGTACCCTTCCTGGCGCAGCCGATCGGCAAAGTCCACGATCAGGATGCTGTTTGAAACCACCATGCCGGTCAGCATGATGATGCCCATGAGTGACTGAATATTCAGCGTGGTGTCCGTGAACGCCAGCGTCAGCATCACTCCCACGAGGCCCGTCGGAATCGCAAGGACGATCAGGAAAGGATCGATAAAGGACGAAAACTGCGCCACAAGGACGAGAAAAACAAGCAGGATCGAGAGTGTCAGCCCCAGCCCGAAGCTCCGGAAAGACGCGTTCATGGTGTTCACCAGCCCGCGGACATCAATTCGGATATCGGGCGGGAGTTTGGTATTGGCGACAATCTTCCGAACTTCCCTGGCGGGCTTTCCCAGATCTTCTCCGGAGGTCGCCACATACACGTCGATGGTGCGCTGCAACTGATAGTGATCCACTTCGGTCGGCGTGAGGATCGGGGTAATATCCGCCACCTGGTTGAGATAGGTAGGCAGCTTCAAGGTCGGAGCGTGCAGCGGCATCGCTTTCAAGTCTTCGAGAGACTTAACCTGATTTTCGGGATACTGCACGGTCACGAAATAATTGTTTCCGCTATTCGGATCAACCCAATAACTTGGCGCGATCATCGCATCCGAAGTGAGCGAAGTTATGAGATTATCCACCACTTCCTTTGGACTCAGGCCGAGTTCGCTCGCGCGGTCGCGGTTCACGTTCACCTGCAGCGAGGGATAGTCCATGTCCTGCGGGACGTATACGTCCGAGACTCCCCGCAGGCGGCGAAACTGTTCTTCGAGGTCCAGGGCGATCCGATCTGCGGCTTGGAGATCGTTCCCGCTCACTTGCACGTCGATAGGGGCTGGCAATCCCTGGTTGAGAACCGAATCGACCAGTCCGCCGGACTGGAAATAAGTGCGGAGTTCGGGCAGTTGCGACGAAACCTGCTTTCGAACCTCGTCCATGTAGACGTAACTGCCGACCTTGTGATCCTCCTTCAAGCCGACTTCGACGAAGGCCGTATGCATCGCCGCGTTGGGCGTCGATAGCGAGGACAAATCAGGCGTAACCCCGATATTCGACACCACGGAATTGAGATCGCCGGGCCGGACGACCTGGCGAACAATGTTCTCGATTTTTTTTACGTAGTCTTCGGTGACCTCGATGCGCGTTCCCGTGGGCGCCTTGACGTTAATGATGAATTGCCCCGCGTCCGTCCGAGGGAAGAATGAAACACCGACCAACGGATAGAGCGCAAAGCTCAGTATGAATACACCGACAAACCCCCAAACAACTTCCTTCGGGTGATCGAGAGCCTTTTTCACCCACAGGTCGTACCTTACCAGCATCTTTTCGAATTTCTCATTGAACTGCGCGTGGAATCGCATCCCCCATGAGTGCTGCTTGGCGGGTTCGCTGGCAAGCTCCTGATCCGCTGCGTTAGGGTGCGCGATTCCCTTAAGCATCGTTGCGCAGTAAAGCGGCACGACCGAAATGGCGACAAAATAAGAAGCGAAAAGAGAGATGACCACGCTCAGGGCGAGAGCCGTGAAAAGAAACTTGCTCACGCCGTAGAGCAGGGTTACGGGGAAGAACACGACCACGGTCACGATGGTGATCGCCAGCACCGCCAGGCCGACTTCGTTGGCGCCCTTTTCCGAGGCGACCGCCGGATTCTCGCCGAGCTCCATGTGACGAAAAATGTTTTCCAGCACGATCACGGAATTGTCGATCAGGCGCGAAAATGCGAGCGCCAGGCCGCTCAGGATCATGCTGTTGATCGTCGAGCCCCCGATGTGAAGGATAAAGAAAGTGGCCATCACCGAGAGCGGAATCGAAAGAAACACGGCAAAGGTCGCTCGGGGACTCCCAAGAAAAATCAGGACCATCAGCGCCGTAAGCACCAGCCCCGTACCGCCTTCTTTCAGCACCGTGGAGATCGCCTGTTTCACGAACAGGGATTGATCGAATACGACGTGCGCCTTGAGCTGGGAAGGTATGTCGCGCAGGTTCTTGATCGCGTCCTTGATCCCGTTCACGACCGCAATGGTATTGCTGTCTCCTCCCTGCTTCTGGACAGGGACGTAGACGGACCGCTGGCCGTTGACGCGCACAATGTTGTATTGCAATGCTGAACCGTCCACGGCGTGGCCTACATCGGAAATGAAGACCGATTTCTCACCTTCCGTTTTCAGCGGGACGTCATTCAAAGCCTTCGCATTCAGAACCTGAGCATTTGTATAGAGGTTGTAGTCGAGTGGGCCGATCCGGACGTCCCCGGCGGGTAGAATGAGATTCGATTCATCGGTGGCGCGCACCACGTCCATGGGGCTCAATTGATTGGCCTGCAACTTCAACGGATCCACGTACACCATGATCTGGCGTGTACGTCCTCCATACGGTGGCGGGACCGTGGCCCCCGGAACGCCGGCGATCTGATTGCGAATCTGATATTGAAGATAGTCGTGGAGTTGAGTTTCGTTCAGCCCCTCACCATCAACTGTAAGAAGACAGACAGGCAAGCCCGACGCGTCCATGCTCATAACGACAGGAGGAAGCGTGCCCTGAGGAAGCCGCCTTAAATCGGCCATCGCCAGATTCGAAATTTGAGTCACATCTGCGTTTGCGTCCGTGCCCGGTTGAAAGTAAATCTTGATGAGGCTCACTCCGGAGAGCGAACGCGATTCCTGGTGTTCGATTCCGCTGCCCAGCGTGAAAAATCGCTCGAATGTGTCCGTAATATCCGCTTCGATTTGCCGCGGCGGCATGCCGCTATAGAATGTGGCCACTTCGACGACGGGAATATTGATCGGCGGAAACATGTCCACGGGCATTTGGACCAGGCTGGTGAGCCCGAGCACGCACACGAAAAGGCAGATGACGATGATGAAGTAGGGGTGGCGCAATGAGAAAGACGACATGAGAGTCCCTACTCCACTTCCGAGGGTGTCACGGCTTTCGGAGCGACCAACTCGCCGGGTTTGAATTGCGACTGCTCGCCGAAGACGACGCGCTCGTTTTCGCGCAGCCCCGAAAGGATTTCGACGTCCGTGGCGCTTTCCAGGCCCAGAGTCACATCGCGGTTTTCGATTCGGTTGTCGCTGCCGACCAAAAGGACCGACCCGCGGTTTTCGCCTGAGGCTTGCACTGCCTGGACCGGAACGGTCAAAACGTTTTGGGCCGAGTGAAGCGGGATCTGGACCGTGGCGTACATTCCCGGAACGATCTCGTATTTCGGGTTGGGAACGTTTATCTCCGTGTGCTGGGTGCGGGTTTCGGGATCGATTTGACCTGAGAAGAGACTGATCTTCCCATCGAACGTCCTGTTGATCGTGGTGACATGAACGGCCACGCTGTCACCGACGTGAACGTCAGACACAGCCCTTTCCGGGATCGGAATCACGAGGCGGAGATGATCGTTCTGCGAAAGGTGGCAAAGCGCCTGATCGCCCTTGTTTGAGGATGTTCCCGCCGGCAGAAGCGCCCCGGTGTAGGCATCGATCTCCGTCACGACTCCATCGAACGGCGCCGTAATGCGGGAATAGGCGTACATCGCCCGGTTCTTTTCGAGCGCCGCTTTCGAAACCGCCAACTCCTGTTCGCTCGCGGCTAGTGAGTCCTTCGCCGCGGATGCCCCGGCGCTTGCTTCTAAGTCTTTCCCCTGCGCGACGTCGATTTCTTCCTGCGCCACCAGTTCCGGCCGCGATTTCTGCACGTCTGCCAGTCGCGAGTATGTAAGGTGCGCGACGGTATAAGCCGACTCGGCGCGATTGAGTTCCTCTTTCGCGCGCTCCACATCCTGCTCGCTTTTCTTGACGCTCGCTTCGTCCTCTTGCAGTTGCTGCTGAAGCTCAGGAATCTCCAGAACTGCGAGGAGTTGTCCTTGCTTCACGTGCGTTCCCCAATCCACCGAGAGTCTCTGTATGTAGCCGGAGACCTTGGCGTAGACGTTGACCTCTTGATAAGGCTGGAACTCCGAAGCGATGCTGAGTTCGCTTGCGAGGTCATGTCGCCGGACGCTAACCACCGCCGCGGTTGGTACGTTTGCCGCCTTGCCCGCGGAACCGCAACCGGTGAGGAATCCAGCGGCTAGAAAGATCGCTGCAAGCAATCGGACGTGCTTGTCCCACCGCGATTCTTCGTTTGATCTTATGGGTTCACCGAGATTCTGCGGAAGTTGTCCGTGCCTCATTTCGACTCTTGGCAGCCTAAGGCTGTGTCGCGAATTGCCTGGCGAAGTTTTTCGAGCGTGAAATCGGCCGAGCGGCGCAGGCCGATCAATTGTTGCCTGCGTTGCCGGATTTCGCGAGCTGCGACTGGAACTTTGTCGGCAATTTCCAGAGGGACCGTCTGAACTCCGTGGCAGTCGCCATGAATCAAGTCACCCGGCTGGACTTTCATGCCTCCCACTTCAACTGCCGTGCCGAAATCGAAGACGTGGGCATAGGCATGTGACACCGACACGTCGCCGGCGAACATCTGAAATTCCGTCGGGCGAATGTCGGGCAGATCGCGCACGGCGCCGTTTGTCACGATTCCGATGCAGCCCAGCGCGAGGAGAATGTTTGCGTGCACTTCGCCAACGAGTGCCCCGAGGCCGGGAGGATTGTCCACGTCTTCGATCACCACCACGCGCGGAGCCGGAATGCTGAGGATCTCCTTCCACCAATCGGTCCGGTCGTAATAGTCGTAGGACTTACCTGCCTCCATTCGTGGATTGGAGCTCCGCATTCGGGCCGTGACGGCATAGCCGGCCATCGGCGGCTGATCCCTGAAAATGCACCTGATGCTCGAATGGGCGAAGCCCGTGTTGGGGAGCCGCACGCGAAAAGTTTCAATCGCGCTCGCAACCAAACAAGTGGTCAATCGGCGAAACTGCTCTAATTGTGCGGGCTTCAATGGTCTCGTTGTCATGAAATTGTCCATTCGAACAGCTAGTGCACCTCGAAATATGTGTCGATTGCACGAAATCGATGAATGTCCCATCCCGTGTCTTCAGCATGGCCGGCGATGACGGTTGTCACAGTGCAGGCTCCCGTGTTCTTCACTTTCAGGTGATGACCGAAGACGCCCGCTTGGTCGTTTACTGTGGCGCAGACAGCCTTCGTGCCGTTTGAATCGTAGACAACCGCATGAGCGGTGGCGTCGTATGTCAATCCGGGAAGCTGAACGATTGTGGATGGAGGTCCGCCGGCATCATCGTTAGGTCCGTAGATCAGCTGATCCGGGTAGGTGTAATCAACGACTACACGGGCGCGTCCCGTTTCTTCATCGACCTCGAAATGGTAGCTGGACATCGACACGGCTTCGCGGCTGGTTGGGCTGTCGATGGGAGCGTATTCGGACGGGACAGTGTCGATCTTGATTCTTGAATTGGCAGACACAGGAATAGCAAGTGCCAGCGCCACCAGAGCAGTTGCGCAAGAATGGCGTTTCATTGATCCCGCCCGGCTCGATCATGGGGATTCGGCACCACGCCTCCGCGAATCCAACGCCGACACTCCCACCGTAAACCTGCTTCTGGAGGGACACCACTGAAGACATTCTGAAGATTTGATGAAGTGGTACGGTTGCAAATGCGAGTTAGGAGTCACGCAAGAGTAGCTGAATGTGCGTCTTACGTCGATGAACGATATACATTCAGATTCTCGACCAGGCGGAGGGGGATCTGTTGGACCTTAGTGTCGGTCTTGGTTCTCGTGGTCGGAGGGGCACCCCACGGCAGGGAGGCGGATCCAAAATCTCGCGCCCGCACCAGGAAGATTGGTCATCCCGATTTCGCCATTGTTGGCTTCCACGGCCCACTTGGCAACGGAGAGTCCCAGGCCTGCGCCCATGTCGTCGCTTGTTCGGGCTTCATCGATGCGGTAGAAGCGTTCGAATACTTTCGCCGAATGTTCGGCCGAAATCCCCGGTCCGCTGTCGCTGACCGAAAGTTCGATTCGAGAACCGCTCTTGCATTCAACTTGCGCGGAAATCGATCCGCCGGGGGGCGTAAACTTCACGGCGTTATGCAGAATGTTGACCACGGCCTGCCGTATATATAGGCGGTCCGCCTGCGCGCCCACACTTTCGTCGCCCGCAAGTGCAAATGTCAGACGCTTGTCTTCGATGAGAACCCCCAGGAGAACGGCCGCTTCTCGCACCAAGGCCTTGAGCGGGAAAACTGACACTTGCATCCTGATCTGCCCCGCATCGGCTCGCGATAGCGTAAGCAGGCTCTCCACAATGCCGCTGAGCCTGTTGACCTCCTCAAGCATGCTTCCAATCGTGTCTCGGTATTCTTCCGGTCTTGCATCTTGTTGCAGTCTTACTTCGCCGATGCTCCGGATGGCCGCGAGCGGCGTGCGCAACTCGTGCGAGGCGTCGGCTGTGAATCGCTGCAACTGTTCGAAAGACTGTTCGATTCGGAATAGCATCGCATTGAAAACCCGCGCGAGATGTCCGAGTTCGTCCTCTGGGTTCTCAATAGGCAGCCGTTCATTCAAGTGTTCCGAATTGATTTGCTCGGCCCGATGCGCCATCTTAGTGACCGGATTCAAGCGTGCGCGCCCACCATTCTGTAACCGGCGTAAGCAGTGCCGGCGAGGATCAGAGGCGAAGCCAGAAGCAAAACGAGGAGTGTTTCCCTCAACTCGTTCCATATCAGGTCCTGACTGTACCCGACTCGAATCAGGATCGTCCGGCCCTGCAAGTCATATTTCCGGCTGATGAGAATGATCGGCGTTCCATCGGACATCCTTGCAGAGCGCCCGGAGTATCCGTGTTCTCCCTCGCCCGCGAACGGTGCTTCGCCAATGGTACGGCTGCCTAGCCTTTCATTCCGGTAGAGAATGGATCCATCCGGTCCCAGTATCTCCAGAAGCCGTTCCTGGACCTGCTTCCAATCCGTATGGTGGTGATAGTCTTCCCGCACACCAACTTGACCGTCGTCTTGCACGTACAGCAAGCCCTTGACGGTCTCGAGGTCTTCGGCAGCCAGCCGTTTCAAAATGCCGCTCATTTGCCAGAACAAGAGCACCGATACGCCCGCAAAATAAATTGCCAGGACTCCCGCAAGCATTCCAACGTACATGAGCGTGAGCCGTGTTCTCACGCGCTTGGGACGGAGCGACGTCATGGAGTTTCCTCACGCAACACAAAACCCACGCCGCGGACCGTATGTAGAAGTTTCTTCCTAAACGGCTCGTCCAGTTTTCGCCGAAGGTGGGCGATGTGAACATCAATGACGTTGTCGAGCGGCGTATAGCGCGCGGTTTCCTGCCAAACATCGCGCGCCAGCATCTCCCGCGAGACGACTCGGCCTTGCTGCCGCAGTAGATACTCAAGCAGGTCGAACTCGCGCGCCGTGAGCGCTAGCTCCTTGCCATCGCGGAAAACCGAGCGTCCGGCTGCGTCCATTTCCAGGTCTGCAAGCCGTAATTTGTCTCCCAATTCCGGCTTGCCCCGCCTCAGAAGCGCCCGGATGCGCGCGAGAAGTTCCGAAAACGCGAAAGGCTTTACGAGGTAATCGTCGGCGCCCGCGTCTAAACCCAACACTCGGTCCCGGACCGTGTCTTTCGAGGTGAGTATGAGCACAGGAACTGACACGCCCCTCTGCCGCAAAGCCGCCAATACCTCCATGCCGTCACGACGAGGAAGCATCAAGTCGAGGATGACCAGATCGTACGTTTCGGTCGAAGCAAGAAAGAATCCGTCTTCTCCCGTGTGCGCCACGCTCACGGAGAATTGCTCTGCTTCCAGACCCGTCCGCAGCGCCTTGGCCATCTTTTCTTCGTCTTCAACAATTAGGATGTGCACGGGAGTAGTTGATCATACGGCAGGTTCTTAGAAACTTGAGTTCCCCTACGACAGCTGGCACCGCGGGCTCAATCGACTGCCCTGCATCTTAGGAGAAGTCTGCAAATTGCAAGGCCGAGCCAAGGTCCGGATTCAAGTTTCGCTTACCGTCCCAGTAGCACTTCTCCGATTAGCACGTTTATCGGCCATGTAGATTACTCGCGAGTACGCCGTGATCCGGGCGCAAGCCCCTCTTTGGTCCAAGGCTGAAGAAATAGTATCGTGTTAGCTATTTGCAGGAAACGGGGAAGGTGCGCAAGCTCCGATGTATGAAATGTGCGCTCGGATTCATTTTGTCTCATGTCAGGAGTTCGCCGGATGCCGACCACCTTGGCAAAGGATCGACTCGCTGGAGGTCTCGGCAAGCTGGGGCGAAGAAAGTAAACCGCCTGGGATCGCGCGCCTGCACTAAAGCTGAGATATGTTTATCGGCCAAAAGGCGTGGCCCGGATCAGGGTAACAATGGATTTCGGTTATTTCACGCTCAGCGACAACCACTGCGAGAACAACGATCGAGGCGCCAACCAGTTCGTTGCAGATATCCTCGATGAGGCGGTCTATGCCGAGGAGGTTGGGCTCCATTCCGCGTCTAGGCGTATAATCCAGCCCAAATGGCGCTGACCTCTGGCAATCGCGTCGGCCCCTACGAAATCCTTTCCGCGGTCAGTGCGGGCGGGACGGGCGAGGCGAACGCCGATCCCCAAGAACGCGGGATGCACGAAAGGACGGAGAGAGCATAGTCATGCCCAAACCGCCAAAAGGGATGAGCGATAGCGATTTCCAGGCAGCGCTCCGGCGCATGCGTGAGGTCGTCGGAAACGAGTGGGTGTTCAGCAGCGATGAGGACGTCGCGCTCTATCGCGACGCTTACTCACCGCTCTGGGGTGAGGCCGAGGAGCGCGTCGCCTCGGCGGCGGTGGCGCCAATCTCGGTCGAAGAGATTCAAGCGATCGTCCGGATCGCCAACGAATGCCGGCTGCCGCTATATACGATTTCCACGGGCAAGAACTTGACCTATGGCGGCTCAGCGCCCGTGTACTCGGGCAGTGTCGTCCTCGACCTGAAGCGCATGAATCGCATCCTGGACGTGAGCGCTCGGGACAAGAGCTGTCTGGTCGAGCCAGGCGTCAGTTATTTCGATTTGTATCGGCATCTCCGCCAGCAAAAGTTGCCACTCTGGATTGACACCGCGGACCCAGGCTGGGGCGGTTTGATCGGCAACTCCCTCGACCACGGCGCTGGCTACACCGGGTCCGATGTTCGCGACCATTTCGACGCCCACTGCGGCATGGAGGTCGTGCTCGCCAACGGCGAGGTGGTGCGCACCGGTATGGGCGCGAATCCCACGGCCAAGACATGGCAGGTCTTCAAGTACGGCATGGGCCCGTTTGTGGACGGGATCTTTTCGCAGTCGAACTACGGGATCGTCACTAAGATGGGTTTTTGGCTCATGGAGGAGCCCGAAGCGGCTTTGCAGGTGAGTGTGACTGCGCCCCGGCGCCAGGACATCGTGCCCTTGCTCGATATCCTCACGAGCCTGATGTATTCGCATACGATTCCCTCTCAGATGCAGGTCATGAGCCCGATCATGAATGGCTCGCCGGACCCGGAGCTCGTTCGCCTCAGACTCGCGGGTGCCACCGCGACGGATCAGGAATGGGCGCGCTACGTGGAGAGCAGAAATCAGCCGTGCTGGGCTGCGTCGTTCTGCTTCTACGGCGCTCCGAAAGTGATCGCGGCTGCCTGGGAACACACGAAGGATCGGCTCGCGGTCATCCAGGGCGTGCAGTTCCAGGAGACGGCGTCCTACACATTTCCGCTGACCGACGAACAAGTCCAGGCTGTCGCCGACAAGGCACGGCTCGGCATTCCGTCGCTCGAACTTTTCGCTTCGCGCAATTCGCCCACGGCGCGGCCGAGCGAAGGCCATCTCGACTTCTCACCGATGGTGGCTCCGCGAGGGGAGGAATTGCTGGCGCTCGTCGGGATAACGGCGAAGGTCTACGCAGACATGGGCCTGCCACCCCCGTTCGTTGGCGGATGGATCTACCATCGGCGTGGCATGATCATCTTTCATCCGGTCAGCACGTACCGCAATGCCGAAGACAATAAAAAGTCGCGAACTTTGTTCGAGCGTCTGGTAACCGCATGCGCGGAAGGTGGGTGGAATACCTACCGGATTCATGCCAACTTTCAGGCGCTCGCGATCCGGACCTATGGCTTCAACAACGGCTCGCTGCATCGGCTGCACGAGACGCTCAAGGACGCGATTGACCCGAACGGCATTTTGTCTGCTGGCCGGTATGATATCTGGCCAAAGCATCTGCGGGAGAAAGGCGCATGAAACAGGCCCTCCTGACACTGGCGATAGCCCTCGGCTTGGTGGCGAGCGCGCCTGCCCAGCAGGCGGACTACCCGACTCCCGCATGGAGCCGGACCACCGCCGCCGACCAGAACCGCGGATCTCTCACCGAGCGCGGTGCCGCGGTGTTCAACAACTGGTGCAGCGTCTGTCACAGCAAGGACGCGAGGAACGCGCCAGGAACGCGATCGCTTCAATTCAAGTACCAGGGAAAGTTGCCGGCGGCGCTGGAGGACCGGCGGGACCTCACTGCCGAGTTCGTCAAGCTCTGCGTGCGTAAAGGCGTGGCCACCATGCCCTTCTTTCGCAAGACCGAAATCAGCGACGCTGATCTCGACGCGCTGGCCGCTTACCTGTCGCAAGCCAAGCGGTAGGGCTCATCTCTTTTTCGCTCTTTTCTCCCTCACCTGTTAAGGTTAACAACCAATCGATACTGACGCGAAGGCGCCTACCTCGGCTCGGACCATCCGGTAGCTTTATGGACTTCGGTTTCTCCGCGGGATTCTTCTTGAACAGCCTCCTCCGCCCTTGTTCGTCGTAAGCGCCCATATTTGCGGTTAACAGGGAAAAAATCAGGGAATCGTCACAGGTCGGCCAACTGAATTCGCCACAACCGCTTACATTGACACGGCTTGACGAACTCAGCACATCGGAATTGGGGCCTGGAACAGGGAAGGTCGTACCCTTGTGTCTTTACGGATGCTGCGTGCTCGGTTTTCGACGACCTCCCTGAGCGGATCAAGGAGGAAAGTGGCGGGATTCATCAGCCGACGGACGCAGCGGCTGCGACCGCCGTTCGGCGCATTTCGCGGCCTAAATGTTATTTATGCCACGGGTCGACCGCCGGAGAACGGTCGATCACAGTTTGATCAGGGCTTCGGCCCCGCACGACCCGGTCAGAAGCGTCCACCTCTTCGATCCCATTCGCGAAGGGCGGTGGTTCGGTTAGCCGGGGGCGGGTGAAAAATCGACGGCTTCCCTGCCTTCATGTTGTCAGCCTCTTGCTTGTAGTATTTCAACAGCCCGTGATCTCCAGTCATCGCTTGCTGCTTGAACCAATCGAGCGCCTGGGAGGTTGAGTCGGCCTGATCATCGTACCTGCCCATCGGGAAGCTCGCCAGCTCGTGCCGGTACTCGGGCAACCACGCCGCCTTGTCCGGAAGGTGAACAAAGCCGTTTTCAATCGTGCTCGTGACGGAGTGCATCCGCATCACCTTCTCGATTTTCGGTTCGTATCTGGTTATGGCGTGCACGCCATCAACCACCAGGTCTTGAATCAACTGTGTTCCCGAAGCTTTGTCTTCAATCGAAATGTTCTTGGCTTCGTACAGCTCAGCCTGTTGTTTCACCGCTCGCCTTAGATCTGGATAGTCCAAGCGAATCCGCATTACGTGCAATAGATAGAGATGGCCATTCAAGACTCCCCATGTTGTACAGCCGCTATAATCACTCAGCTCTGTGCTCTTGTTGGCTGTGTCCCAACTTTGAAATACGAAGCCGAATCCTCTTGGAAGCTCTGCAGGCGTATAGACTCTAAACCACTCAGTCTTGATCATGCCTCCACCCAAAGGCGATGGAGATCGTTGATACTGACCCGCGAAGTTATATTCGCCTTGAATCTCTCGTATCGAGGCCAGCACTTCGAGAGGCTCGCGATCCGGTTGCAAAGCATCACCTTCCCGGCGCGTGAATGTCCTTTCGCCGTAAAGCGTATGGACCGTGTAGCTCTCGTTTTCTTCCGCGATCGCCGGAAACTTCAGTGAGCGCCAGTCGTCTTGTCGAAGCACATGGCCGACCAGATCATCGTTCAGTGCTCGCGTGGCTTTTGCTGGCGCCCGCGTATAACAGCGAGCCTAGCGCGTCATGCGGCGTCGAGGCGCAAGTCTCGATAGAGCGGATTGGGCCGCAGGGAAGCTCCGCAGAGGCAGAACACTAGCCTTGGCGAGAAGTCCTCTCCTGAGTGCCCACCTGTCGGAGAGTCCGAAGATATTCGACGACATCGTCCCTCTAGTCGGCAGAACAGGTTGGTCGTCAGGTGAGTCAAAAGACCTGCCGCCGGGAAAAGAGAACGGGGACTTAAACTTTGCGCTCACGCCTCCTTCTATCGCGTTGGCAGACAAACAAAAGAACGATACCGCCAATGAGCCCTAGCCCCCCTAGAATTGGGGGCACCAGATTGGTCTTATGCGGTTCGAAGTCCCGAAGCATGAGTCGCACAGGGTCTCCAAAGTATGCTAGCGAAAGGATCCCCAGAGCGATCAAAATGATCCCGACGATTGATACCGCTTTCATGAGATCTCCTTGTTGCAAGCTAGATTCGTGACGCGCGTGCCGGTAATCTTCCAGTCGCGGGTTTAGTTAGCGAATCTTCACCTTTCGTGCGATTTTGATCCTGCAGCTTTGCGATTTCACTGTCGACGGTTTTACTTTGGGAAACAACTTCTGGTTCTTCAGCTTTCATTTCTGACATCGCTTTTCTCCTTAAGGAAAGCTGTCTAGGATACCTATCCCGGTTTATTGATTCCCCCGCAATCCCTCTCGAAACTGAACGGATTCCAAGGTTTCATTCGACAACCCAGATCGTAAATCCCTTGCCTTGGCGAACGAACTCTTCCGCAGGGTCTCCATCAATGAGCTTACCTAGCCAGGAGAGTGACGCTCTGCCGATAACCACCGTGTCGCACTGGCGCGCCTTAGCGAGTTTCAAGGTTTCCTGGGTCGCTCGGCTCCCATCCACCAGATAGCAATAATGGGCTTCGATTGCCCCGCGTGCCAGGCCCCCGCGGCGCAGAACTGCATTGGCGCGCTCCAAGGCGCGCTGTTCGGTCATCTCGCCTGCGGAAATCCATCGGGACTTGTATGCTCGGAGGCGGCCCTTTTCCGAACCTCTGTACTCAACGAGTTGGGGAGGAGGCGATAAGAGACTATGCGCCAGGCAGACTCGGAAATTCGGTCGTCGTGCGGCCATCCGGGCCACGTACTGCAATGCTTTTCTGGTCGCGGGCGATTCGTCCACAACAACAAGCAGTTTGCTATTCTTCATTTCGGTAGAGGCTTCGTAACATTGAGACTAAACAGAAAGCACTTTACTGTCGCCGTTGTTGCTCTTGAGGGCGCTTTCCTTTTCTTTGCTGATGCGTTCCTGTCCTAGCCCCATTGTCAGCGCTGTCGTCCCGGCAAGACCGCCGAGTTGCATTGATTCGACGGCGGTGCTGGGGACAATGACGATCGTCGAATTTTCCTTCAAACCTTCGTAGAGCATGTTCATGGCCCTGAGATGTAGAGCGACCGGATCGTTGGCATAGGTCTTGGCCGCTTCGCCGAATTTCTCCGCCACCTGACGCTCCGAATCTCCCAGAATCACGCGGGCCTGACGTTCCCGCTCGGCCTGGGCTTGCATCGACATGGCATCCTCCAAGGCCGGAGGAATCAACACGTCCTTGACCTCTACGGAGATAATGTTGATGCCCCATGGCTCCGTGCGCTCATCGATGATTTTCTGCAGCGCGCCACTAATCTTGTCCCTGCCTTCCAGCATGTCCGAAAGCATAGTCTTGCCGATGACATCGCGCAGTGCGGTTTGGGAGGCCCAGTTGACCGCGCTTTGATAGTCAGCGACGTCGAGGGCCGCTTTCTTGGGATCCACAATCTTCCAAAATAAGACTGCATCTACATCCACGGGCACTGTGTCCTTCGTTAAAGTTTTCTCCGCCTTGAACGAATTCGTAAGGACACGGATGTCGATCCAATAAGGAATGGTGTCGATGAGCGGAATAATTAGGAACAAACCCGGTCCCTGCAGGGAGCGGAACTTCCCTAGCCGCAAGACAACTGCCTTGCTCCATTGATCCGCAACTTGAATTGCGGAGGAGGCGATAAAGGCAAGGACGATGGCGCCGCCCAGAATCCATAGACCTTCAAAGTCGGCTGAAACTCTATACCTGGCGTATGCCAATGCTGCGCCGATGCCAAGAATTACAACGAATATCAACGCTGGAAACGAGCTGTTCTTTTTCATTTCAGTTACCTCTCTTCGATTTCTGTAACTCGCCATTTACTCACGATCTTCATTTTGTATTTCCTCGGGAACTCGCTAGTTGACCGGTGATGCCGCAGGTAAACGCCAGGCCATTTGTTCGAGTGCGCTGGCAAACTCCGAAGGTCGGAGAGCGGGCAATCCCAAGCATTCTTTTCCGCCATCGAGGGCGGGCAGCCAAAAGCAGCTATCTTCGACGGGCAGGCAAAGGAACGCCGTAATTGGCAGGCCGGCCAAAGCCCCCAGAAGGCCAAAGCCAGTTCCATCGGACAGATGCGTATTGCTGAGCACCACATCGACCCGCACCGAACTCAACAATTGGCAGGCCGTCTGCATATTGCTGGCAAAGTGGCACCGAAATCCCCATTGGTGCAGGCGGTCCGTCAAGGCGTGGGCACTGTGAAAACTCTGCCCGACCAAGAGCACGCCGATCCCGGAGAGCGTCATTTGTCTCCTCCCAGATACTCACGCTTCGTTGGTGGTTGCTCGGATGCGAACAACGACCGCGGACGAATTGCGCGTTTGGTTCTTCCCCATGGTTCGTTCGCTAACCGCTGAACATATTTTCCAATTAAGGTGTCTTGCCCTTGCAGCCGACGTCCGCAGGAACGATCAATGTTCGGCCTTTTCCCAAGATTGTGGCTGGTTGGTCCATGGAGATTCTCTATTTCGAATTGGCATCCCGCTGAAGTTTGGTCCGCCGCTCTTCGTATTCTTCACTTGTGATGTCGCCGGCGGCATATCTCCTTTGTAGGAGCTGTAGAGGCGATTGCATTTGCCGGTAAGTGGCCCGCCTCATCGGCATCATGAATGAAAAGAACGAGATCCAGATGACGAACCAGAAAAGCCACCAATACCCGTGCATTCCCCAAAAGTAATACATAGTTTGTTCATCTCCTTCCGAGTGTGAACTCACTCAGAAACACATGTTGCCGTTTCATTAAGCCCTGGGCTCAGTGTCAACTATGGCCTGACGACCCCGTACCGGTCGACCCAGCCCTCTAAAGAAGCGGTGACGCACCATGTCCTGGGCAAGCAGAAACGAAAATTGCCAGTGCCCTCGCCCGTGAATCACGGCTGGTCGGCAACAAAAAACAACAGCATTTTTATCAGAAGGAGGATTGAAAACTGTCCCAAAGTGAACACTTCAGTATTAGGCCACGCAGCCAGCGTGTCCGCACGAACAACGCTGTAGGCACGCTCCTCGCCTTTTGCAGTCGTCGTTAGGAGCCAAAGGGAGCGGCATGGATTTCGAACGCCTACTGTTCGATATGGAACAGTTTCCCTATTAGCGCACTGTCATATTTCTGGTTGGAACTTAGCCCGATCGGTTTTGGAGCGACTGCCGGAACTGGGCATCAGCATCGACAGCGTGACGCGGCAGCTTGAGGACGAGAGGGTTGCGAAGTTCAACGAGCCGTTCCACAAGCTAATGGAGACACTAGCGCAACGGTCGTCACCACATTTGGTGAAAGTGTCATCGAAGGCGTCATGAAGATAAGTCCGCTTGCTGGAAAGCCTGCCCCAGCATCGATGCTGGTGAATGTGCCCAGGCTCGTCACGGCCTATTATTCTGAAGAGCCTGACCCTTCCGTTCCCGCCGAAAGGGTCGCTTTCGGCACCTCAGGACATCGGGGTTCCGCGTTCGACAAGGCCTTCAATGAATGGCACATCCTCGCTATCAGTCAGGCTATTTGTCTGTATCGAAAACTGCACCAGATTAATGGTCCACTGTTTCTTGGCATGGATACGCATGCGCTCTCAGTTCCTGCGCTAGCGAGCGCGCTTGAAGTGCTGGCGGCCAACGGCGTGGAAGTGATGCTCGCGGAAGGAGACGAATATACCCCTACTCCTGTTATTTCCCACGCGATTCTGACGTACAACCACGGGCGCAGAATCGGACTCGCCGATGGCATCGTCATCACACCATCGCACAATCCGCCACATGACGGCGGCTTCAAGTACAACCCGCCAAGCGGCGGCCCAGCGGATGGCGTCGTCACGGATTGGATTCAGGCGAAAGCAAACGAATTTCTCGAGGCCAAACTGCAGGGCGTGAAAAGAATTCCTGTCGACAAGGCTCTTCAGGCTTCTACGACGCACCGGCACGACTACCTCAATACTTACATTGCGGATCTCGCGAACGTGGTTGAGATGGACGCCATTCGTAGCGCGAAGCTCCGCATCGGTGTCGATCCCCTCGGTGGCGCCGGAGTCCACTACTGGGGGACAATTGCGGAGCGATACGGGTTGAACCTCACGGTTGTCAACCAGGTGGTCGATCCGACATTCAGTTTCATGACCGTGGATTGGGATGGCCAGATTCGGATGGACCCTTCTTCGGTCTACGCGATGCAGAGATTGATCGCGATGAAGGATCGCTTTGACCTTTCCTTCGCCTGTGATACGGACCACGACCGTCACGGTATCGTGACCAAAAGCGCAGGACTGCTGCCGCCCAACCATTACCTCTCCGTCGCTATCTTCTACCTATTTCAGCACCGGCCGAAGTGGCGCAAAGAAGCGGCCGTGGGCAAAACCGTGGTGAGCAGCCAGATGATCGATCGCGTCACCGCGAAGCTTGGCCGGAAGCTTTACGAGGTGCCGGTCGGCTTCAAGTGGTTCGTGGATGGTTTGCTCGACGGTTCTCTCGGCTTCGGTGGAGAAGAGAGCGCGGGGGCGAGCTTTGCTCGGCTGGACGGCACCGTTTGGACGACGGACAAAGATGGAATCGTCCCGGCTTTGCTCGCAGCGGAGATCACAGCCCGGATAGGCCGCGATCCCGGCGAAATCTACGACGAACTCACGAGCGAATTCGGCAAGCCTGTCTATGACCGCGTTGAGGCGCCAGCCACGCCGGATCAAAAGAAACTGTTGGCGAAACTCTCATCGCAGCAGGTCAAGATTACCGAGCTGGCGGGCGAAAAAATCCAGACTGTCCTCACCAACGCCCCGGGCAACGGCGCTCCCATCGGTGGATTGAAAGTAATAGCCGAAAGCGCATGGTTCGCCGCTCGTCCGTCGGGCACCGAGAATATCTACAAGATTTATGCGGAGAGCTTCCAGGGAGCAGATCACCTGCGCCGCATTCTGAAGGAAGCCCAGACGATCGTCAGCGATGCATTAGCGGCGATCCCGGTCCCGCACAGCGTAAGGGTCGCGCATTGTCGGCTACTCCATCAGCAGAAGTAAGCGAACCCAAGGAACGGTGGCGTAATGGGGCGGCGGCGGGTCATTCGCAAGATGAGGAACACATGATCGCCAAAACGGTTTGCTGCGTTCTCGGCCTTAGCTCGAAAAAGGAGAATTGAAGCATGAAGACCGAAACTCTTTCGCCAGCTCCTTCCCCAACTCTTTCCACGGAATTGCTCAATAAGATGAATGCCTACTGGCGAGCCGCCAACTATTTGTCTGTCGGCCAGATTTATCTCTATGACAATCCGCTACTGAAGGAGCCGCTGAAACTGTCGCACGTGAAGCCGCTGGTCGTCGGACACTGGGGCACGACGCCGGGCCAGAATTTCATCTACGTGCATCTGAACCGTGTCATCAAGAAGTATGACCTCGATATGTTTTACATTGCAGGTCCCGGGCACGGCGGCCCCGCGATTGTGGGCAACGTTTACCTCGAAGGCACATGGACCGACGTCTACCCGAACGTCACCCAGGACGAAGCCGGAATGAAGGAGTTGTTCAAGCAGTTCTCATTCCCAGGAGGGATTTCGAGTCACGTCGCGCCGACGACGCCTGGGTCGATTCACGAAGGTGGCGAGCTGGGATATTCGCTCAGCCACGCCTTCGGGGCAGCGTTCGACAATCCCGACCTGATCGTCGCCTGCATCATCGGCGACGGTGAAGCGGAAACGGCCTCCCTGGCGACCTCATGGCAGTCCAACAAGTTTCTCGACCCGGTCACCGACGGAGCCGTCCTGCCGATACTGCACCTCAATGGGTACAAGATCAGTAATCCGACCGTCCTAGCCCGCATCGAGCATGAGGAATTAGAGCAATTTCTGCGAGGCTGCGGCTGGACGCCCCACTTTGTGGAAGGCGACGAGCCGGAAAAGATGCATCAACTCATGGCCACAGCCATGGAAAAGGCCATCGAGGACATTCGGCAAATCCAAAGCAACGCACGGAGAAACAGAGACGCCACCCGGCCGCGCTGGCCAATGATTGTCCTCAAGTCACCCAAGGGTTGGACGGGGCCGAAATACGTCGACGGATTGCAAATCGAGGGCACTTTCCGAGCGCACCAGGTGCCGCTCCTGGTGGATTGCGAACATCCCGATCATGTCAAGCAGCTTGAAAACTGGATGAAAAGCTACAGGGCCGAGGAGCTATTCGATGAAACTGGGCGACTCATGCCGGAATTGGCCGAGCTGGCGCCGAAAGGCGATCGCCGGATGGGCGCCAATCCCCACGCCAACGGCGGCATTCTGCTGCGCGATCTGCGAATGCCGGATTTCCACGTTCACGCGGTGAACGTGCCTTCGCCGGGCGCCGTTGACGGCCAAGACACGCTCGTGCTGGGTACGTTCCTGCGTGACGTAGCCAAGCTGAATCAGGATCAGCGCAATTTTCGTGTCTTCGGTCCCGATGAGACTCTCTCGAATCTCCTGGGTGCGGTCTTCGAATTCACCAACCGTCAGTGGGATGCCCAGGAAGTAGGAAACGATGAATTCCTGGCGCCCGCTGGCCGCGTGCTGGACTCGATGCTCAGCGAAAACCAGTGCGAGGGTTGGCTCGAAGGATATCTTCTGACCGGTCGGCACGGGCTGTTTAACAGTTATGAAGCCTTCATTCGGATCGTTGATTCGATGTTCAGCCAGCACGCCAAGTGGCTAAAGGTATGTCTGGAACTGCCCTGGCGCCGAAAGATTTCGTCGCTGAACTACCTGCTGGCCTCTCACGTCTGGCAGCAGGATCACAACGGCTTCACGCACCAGGATCCCGGTTTTCTTGACCACGTCATCAACAAGAAGGCCGATATCGTGCGCGTTTACCTTCCGCCCGACGCCAACTGTCTGTTGTCTGTTTTCGATCACTGCCTGCGTAGCAGGAATTACGTCAATGTGGTGGTTGCTGGCAAGCACGCCCTCCCGCAATGGCTGACCATGGACGCCGCGGTCGTGCATTGCACGGAAGGAATCGGCATCTGGCAATGGGCTAGCAACGACCAAGGCGCTGAGCCGGACGTGGTGATGGCTTGCTGCGGTGACACGCCTACGCTGGAGATTCTGGCTGCCGTTTCCATCCTTCGCAAGCATCTGCCCGATGTGAAAATCCGGGTGATCAACGTGGTTGATCTCATGAAGTTGCAGTCCGCAAGCGAGCACCCGCACGGGCTGAGCGAAGCGGATTACGATTCGCTCTTCACCAAAGATAAACACATCATCTTCGGTTTTCATGGATACCCGACACTCGTCCACCGGCTGACCTACCGCCGGACCAACCGCAACCTGCACGTCCGGGGCTACAAGGAGGAGGGCACCATCACAACCGCCTTTGACATGAGGGTGCAAAACGACTTGGACCGGTTCCACCTGGTGCAAGACGTGATTGATCGCCTGCCGCACTTGGGCACTAAGGGTGCCTACCTGAAGCAGCAGATGCAGGACAAGCTCATCGAACATAAGCAGTACATCGACAAGAACGGACAAGACATGCCAGAAATCCGGAACTGGAAGTGGGGTAACCCTCAATGAATGCGCAAGAGCCTACGAAACCCAACGCCGACCAGCCCAAGGATCCCAAATCGAAGCCGGGATCGAAGGCGGAGTCCAAGGACGCTCTGAAGTCCATCCCGATGCCGGAACTGGAGAAAAAATTGGGGTCGTCGCCGAAAGGCCTCAGCCAAGCCGAGGCGCAGAAGCGACTGGCACAATATGGGCCGAACGAAATCAAGGAAAAGAAAGACAATCCATTCCTGAAGTTTCTCACCTATTTCTGGGGACCCATACCGTGGATGATCGAAGGCGCCGTCATTCTGTCGGGAGTGGTTCGGCACTGGCTGGATTTCTTCATCATTCTCTTCCTGCTTTTTTCCAACGCTTTGGTCGCATTCTGGGAGGAACATCAGGCGGGGAACGAAATTGCCGCGTTGCGGGCCAAGCTGGCGACCAAGGCCCGGGTCCTGCGAGACGGAAAGTGGGCCACGCCCAAGGTCTCTGAATTGGTGCCCGGCGACGTTATTCGTCTGCGACTGGGGGACATTGTCCCGGCGGATGCGCGCTTGTTGGCCGGCGATCCGGTGCAAGTCGATCAGTCTGCCTTGACCGGTGAATCCTTGCCGGCGACGCGCAAGCCTGGCGAGGCGGTGTTTTCTGGTTCGATTATCAAGCGGGGTGAAACCGACGCCTTAGTGTACGCCACCGGTACCAACACCTACTTCGGCAAGACTGCGGAATTGGTGCAGGACGCCCATACCGTCAGTCATTTCCAGCGTGCGGTGCTGAAGATTGGCGATTACCTGATCATGCTCGCCGTGGCTCTCGTGGCGGTGATTGTTACCATAGCGCTCTTCCGCCACGACCCGATCCTCAGTACGCTGGAATTCGCCCTGGTACTTCTGGTGGCCGCGATCCCCGTGGCCATGCCCACCGTACTATCTGTGACCATGGCAGTCGGCGCGCGCCTGCTGGCAAGAAAACAAGCGATTGTGACCAAACTGTCGGCGATCGAGGAACTAGCCGGCGTGGATGTGCTGTGCTCGGACAAGACCGGCACTCTGACCCAGAACAAGCTGACGTTGGGCGATCCCTTCTGCGTGAGCAATATCACTGCCGAGCAAGTCATTCTCTGGGCTGCACTAGCTTCGCGTGCCGAAGATAAGGACACCATCGATCTGGCTGTGATCGGCGGCGTGAAGGACGATAAGGCGTTAGAGGGCTATCACGTACTCCATTTCCAGCCGTTCGACCCAGTGCACAAGCGGACGGAGGCCACTGTCAAAGACGCGGACGGAAGACAGTTCTTCGTGGCCAAAGGTGCACCGCAGGTGATTCTGGAAATGGCGACCAATGCCGGTGACGTAAAGCCCGCTGTCGAGAAAGCCGTCAATGAGTTTGCGGGGCGCGGCTTCCGTTCCTTGGGCGTGGCTCGGGCAGATCAGGAAAATAAGTGGCAGTTTGTTGGCGTGTTGCCAATGTTTGATCCGCCGCGCGAGCAGGCCAAAGCAACCATAGCTAGCGCGCGACAGATGGGCGTGGAAGTCAAAATGGTTACCGGCGACCAATTGGCCATTGCCCAGGAAACTGCCCGGCAACTCGGGATGGGCACGAACATCCTTGATGCCACCGTCTTGCGCGATTCGAAGAATGAACAATCGGCGCAGTCGGTGAAGTCCATCGAGAAAGCGGACGGCTTCGCTCAGGTATTCCCCGAAGACAAGTACAACATCGTCGACGTCTTGCAGAAGCACGGCCATATTGTCGGTATGACCGGCGACGGGGTAAACGACGCCCCCGCCCTGAAAAAAGCAGACTGCGGCATCGCCGTTTCCGGCGCGACAGACGCGGCGCGCGCCGCGGCGTCCATCGTGCTGTTGGCGTCCGGCCTGTCAGTAATTATTGACGCGATCAAGGAGAGTCGCCGCATCTTCCAGCGGATGAATAGCTATGCGATCTACCGCATCGCCGAAACGCTGCGCGTGCTGTTCTTCATGACGCTCGCGATCCTCGTTTTTAACTTCTACCCCGTGACCGCGGTGATGATCGTGATGATCGCCGTGCTCAACGACGGAGCTATCCTGTCCATCGCGTATGACAACGTTCATTACAAGGATAAGCCCGAGGCCTGGAACATGCGCTTGGTGCTGGGGATCTCGACCGTGCTGGGCGTCATCGGCGTCGTGGCAGCATTCGGCTTGTTCTATCTCGGCGAGCGCGTATTTCACCTCGACCACGCCCACGTCCAAACCCTGATGTACCTGAAGCTGTCCGTGGCCGGGCATCTGACGATTTTCCTCACGCGCACGCGGGGTCCGTTCTGGTCCATACGTCCGGCGCGGATTCTATGGATAGCAGTGCTCGGCACGCAAATTGTGGCGACCCTGATTGCGGTTTATGGTTTGTTCATGACGCCGCTCGGCTGGCGCTGGGCGGGGTTCGTTTGGGCCTACGCCCTGGTTTGGTTCCTCGTGAATGACCGCGTGAAACTGCTCGCCTATAGGATTCTCGATCCGGCCAAGGCAGAGTCTAAACATGAAGCCACGGCCGAGCTGGGGTCTGAAGCCAGACCCGAGCCGAAGCCCGAAGGCAAAGTCGTGCCGAAACCTGAAGCCAAGACACCGTCCGATTTGACGCCGCAGATCGCTAAGCGAGCTTATGAACTCTACGAGGAGGGGGCTCGCAAGGACGGTCGATCTGTTCAGGACTGGGAGAAGGCGGAGCGGGAGATTCGCAAAGGTGAATCTAAAGCGGGGTCTAAGCCTGAAGCCAAGGCCGAGCCGAAGCCCGACGCCAGTTCCGAACCGGAACCGAAGGCGGAAACCAAGGTCGAGCCAAAGCCCGAAGCCAAGACCGAGCCGACGCCTGAAGCCAAAGCTGAGCCACCGGCCGATTTCAAGCTGCACATCGTCAAGCGAGTCCATGAGCTCTACGAGGAGTTGGGACGTGAGGATGTGCGGGAAGTCGAGGAATGGGAGAAAGCGAATCGGGAGACTCCGGAAAATGAACCCCATAAATAGCGAGACGCGAGCAACGCGGCTGACATGGCCGAAGGCATGAAAATCAATTCAAAGGATTTCCGTGTGCGGCCGAAAGAACGGGTCAAACTCAGAGAGTGGCCGACGATTATAAAGCCGTTTTGCAAGTCGAAGAAGCGGTATCAAAAGCTCCTCGAAAAACACGTAGAAGAGCTGAGCTCGCTGCAACAACTTCACTATGCATCCGCCCACTTTGCATTGCTGCTGATTTTTCAGGCATCGGACGCGGCTGGCAAGGACGGCTCCATCCGGCACGTCATGTCCGGCGTAAATCCGGAAGGCTGCGAGGTTTTCAGCTTCAAACAGCCGAGCGCCGAAGAGCTGAAACACGATTTTCTCTGGCGCACCACCTGCCGCCTTCCCGAACGCGGGCGCATCGGTATCTTCAATCGTTCTTACTACGAGGAGGTGCTCGTCGTTCGCGTGCATCCGGAGATTCTCCGCAACCAGGAGCTTCCAGAAGCGTTGCGCGACGAAAAGAACATTTGGAAGGAGCGGTATCGTTCCATCGTGGACTTGGAGGAACATCTCCATCGTAACGGCACCCGGATCGTCAAAATCTTCCTCCACCTGTCGAAAAACGAGCAACGAAAGCGCTTCCTCGACCGTATCGACGAGCCGGACAAGAACTGGAAATTCAGCCTCGCGGACATTCACGAGAGGAAATTCTGGAAGGGTTACGTGAAAGCTTACGAGGAGTGCCTGCACGCGACAAGCACGCATCACGCACCCTGGTACGTCGTCCCCGCCGACGATAAGGACAACGCCCGCCTGATCGTTTCCCGAATTGTTATCGACGCTCTTAAGGACCTGAGGATGGCATATCCCAGGACCACCCCGAAACATCGGCGGGAATTGAGATCTATCGGCAAGCAGCTGGCGAAGTGAACGGTCGAATTGTGAGCGCTTCCAAGACGGACTCGAAACCCCGTAAATTTCGAACTACGAATTGTCTCACTGAGACTGCTAAGAAAATTCGGGTTAGGGCAGAGTGTTGTTGCGCCACACGATTTTAAGAAAAAGGAGAATCACATGGAATTGGGAATGATCGGATTGGGACGGATGGGAACAAACATGGTGAGACGTCTAATGCGGGCCGGCCACCAGTGCGTCGTTTATGACCTCCATGCGGAAGTTGTACAGGCGCTCGCCAAAGAAGGGGCGGTCGGAACGACATCCCTAGAAGACTTCGCTAAGAAGCTGAAATCGCCCCGCGCCGTCTGGATGATGGTGCCTGCTGCAGTGGTCGATCCGACGCTGAAGACGCTTGTCCCGCTTCTCGAAAGTGACGACGTGGTTATCGACGGGGGCAATTCCTACTACCACGATGATATCCGCCGCGCAGCCGAATTGAAACCGAAGGGCATCCACTACGTGGACGTCGGGACTAGCGGCGGCGTCTGGGGCTCTGAGCGGGGCTACTGCCTGATGATCGGCGGCGATGAAACAGTCGTCCGGCGTATCGACCCCGTTTTCGCCGCTCTGGCCCCAAGCATCGACGAGGCGCCGCGCACGCCTGGTCGGGAAAAGTTAGCTGGCACTGCTGAACACGGTTACCTGCATTGCGGTCCGACCGGCGCAGGCCACTTCGTCAAGATGGTCCACAACGGCATCGAGTACGGCATGATGGCCTCCTACGCGGAAGGCTTGAACATCCTGCGCCACGCCAATGCCGGGAAGCAGCAGCGCACCGCCGATGCCGAAACCGCGCCCCTGCGTCACCCCGAGCATTACCCATACGAGTTGAATCTAGCTGATATCGCCGAGGTTTGGCGCCGTGGCAGTGTCATCGCTTCATGGCTCTTGGACCTGGCCGCCACTGCACTCCTCGACAGCCCGGACCTCGCGAAGTTTGCCGGCCGGGTGTCGGACTCGGGGGAAGGGCGCTGGACGATTGCGGCGGCCATCGACGAGTCAGTTCCAGCCCCGGTCCTCAGTGCCGCGCTATACGAACGCTTCAGCTCGCGCGGTGAGGACGATTTCGCCGACAAGATGTTATCTGCCCTTCGTTACGAGTTCGGCGGTCATAAGGAAAAAGCCGCTGGGAAGGGGACTGCCTAGTGGCCTCCTCCCGTTCGGATGCGCTGGTGCTCTTCGGCGTGACGGGCGATCTTGCCCACAAGATGATCTTCCCCGCACTTTACGCGATGGCGAAACGAGGTGCCCTCAAGGTCCCGGTCGTCGGTGTCGCCTTCCCAAAGTGGAGCCTGGATCGTCTGCGGAAACGCGTGACGGACAGCATAAAGCGATCAGGTGGGATCGACAACAAACGTGCCTTCCACCATCTTCTGTCCCTGTTCAGCTATGTAAGTGGGGATTATAAGGACCCAGCCACGTTCACGGCGCTAAAGGAGGAGTTGGATGGCGCTCGGCATCCGGCACACTATCTGGCTATCCCGCCCTCGCTTTTCGAAACCGTGATCGAAGGCCTTGGTGCCGCGAAATTGGCTGAGCACGCGCGCGTCATCGTCGAAAAACCGTTCGGACGCGACTTGGCCTCCGCACGAGAGCTCAACCGTGTCGCCCGAACTGTATTCTCGGAAGATTCAATCTTCCGCATTGACCACTTCCTCGGGAAGGAAGCGATCATGAATATCCTCTATTTCCGCTTCGCCAATTCCTTTCTAGAGCCGATCTGGAATCGCAACTATGTGGCCAGCGTCCAGATAACTCTATCGGAAGACTTCGGCGTGAAAGGCCGCGGCGCGTTTTACGAAACCGCCGGCTGTCTGCGCGACGTGATCGAGAACCATCTCTTCCAGATCGTGGCGCTACTTGCTATGGAACCGCCGGCAGATCAGGACTTTGGAGCCGTCCACAATGAGAAAACCAAGGTCTTTCAGGCCATGCGCCCTCTGAAATCCGACGACGTGGTGCGCGGTCAGTATGCTGGCTACCGCAAGGAGCCAGACGTGTCGAGGAAATCCGACGTCGAGACTTTCTGCGCCCTGCGGCTTTTCATCGACTCGTGGCGATGGGAAGGAGTGCCGTGGTACCTGCGCTCTGGCAAATACCTGGCCGAAACCGAAACCGAGGTCCTGGTGGAGCTGAAGCCGCCGCCACAAAGGCTTTTCGCCGACTCAGAGCCGACTACTGGCCGGGGCAACTATCTGCGATTCCAGCTCTCCCCAGATTCCGCTATCGCCCTTGCCGCTCGCGTCAAGCGCGCAGGAAAGGAGTTTGTCGGCGTCCAGCGAGAACTCTACTTGGTCGAAGAACAACCGGGAGAAGAATCGCCATACGAGAGGCTCTTGGGCGATGCCATGGAAGGCGATGGGGCGCTCTTCGCCCGTGAGGACGCCGTTGAGGCCGCCTGGGCGGTTGTCGATCCAGTACTTAAGAAACATCACCGCGCTCGCCCGTACAAGCGCCGTAGTTGGGGGCCGAAAGAAGCTGACGCACTCATTGCTCCAGACGGCCGCTGGCACAACCCCACGTCCAAGAAAGCGTCCGGATAGCTGCGGGTGAACCGCCAGGCAACGGCTCTAGGAGACACTTACGAAAACCATCCCGATTGTTCCAGGTAAGACTGGATTACGCATCGTGGGCCGGCCCGAGGCCTCCATCACCGCACAGGACGAGATAAAGATCCGGGTTATTCGCTTGGGCATCTGTGCTCCAACAGAAATGAGTATAAAGGAGAAGGAATGCCCGATTTCACATGCAATTTTTCGCAGGTAGGGAAACCCTTTGTACATTTTTGGGAGCATACGGTCGGCAGCGGTCACGCGCCCCTCGCGCTCCGGGCTGACTGGCAGTCGCAACTTCTTCTTTGTCACAAGGAATTGGGTTTTCAGCATGTCCGCTTCCATGCGTTGCTGTCAGAGGGAATGGATACGATCATTTGCGAGGAAGACAAACTCCTGTACTCGTTCTTTAATGTCGATCAGATAATGGATTTTCTTCTCTCCATCGGAATGAGGCCCTTTGTCGAACTGAGCTTTATGCCCAAAGCTTTCGCCTCGGGCGACACCACCGTGTTCCAATACCAGGCGAACGTAACCCCGCCAAAGGATTATCAACAGTGGGCAACTCTCATCGGCAAACTGACGGCCCATTGGGTCGAACGCTACGGCGTCAACGAAGTGCGTGAGTGGTTCTTTGAGGTGTGGAACGAGCCGAATCTTAAGGCATTTTGGACGGGAACTCAGCAGGACTATTTCAAGCTCTACCGCACGACCGTCGAGGCGGTTAAAAGCGTCGACCGCTTACTCAAGGTGGGCGGCCCCGTCACGGCCAAGAATGCTTGGATTCCCGAGTTTGTCGAATTCTGCCGAGAGAACAAAGTATCCGCCGATTTCGTCACGACACATCATTACCCGACGGATGCCTTCGGAAAGATAGGCGCGGACACCGAGACGCAATTGGAGCACGCCCCATCTCACGTCATGCGTGAAGACGCTCGCAAAACCCGTGATCAGGCGCGTGGTTTGCCTGTCTACTACACCGAATGGAACATCTCTTCAAATCCGCGCGACCCGCTGCACGACGAACCCTTTGCCGCCGCATATGCCGCCAAGATCATCATGGAAGCAACAGGGCTAGTAGAGGGTTACGCCTTTTGGACCTTCAGTGATATTTTCTCTGAGAATTACTTCCCATCTATTCCGTTTCAGGGTGGGTTTGGCCTGCTCAATATTCATGGGATCGCAAAGCCGGTGTATCGCGCTTTTGAACTATTACATCATCTTGGCACCGAATTATTCAGCGTCGAAGGGGACCACGAGACCGTGGACGCGTGGGTTGTTCGAAAAGAAAAAGCGGCGACGATTTTGATGACGAACCACGCCATGCCGCGGCATCCCATTCACACGGAACTGACAAATCTACTTATCACGGGCGCCCCCCAACCGCGCGTCGTCTACATCCAGAGAATCGACCAGGATCATGCCCACGCGCGACGGTTGTGGCAAGCCATGGGCGAGCCAAACTACTTGAGCGCGGTCCAAGTAGAACAGTTGAAGGCCATTTCATGCCTGGTAAAACAATCGCAACCTTGGAAGTATGAACAGCCGAATATAGAGTTGTCGCTCGCGCTGCCACCTCACGCCATCGCGGCGATCACGATTGAATTTGCATAAGCAGATAGCAAAGTGCCGCGACCCCGCGCAACTCGTGCAAGACAACCAGCCAGTGACACTATGCTGGATCAGCTTCAGAAAGAAACCTTCGCCTACTTTCTGCATGAATCGAACCTGGAGAATGGGCTTGTACGAGATAAGACACAAAAAGATTGCCCCGCGAGCATCGCTGCCACAGGACTCGCTTTGGCATCTTACCCGGTGGCTGTCGAGCGTGGTTTCATGCCGCGGGCCGCGGCGATAGAGCGAACTCTGACGACGCTGCGTTTTTTCTGGAACAGCCCGCAAGGACCCGAACCTGACCTGACGGGCTACCGCGGCTTTTACTATCATTTTCTCGACATACAGACCGGCCGGCGCACCTGGCAATGCGAGCTTTCAACAGTGGACAGCGCCTTTCTGCTGGCCGGTGCGTTGACGGCAGGAATGTATTTTGCCGCCGATAAGCCGGACGAAAATGAAATCCGTATGCTCGCAGACGCGCTCTATGGACGCGCAGATTGGCAGTGGGCGCAAAACAGCGGCGCAACGGTCACGCATGGATGGAGCCCGGAAAGCGGATTTCTCAAGTATCGATGGGAAGGCTACGACGAGGCGCTGCTCTTGTATATCCTGGCCCTGGGCTCGCCGACACATCCGCTACCCGAGAGTAGCTACGCCGCGTGGGCCTCCACTTACAAATGGGAGCACTGTTGCGGGCAAGACTATCTTTACGCCGGACCTTTGTTCACGCACCAGCTCTCCCATGTCTGGATCGACTTTCGTGGTATTCAGGACGCGTTCATGCGCGATAAAGGCATCGACTATTTCGAGAACAGCCGCCGTGCAACTTATGCACAACAACAGTATGCGATCGACAACCCACTTAAGTTCGAAGGCTATGGCCCCCATTGCTGGGGCATTACCGCGGGGGAAGGTCCGGGCCCCGCCACTATCAAAGTGAATGGCATTGAGCGCCAGTTCTTCAATTACATCGGACGTGGCGTACCGTACGGGCCCGACGACGGTACCATCGCGCCGTGGGCCGTAGCGGCGTCGCTGCCGTTCGCCCCCGAAATCGTGTTGCCCGCGCTGGACTATTACATACACGAGGTTAAACTGACCGAGCAGAACCCGTACGGCTTCAAAGCGTCGTTCAACGCGACGTACCCAGGAAAGCCCGGCAATCCACACGGCTGGGTGTCGCCCTGGCACTGCGGGCTGAATCAAGGACCGATAGTCCTGATGATCGAAAACTATCGGAGTGGATTGTTGTGGCAATTGATGCGAACGTGCCCATGCATTGCCAGTGGCTTGCGCCGGGCGGGCTTTGCCAGAGGTTGGTTGTGACCTCTGTCGGGGCATTTCTCCCCGCGTAGACCCACTCGTCGAGCCCTGCCAAGTCGCCATGGAAAATGGCGCTCGCCAGGTGATGGTCTCAATCGAAGATCGCCGCCTGTTCCTGAAAGTCTGGAGACCTGGCTGAACGACAGGACCCGTCTTCTACCGCGATGCTCCGGTGGACGCGCAAGATGTTGGGAATTACGCAGAGGGCTCTACCAAATCACATGATTTGATACGGTCAAATCTGCGAGAATTCGGCGCCGAGTTTTCTATGACTTGCAGGCGTCGAGCAAATAGCCCTTTGATACACCACGCCGCCACACCTTCCTGCGATCGTTGGCCGGGCACTCTCCAGACTAACCATCCAAGTGGAATCGGATCATCGAAGGGAAACAGGGTTAATCGTCCACGCTCGGGGACTGGGGCCCTGTGCCACTTTCGACAGTAGTGCTCCAGGTTCCTTAGCTTCTCTAGCGGTGTTTGGTTACGATTATCTGAGGGCGGCCTGAGCGCAGATCGGGCCGGGGAGCCGGTGCCCAGACACCTCGGGAGCCAAACCAAATGATACAACAAGATTGTTTGGTGCTGCGCGCTGAGGACCGTGTCGCCATGAAGGTGACGGCATTGTTGGTCGGAAGACACGGTACGGTGCGAGTGGAAACGGGACTTACAGAAAACGTCAGTTCCCGTGGTGCCCGCGTAGTTTCGACGAGCAAATGGCCGCTCGGCGACACCATTCTGGTTGCCTTACCAGGGTTTCATTTTAGGTCTTCGGCGCGCGTCGCTTACTGCGACTCGCTAGGTGCTGGACGGTTTGGGATCGGCCTGGAATTCGTCGGATCTGCCGAGCACTTGGAAATCACCGCACTAGCGACAGCACTGCAATTTTCACGGACGTAAGGCCCAGCTTCTGAGCAGCAGCACACTGGCGTAACGAACCAAGCTACTAACAGCCCTCTCCGCCCTTGTTCGTCGTAAGCGCCCACATTTGAATTATGGCGAATTCAGCTGCTGTGACGATTCCCACACCCGGTTTGCCGAGCACTTGTCCAGAACTGATTGGGTCCGGACAGAAACTTCCCACAACCCCGTTTCTGGATAATTTCCGTTTTGCCGACAATACGTCCACAATCATGACCTCGGTTTGCTAGGTCGCCTCTGCCGCTGGATATTGCGGGTAAGCGGGACCGCACCGCGGCGAAGGGAACGCTTGTCAGTAGAGTCTAGATGCATCGCCCTTATCCACCGGCAGAACTTCTCACAAAAACGGGCAGCATCCGAGCACAACCACGCGAACGCCTCTGCTGCCTTTTCGGCGCCGGCTTTGTGGTCGGACTTTCACCATTCTTGCTTTCTGATTCCTGTCGGAGAGCTTTTGTGGTGCGTCGGGGTTTTCGGTCTAGAAGTGAAAGAGTGGCTCCGCCGAATGTCGGGGCCACTCCCCCCATTGCCGTTCGTTGAGCGTGGAGCCCAAAGCTATGGCTTGGCTTCTCGCCCTCCGTGGCAGGCTTCGCGGCAGGTGCCGGTCTACGGCTTCCAGAAATCCGGGTCAGCTTTGATCCACTCGTCGGCAACGTAGCTCATGTGTGGGTTGAAGGTAAACAATTGATGTTGGGACGATTCGATCGACGCGCTAACAAGTTCATCGAGCTTCTTCATGCCGTCTTCGCCCATGGCCGCTGCGAATTGCTTGTCTTCCAGGGGTCCACGATCGACTTCGGCAAGTGTTTTGCGCGCAATCAGCACGATATACGTGCCGCCATCGCCCCCGTATATTTGCTCGTACGTGCCCCAGTGAGCGTCGGGCACAGCCTTCTCGTAGGCAACCTTGACCATCTTGACCAGCTCATTCCATTCGCTATCGTGACCCGGGCGAACATGGTAAACGGAGACTTGCAAGTAACGCATGTGCGAGAGGTCCGTCATCGTCCGGAGGCTCAGTTCGTCATGGAAAACGAAGACGCTCTCGTCCACCGAATCCAGCAGCTCGCCATCAGCCACGCTGGCGCGATCCAGTGCGGCTGAGAGGGCAGTATCCTTCCGGGTTGCTGAGTTGTCTTTTTCCCACGCTTCAAACGAATCATACGAGGTCAGGAACAAGGCGCGCTCTTTGCCGGAGAGCGACGTCATGCCCACGTAGTGCGTCGGCCACTTGGCACGTGCCATGGCCTGAACGAATGCGCTTTCCGTCATGTCATGCGCCATGCCAGCTTTGCCCGGCTTGGTATATTCACGCGTGATCTGCAACACTTTTGGTGTGGACTGGTTTCCCTGCGAGTTCTGCTGCGCCGCAGTAATGCATCCAAATGTAAGCACCAGAGACAATCCCAACAGAGATCGACTGAGTTTATTCATGGGCGCAAACCTCCCGATTTGCGAATGGGACCTGATGGGGGGGAATCTAAGAGACTGGCGAATGAACAACGCCAGAACCCGGGCGGAGACTATGCGAGGGCAGGCATGATGTCAAGCCCATCGGCGGACGTATGGTCGGCAGGCTTCCTCGAACCCGATTGACCCGGCGCTCATATCTCTGCCCCAGCGCGCAATTGTCCTCATTGCTCCCGATAAGTCCGGTTGGAGGAAGTTGAAACACAATACAGCCTCCTGCCCACTGACGAACGGATCGGCCATCGCCGTAGAACTAGCTGGCGGCGCACTGGGTCGGCGACGCCGTTCACCGTTCTGCCCGAGTGACGTTAGTGCTTTATGCCGGAACTTTGGTCGCGCCCAGGTTGCAGTTTCTGCCGGACTTTACCTTGCTTTGCAGGGCTAAGGGGCTTATCTTCTTTCCCCTCACAGGGCCGAGAAGAACTCTTAATCAGCGGGTTGGAGGTTCGAGTCCTCCGCGGCTCACCAATATTTTCAATCACTTGCGGTAGTTTATCGGCTTTGTAACTCTCCTGTTTGGGCGTGGATTGAATCCTCGGTCTTCCTGGTTCAGTTAAACAGGTTGACTCTGCGGTCTTTGGGATCTTGTTCCGAAAATCAGACTATCGAAATCGACGGTTTGAGAACCTATTAACAACCAATCGATGCCGACCCGGAGGCGCCTACTTCGGCTTGGACCGTCCGCTAGCTTTATGGACTTCGGTTTCTCTGTGGGATTCTTCTTGAACAGCCCCCTCCGCCCTTGTTCGTCGTAAGCGCCCCACAGCGGTTAACAGGGAAAAAATCAGGGAATCGTCACGGTCCGGAAAGCTGAATTCGCCACAACCGCTTACATTGACGCGGCTTAACGAACTCAGCACATCGTAATTGGGGCCTGGAACAGGGAATTAACAGGGAAAGTCGTAACTTTGAGGATCCTGCTGCTCAGTTTTTGACGGCCTCCCTGAAGGGGATCAAACAGGAAAAAGCCGGGATCGACTAGGAGATCCTAGCCGAGGCCGCCGAGTTTCACGAACCATCCGGAAGATTCATTAGGGGTGCTCCCGCAGCACCATTCGCTCACCCCTCCCGCGATGAGCCCAGCACGGCTAGCCAGACGCGCACGAGCGGTGCGACTAGAAGCTAAAGCGCGCGGCGAGTTGGATGATGCGCTCTCTTGCGTCTCCCGGAACGCCGGTGTTCGTAATCTCGCCAAATGTTCCGCCGGGGCCGACGTCGGTCGGGTTCGTATCCGGATTCGCAAACTCAGCGTGGTTGAATAGGTTGAAGAAGTCTCCGCGTATTTCCAGTTTCAGCCTCTCCGTGATCGGCGTGGTTTTAGACAGAGACATGTCGAAATTCACGAGACCTGGCCCGCGCAAGGAGTTGCGCCGAAACGTGCCGTAGGTGGCCAGCGCGGGATCGGCCACAATCTGCGCATCTGAAGGAAAGATTCCCGGGCCCGGTGTGCAAGCGCCGAGATCATTGGCGTCCCCGCACTGCGCAATGCTGAAGCTCGTTGGATTGAACCAATAATTGCCGCAATTGTTGGGGTTGCCCGGCGCAAGCTGGCAGGGTACGAGCGAGGTGCCGCTCACCGTTAGTTGCTGTCGCGGGTTGACCGTGTTGGTGGGGCCCACGACGTTCGCGTTGACAACTATGGGGTCTCCAGCCCCGGATGGCCCTTCAGTAAAGGACGACCCGGTCTCGTCTGGGAGATCCGCGAAGACGTTGATCGGGAAGCCCGTTCTCCAGGTGAAAATGGGGAAGAGCGTCCAGCCTTGCGTCAGCCGCTTGGGGCCGGATGCCCAGCCGCGGTCGAACGGAAGGTCCCAGCCGCCGCTGAGGGTGATGCGGTTGCGAACGTCCGTGTCGCTGGACGCGCGGAGGAGCTCCGGTTCGTAGGAAGGCACTTGCTCGCTCCGCTGGCGGAAGCCGGATGCGTTGTCGATGTTATGGCCCAATGTATAGGCAAATGTAAAGTAGACGGCGCCGAGACGCGTGTCTCCCATCCGCTTCGTCAAACTCGCCGTCAAAGCATTGTAGTTGGCGTCCACAATGTTTTTGAACTCGTCGAGAGACGCGAAGGTGCACCCGGTCCCACCGAAATTCCCTGCGTTCCCGTCGGGACATGAACTGTCGCCGGGCGCGAGATTGAGGACGCGGTCCGTGGTGCCGAGAACGAACGGATTAATATCCTGCAGCGCCGTGAGCCCGTGCGAGCTGCTGCCGACGTAATCCGCTTCGAAAACGAGGCTCGAAACAATTTCGTGCTGAACGCTCATATTGTATTGATACGTGTAGGGAGTTTTCAAATGCGGGTCCACGAAGAAAAGCTGCGGTCCAAACGGCAGCGCGCTTGGATTGGCGAAGAAGGCGGTTCCCCTCAGTTGAGCCACGGAAGGGAATGTATTCGTGGTGCACGTCGAATCGAAGGGGTCCGAGAAATAGGTGATCACCTGGCCAGATTGATTGGAGGCAGCGCACGTGTTGCCTGTCAGACTTGTCGGGAATCCGAAATCCGCCAGACTGTAGAACGGCGGCTGGCCATTGAATTGAAAATTGTCCTCGGCCTTGAGGATGTCGTAGAAAACCCCGAATCCGCCACGGATACTCGTTTTCCCGTGACCGTCTGGATTCCAGGCGAAACCGAGACGCGGCGCCCAATTGTGCGTGTCCGGAAAATTGACGCCCGTCGGCGCGCCTTTATCGCCTGGAAAGACGAGCCCCACAGGAGCATTGGGAAACCGGCTGGATTGAAGCCCCGGGATAACGGAAAAGGTTCTGCCCAGAGTGTCCGATTTGGGGCTGTTGTATTCGTAGCGTATGCCGAGAGTCACTGTAAGTTTTTTCGTTGCGTGCCATTCGTCCTGGAAGAAGGCGTAGGTCGACTTCGTGCGAATATCGGAAGGGGCGGCCGCGCCTTGCGCGTAGTCCGTGGGGGCGCCAAGCAGAAAGTCGGCGAACCCATTGCCCGTCAGGGTGCCGGCGAAGTCAAAGATCCCGTTGGTGAGGAAGTCATATAGCTGGTTGTTCTGGTAGGCAGAAACTCCGCCGCCCATCTTCCAGTTGTGCTGCCCGCGAATCCAGGTGAATGTGTCGGACACGCCGAAGGTGTTGTTGGCCAGTGCCGACGGGCCACCGTATGTGTAGCCTATATCGGTTGCATCGAAATCGATGTCGAAGAGCGGAGGGCCGGTCGGATTGTCCGGTGTCAAGTTCGTGAAACCCAGGGCTTTGGCAGTGAATTGCGTGTTCGAGCCCACCGGGACGCCCTGCAATTGGAACGCGCGCTGCGTCTGGAATCGCAATTCATTCAGCATGTTCGGCGAGATCGTCCGCGTGTACGCTAGGTTTACGAAATAATCGTTGCTGTTGGTCGTGACGGAAAATCCGGGCACGTTCGCCCAAGGCAGGAGGTTTGACTCCGTAACAAACGGATTGAGCTGCGGATTGCGGGCGCCTCCGATGGTGGTTGTCAATTGATCTTTTTCAGTAGCCCGGAAGTCGAACCGCATCGTCAGCTCGTTCTCGTTATTGGTTTCCGCGCCGGTGGGCGTAATTAAACCGCTCGATGTAACGGGCATCAGCCCTTTGGTAATGTAATTCACAGCGACTGGATTGAGCGCCGCCGGGTTCAGAAAACCCGCCGGGTTGCTCGGGTCTTGATAGAACGGGTTTGCCGCCAGGAAGGCCACAACGCCGGGATCGAACGAGAAGTCGCAACCCGCCGCCGGGCTGGATATACACGCGGTCTCCGCGGTGGTGAACACGGGGATTTGCGATTCGGGCGGCGTTGCCAAGTCCGACTGCTTTTGTCCCTGGTAACCGACAAAGAAGAAAAAGCGGTCCTTGCCGTCGATCACATGGGGAATCGTGATCGGTCCCCCGAAAGTGCCACCGTACTGATTGCGTCTCAGCGGATCACGCGGGATTACGATCCCGTCGATGATGCTGTCCTCTTTGTTGAAGTAGGAGTTTGCGTCCAGGTCGCCGTTACGGAGGTAATCAAAACCGCTACCGTGCCACTCGTTGGTGCCGGACTTCGTCACCTCGCTGATGACTCCGCCGCCGTTGCGACCATATTCCGCGGAGTAGTTGCTTTCCAGAACGCGAAACTCTTCGATGGTGTCGGGATTCGGATTGAAGACCACGCTGTTGTCGAGCAGATTGTTGTTGAGGCTGCCGTCGAGCAAGTACGTTATCGAATCCGTGCGGCCACCGGCGACGCTGTAGCCTCCCACTCCGTTGACGTAGGCCCCGGCGCCTGTATTATCAGGATTCGATTCCGTCACGCCGGGTATCAACAGGGCCAGACTGAGCGCGTTTCGCCCGTTTAGGGGAGCTTGCTGAATTGCCTCGCCGGTGACCGTGCCGCCAACCGTGGGACTTACTGTCTCAACCTGCGGCGCTTGGCTCTCGACCGTGACCGTCTCATTGACCGCGCCTATGGTCAGTGCAATATCGAACCGCAGAGATTGATTGATTTGCAGCCTGTTTTCCTGTGTGACGACTTTTTGGAAGCCTTGACGTTCGACTTCCACGCGGTATGGCCCGATGGGGAGGTTGAGTATTTCAAACGAGCCGTCGGCTCGCGTCGTGGTTGTACTCGAGATTCGCGTCTCGGCGTTCGTGACCGTCACTTTGGCGCCCGGCACAGCCGCACCTTGTTGGTCGGACACAGTTCCGATCACTCTGCCGGTCGCGGCCTGCGCTTGAACCGGCTTGCCCGACAGAAGTGAGAACCCGGCAAGAAACACCAACGTGGAATACGCAAATGCTCGTTTCATCACCCACCCCTTGGGCGCTTTCCCGACGACACCAGAATCGTCGCCCGATTGCTGCTTGCCTTAGACTCCGACCGCCCACCAAATGGAAGCATAATCCCGGTAGAATTGTCCAACAGGTTCTAGTCCAAAGCCGTTTTCTCTGCGGGATTCTTCTGGAACAGCTGGGACAAACTTCCCTCCGCCTCGCTCGTCGTAAGCGCCCACATTCACAACCTCTTCCATTGGCGCGGCTTAGCGAACTCGGCACATCGGAATTGGGGCGGGATTCACCAGCCGACGGACGCAGCGCTGCGACGGCCGTTCGGCCCATTTCGCGGCCTAAATGTTACTTATGCCGCTGGACGATCGCAGGAAAACGACCGATCACAGTTTGATCACCTGCTGTGGCCTCGCAAGACCTGGTCAGAAACGTCCACCTCTTCGATCTCATTCGCGAAGGGCGGTGGTTCGGTTAACTGACTGAACTTTCTCCATGCGATCTGATCGAAACACTTGGAAGACTGCGACAGAAATCCTACACTCGGTTAGAAGAATTTGGGTATTCGGTTTGATTTGTTGAGGGGCTTCGTATTCCAGTAAGCCATGTCGCAAGGAGTTTCGCATTCGCCATCACATCCCACGAAACTGTCTCGCTCCCACACAGGTGCTAAAATGCATTTCTCAGAAATTTCGAGCACGTTGCACAACAACAACATCATGGGTTACCATCAGGCCTCTGATGAGGGGACGGTCATTCCCCCTCGCTGGAATCACTCGTTTGCTTCAACCGAACGCCCCACGATATTTAGTCAACCAGAGCCAGCTCTTTTGGCGACGTACAACCTAGCACTTTAAAGCAGGAGACATCTAGGTCGGAAGTTGCACCCGCATTCGGGGGTTCTTCTGGCCAACCTACACTAGCCAATAAGGGAGATTTGCGATGAGTATTATCGACAAAGCACTAGAAGCAAACCGGACGTATGCCAAGAAGTACGATCGAAAGCTGGGGGCGCATCCAACCCCCAAGATCGCAGTTGTAACCTGCATGGATCCCAGACTTTCAAACCTCCCTGAAATCCTGGGGCTGGCGCAAGCCGATATCGACGTCATCCGAACGGGCGGGCCAGCGGTAACCGAAGATGTGCTCGGAGAGCTTATCGTTTCTAACCGTGTCCTCGGAACGACGGAGATCATGCTCCTCAATCACACCGGCTGCGGATTCACGACATTCACTGACGATGAGATGAACGCGAAACTCTCAGCTTTAACCGGCGACGCATCGCCCGCCCCGATGCGCTTCTTCTCTTACAAGGACCCAGAACAGAACACACGGGAACAGATCAAGAAGGTCAGATCACATCCTTGGATCGCCAAAGAAGTTCCTGTGCGCGGTTTTATTTTCGACGTGGAGACCGGTCTTATCAGGGAGGTCCAGCAGGCTGCACAGCACACCGCTGCCTGAAGGACGGTGGCCTTCCGAGATCGATTCGGAGCGGCGACGCCCCCCGGAGTACCAGATTCCTCGTCGTCCACGTTGCCTTAAGTTCTTCGGTTCAAACTCGAAACGAACAGCTATACCCTGACATCAAGAGACAGGAAGTTTTGGATTCACGAAGGAGACCGCGACATCCGCATAATCCGATACCTGTGAGGCGCAATGACGAAAACGACGAGCTTTCAAATGGATATTCGCCCGCTCTTTACGGAACGAGACATTCAAGGCATGAGCAAGGCGTTCAACCTGGGAAGTTACGATGACGTCAAAAAGCATGCTGCCGCCATCTATGATCGCATTCGTGGAATCGGCGGCGCGGTAATGCCGCCCCCACCACCCAAAGGAGAAGGTCCTTGGCAGCAATCTCGGATTGAACTATTCGCCAAGTGGATGGCGGACGGGTTCCTACCTTAGTCGGCCCCCAAGCGCCCAGGGCTGGGAAGTCGAGAATTTGTCGATCGAGCGATCTGTACTGAGACTATTGAAGGAGGACGTATGTCAAATGATACGACAGGAAACGCCGCCGGTGTCAGTCGAGCGTTGCAGCCCACGGAAACAAATCCTCTCGATTTTGTGCCCGACAAAATTCCTTTCGATACTCCGTATGGCCCACCGATATCACTAGACCGAGCCCTGGCGGTTATTCACGCGGCGGTGGCAGAGGCGAAGAAGCGGAATTGGAAGATGAACGTAGCGGTGGTCGATTCCGGCGGCAACCTCGTCGCCTTTCAACGAATGGACGGCGCGATGCTTGCCTCCATTCAGATTGCCGAGCACAAGGCCCGAGCAGCCGCCACCTTCCGGCGCGAAACGAAGCAATTCGAGGACGGTATCCAGCTTATGCATCTCAACTATCTACTCGCATTCGATGGAATCATTGCCTCTCGAGGCGGCATCCCGCTGATCGAACAGGGGGTGATTATCGGCGCAATCGGTAGTTCGGGGGGAACGGATTCCCAGGACGAGATCGTCAGCAAAGCAGGCGCGGCACTAATCAACCAACTGCCGGCAACGAACAAGTAACCCAAATCTCGAGAAAGCGTTGGGGACGATCAACCGGTTTCCGAGACGATCAAATAGACAGGAGAATGCCATGACAACTGCAAGCGTACTTACGAAGCCCGCACAGATCCGCGTGGCCCGGCGGTCGCCCGCCTATTGGCGTGTCACGATCGACAACCCGCCGATCAACGTGATGGGCCCGGAAATGGTCCGGGAGTTTCAGGAAGTCATCAACGCTCTCGAGGCCGACGAGCACGTCAGGGTCGTGGTCTTCGACAGCGCGGTCAACGACTACTTCCTGAATCACTCCGATTTCCAGGCCAAGCTTGAGGACCTGACCGGAATGCCGGCCGGTCCCACTGGCTTGCCGCCTTGGCCGGACTTTCTCGCTCGCCTGACCCGCTTGCCAGTCGCCTCCATCGCTCTCATACGCGGTCGAGCAACCGGTAACGGCAGCGAGATCACGCTCGCCTGCGACATGAGTTTTGCCAGCCGCGAGAAGGCCATCATCTCGCAATGGGAGGTGGGCGTTGGGATGGTCGCCGGCGGCGGCCCTATGGCCCGGTTGCCGCGACTCATCGGCCGAAACCGCGCCCTCGAGGTGCTCTTGAGCTCGGAAGACATCAGAGCAGATCAGGCCGAGGCCTACGGCTACATTAATCGCGCCCTACCCGACGCCGACCTGGATGCGTTCGTAGAGGCGCTCGCGACCCGGATCGCCGGATTCGACAAGTGGGCGATCGCCAACACTAAACGCCTCGTCAATACCAGCCTGCCGCCGGACGTCGAGCTCGGTGCCGGGTGGGATGCGTGCATCGCTTCGCTCGGGCGACCTGCCGCCCAGGAGGGGATCAAAGCGCTGATGGCGCGCGGATTCCACAAGCCGGGCGATGTCGAAAATCGGCTCGGATACTACCTGGGCCAAATCGCGCGGTAGGCTGGCGCACGACGCGATGCTCAACTCCGTGACGTTGAGGATGGGAGGCGTTCGAAGCCAATCTTGGCGGACATGTTTCGAAAGTCTGTGGTGATGTCCTACATTTTTTGCACGAAGGAGGCTTGTATGTCTCAGAAAGCCAGCGCCGTAAAGCGTGCTCAGCAAAGCGAAGTCCGGCCTCACCAACTCGGGCAGGAGGTTTTCAAAACCATCTTGTCCGAAGATGTCGATTGGAAACCGTTCCCGGCGTTCCCACCTTCCGTCCGGCTGGCCGTCGTCGTGGGTCAGCCCTCGGAGCCCGGCCCTTACACAATCAGGGTCAAAGCACCCCACGGCGCGAAGCTGATGCCTCACAAGCACCCAGAGGATCGAGTCTATACCGTGGTTTCGGGCGTCTTTTATATCGGACTGGGTGATGAATTCGACGAGAGTAAGCTCGAAGCCTATCCGCCCGGCGCCGTGATCATTCTCCCTGGCAACACGCCCCATTTCCACTGGGCGAAATCCGGCGAGTACATCACGCAAGTAACCGCGATGGGGCCGCTTGGAATGGAATACCTCAGCGCGAAAGACGATCCGCGAAACGACAAATCTTAGGAGGAGTCTGAACAGATTTTCGTAGGCCCAAGAGAATGAGGTTTGTAATCTTGAATTTGGACCATCCCTGTCAAGGTGGCCAGGAACAGTTCTTTTTGAGGCGAAGCCCCAGTGAATGCTTAAGAGTATCGCGAAGAGCTGTCCGCTATGCGTACCAAATGAAATTAGAGAGGCAACATCAATCTCAACTGAAAGGAGCAGTCCGATGAGTCAATCGAAGGTCAAGAATGAGAGCGGCACGAAGGCGACTTGGAAAGCGCCGCACCCGGCGGAACACGGCCAGCTCGATGCTGCGCAAGTCAATCATTTGTCTGAAACCGCCTTCGCCTTCCCGCGTTTGCGCAAAGAGCCGATGACGGATGCGTCGCATGTTCGCAACGCCATCGCGAGATTCGATCAGGTAGAGGGCGCCAGCGATGAAGAACGCGATCTGGCGTTCGCCAACATCAAGGCAGCTGCCGAACATTTCGGTATCAGAATGAAGGAAACGAGTTGGCGCCAACTCGACTCCCCGTCCCGCAGGGCGGACCAGACATCCGGGGAAGAGTGAGATAGTGTGGATTTCTAGCCAACCCGCAAAACCAGAGAGTCTCACAGCGCAGCGAAAGGAGAAACGACAATGGCGACGACAAAACACGCGGCAGTGCCCGGTCTGATCAAGGCGGTTCGGATCGCGCAGTACGGCGGCTCCGATCAACTGAAATACGAGGAAGCACCGCTACCGGAGATCGGCCCGGGCCAAGTTCTCGCGAAAGTGCGCTACGCGGGCGTGAACCCGATCGATTGGAAAATCCGCGAAGGTTACATGAAGAAGCTCCGCCCGGCGAGTTTCCCGCTGACGCTGGGGCAGGATTTCGCGGGAGAGATCGTGACGGCTGGCGGCGACTCGGGCAGTTTCCGGACGGGCGAGCGGGTGTTCGGGTTCGGCGAAGGGACCTATGCGGAATTCACGGCGGCGGCGATTACCTACATCGCGGTGATTCCGGAGAAAATGGAGTTCGCGGTGGCCGCGGCGCTGCCGACGGGGGGACTGACGGCCCTGCAGGCAATTCGCGACTATGTGCAGCCGAAGCCGGGAACGCGAATTCTGATCCACGGCGCGGCGGGGGGCGTAGGCTCGTTTGCGACCCAGATCGCCAAGCTCTGGAGCGCGCAAGTGATCGGGACGGCTTCGGGCGAAGACATCGTGTACCTGCGCTCCCTGGGTCACGTGCAGGTAGTGGACTATAAGCACGAGCGGTTTGAAACCGTGGGCCAGGTGGACGCGGTGCTGGACCTGATCGGCGGCGAGACGGCGACGCGCTCCTTCGCGGTAGTGAAGAAGGGCGGCGTGATGGTTTCGACGGTGGGCGGGGCGAACGCGGAGTTGGCGGCCCGGGCGGGGATTCGCGGCGTGAACATGGTGTCGAAGGGAAACCCGGCGGACCTATCGGAGATGGCGGGCTTGGTGGTACGCGGCGACGTGAAGCCACGGATGGGCGAGGTGTTTCGGCTGGAGCAGGCGCGTGAGGCACAGGATCTGAGCCAGGAAGGCCGGGGCAAGGGCAGAATCCTGCTAAAGGTCGCGTAAGCATCGACTGTCACAAGCGCGCGAACCTCGCGCCACGAATCCCGTGAGGCAACGACCGAAAAGCCAGCGACTCGCGAGCGACCGCGATTGCAGGAGTTTTAAAGACGCAAATGAAGGAAGCGAAGAGCGTGGGCGCGAATCATGCGGCCGCAACCGACGACGATATCGAGATTGCGAATCTTCCGCTGGTCGATGCTGTCGGTGATACGGTCAATGGCAAGACCGCCGAAAAGTTGATCGCCAAGTTGATGCCGGGAGGACTGTATGCATCGGTTGTCGGGGCACCACGGGATGCCGGGAATTACTCAGCTGTAAAGGTGGAGACGGTGGTCGCGACGCCCGATAGGAAAACTCTGGAGTTCATGGCCAAGGCCGTCCGAGATGGCGAACTGGTGATCCCGATCAGCCGCAAGCTGCCACTCAGCAAGGTGGGCGAAGCTCAAGCCGCCGCGGAGGAGGGTGGCATCGGCAAGGTCTTGCTGGTGGCTTGACGTTATTTTGCAAACAGAGGACACGAAAGGAAAATCGGAAATGAAAAAGGGTTCGCGCGGAATCAACCCCGCTTCGAAGCCGAGTGGCGATGGGTGTGTCGAATGCCTAGCGTCACCGAAAGGCTGGTGGTTTCATCTCCGTCGGTGTGCGAAGTGTGGGCACATCGGTTGCTGCGACAGTTCTCCGAGCCAGCATGCGTCCAAGCATGCGGCGACAACAGGGCATCCGATCATTGCCAGCTTCGAGCCGGGTGAGGATTGGTTCTACGATTACGAGAAGCGGGGGATGATCAAGGGTGTGGAGTTGCTTCCGCCACATTCGCATCCGGAGGATCAACCATCACCTGGACCGGCAGGGAGAGTTCCAGCCAATTGGGAATCGCTGCTGCACTAGCTGGCGTCCATCGATTTTTTATGAATGGGAGCGAGACTCGGGACTCCGTATTTGTAATGAGCACCGTATCGAAAGGAGCCATCAATGAACGCGGTACAAGTCGAACAAAAGAGCTATGAGATGCCCCCGCGCGACGGGTTCACCGTCACAGATTTCATCAAGTCGGTGTGACATCGGGTATCGCTACAGCGCTTCCCTTCGATGGAGGGACAAGAGATGGATTGGAAACGGTTGGTCCAGTTTGCGCTGTCGGGCAGCAGTGATTGGGAACAATATGCAATCCTGCTGGTACGCGTTTCGCTCGGGCTGTTCTTCGCCATCTCCGGGGCAAACAAATTGTTTTCCGCCGGCGGCACGAAACCTGTTTACGAAACGCTCGTTAAGGCCAAAGTCCCGTTTCCCCACCTGATGGCTTATTTCGTGGCGGGTGTCGAGTTCGTTTGCGGATCCTTGGTGACCGTGGGGTTTCTTTCGAGCCCGGCCTGCATGGCTTTAATGATCGATATGATTGTCGCCACCCTGACCAGCAGCCTTTCCACCTTGCCTAAAGGACTTTCGCCTCTTAGCTGGCTCGACGATTTCCTCTACCTTCCGGAAGTCTTGTACGTGCTCTTCTTTATCTGGCTGATCTGCTCCGGTCCGGGAAGGTTCAGTGTCGATTACTGGCTCGCCGGCAGGTTGCTCAGATGATCGACGAAGCAGATTATTGCTAGACAAGAGCTTGATGATCTTATGCTGTATCCAATCCAGGAGCCAAAATGAAAATCCCCGTTGAGAAAGGATTAGCCATGGAGCGCAAAAGCAAGCTCACGATTGCAATAGCTACGGCAGTGCTCGTCGTCCTCGGCGCCGCGGCCGTTCACGCGCAGGACAAGTACTCGCTGAAAACGCTGAGCGGAATCGCGTTCTCCGACTTCAGGGGATACGAGGACTGGGCGGTAGCCTCTTCCGCCCGGACCGACGAAGTGCTCAAGGTGATCGTCGCCGATCCGACCATGATCAATGCGTACAAGGCCGGCGTTCCGGGCAACGGCCAGCCTTTCCCGGATGGCTCCAGGATCGTGAAGCTCCAGTGGAAGCCGAAGAAGAGCACGGAGGCCCCCTTCGTCGTGGATGTGCCGGACGTCTTTACCCAAGCTTTCGTCATGGAAAAGGACAGCAAGAGATTTCCGAAAACCGGCGGATGGGGATACGCGCTCTTCAATTACGACGCCGCATCGGACAAATTCACGGCCGATCCCAGTCCCGCAGACTGCGGAAACTCCTGCCACACGGCCGTGAAGGCGAAGGACTACATCTTCCACCCGTATGAGAAGCGTTGAACGGCGTGCCCCCCGACATTAATTACCCCGCGCGGCGCTGCTCGTGGATCGGCCGCTCTTTACAGACCGGGCTGGGATTGTGCCAACCACAGTCCGGCGTGACATCGAACGCACCGTACGCGTTGTTTGGCGCACTGAAACAAATCGATTGGGCCTCTTGAAACTTGGCTACGCAGAGACTGGCCCGATGCCCCCAATAAAAGGATTCTAGCCAGACGCTGGACTTCGACGAGGAACGCATGCCTCGATTGCTTTCGGTAAATGTCGGTCTTCCACGCGACGTGGTATGGAACGGTAAGACTGTCCGTACCGCGATCTGGAAAAGCCCGGTTACGGGACGGCGAATGGTGGGCAAGCTCGATATCGATGGTGATGCGCAAGCCGATCTCGCCGGTCACGGCGGGGAGCAGCGCGCCGTATTTGTCTACCAGATGGACTCGTACCATTACTGGGAGCGCTTTCTGGGCCGCAGTGATTTTACTTTCGGTCAGTTCGGAGAAAACTTCACCGTCGAGGGACTTCCTGATAACGAGGTGTGCATCGGCGATCGATACCGCATTGGTGATGCGATATTCGAAGTGTCACAGCCGCGCGTAACATGCTACCGCGTCGGCATCCGGATGAATGAACCTCGGATGCCAGCCCTGCTCGTAGCGCAACACAGACCAGGATTCTACTTTCGCGTGTTGCAGGAGGGAGAAGTTGGGGCGGGCGACGACATCGTAAAAATTACTGACGGTCCAGAGCGAATCAGTGTGGCCGAGGTTGACGCCCTCTTGTATTTGTCAGGACATTCTCGCGAACAATTGGAACGAGCGCTGCGGATTCCTGCACTTAGCAAGGGTTGGCAGTCTTCTTTTCAAGCGATACTCGCGCAAGAGTCGAGCCCGAAACCCGTCGAGGGAAATCCGGGACTCGCGAATGAGGAACAAGCACCAGCATGGCCCGGATTTCGACAGACGCGAGTCGCTCATATCCGTAAGGAGAGTGATAGCGTAACTTCCTTCATTTTTGATCCAATCGATGGGCAGACTCTTCCTGCCTTTCAGGCAGGTCAATTTGTGGTTTTGCGGCTGCTCGTCGATCCAGGCAAATCGCCCGTTCTTCGCAGCTATTCGTTGTCTGATCTGCCCGCAGTCGATCATTTCCGCATCAGCGTCAAACGCGAATTGAATGGGATTGGAAGTTCATTTCTGTGCAACCGTGCGCGAGAAGGTGATCTATTGGATGTTAGTGCCCCGCGCGGAAGCTTTACTCTGCGTCCCGGCCAGAATCCTGTGGTACTGCTGAGCGCCGGAGTGGGCGCAACGCCCGTGATGGCGATTCTGCACTTACTCGCCGCTGAAAGATCGCAACGGGAGGTCTGGTGGATCTATGGAGCACGCAATCGCGCCGAGCATCCATTTGCAGAAGAATCGCGTTCATTGCTGAAACAGCTCTCTCGTGGACGAGGATATATCGTGTATAGCAGGCCCACTGCGATCGACCAAGTTGGGGCAGACTATGATGCTCCCGGGCACATTGACACAGCTTTGCTAGAGAAAATTGGCGTGTCACAGGGCAGTGACTTCTATCTGTGCGGCCCCTCTTCATTCTTGCAGGATATGCGCGATGGGCTGCGACACTGGGGTGTGCTCCCAGGGAATGTGCACACGGAAACCTTCGGTTCTCTCGAGGCTATTACCCCTGGTATGGCGCAGGTTATTCACTCTCCTCACCTGCCACAAGGGCCGCCCGGATCTGGCCCACCAGTCTCATTCGCGCGTAGCGGGATTACCGCCGCTTGGGATCGTAGGTTTGCCAGTTTGCTTGAACTGGCGGAAGCGTGCGATGTTCCGGTCAGATGGTCGTGCCGGAGTGGAGTCTGTCATACCTGCATGACTGGTCTGATTGGCGGATCGATCGTTTATAACCCTGAGCCGCTGGAGAGGCCCGCTCCCGGGAACGTGCTCGTGTGCTGTTCCCAGCCAGACGCGGGCGTCACTCTGGATCTTTGAGAGAAACGGGAGGAGTCGAATCATGCGTTCTGATATTGTTCCCGGACGTATTTTCCCCGATTACGAACTGCCAGATCACACGGACACGCCGCGCAAACTCAGCGAACTCCAGGGCGACGACCCGCTGATCCTCACGCTCGCGCGGGGCCACTACTGCCCAAAGGAGCACCAGCAGCATCTGGAACTCGCCGCGTTCTACCCGAAGATCGCGGTGGCATACACTCAGATCGCCACGATTGCCACGGACGATCACCACACGATTCAGGAGTTTCGTGCGTCGGTCGGTGCCCAGTGGCCCTTCCTCTCCGACCCCGAGCGAAAAGTTCAAAAGGACCTCGACATCCAGGAGTACACGGACCCCGACAACAATCCGATGATTCCGCACACGCTCGTCCTGAAGCCAGGCCTCGTGATCCACCGCATCTACAACGGCTACTGGTTTTGGGGCCGCCCGTCGGTCGCAGATCTCTGGCACGATCTGCGCGCGGTGACGAGCGAAATCCGCCCAGACTGGGATCTGAGTACTCCTGGACTCCGCGAGGCATGGAATGCGGGCGACTTCTCGCGTTTCCACGGGTGGAACAACCGTGCCGCCGCGAAGGCGCCCGCTGCAGGACAGAAAGAGTAACGATGACTCCCAGCGATGAGCCCTGCCCTTCGGGCAGGCGGTTTTCTTGAGGCAAACGCGATTCTAGGATGTTGAACGGAGGAATCATGAGCGTCGCAACCGCCTCCTCTCCCATCCAGCCCGAATCGGGACTCCTCGGGCAAACTGTCGTCGTGATCGGGGGCAGCGCTGGCATCGGGCTCGAAACGGCCCGGCGAGCGCGCGCTGAGGGAGCCAAGCTGATTCTCGCGGCGCGCAACCCGGAACGCCTGGAACAGATTGACAATTGTTCTCAGGTGACTGCGCACTCGGATCTAGCGCACATGCCCGCTAATCGCATAGAGCTCCAA
>CAWEXR010000027.1:0-395123 GCA_963813045.1 uncultured Acidobacteriota bacterium
CGAGTTGTGGTCGCTTCGGGATCGAGCATAGCCGGGATGGTTAGTGGAATTCAGCTGAATGGCTGCTTCATCGAGACGCCGAATACCCTTCCCGTGGGAAGCGAAATTGACATCTCTTTGCAGGTCGGAGAGGAGACCTACAGTCGAGCAACGGTCCGAAGGTCGCTTGCGGCCAGGGGTATGGGAATCGAATTCACCTTCATGACTGTGCCGAACTTTCGAAGGCTTCAGAGCATTGCGAGGAACTCGGTTCGGCTCCATCCTTGACCGCTGCTTTCCCCCAAGCGAGCAATCGCAAAACCTCAAACAGAAGCCGAACGTTCAGCCTAGGTTGTCGGCTTGCGCGAGCCCTCGACTGAAACGTCCGCGCACTTCCAGGAAATCAGTCGTCGCCGTCCTCAGATCGTCGATTAGACGTTGGTGAACCTCGAAGTCGTGCCGCTTCCGCTCAGTATAGGCGAGAAGGGTGTCATCGAGTTTTTCTTCGGCTGCCTTCAAAGGGTCAGAAGAGTTCATGGCCGCCTTTTTCCTCGCGTCTGGCTGCACCCTCAGAGTGCCTTAACATCAGGCGCCTTGAAATGGCGCAAAGGTACCGAGAGTGATAGCCCGAGCGCCCCAGTACGAATGGGATTCGTGGGTAGGGGTCAAGACGCCAGGACTAACGATCCTCAACCGACCGGTATCCGACCGGACAACCCCCCGCCATTCGCACTTGTATGAGTCTCAGTACCGGAATACATTTCTCGGCGGTCCGCTTGCGCCATTGACCCTATCAAGGAGGAGTCTATGTGGTGGAGCAAGCAGGCCCAATCGGCAACACCTTCGTTTTCTCCCGCGTTCAGCTCGACAGGCACAATTGATTCGCCGCTTGAAGCGCCAGCGAGCCAACCGGCCAACACAACCCCCTATCCATCAGTCGCTCCGAGGTCCGATCGCGTCCCGAGGCGAGACGTTACGCCCAGAGACGTTACGCCGAGAGACGATCTGCGTCTTGACACCGTTATCGAGGGCGCGATTTCTCTGAATTGCCAGCGGCTTACCATAGAAAAAACAGCGAAGGCCACCGCTGACGTTGTCGCCCGCGAGGTCATCGTCTACGGCGAACTCACAGGCCATCTTCAGGCGGCCGACCGGATCGAGATCAAGGAAGCACGCCTCGGTGACGGGCGATCGAACCACGCCGCGAATCCTGATCGAGGAAGGCGCCTACTTCAAAGGCACAGTCCAGATCGAGAGGAGGAGAGAAGCCCCGAGGCGCGCGCCACAGCAGCGGGCCTAACGTCGACTTCGCGAACGATCGCCGCTGACCTGACTCAATCGCTGAGCCGCAATGGAACACATACCCATCGCGAGGGCGTCGGACCGCCCGAATCAGCCGGACCCCGGCGTCGTCGACGCATCGAGCCCACCCAGATTCCTCCTTTTTGCATGACTGGGTCGGTAGCCGTGGTGTAAGATTCGTCTTTCTGGAACAAGTCTGCTCGCCTGGTAGAAGATGCTTCTATGATTGAACGTCGCGGAAGGTGATATGGCGGCGAACGCCATGGAATGCCCGCAGTGCCACTCCGATAATCCCTCCACGGCTGTTCGTTGTGTGAAGTGCGACACTCCTTTTGCATTTGACGCGATGACGACGGCCACGCCGTCCGCCATTTCAACCGGCCCCGCTGCAAGCGTTCCAAGAGGTTGGTCGCTTCCTTCCGATGCGGCCGGGGCGTCCGGGTCTGCCCTTTCGCCGGGAACCGTGCTCGGCATCCGATACGAGATCGTGCAGTTGCTCGGGCAGGGCGGAATGGGCGCGGTCTACAAAGCGCGCGACCGCGAGCTGGATCGCCTGGTCGCGCTGAAAGTGATTCGCCCCGAGCTGGCAGTCCATCCCGAGATTCTCGCGCGCTTCAAACAGGAACTGATCCTGGCCCGCCAGATCACTCACCGCAACGTCATTCGCATCTTCGATCTTGGCGAAGCGAACGGCATCAAGTTCATCACCATGGAGTTCATCGAGGGACAGGATCTGAAATCCCTCGTCGCGGAAAAGGGCAGGCTGAGCGCGGAGGAAACTGTTCGCATTATCGAGCAGGTGTGCCTCGCGCTGGAGGCCGCCCACTACGAAGGCGTTGTCCACCGCGATCTGAAGCCGCAGAACATCATGATCGACAAGCAGGGCAAGGTCGCGGTGATGGATTTCGGCATCGCCCACTCGGTCGAATCGGGCGGCATGACGCAAACCGGAACGCTCGTGGGCACGCCCGGATTACATGTCTCCCGAGCAGGTGAAGGGCGAGCACGTGGATGCCCGCTCGGATCTTTTCGCGCTCGGCGTGATTCTCTACGAACTGCTCACCGGTTCCTTGCCCTACAAAGCCGACACCGCGCAGGCCGCGATGTTCAAGCGCACGTCGGAACGTCCGCGTCCTCCGATTGAAGTCGATCCGAAGGTTCCGCGGCTTCTGAGCGACGTCACTGTAAAGTGCCTGGAAATCAGGCCTACGCAGCGCTATCAATCCGCGCGCGAAATCTTGCAGGACCTCGAGGCATGGCGTGGCGGTGCGAAGCGCGGCCTCGCAGCACCATCATTCCCACGGCGGCGCGGCGTTGTATCGGCGCCGCTTTCGGTTCCGCCTGGATCAAGGTGTCGGAAATGGCTGGTGCCGGCTCTGCTGGTTCTTCTTGCCGTCGCCGCGTTCGTGGCTTTCAAGAGACCTGGATTCCATCCGCGGCAAGCCTGCCGCCGCAGTGCCATCTGCTTCTCTCGCGATCCTGCCCTTTCACAACGCCTCCAGCGATTCTTCCCTGGACTGGATCGGTCCAAGTGTCGCCGACATGCTGAGCACGGACGTCGGCCAGTCGGCCCGATTGCATACCGTTTCTTCCGATCGCCTGCATCAAGTCTTGAAAGATCTTCGCATCCCCGCGAATGCAGACTTCGACCCCGACACGCTGCGCCATTTGGCCGAGTTTTCGAGTGCCGTACCTCCTGGTTTCAGGCCGCTATGCTAAATTTGGCGATCAGATCCGCATCGACGCCACACTCCAGGACCTGCGGCGCGACCGCCGCGTTCCTCAAGGTCGAAGCCGCCGGCGAAAAGGACGTTCCCGCAGCCATCGACCGGCTCGCTGAACTATCCGCCAGAACCTTGCGGTGCCGGGGAATGCGCTCAAGGAGTTAAAGGCTAGCTCTTTCCAGCCGAATTCTCACTCGGTGGAGGCGCTTCGCGATTATAACCAGGGCATCGGCTTTCTGCGGGACGGCAAGAGTCTCGAAGCTCAGAGGCAACTCGAGGCGGCGACCAAGGCAGATCCCAACTTCGCGCTGGCCTTTTCCAAAGCTGGCGCAGACCTACAGCAGTCTGGGCTACGACGGCGAAGCGGAGCAGTCCGCCAAGAAGCTGTGACGCTGAGCCAGGACCTCCCTGAGGCGGAGAAGTATTTGATTTCTGCCATTCGTTGCAGGTGATAAAGAACTATCCCGAGGCCATAAAGGCGTACGAGAATCTGGCTCAGGTTTCGCCGGATAACTCTGACGTGGAATCGGCGCTGGCCGGCCTCTATAAGGATTCTGGAGACCTCGCGAAAGCTCGTGAGTACTACCAGAAGCTCTTAACCACGAACCCGAAGGACGTTGCGGCAACCCTCGAACTCGGGCGCGTAGCCATCAAGAGCGGCGACCCGCAAGGCAGTTTTGAACCCCTGAACCGCGCCTACACCCTGGCAGTCCAAATGGATAACCAGGAACAAAAGGCTGCCAGCATGCATTTTATGGCTGTGGCTTACGATATGTTGGGCAAGCCTGAGGAAGAACTGCGCAACGAACAGGAGGCGCTAGCCATCTGGCGAGCCATCGGCGAGAAGCGTGGCCTTGCGCTCAGCCTGAACCAGATGGCTTCGGCTCAGGCTTCACTCGGCAAGCCCAAAGATGCTTTGGCCAACTACCAGGAGGCGCTAAGCCTTCGGCGTGAAATCGACGACAAGCGTGGCCTGGCCGATACTCTGATCGATATGGGCAATTTCTCCGATGACCGTGGCGACGATGACCAGGCCCTGAAAATGTACAAAGAAGCGCTGCAGTTGGAACGCGATCTCGGCAATGAAAGCTTGCAGGCCGCCTGCCTGAACAACATTGGGACCGCGTATTCGAATAAGGGCCAGTATCAGGATGCTCTTACCTATTATCAGCAGGCGCTGCAGCTGCGCGAAAAATCGAAAGTGCCGCGGGACATCGTGGACGCGGTCCACAATCTCGGCGAGAGCTCGGCCGAAATGGGCCAGTACGATCAGGCTACTTCGTATTATCTGCAGGCGCTGGAACTGCGGCGCAGTATGGACGACCGGCATGGTGCGGCCATGGAGTCTTACGGTCTGGGCAGGCTGTTTGAATACCAGGGGCGGTTTGGGGCAGCCATCAACTCCATGCAGGACGCCCTCAAGACTTTCCGCGAGATCAAGGACAGGACCTCCTGATGGGCAAGACGCTGGGTGGTTTCGCGGAGGGGCGCCATCCTCGCCGGGCGCGCAGACGAGGCGAAGAGTGCTCTGGACGAAGCGCTCAGCCTCTCGGCGAGCTGAAGACTGACGAAATGGTCGCCGAAATATTGGGATTCCAGGGCGAGGCGTTCTTCTACGCCGGAGATTTCAAGTCCGCTCATTCCTTGTATGCACAGGCCCTGGAGGCCGCTACGCGCAGCAAGGAACCGGACACCATTCGGGTTGCCAAAGCGAACCTGGTTAAGGTCCAAGTTCAGGAAAAACGCCCCCAGGTAGCCATTTCGAGCTTCCGCAGGTGATTCAGCAGGGCGGACGATCTCGGCCTGAAGTACGTCGGTCGAGTGCTCCATCTTCATGGCCGAAGCCATGATGCAGAGCCGTGACTATTCCCACGCTCGGCAGGAGCTGGAGCGCGTCTTGTTGCTTTCGGATAAGCTCGGAATGCAGCCGCTTAGCGCCCGCGCGCATTACCTGCTGGCCACGATCGCGCGAGATTCCGGCGACCGCAGTGAAGCGCGCGATAATTATCGCGAGGCTCTCCGCCTGCTGGATGCGATGAAGAAAGATCCCGGAGCGGAGAAACTGTACAGCGCGTGGACTTCAAGGCCATCTACGATGAGTCCACCCGCGGAACACAAGCAGCCAAAAGCTAGAACCGGTCTTACAAACGGCTTTCTGCAAGGCCCATTTCTTTATAAAACCTCCTAGAGTCTCAACCTCCTGCAACAAAAAGGGGTGCCGCGTCGCGGCACCCCTTGGTTATTGACTCCACGTAATTCCTGGAAGTCAGTCACTCACCTGCTTACTTCACATTGTATATGACCGCATTCACGTTTTGGTTCCCGCCGGAGTCGATTGCCGTCACCGCGAATATATACGACCCCTTATTTTTAGGAGTAACGAAGGTGCCAGTACACACCAGCCCGCCTGGATTGCCGCCTGGCCCCGCGGTCGGCGTAAACGTGCAGTGGGTCTGAGTGCCCGTAGATTGCTTGCAGCTTGACACCGTCAGATACGGGCCTATCGGGCTGCCGGCAGCCTGGGACGTAATCGGATTGCCGCAGGTATAGCTCGCCGGTTCCGTTGTGTTTGCAGGGTAAGTTGGTGCGGAGGTCGGAGAGCTGATCGTAGGACCCGGCGGAGTCTCACCCGGCGTGAGGTAGGTTGCTACCCAGCACGAACCCGTGCCTCCGCTAGGCGCCGTGGTGTGCAAACCATCAGAGAAGGCGTCGATCTGGTTGCTCTGGAACAGTGGGCCACTTGCGGGCACTGTGCACGGCGCGGGGTTTCCCGAACCGCCCTTGAGGACGCCAGGGAACGGGTTCAAAGGGCCGAGAATCCCAGGGTAGATGAAAAGCGGGTTGTCGGCTGTTTTGATCTGGGCGTTGGTGCCAAGCTCCGCGTAGAAAGGTGTGCACGTTCCGTTGAGTAGCTGAGGGCACGTAACCGAGAACATCACGGGTGCATCCCCACCCGAACTTGTAGAGGACTCGTAGACAAAGCAGCGGGCTGGCCAGAAGTTCCTCTGCACCAGGGCGTTGGGTAGCCCGATGCGGTCATCGTCATCGGCGTGACCTCTACGACTACCGGCGGGTCGGTCGGGGTCTGTTGTGCGGTGAAATTGTAGATGCTGTTTTGGAAGTTAAAGGTGGTTAACGCGTTTGCTGTAACCACTTGGCTCTGAGCATTCGGCATGAATGTCCAGCTCAGGATGTCTTGGTTGTCGTCCCCGCCGCCCGTTGCCGCCGTGAACCCTACATAGGCATTGCCGTTGGTCAGCGTCAGCAAAGTGCTCAGGTTGACTAGGACGCCGCCGGGAAACAAATCAACGCCATCCAGAAGCACATCGAGGCTGCTGCAATCTGTGCTTCCCCCTCACCGCAATTCGATAACGTAGACGGGGTGTATGTAATCGTCACCATATGCATGTTGCCGTCGGCCAGGGTGATCGCGGGGACCAGTTGAGTAAGATCGTTAACCGCAATCCTGCAACTCGGGGTCTACGCTATTCGCGCCCATCGACGGGCAAGATTGAATCGCAACATCGCTGTAGCTCGGGTCATTGGGGCTGTTCAGGTAGGTGTTGAACTCTACCGCCAGACTGTCCGGGATACCACCAGTGGAAGATGTGAAACCAGAAGTGTCTTCACCGAATCCGATACCGCAGCCGTCAGGACCTAAGGCACTCGTCCCCGCAGTCGAATTTTGGATCACGAACGCAATGCCATCCGCTGGGCTCTGATTTGTGTTCCCCCCAATCAGCTGAAACGTAAAGGTGGTAGAAAAGGGACCGGCCACCGGCTGCTGAGTGACGAACCAAGCTGACCCCGCCTGAAAAGTAGCACTCGGAGTCAGTTGCAGTACGCCACCTGTCAAAACAGCGTTGCCATTCGTCTGGACCGTTGTTGCGGTGAAGCCGTCTGCCGGAATACTGATTTGTGCGAGAGCATCTGGGGCTGCGATCACGGCCAGCAGCAAGGCGAGGCTGGCAAGAACAAAACCACGGATGTTGCGCGTTTTCATGTGATCCTCTCGCTTTTCTCTTTCTCGCGCAGAGACGAACATGAAGCCCGACTTCGGGAGCACAGCCAAGCCACTCGCCGGGGCTGCGAGGCGGTGACATATTTGTCGATGCCGGATGAAGTGTCAAGAAGAAAATCGGGAATCAGACGGTTCCGGGTGCAGAAGGGGGAGAAAGAAAGCGAGGTCCAATCGGGGGTTCGCACGAGTATTAGTCCTACCATTACCAGGGTGGAATGGCGACCCATGCCGGACCGGGATGTTAGGGGCCTTTGGTTTCATGGAGGATCCGAAAAAATCCGCTCGAGCAGCCCGATCAGACTTTCAGCCGCGCGAAAAACTTCAAGTGATTCTACGCTCCCTGGCAGAGTAATATGGGGCGCTCAAGGCGCTGTTTCCGCGAAACTATGAACCTCAAAATCATCCGTGAACCGAGGTGGCCGGCGTTCGTGGCGATGCTGGCTGCCGCGTGCGTTTACTGGGCGTTGCCGGAACCGCTTTCCGTGGGCCCGAGCTGGCTGCTGTTGGTGGTCGTCCTCGTCCTGTTGATCCCAATGGTGGTGACCCACCACCGCGGCCTGTACGACGTCGCCCGAATTCTCACTTTTGCCGTCAACGGCGCGATCACGCTGGCTATGATTGCGTCGTTGATCTTTCTGATCCACGGTATTCCGCAGCACGCGAAGCCCCGGGCGTGCTGCTGCGCTCGGCGATCGCGCTGTGGATCACCAACGTGCTGGTGTTCGCGCTGTGGTACTGGAAGCTCGACGCGGGTGGTCCCACGGGGCGCGATCGCAAGCGCGATGGGATGGAGAGCTCGTTTCTTTTTCCGCAGATGCTCGCGCAGGATGAGCGGGACGAATCGTGGTCGCCTCACTTCGTGGACTACCTCTTCCTCGCCTTCAACACGAGCACGGCCTTCTCGCCGACCGATACGGCCGTGCTGTCGCGCTGGGCGAAGATGGTGATGATGCTGCAGTCGTTGATTTCGCTGACGATCGTCGCGCTGCTGGCCGCCCGAGCCGTGAATATTCTGTGAGAGCTTCCCGAATCGAAAAATGCTTGTGTCCGGGCGGGAAACGGCGTACATAGCAACAACAAGCAAGTGACGTGGCACTTCCGGCAGAGGAGATTTCACACGTGGCCGAACCAGCGGCTGTTCCGACGAGCGGCTTCAAGCTGCACACCTACGCCTGGGAAGACGCGCAGGTGATCCAGTGCGGCGGCAGGCTGACGTCCGAGCATTCCGAGACTCTGAAGGCCCACGTGCGCAGCGTGATCCCGACCACCAAGCGGATCATCCTCGACCTGAAGGAAACCGATCGCATGGACAGTTCGGGGCTCGGCGCGATCGTCGCCGTCTACATTTCGGCTCGCAAGGGAAACTGCGAACTCCTGCTGATCAATTACAACAAGTCGATCAAGGATCTCCTCGGTCTGACGAACCTGCTTTCGGTGTTCGAAGCTTGCGGGCAAACCGGCACGCGGATGCCGTGCGCCGGGAAGCCCGGAGCTCGGGAAACCATTGACACGCAACCGTTTACCCGTATAATCATATGCTTGGCCGGCCAGCCGAGGGTACGTCCAGGCAGTTCAAGCAGCAGTCCAAGCTGAAGGCAGACACACCTGATGTCGCCAGACAATTTAGCCGTGTGGATCGTTCTAGGCGGCAATGGTTTGACGGGTTATTGGCATCGGCTGGTCGACCCGACCTTCCGGGGCCTCTACCAGGCCAATGCGTTCGATCTCGCCGTCATGCTGCCGTATTTCCTCGTGATGGTGATTCTGGCGACGTACGGCATTCATCGCTACGTCCTCGTCTACAACTTTTTCAAGCATCGCAAGAACGTTCCCGGCCCGCCGCCGGAAATCGAAGTGTGGCCGAAGGTCACGGTGCAGCTCCCGATCTACAACGAGCGCTACGTGATCGAGCGGCTGATCGAGACCGTCGCGCAGTTCGATTATCCGCGCGAGCTGCTCGACATTCAGGTGCTCGACGATTCGACCGACGAGACGCAGGCCGTCGCGCGCGATTGCGTCGAGCGCCACCGCGCTCTCGGCGTTCCGATCTCCTACATCCATCGCGACAATCGCGAAGGCTTCAAGGCCGGCGCGCTGCAGGAAGGCCTGAAGACCGCCGCGGGCGAATTCGTCGCCATCTTCGACGCCGATTTCATTCCGCCCGCCGATTTTCTGCGCCGCACGGTTCCGTATTTCGTCGAGCCGCAGCTCGCGATGGTGCAGACGCGCTGGAGCTACGTCAATCGCGACTATTCGACGCTAACGGAAGTCGAAGCGATTCTGCTCGACGGCCACTTCGCCATCGAGCACTCCTCGCGTTTCCGCAGCGGCCTGTTCTTCAATTTCAACGGCACCGCCGGCATCTGGCGCCGCAACGCGATCGAAGACGCGGGCGGCTGGCAGCACGACACGCTCACCGAGGACACCGATCTTTCCTATCGCGCGCAAATTCGCGGCTGGCGCTTCCTCTATTTGCCCGAGATCGATTGCCCCTCCGAATTGCCGGTGGAGATGAACGCCTTCAAATCGCAGCAGGCGCGCTGGGCCAAGGGTCTGATGCAGACGGCGAAGAAGATTCTGCCGCACGTGCTGCGCGCCGACCTCCCGCAATCAACGAAGGCCGAGGCCGTCTTTCACCTGACGGCCAACATCAGCTATCCGCTGATGGTGTTCCTCTCCATCATTCTGCTGCCCGCGATGATCGTGCGCTTCTACCAGGGATGGTTCCAGGTGCTCGTGATCGACCTGCCGCTCTTCCTGGCCTCGACCTGTTCGATTTCGTCGTTCTATCTGGCGGCCGAGCGCGCGCTCTATCCCAAGACGTGGAAGCGGACGTTCTTCTACCTGCCGTTCGTGATGGCCGTCGGCATCGGCCTTTCGGTCCGCAACGCCTTCGCGGTGATCGAAGCGATCTTCGGCGTGAAATCGGAATTCGTGCGCACGCCGAAATATCGCGTGGAAGCAAAGGGCAAGAGAGAGGGTGCGTGGGCCAAGAAGAAATATCACAAGCGCGCCGGCTTCATGCCTTTCGCCGAAGTGCTGCTCGGAATGTATTTCGCTTTCGCGGTCGTCTACGCGCTTCAGAACGAAAACTACGCCACGATTCCCTTCTTCCTGCTCTTCGTGTGGGGCTACCTCTATACGGGCCTGATGTCGCTCGCGCAGACCTACGTCGAACGCCTGCGCTTCGGCTCCGAAAGCGCCACCGCCGAAGTCCGCCCCGCCTCCACCGGTATCCCCGGATTCTAGAAAGGATCTGGCACATGGCAAAGTTCGTCATCGCTCCTCACATGCGGTTGCATGAATGGGTCGCCGAGGACAAGGGCTACTTTCGCGAGGAACATCTGGACTACGAATTTCGCGACGAGCTGTCTTCCAAGGAAGGCAAGAAGCACGATCTCGGCGATAAGGTCGGCGCCTACCAGACGTTCGAAAAAGGCCGCACGACGAACATCGGCTGCGCCTGCCACTGGACGGTCAATGTCTCCGCCTCCAACGGACACGGCAAGATGTACGCCGACGCCTACTCGGTTTCGCCCGCAGGGGTCTTCGTGCCGCCCGAATCGAATATCCACACGCCCGAGCAGCTCGCCGACGTGCCGATTTCCGTCGGCTACCAATCCGGCAGCCACTACGCCACGATCCAGGCCCTCGAACAGTACATGCCCGCGAAGGACATCCGTCTGTCCTTCTCCGATGGACTGCTATTCAACCGCATGGAGCTCTTGATCGACCGCAAGGTTCCGGCCGCGTCGCTTTTCAGCGGTCCGTACTACTTCCTCGAACAGTTGGGATTCCGCAAGATCATCGACAGCACCTTCATGATCGCCACCATGATCACTGGCGATCCCGACATGGAGGACGTCCGAAAGTATTTCCGCGCTCTGCGAAAAGCTCAGCGCGACATTGACCTTCGCCCCGACCTCTACACGAAGTACTATCAGAAGGAATTCCCCGAGCGATTCCACGCGCAAATGGACACGCGCCGCTGGGGTCCCGGCGAGCGCATCGTCTTCGAGCCCTACACGAAGGAAGTCTTCGACGAGTCCTTCCGCTGGATCGCCGAGCACAAGATTTTCCCCGAAGGTGAGATGGGCGCGGGCCGCTACGAAGACGCTGTCGTTTCTCTGGCGAGGGATTAGAGCTTTAGTCCCAGAAGTCGTCTCGACCGATCAGTTCGATGCCGATCTGCCGGCGGCCTTCCGAGTCCAGCCGCGAGTAGACCACGCGAGCTTCCACGCGGCCTCCCTTGTCCTTGCGCGTCAGTACGACCATTCCGCCTGTGTCGACCGGATGGCGGCACACGAAGCCTGCGCCATGGCGGCTCAACGTTGTGGTCCAGGTATCTTCTTCCCAGGTCCGCCGCGGGTCTTCTCGTCGAAGCCATACCGGCACCGCCGTCGCCATTCGCGGGCTCCGGCGCAGGGCCTTTCCCGGACTGGGAGATCCATTGCAGAGCTCCCATCAGGCGGGCTTTCGTCTGCGGATCGGCGAAACGCGCCTCTTCCACGAGCCCATCGGCTTCTCGTGCCCAGAGGGACGATCGCTCCCGGAAGGACGCCATGGCCGTCGGGTCGTAGGCTTCGGTTCTCAGCCGCTCGTGGCTCGCCCGAAGTTCCTCGAAGGAGACCGAAAGGAAATGCGCGAGGCAGAACTCGCGCATGTCAACCTTTGCCGCCGCGCGCTCCGGGCAAGACTCCACGCCGCACGGACGGTCCGCAACCGCCTGATGAGCGTCGGCCGATTCGATTTGACCTTCCATCGCTCCGCCCTGGAAGCCCCTCGCGGGGCCTGCCTAGTCCCTGGACAGCTTTCCGATACCTTTGGCCAGCTCCGAAATGGCGCCGCCGACGAATTCAAGATGGCTGCGGCTGTAATCGCTCATCTCGCTTGCGAACTGGCGCGACACTTCCGCCGCCTTTTCCTTCAGGGACGCGAGAGCGCCTTCCATCACCGGTTCCAGCGCATGCTGCAAGCGGGCCTGCGATTCCGTCTCCTGCTGCACGGCCGAAACGCGAACGCCGTGGAGCGCGACCTTCGCGGCCTCTTGGGCCGTGCGCTCGAGTTCTTCGCGGGCGCTATCGAGCCTCTCCCGCAGGATCATTTCGAATTGCCGGTCGAGCCGCGTGCACGCCTCTTCGATTTCCACCGACGATTTCTCGATGAACTGCTCGCACATCTTTCCCAGGTCCTCCTCGCGCTTCGTCAGTTCCGTCGCCACCTTGTGGGCTTCGTCGATCACCGGCGCCGATTGCTCCTTCAAACGCGCGACGATCCGGCCGACGCCGTCTTTGCGGGCGGTTTCGACGGCGCCCTCCAGCCGCTCCCGCGCGGTCATGGTCAGCTTCTCGGCGAGCACTTCGAGTTCGCGCTGGCGCGCCTCCATGCGCGCGAGAGCCTGCTGAAGCTCTCCCTCGACCTTCTTCGTCCATTGAGCGTGGCGCGCTCGCGCGCTTTCCTCCCCGACCTGGTTCATTCGCTTCAGCGATTCGTCCATCCAGTGGCTGGCCTCGGAGGCCGATGCTTCGCCGAGGATGCGCTTGGCGTCTTCGCGGATTTCGGCGCGCACCTCCTCCACGAGCGACGCCGCTCTTTCGCGAACGACTACCTCGGCCGCTTCGGAAAGCATCTTCTCCATCTGTTGCTGGAAACCGCCGATCAGCTGGCCCACGGGCGGCATCCCGCTCGATGCTCGCGGCCCAGGCTCGGCCGCGCGAGGATTCGCGATCTTGCCGCGCTCCTCCTTTGTGGTCGTGGAATATGTCTCCGGCCGGAGCACGGTGACCGGCTTCGCCGTCTGCGCATCGGCTTCAGGATTGCGGGTCCCGTTGAACTGCGCCCAATCGCTGGGTGGGGCGTCGATGCCCCAGATGTTGCCGGGTGCGTCGAGCTCGATCGCCGTCTGGTACAGGATGCCCGCCTCGGCGAGACGCTTGGTCCACTTCACGTGTCCGCGCGTGGAAACAGGCTTGGAATCCGGTCCTTTGCCGTTCAGTTCCAGCAGCACGGAGGCGTTGGGCAGCACCTCGTATTTCGATTCGTACTTGCAGCCGTGGGCGCTGATGGTGATGGTGGATACTTCCTCGTGATACGGCCCGCGGAACGAGTCCACTCCCGCGACCGCGAGCGCGATGGCCCGATCGACGCGCGTGCTACGCCGCGCCGGCCGGCCGGAATCAATGGCAAGCGAGCTGTTTGACACGGTCCCCTCTATCAGCTGGTTCGTTCAGGATAAAGCGCGGCATTAGATAAACGGCGGGGCAAGTAGCTAGTACTGCCTCAATGAGTTACTACGCATCTCGCGGCTAGACAGGTTGTTGGAAAACGGGAGGGCGGGGTTTCGACCCCGGAAGCAGAACATCCGAATGAAACAATCTCCTTTGCGCCGGTCCTCTCGCAGCAAGTATTTCCGTGAGTGGCTTCGCTCTTGAATCGGAAGGCCGCCACGCCGAAGACCCGGCCCTAATCGCAACTCGTGTAGCGATTAGAAATCCCCTCTAACCGACTCACCCCAAGGCACTTGCAAACGCCTCGATGCGCACCCGATTTGCATCGTGTGATAGCGTGGAAGAGTGAAGATGTACGAAGAAAAATTCGAACGCGGCGCGACGGACGCCCTAGGGCAACCAAGCAGGCGACCCTTGAGCGCCCGAATTCCATTCTCTAATCGCAAAATTGCGATCCGACCAGGATCGCAATCCCGAGCGAGGCCGCAGTCTGGCCGACGAGGGATCTGCTTCTGCCTTTGTAGCGGCGACCTTCGGGCCGACCGCATTCCCCTCCTATGGTTTTCTAATCGCAAAATCCAATTATTAGAATCACGCCCAACTCACTGGAAACAAACGACGGCGATCGAGTCTAATCGCGAATTTCTCGCGGGTCGCAGCTTGCGGGGTGCATTTTGCGCCGCGCTGGCATTGCTCGCGGTTTTCTTCGCCGTCCAACTCGCGCAGGCGCGATTTCGTCAGCCGAGCCAGGAATACGCCGCGCGGCGTCGCCTTCTATGCTTTCGCGTAGGCGGGCCGATCCTGCTCTACGGCTACACGGGACACGAGGACGCTTCCGAAGTCGCCGTCTTTTTTCAGGAGCCGTACTTCTATTACCTCACCGGGCACGACGAGCCCGGCGCGGTTCTCGTTCTGATTCCGAAAGCGCCCGCCGGCGAGCCGCAAGAGACTCTCTATCTGCCGCCGCGCGATCCCTTGCAGGAAAAGTGGGAAGGGCCGAAGATGGGCCCGGACGACCCGGACGTGCAGCAGAAGACCGGATTCGGGACCGTCGAACCGATCACCAGCCTCAAAGGCGATCTCGAAAGACTCGCCAGGACTTACAAAACTTTCTACACGCTGCTGCCGCCGAAAAACGAAGAAGGCTATCCGCATCTGACGAAATCCGTCGCGGAGATTCGCGACATGATTCCGCACGCAATACTCAAGGACATTGCGCCGCAGCTCGACGCCATGCGCCAGGTCAAGTCCGAGGGCGAACTCGCGTTGATGCAGAAAGCCATCGACGTCTCCATCGACGCGCATCTCGATGCGATGAAGACGATGCGCCCGGGACTTTTCGAGTATCAAATCGCCGCGCGAATGAAAGAGATCCACGAGTGGGGCGGCTGCGAACGCGAAGCCTACGCGCCGATCGTCGGCGCGGGTTTCAATTCGACAGTGCTGCACTACAGCGCGCTCGACGATGAAATCAAGGACGGTGACGTTGTGGTGATCGACGTCGGCGGCGAGTATGGCGGCTACGCAGCCGACATCACGCGCACGCTCCCGGCCAACGGCAAGTTCACGCCGCGCCAGCGCGAAATCTACGACATCGTCCTCGGCGCGCAGAATGCCGCGATCGCGGCCGTCAAGTCCGGCGCGGTTCTCTATGGCAAGAAAGACAGCCTGCAACAAATCGCCACGGACTACATTGATTCGCACGGTCACGACAAGGAAGGCCGCACGCTCGGCCGCTATTACATCCACGGCGTCAGCCATCATCTTGGCCTGGACGTGCATGATCCCGGCGACCGCACGCGGCCGCTCGAGCCGGGGATGGTCGTCACCGTCGAGCCGGGAATTTACATTCCGGAGGAAAATCTCGGCGTGCGCATCGAGGACGACGTCCTCGTCACGAAAGACGGTTACCAACTGCTTACCGCGCGCCTTCCCCGCACCGCCGATGAAATCGAAAAAATCATGGCGCAGGGCTCCGGCGAAAGCCGCGCCCCCTCTTCGCCCTGATTTGTTCGACGGCTCCCTCGACGGGAGCCGATCGCTCTTTGACAACTGAATATTGCAATCGTCGCAGCGGCCGGCGTTGGGGGAATCAGCCTGTGCGGCGCAACTTGACACCCCGCGGAGCGAAACCGTAGCATCAATTATCGCTCGTCGTTCGCATGCCGGCGTAGCTCAGTGGAAGAGCGAGGGTCTCATAATCCCTAGGCCGTGGGTTCGATTCCCCCCGCCGGCACCATTTCTTAGCCGATAAATAAAGCATAAGATCGCACAAGAAATGTCGCGTTCCAGATACGTTCCAGTTGTGGGATGATCGCGCGATGCTGAGGCCGGTCGATGAGCGGCGACTCGGCGGCACACCCGTAAATACTCGTAACCGGTCGGGGCTTCCGCGCTGATTTTTTCGGGTACCCGTAGCGGACATAACCCGGTACTCCATCCAAATCTATTAAAGAATGAATACTGTGTCGAATGCGGCATATAATATGGTATCGCCTATCTCCGAAGGTGGGAAAGCGAGCTGGTTCACTCACGGAGATGAAACGGTTCACGCTTCTCAATGCCTCCCGCAAGGGGAGGGGGTTGAGAAGTGGTTATGCAAGGTCCATCGGTCCAGAAGTTCGAAAAGCGGTATTCGGCAAAAAAGCTGCGGCCATTCTCGGTTTCGGGTTCGGATACGGTGCTAAGGCGTTTCCGCGAGAAACGCTAATAGTGAGCTGATATGGCGGCCTATCGCATCCTGGCTCTCGACGGCGGCGGAATTCGTGGTCTCTATACGGCGGTTCTTCTGAACCGTTTGGAGGCACAGGTCCCCGGCTTCATAAATCGCGCCGACTTACTCGCCGGAACTTCAACGGGTGGCATCCTGGCGCTGGGGCTTGCGAAGGGGATGTCGCCGCAAGCGTTGATGGATCTCTATCAAGACAACGGAAGTGCGATTTTTTCTCGTACTCTGTGGCATGAAATCCGCGATTTAGGGGATCTCGTTGGGGCGAAGTACGATAACAAGAATCTGATTCGGATCGTCCAGTCGGCGTTCGGAAATGGAACATTGAACGACTTGTTGCCTCGTCACGTGCTTGTACCGTCGTTCGATTTGGACAACCAGGCGAAGCCGCCAGCACCTCGGATGTGGAAGCCGAAGTTTTTCCATAACTTTGCCGGACCTGATTCCGACGGGGCGGAGAAGATTGCCGATGTGGCCTTGAGAACTAGCGCAGCTCCAACGTATTTTCCGGTGTACCAAGGTTATGTCGACGGCGGTGTCGTTGCGAACAACCCGTCGATGGCCGCTTTGGCACAGGCGATAGACGGTGGCACCGGGAATCAGCAGCTGGGCGACTTGAAACTGTTTTCCATCGGTACTGGGGTCACTCCGACTTTTGTTTCTGGCGATACGCTTGATTGGGGACTAGCCCAATGGGCGACGGTGCTCGCAGACATGATGTTGGAGGGAATGATGGGCGTCGCTGATTACGAATGTGCCCGGCTGCTTGGGACGAATTATTTTCGACTCGCTCCAATTCTTCCGGCTCCGATCCCACTCGATTGCGCCGAGAAAATCCCGAGTCTGATTGGGGACGCTAATCAGGTGGACATCACGGCCGGGGTGAATTGGCTCAAGGCTAATTTCTGAGTACTGATGATTGGCATATTCCGTGTTCCTGGGTTTTCAGTAAGTCACGTCTTCTCGATAGCGCTTAACGTTCGATTCCCCCCGCCGGCACCAACTACTGCTTGCTCGCTTACTCCCGATTTCGCGTCTAAAGAGTGAAAACACTCGGCATGTTTATGGCTTGAAAGAACTGCTGCGGTTGTATTAGATAGCAGCGGTTAAATTCGGCCCAGGAGCAAACATGATCGTCATCCGTGGATTCTGTATCGTTGCGCTGGCTTTCCTCTGGGGGATTGGACACGGTCCGTCGCACGCGTCCCCCCCACAGGCGCAAAACGCGCCGCCGGGCAACGCACAGGAATCTCCCGCAGCCAAGCTGACGCCCGACGACATCGCCATGGGCAAGCAGTTGTTTGCGGCGAACTGCGCCGGTTGCCACGGATTCGACGGAGGTGGACAGCTCGGCCCCGATCTTCACGGGGTCGCGCAGCGAAAGGGTGATGCGGGAGTCTTTGGGGTTATCCGAAATGGACAGGGCGGAATGCCGCCCCAGATGTCGTTGAACGACAAAAGAGCCTGGCAGGTTGTCGCTTACGTTCGCACCCTCGGTGAATCGGGCGCGACTGAGGCCGCAAAGGGCGATCCGGCGAAAGGGAAAGCCGTCTATGACGCGAACGGCTGCGCGCTGTGCCACGCCATCAGCGGGCAGGGAGGCGGGATCGGCCCTCAGTTGACCATCATCGGAAGATCGCGCGCGCCGAAATACCTGCATGACTTCCTTCTGGACCCCGGCAAGAATCCGCCGGCGGATATGTCGCTTCCCGAGCGCGGGGGGAACACCGGGTATCTACTGGTGCACGTGGTGACCAAGGACGGCCGCGACGTGACCGGCATTCGCGTGAATGAAGATACGTACACTCTCGTTCTGAAAGATGTGAGCGGCCACTTCTACTCCTTCGACAAAAGCAACCTGAAGACAATTGAAAACCGGCCGGGGAAAAGCGTGATGCCGAGCTACAGCAATCTTTCCGCGACGGATCTTGACGATCTCGTCGCATACCTCTCCAGCTTGAAAGGGGTCCAATGAAAACCGCCAGACATCTCGTCTTTATCCTCGCGTTGTGTTTCGCGCTGCCGAGCTTCGCGCAGGTCTCCTACGAACGCCTCCAGAAGTCGGATTCCGAGCCGAACAATTGGCTGATGTACGGCGGCAACTACGGGTCGCAGCGTTTTTCGGGACTCAAGGAGATCACGCCGAAGAACGTGGCGAGCCTGCGGGTAGCCTGGGCCTACCAGATGCGCGGAGGCGGGGTGATGGAGTCGTCTCCCCTCATTGTGGACGGCATCATGTACGTGACGGAGCCGCCGAGCAACGTCACGGCGCTGGACGCGCGCACGGGAAAGCCGCTCTGGCATTACGTGCCTGTGGTGCCTCGGGATTTCGTTCCGATCGGGCTCTTCCCGACGAACCGTGGAGTCGCGGTGCTCGACGATAAGGTCTATCTCGCGACGATCGACGATCATCTGATCGCGCTCGATGCGAAGAGCGGCGTGGTGCGCTGGAATTCCGCTCATCGCCGACAGAATGGACGGCTACGCGATCACGCAGGCGCCGCTCGCGATCAACGGAAAGATCGTGGTCGGAGTCGGCGGCGGCGAAGCGGGCGCTCACGGTTTTCTCAGTTGCTTCGACGCCAAGGACGGCAAGCTGCTCTGGCAGACCTACACGGTCCCGCGAAGCGCCAGCGATCCCGGCGCGGATACGTGGGCGGACGGCAGTTGGTCGAACGGCGGCGGCACCACGTGGAATACCGGCTCCTACGATCCCGAGCTGAATCTGATCTACTGGGGCACCGGAAATCCGGCACCGGACTGGAACGGCGAAGGCCGCATGGGCGACAACCTCTTCACCTGCTCGATGATCGCGCTGGACGCGGATACGGGCAAGATGAAGTGGTATTTCCAGTTCACGCCCCACGAGACGCACGACTGGGACGCGGCCGAACCTCCGATCTTGTTCGACGCGACGATTGACGGCAAGCCGCGCAAGCTTCTGGCTCTCGCCAACCGCAACGCCTTTTACTATGTGCTCGACCGCACGAATGGCCAGTTCATCACAGGCGTGCCGTTTGCCAAGCAGACCTGGGCGAAGGGCCTCGATGCGAAGGGGCGTCCCATCACGTTCCCCCCCGAGCAAATCGAACCGAGCGTCGCGGGCACTCTCGTGTATCCATCTCTGACCGGCGGCATCAACTGGACAAGCCCGTGCTATAGCCCGCTGACCGGACTTTTCTATGTGAATGCGCGCGACGGCTTCACCTATTACATCAAAGGCGAGCGCAAGATGGCGCCGGGCAATTCCGTCGGGATCGTTGGCGGAGGAGGCGGCGGCGGACGAATGAGCGGCCCGGACGAAACCACCACCTGGATCCGCGCGCTCGTGGCGACCACGGGCGAGAAGAAATGGGAATACAAAATGATCGGCGATTCGTGGACCGGCGTGCTGGTGACAGCAGGCGGTCTCGTGTTTTCCGCGGATGCGGCCGGCAACTTCTTCGCGCTCAACGCCGACACGGGCGAGCCGCTCTGGCATCTCCTGCTGGGCTCGTCCGTGCGGTCGAATCCCGTGTCCTACGCGGTGGACGGCAAGCAATACATCGTCGATTCGGCGGGCAACGCACTGTTCGTTTTCAGCTTGCCGTAAGCTTGTGCAACACTGCGAGGGGAGCTCTGGCCGAGCTTCCCTCGCAATGCGCTCTTCTCCGAAATCCCCCGTAACCAGCCTTTTTTTGTGAATCGGTCTCAACGAAGCGGTCCTCGACACTTTCAAGGTAGAATCTCTTATGAAAAACAAAGCGAAATTCGCAATCGTGCTGTGCGTCTGCCTCGTTGCCGCCGCGATCGGCTGCGCCGCGCGTGCGCAAACGCCCTCACAGCCAGCCGACGCCCCGGAACAGTTCGCCGACCTTGGCGACCTCAAGCTGCAGAGCGGGGCCGTGGTTCACGATTTTCGCCTCGGCTATCGCACGCTGGGCAAGCTGAACGCCGACAAATCAAACGCGGTGCTGTGGCTTACGCTTCTCGGAGGACGGACGCAGGACCTGCTGCAGTACGTCGGCCCCGAAAACGTCGTGGACACCGGCAAATATTTCGTGATCCTCGTGGATCCGATCGGCAACGGAACTTCGACATCGCCTTCCAACAGCAAAGTGCAGCCGCGGATGCGGTTTCCGCGCTTCACGATCCGCGACATGGTCGAATCCGAGCACCGGCTTGTCACCGAGACTGTGCATCTTTCACGCCTGCACGCGGTGATGGGCATTTCGATGGGTGGAATGCAGACATTCGAATGGGCCACGGCTTACCCTGATTTCATGGATGTGGCCATACCGCTGTCGGGATCGCCGCAATCGACCTCGTACGACAAGCTGCTCTGGACCGCCGAGATCGAGGCGCTCGAACTTGACCCGAAGTGGAAGGAAGGCAACGGGCGCGGTCCGATGACGCGCGGGTTCGCCGTCTACAGCGAAATCGGCTCGATGAACGTCACTTCCCCCACGTACCGCGTGGAACACACCAGCCCGAAGGATTTCGAGGCATTTCTCGCGCAGACCAAGAAAGGCGGCTTGGGCGACGCGGCGGCGGCCTGCGACGCCATCCGGCAGCGCGAGGCGATCATGTCGCTCGACATTCCGGGCGAGTACGGCGAGACCATGGAGCAGTCCGCGAAACGCGTGCATGCAAAGATGCTCGTTTTCGTCTCGCCGGAGGATCACATGGTGAACCCGGAGCCGGCGGTAGCCTTTGCGAATGCGCTCGGCGCGCCCGTCGTCATGATGGAATCGGCCTGCGGCCACATCAGCTCTTCGTGCATCTCGGTGGGCCCCATCGTCGCAAAGTTTCTCGCCGATCCCGGATCGGTTGGAGCGACCACGCTGCGCGAGAACAGCAAGTAGCGCCGCTTCCGGCTAGTGCGCGTTCTTGGTGTGGGAAAGTTTCAGGACGACTTCTATATCGCGGCGGGAGTCGAAGCTTGAAACCATGCGGGTCGCAGAGGTCAGGCCGTCGTGCTCGGCGTGCACTTCGTAATCGACGTTCGGGTCCAGGCCGCTGAAGCGATAGTTACCCGCCTCATCGGTGAAATAGCTCTTCACGGCCTCCGTTTTCACGTTGAGCAGGTAGACGACGCTCGCTGGAACTGGGCTTTCGCTCTTGTCTATCACGCTGCCATGAATCGTGCGTAGCTCCGGCTCGCCCTTCTGGGCCTGTGCGGCGAGCAGGGCGCCGGCCAACCCAAGCGTGATGACCAGAGCCGCGCACAAGGGTCCGCGGGCCAGTCTCACTCCGTCTCCTCGGTTTCCTCTTCTTCCTCTTCTTCCTCGGGACCCGCGCCGTCCTCGGAATCTTCGTCCTCTTCCTCGTCTTCATCGTCGGAGAGGACGACGAAATGCACGGGATGCGTTTGCGTCACTTCGAGCTCCGCATCGCATTCCGGGCAGCTCAGAATCTCGCCTTCTTCCACTTCGTCTTCGTCCAGGTCGATCTCAGTGTCGCATTCCGGGCATCTGGTCACGGCCATTTCTCCTGTGCGGCGGTCTTCCAGCGGACGGCGTATTATATAACGCCCGTGTCAAGCTTTCTCGCGAGGATGGTGTAAGGATGACTGGCAGCCGCGAATATCCGGACCGCCCCATGGTCGGAGTGGGCGGGGTCGTCATTTCAGACGGGCGCGCGCTCCTGATACGGCGCGGCAGCCCGCCGCTCGAACGCCAGTGGTCCATTCCGGGTGGGATGCTCGAGGTGGGAGAGACGCTGCTCGACGGAGTCCGCCGCGAATTGACCGAAGAAACCGGGATCGAAGTGCGCGTCTTGGATCTCATCGAAGTGTTCGAACGGATCACTCTCGACGGCGAGGGAAAGGCAAGATACCACTTCGTCGTTCTCGATTACCTGTGCGAGCGGGTCCGTGGCGAGCCGCGCGCCGGGAGCGACGTCACCGACGTCGCCTGGGCCGCGCCCTCGGAGCTCGGCCAGTATTCGCTCACGGAAACCGCGACGCGGGTGATCTTGAAGGCTTTCGAAATGGCCCGCGAGCGCTAGCTGGCTGCGGCAGTTTCCGGCAGACGCCCGAAGCGCCGCTCGCGTCCGAGAAAGTCCTCGACGGCCGCCGCCAGATCGGCCGCTTCGAATTCCGGCCACATCCTCGGAGTGAACAGCAATTCCGCGTACGCGCATTCCCACAGCAGGAAATCGCTCAGCCGCCGCTCGCCGCCCGTGCGGATCAGGAGGTCGACGTCCGGCGCAGGGCCGCCCGCATGAGTGACCTGGCCGAGCCGCCGCGCGAATTCCCGGTCGGAAACTTCGAGGCTCGAAAGCATCCAGCAGGACGCCTGGAGGATCGCCTCCCGCGACGAATAGTCGAGCGCGATACGTAATTCGAGCGTGCGGCCTCCGGCGGTGATCTGCTCGGCCGCCTCAATCGCATCCAGCAGCGAGTGTGGAATCCGGTCGCGCCGGCCGATCACCCGCAGGCACACGCCGCGCGCCGCGCACTCGGCCGCATCGGCGCGAAGATAGCTCTCGAGCAAGCCGAGCAGCGAAATCACTTCGCCGGAAGGGCGCTCCCAATTGTTCGCCGAGAAAGCGTAAAGGCTGAGCGTTCCGATGCCCAGAGATGGAGCGGCGCGCACGATGCGCCGGACGGCCGCCACGCCTGCGCGATGGCCTTCCGAACGCGGCAGGCCGCGCGCAGCGGCCCATCGGCCGTTGCCGTCGAGAAGAATTGCGATGTGAAGCTTCGGGGCCGGTTGCGGGAACTTGCTTGCCGTTTGTGCGCGCATCAGTCTGTGTCACCCCCGGGGGTTCGTCCCGGATTCCTCACCCTTCCCGCGTCGCGCGGATCAGGGCTTCCATGTGATCGAGATACTTCTCGAGCGCTCGCCGGCCCGCGGGCATCAGCCGGTATTCCGTCTTCGGAACGCGTCCCGCGAACGATTTCGTGCAGCCGACATAACCGGCATCCTCGAGCTTTCGCGCGTGGACGCTCAGATTGCCGTCGGTGATCCGCAGAAGATCCTTGAGTTCGCTGAACGCGAGCGATGCGTTCACGGCGAGCGCGCTCACGATCCCGAGCCGCGTTCGCTCGTGGATCACGCGATCGAGATTGGCCGCAGGCGTTTCCCCCGGTCGCGGGCCCGGCGCGCCTCGCTTCGTTTTTTCCTCCCGCGCTCCGCGGAAGGCCCCGGACTTAGCCGCCATATTTCCTCGCAATCACCGCCCCGAAAACAAGGTGCAAACCGCCGAATCCACCAGCCAGGAAGGCGTCGCTCCAGGCGGACGGGCAGAACAGCGCCACCGTTCCCAGCACCATGAAGCAGAGCCCCATCAGAGGAACGACGCGAATCGAAAAAGCGCCGCCCGTCACCACTCCCGTCCCGTACAGCAGAAGCCAGACGCCCGCAATGGTGCCGGTGTGCCCGGCGCGTGCGATCACCAGCGTCAGCAGCGCGCCCACGAAAAGCGGCGGCGCGAAGCTATACACAAATCGCCTGCCCGGCCCCGAAAGAAGCGAACTCCCCGCAGCCCGAGCCTTCGACAGGGTGGTCCAAACGGCAATCGCGATCGCCACAACTGCCTCGACGATCCAGGTCAGCAGCCAGGCGGACGATGAGGTTTGCCGCGAGGCGATGACCGCCGCGCCCAACGCGGTGATTCCCATGGCCACACCGCCCCAGCCCGGCACGGCCGTGAACGATGCCGCACGCTCCATGGTTTCGCGGATGAAACGGAGGTTGTCGCGGGCGCGATCATCGAGCGCCACGGGATCGGCAGAGCGCGGCTGGCGGAATTCGGAAGGGGCCATATGCACAGGATAGCATGGTCTGCTTTTTCGTCAAGTACTTTGCGAAACAAAGTATCGGAAGAGTCTACCCCGCCCGCCGCGAAATTACCGCTCTCGCCGGGCCTTCGGCTATCCGACGCTTTTCCTTGGATACCGGCCGAGCAGCGCGTTCCAGCGGATGTAGATCAGGTCGGAGAACATCAACAAGCTATCGCCAAAAACGTGGACTTTGGTCGCTGGATCGTGCGCCCAGCGCACCGGGACCTCGACGGCGCGCAGGCCGTGGCGGCGCGCGAGGAACAGTATCTCGGGGTCGAAACCGAACCGCTCAATTCGCTGCTGTCGGAAGATGATCTGGCAGCGGGCGAGCACGAACGCCTTGAAGCCGCACTGGGTATCGTGAAACGGCAGGCCCGTCAACAGCCGGACGAAGCCGTTGAAGATGATGCCGGCGATTTCGCGAAGGCGCGACTGATGCACGGCAATCAGCGACCGGTCCATCGCGCGCGATCCGATCGCCACATCGCTTCCGCCCTGAATCGCGGCCAGTAGTTTTCCCAACTCCTCGATCGGGGAAGAAAGGTCGGCATCCGTGAAGAGCGCGATGCGCCCGCGCGCCTCGAGCATTCCCTTCCGGACGCTGTATCCCTTTCCGCGATTCTCATGGTTCGACACAACGCGCAGGTTCGCCATATCCCGCGCCCAGTCCTCGGCGACCCGAGCCGTGCCGTCGGTCGAGCCGTCGTCCACCACGACAATCTCGATTCCCTCGGGGCCTGCCGGCTGCGCGCCGAAATAGTCGCGAATTCGCGCGAGCGCGCGCCCGAGCCTCTTCTCTTCGTTGTACGCGGGGATCACGATGGAGAGTTCGGGCGTCCCTTCACTCATCGGCCGTTCATCCTCGGTTGATTCCCCCGGCATCCGGCGGCCAGCCATAGCGCCCAAGGAGAGGTACAAACCGGCACGCGTAAAGCGATTGCTCGGTGATTCGCCCTTCCCGTTTCACGATGCGCAGCAATTCCTGGCGTTCCGCCGTCCCTACGGGAATCACCAAACGCCCGCCCTCGGACAACTGATCGATCAGCGGCTGCGGAACGGCCGGCGCGGCCGCCGTCACCAAAATCGCGTCGTAGGGCGCAGCCGCAGGCCAGCCCGCCGAGCCATCGCCCTCTTCGACGTGCACGTTGGCATAACCCAGCTGCCCGAGCCGCGCGCGCGCCGAGGCCGCGAGCACCGGCTGCGATTCCACGGCGATCACCTCGCGGGCAAGCCGCGAAAGCACGGCCGCTTGATAACCGCACCCGGCTCCGACTTCCAGCACGCGCTCATGCCCGTCGAGCGAGACCGCCTCGGCCATGGCCGCCACCATGAATGGCTGCGAGATCGTCTGCCCTTCCCCGATGGGGAGCGGTTCGTCCGCATACGCCTCATGGAGACGCTCGGCCGGAACGAACAGGTGTCGCGGAACGGACTTCATCGCATCGAGCACGCGGACCGAGCGTATGCCCCGGTCGCGGATCTGGCGCGCAACCATCTCCTGGCGCGCGGCGTCAAAGTCTTGGCTTGCATTCGCGGTGCGATTGCCGTCGTCGCTCATCCGGATGATGCGCCCTGGAAGCGAGGGTCTTGGAAAACACCCCGCGAAAAAGATACACCACAAGTGGGGGCGGGTGTGGCGCTCGTTGCCAACGCGACAAGAGCTCGGCCGGGCCCGGCTTTCGTCAAAAGTCTCCCGTGACCCTGAATCCGGCGTTCGCTATGATGGCTGCCGCACTTTTGAAATCATCGAGGAGAATCCATGAAACGATTGATCGCAATCATGGCAACACTGTGTTTTGCGGCAGGATCGGCGTTCGCGCAAGCGCCCGCGAGCGGGACGCAGCAGAAGCCACCCGCGCAGCACCAGCCGGGCGCGACCCCGCAACCCGCGCACCAGCCGGCACAGGCTGCGCCGCCCTCGGCCGAAAAACTCGATCCCGCAAAGGACGCGGCGATTCGCCATTTGATGAACATCACGCAAACCGCGAAACTTGGCGACGACATCAGCGCGTACCTGACGAATCAGGTTCGCGGCATCATGAGCCGGAGCCTTCCGGCGGATCGCTTGCCGAAATTCATGGACGCCTTCAGCGAGAAATTTGCCGCCGGCGCGCCGTCCGCTGCGGTCACAACTGCGGCGGTGGCCATCTATGCGCGCGCTTTCTCGCTGGAAGACATCCAGGGGCTGATCCAGTTCTACGAGTCGCCCCTTGGCCAGCGCGTCGTCAAACAGCTTCCGCAGGTTTCCCAGGAGTCGCAGTCTACCGGCGTGCAGATCGAGCAGAACGCCGCCATGGTCACGCTCGAATCGATGCAGGACGACTATCCCGAACTCAAGCCGATGCTTCAGGCGCAAAGCCCGTCGCAAGGAGCAACCCCGGCTCCCGGCGCGGCGCCGGCGCCCGCTCCCGCTCCACAGTCCTCGCCCACGCCGAAGCCACCTTCACCGCCGCAGAATTAGGGCCGGCGGCGGCAAACCATCGGATTCCATAGCGGGAATACGGCTGAAACGAACTAATTCAGCTACAATTCTGCCCCGATGGCCGCGGTCGCCCCAATGGATTGGTCTCCGGTCTGGATATCGCTCGAGACGAGCGTGACGGCGACGCTGCTCACGCTGGCCATCGGACTCGCCGCCGCGGCGTGGCGCGAGCGGCGCAGAGGCCCCGTCGCAGCGCTCGTTGACGGTATCTTTCTTCTCCCGCTCGTGTTGCCTCCCACCGTGGTCGGTTTTCTCCTCCTGCTGCTTTTCGGACGCAACGGACCGCTTGGCAAGCTCCTGTTGCGGCTCGGCGCCACGGTGGTTTTCTCCTGGCCCGCGACCGTGATCGCGGCGGCGGTGGTCTCGTTTCCGCTGATGTACCTAACGGCGCGCGCGGCTCTGGAGCAGGTCGATTCGCGTTTCCTCGAGGCCGCGCGGACGCTGGGCGGTTCGGAATGGCGTGTATTTCGGGAAATCGCACTGCCGCTCGCCTGGCCCGGCGTGCTCGCGGGGACAATTCTTTCCTTCGCGCGCGCGCTCGGTGAATTCGGGGCCACTCTGATGCTCGCGGGCAACATTCCGGGGAAGACCGCCACGATCCCCATCGCGATCTATTTCGCCGTCGAAGCCGACGACCTCCATCGCGCCTTCGCCTGGTGCTTCATCGACGTGGTGATTTCGCTCGCGTTGCTTGGCGGCCTTTACTATTGGACTCACGCACAAGGACCCGATCGGTGGGTGCGACGCTGACATGCCGCTTCAAATCCAAGTCGCGAAGAGGCTTCCGACCTTCGGGCTGAACGTCTCTTTCACGGCCGGCGACGAGCCGCTCGCGATTCTTGGTCCCTCCGGCGCCGGCAAGACGATGCTCCTGCGATGCATCGCCGGGCTGGAGCGGCCGGACCGCGGTCTCATCACGCTGAACGACCGAGTCTTGCTGGACACCGAGCGGCGTATTCGCATTCCGGCGCGCCACCGGCGCGTGGGAATGCTCTTCCAGCACTACGCGCTCTTCCCCAATCGCACCGTGGCCGAGAACATCGCCTTCGGCTTGCATCGTTTGCCGCACGAGGAAAAGACCAGACGGCTCGCTGTCCTGGTCGACCGCACGCACACTGGCGGACTCGAACAGCGATACCCGCGCGAGCTTTCCGGGGGCGAGCAGCAGCGCGTCGCCCTGGCCCGCGCTCTCTCGATCGAACCGGAGGCTCTGCTGCTCGACGAACCGCTCTCCGCGCTCGACACGCACCTGCGAGGCCAGATTGAGGGGCAGCTTCTGGAGACGTTCGCGGCCTACCGCCGGCCCGTGCTGATCGTCACGCACAACATCGAGGAAGCCTACCGTCTTGGCCGGCGGTTGCTGGTGCTTTCGGCTGGCCGGGTCGCCGCGTTCGGCGCGAAGGACGAGATTTTTGAGCGCCCGCCGAGCCTGGAGGTCGCGCGTCTCACGGGCTGCAAGAATTTCTCGCGCGCTCGAAGGACTGCCGAAAATACGGTCGAAGCGCTCGATTGGAACTGCCGGCTCCGCGTCACGCATTCGCTTCCGCAACCGCCCACGCACGTCGGGATTCGCGCGCACCACATCGAGTTCGGGGAATCTTCGAGCCCCGGCGCTTCGGACGAGAATATTTTCCCCTGTTGGCTCGTGCGCTCTTCCGAAACGCCTTTCCGGATCACGCTGTATTTGAATCTCCATCGGCCGCCCGAAGCCTCCGGTGGATACCATCTGCAGGCCGAGGTGTTCAAGGAGAAGTGGGAGCGATTCCGCGATCGCCCGTTGCCCTGGCACGTGCGGCTTTCGCCCGACTCGCTGTTTCTGTTGCCCGAGTAGTTGTGTGGGGCTACTTGAAATGCTTCACGAACTTGATGTCCAGGCCGTACGTCCCATTGATGTCCCGCAGGAAGATCACGGAGAGCGAGCGCCTAAGAGCATATTCCACTTGTATCAACTGATACTGGCTCGACGTGGCCGCGTTGGTGGAGTAAGTGATCGTCAGGTCCTGCCTGACCCGCTGCTGGATCGTGACGCGCGCGGCGGCGTTTGACTCCGTGGCCGTGCCGGCCACGAACGGATCCACGCGGAACGAGCTGATGCCAAATAGGTGCTCGATCCGCCCGCCGACGCCGCTCGAGATTGCCTCGGAAAGCAGCGCCGTCGCTCCGTAGTTTTGCGCCGCGCCCGGCTGCGAGCGGAGCGCGCTTTCCTCCCCCGGACTGCCGAGCGCGAGCAGCGCGACGATGTCCGAATCCGGCAGCGGCGGATCGGAACGGTAGTTCAGCGCGAGATGGCTCGCCTTCCCCGAGAAGTCGATCGTCACCTCGTACTGGCTGATCGTGGACGTGGCCTCGACGTCGAGTTCCGGATCGAGCCGGAAAGGATTCGCGAAGTTGATGTCGCCGCGCGTAATCTCGAAAATGTTGCCGCGGAAGGGCATCTCGCCGCTGAGCAGGTGAATGTTGCCGAGCAGCACCGGCCGGTCAAACGTGCCGCGCAACCGCACGTTGCCATCGACCTCGACGTGCGCGCCGCTCCACTCGATCCGCGCTCCGGGACTTGTCTGCCCCTGGACGTCGAAGGCCAAGTTCTGGAGGAATGGCGAAGCGGACGGCAGGCCGGGCGAGTTCTCCGCAGCCGCCGCAAAGAACGACGCCACGTCGACACCCTGCGAAAACAGCAGCCGCTGGACTTGGACGTTCCCGCTGATCAGCCCCGCCGTGCTGGTTCCCGCGAGCTGGAGCGTTCCGCCAGCGAGCCAGCTCATCCCCGCGGGATACCGGATGCGGACTGTCGAAGTTGTCGCCGCAACTTCATACCGCAGCGGGCCTTCGCCGTAGCTTACGTTGCCGCTGAGCGTCAGTTGCCCGCCTCCGGCCTCCGCCGTGACGCGATCGAACAGCAGCCGGCTCTTGTCGAACACGAAGTCGCCGTTCAGTTTGCTGAGCCCCACCGGAAAATCTCCGTACGTCGCCGACGCATTGCGCACGCTTGCGCGTCCCGTAATGACGGGCCGCGCCATCGTCCCTTCGGCCGACACATTCACGTCCGCGCGCCCTTGCGCGTCCAAGTCCGGCAGCAGGCCCTTGATCAACCGCAGGTTCACGCCGCCCGAGAGCGTGAGGCGAAGCGGGCGATCCTTGTCGAATCGCGCCGACCCGCTGAACTGGAAATCCGTGTCGGGCCCATGCAATCGAGCCTGATCGACGCGCACCTCGTTGCGCCGGTAGGTCAGGCGGATGTTCTGGTCGTTCGTGAGCTGCACCAGCTCGTAGTCGAATGAAATTCGCGCGATATCCGCGTCCACCTCGATGGAATCCGGCTGGCGCAGCGCCCCGGAAATCGTGAAGACGCCGTCGGCGCTGCCGTGTCCCGTCAACTGTTTCACGTGCAGCCCGGCAGCGATGAGCGGATTGAGGTCGAACTGCGAAATGGAAAGCCGCCCGGAGATGGGCTGGTCGCTCGCCAGGCCGATCGTCACCTGCCCCTGGAGTTTGTCGGCCGCCGGTTCGGAGGCGAGGGTGATCTGCGCCGTCCGGCCATCCGACATGAGCCGGCCGCCGAAGTCGCCCTCGTCTCCGGTGCCCAGCCGCAGCTTCGTCAGCCGCACGTCGCCCTGCCCGGTCAATGCGCGGACCGGCCCGCTGCCTTGCAGATGAAAGCTGAGCTGCCCCGCAATGGGCAGCGATGCGCTTTGCAGTTGACGGATTTTCTCGAGCGCAATTCCGCTGCCCGTGAAGTTGAATTCCGTTCGCCCGTCGTCCGGCCCGTACAGCAGGTCGCCGGCCACCAGTCCCGAACCTTGGCGCAATTCGGCCTGTGACAATCGCACTTCGCCGTGCTCCCAGTGCAACTGGGCGCTCAGGCTGTCGAAATGCCAGCCCTTCGTTTCGATGTCCGCAAGAACAAAATGGGCATCGAGCGCCGGAGCGCCGCGCGTGCCCCCGCCGCGCAGGTCTCCACTTAGTGTACCGGTGACCGGATAATTCGTGCCGAGCAGAGCCTGCAGATCGTCGCCGGACCCGTGCTCGACGTTGGCTTCGAGGCTCCACGGACTCGAGTTGATAAAGCTCCAATCTCCGTCGAACTCGAGCGAAAGTTCGAGCGTCGCCGAACTCTGGCCTCTTCGCGCGACCGTGTGGGTCAAATGAAAGCCATCCGGCGAGTACTCGAAATCGCCGTTCAATTCGTCCCACGCGAGTTTGTCGTAGCTCGCTCCGGTGGCGTCCAAATGCCCGGCGAACGTGGGCCCGACGATGGGCCCCAGCACGCGCCCGCTCCACGCGACCCGGCCGCCGATCCGGTGAGGCTCGGCGTCCGGACCGCGAATCGCATCGATGAAATCGTGCCAATCGAGCAGGTCGTCGCCACGAAACGTTGCTTCGAGCGCCGAGTCCGCCTCGCCGAGTGTGCCATCCACGTCGATTTGCGCCTTGGGTGTGGCGATCTGGCTTTGCGTAATCGTGACGAGATGCTCGTCGTTGCCGTAGTCGTACTTGAAGTGCGCCGTCGCCGGAATCGCCCCCGCAGCGAGGCTTGTCGGCGGAAGCCATTGCATCTCGCCCGCCGTGCGGAAATGCTTGAAGGCCGCGTTCCATGTGTTCACGGAGTCGATCTCGACCGACGCGTCCCAGTGCAACGCGTTTACAGGAAAGTCCTCATGATCGAGCGCTGCAAGAATCCCGGCGAGGCTTGCCCCATGCAGCTTCGTCTCCGTTCGGAACGCCAGCCCTTTGAAGTCCATTTCGAGCCGGCCGTCCACCGTCCCACCGAGCGCCTGCGCGCTCAGATTGGGAACCACCAGCCGCCGCTTCGCCACTTCGTAATCCCCCGACGTCTCGAGCCCTCCCGCGTGGAACCATTCATACGGCATGCGAACGTCGTGGGCCCTGAAATGCCCTTTAGCGGACCATTCGCCTCCCTTGGACGATTCGGCTTCCGTGCTCGACGCATAATGCGCCGAGCCTGAAAAATCCGCGATCCCGTCGGGCGTGGTTTGTTTGCGGAAAATCGTGCGGATATCCGCGAGCGCCAACCTGCCGCGATACCTCAGATCCCAATCCGGTTGCGCGAAGCTCGAAAGCTCGGCGCGCAGATCCAGTTCCGAATGCGGCCCCTTCCAGACCAGTTCATCGAGTTCGAAGGAGTCGCGATGCAGCGTGAACTTAGCGGAAACGTCGAAACGAAACGGCCGGTAGCGCCGCGCGGCAAGTTCCACCTGTTGCCATTTCATGTTGCCGACGTAGGAGTCCGATTCGTTCGCCGGCGCGTCGTAGTGCAGCGTGAATTCGAAGTTCTGGCCCTGGAGCGCAAGCGGCACGCTCTGATTATTGTAGTTCGCGCTGCCATCGCGCAGTTCGAGCCGCCCGATGCGCAGCCGGAAGAGCGTTTCCCGCCACGGGCGCTTGCTCCCCTGCACTTCGGGCGTGGGCAGATTGCTGTGGCCCTTCTCGTCGATCCGCACCGCGACCTGCGGCCTCTCTACGATCAACTCATCGAGGGCGATTTCCCGCCCGAAAAAGGAAAGAATCCGGATGCCTACATCCACCCGATCGGCGTGGAACAGGGGCGGCGCGCCCGGACCCTCGAGCCCGTGCAGCGTCAAATCGTCGATCTCGGCTCGCAGGCGCCACGCGTTGAAATGAAACCCGCCAACCTCGGCGCGTCCCCCGGTCCTCCGCTCGAGCTGCGTGACGATCGCGCGGCGCATCCACCGCTCGGACAAACCCGATTCGAAAATCACGGCGACGATGATCGCGATCGCCGCGAACACGATCAGCACGCCACTCGCCCAGCGCTTCCAGCGCGCGCTCACGGCTGCCCTCCATCGGACATGATGTCGATCTTCAACCGGTCGCGCGTGTCGTCCAGCCACTGTTGGGCCCGCTCGCTGATCTGGCGCTGGACGATCACTTCGCGAATCGTGTCCTCCACGTCTTCGAGCGACGGAACGGCCTGACCGCGCGCCTTCAGTTGCGGCGCGAATTCATCGCGGTAGTAGACCTCCAACTGTTTCTGTTCCACCTGTGCCGCGGGACGGAATCGGTAATCGATAAAGCGGGAAAGATAGAGCTGCTCCGCCAGCATCCGGCGAACGGCCGCCTCGCTCAGTCCCGCCGCGGCGCAGCGGCTCTTGAACTCTTGCGGCGTCGAGAATTGTCCAGCGAGTTGGGTGAACGCACGTTCCACGTCGTCCGCCGACGGCTGCGGATACTGCGCCGCGTCCGCTTCGCCCCGCACGATCCACTGGTCCGCGAGCTCGCGGATCAGTTCCCCGCGCGGTTTGGACCGGCCGTCGACGAGTTGCTGAAAGGCGGCGAGCTCGTGCACTTCGCTGTCCGTGATGATGTCGTCCTCGATGCGCGCGGCTACTCCATCCACCACTTGCGTACCGCCCTGCGCGACGGAACCGGCGGGCGATGTGGCCGGCTGTTGCGTCTGCGCGCTCGCGCGCCACGCTCCGGGCCCTGAGAGCCACGCAACACAGCCGAAAATGAGAATCGCTCGGCGCATCAGAAGACCGGTCCTATGTTGAATGAAAATCCGAAATGCGAGAGGCGAAACGTTTGCAATTGTTGCGTCGTCTGGTTGGTTCCCTGATAGGACGCCGGGTTGAGTTGGTACCCGAAGTCCACTCGCACCGGCCCGACCGGCGTGGGATAACGGAACCCAAAGCCGACCGTGTGCGAAAAGTAGTTGAGATCGGTGAGCGACGGCGCCTTCCAAGCCAGCGAGATGTGGTTCACGTCGGTGTAGACGTTGCCCCCGTCGTAGAATAGCGTCCCGCCCAGCCGGTTTCCAACCCACGGCAGCTTCATCGGAAAGTGAAGCTCCTGATTGAAAATCAGCAAGCCCAGGCCGCCAACGGGGAACCCCGTGCAGGGATCGCGCGGGCCTGCCTGGTTCAAACCAAAACCTCGCAGTGACGTCCCGCCTCCCGCGTAGAACCGCTCCGGCAACGGAATGACCTCCTCGGTGGACGGAGCCGACGTCGTGGAGCATTGCGCGGGATTAAACGGCACATTGCCTTCGACCGTGTTACCCGTCGGCGCCTCGATGCCAAAGCGCACGGACCGCGCGATCACGAACGATCGTCCGAGCGAATAAAACGACGAATTCTGAAAGAATCCCCGGAAGAAGCTGGCGCTTGAACCGATCGTCGTCGAGGCATAGCTCGCGTCCGCGGTGTTGAAGGTCCCGCGCGTTGCATTGCCGGGGTCATCGCGCCGGTCCCGCGCGTACGTGACTCCGAAGCCGGAAACCAGCGTCGGCTGGCTCAGCAGGGGGATCTGCTCCGGGCTGATCGTCTCGGCCAGATTGGAAGCCTTCACGCGGCGATAGAAATATCGGTAGAGCAACGAGCTCGAGGGCGAGAGCTTTTCCACAATTTGCCAGCCGCCCTCAAAACGCGTGGACGTAAACGTGTTGATGTCCTGCGTCTTCTCCGCAAACGAGATAAGCTGGAGGCTCAGACTCCGGTAGGTGAGAAAGTTATCCGCCGTGTAGCTCAATGCGGCGCGATATTCGAGCGTGCTGGCCCGCGCTCGGAACGAAAGCGTCTGCGCCCTGCCGAACATGTTGGCTCGCGCAATCTCGAAGATGCCTCGTGGGCTGGCCGCCAGCGCGTTTCCGCTGGGATTCGACGTGCTGCTGACTCGCTGTACTTCGAATCCGAAACCGTAACCCAGCGTGTACCGGTGCCCTTCCAGGGTCTCGACCACCACGGATTTGTCCGGATCGGCGCCTGCCGGGTTTTGCGGAGCGATCTGCACACGATCGAACACCCCCAGGTTGTAGAGCTGCCGCTGCGTTTTCGCCACGTCCACCTCGCGCAGCGGCCCGCCCGGTTTGATGTCCACCTGCCGAGCTATGATTCCCGGGCGCGTGAACTGATAGCCTGTGAGCAGGACCTTGGCGACGTCGATCCGCGGCCCCTCGGTGATGTGATAGACGAGGCGCGTCTCGGTGGGGGTATTTCCCGGCAGGATTTCCTCGTGAAACGCTGCTGCGGGAAAGCCCTCGTTGTAGTACAACGCGAGGATGTTGTTGCGGTCGCTCGCCACGCTCGATTCCGAATAGGGCTGCCCTGGAGTCGACCCCGCGACGCTGAGCAGCGTATCCGTGCTGACCGTGCGATTCCCTTCGATTTGCAGGTTCGAGACGAGCGTCTGCGCCCCTTCCACGATGTGGAATGAGATGAACAGGTTGTTCTTCTTGTCGTTATACCGGTCGTCCACGGCCGAGGAAACCTGAACGTCGCGAAAGCCGTTCGAAAGATAGACGGCGCGGATCGAGTCCGTGTCCGCGCGCAGCAACTGCTGGCTGTAACGGCCGCTCGAGGCGAACGACGCGGGCTCGAGCTGCAATCGGCGGGAGAGCAATTCGGTTTCAAAGTACTTGTTGCCGTCGAAGGCGACTCCGGCCAGGCGGAACTTGTCTCCGCGCGCGATGTCGTAACTGATCACCTGTTCGCCCTTGTCGTTCTGACTAGACCGTACCTGGACGTCCACGTCGAAATAGCCCTGCCTCTGGAGGTAATCGCGAACATTCCGCCGGCCTTCTTGCAACAGGTCTTCGTCGACCGCTCCCTCGGCATACATCGGCAGGAGCTTTTTCTTTTCGCTTCCGCTCACGTGCGCGCCGTTGATCTCGATGTGCACGCGCGGTCCCGCGGTCGCGGAGAACTTCAGCGGCACGCGATTCGTTTGAGAATCGTAAGCCCCGCGCTCGATCGCGACGCCGGCTCCCAGGTAACCCTCGTTCACCAGGAATTTCCTCAGCTTCTCCGAAGCGTGCGAAAGCCGCGCGGACGTCACCTCGGCCTTCTCGGAAAGCTTCGCGCGCCGCAGGAGCTGCTGATCGGGGTAGGGCGTCTTATTCTCGATCGTGATTCCATCCACGCGGGCGCGCGGACCCGGATCAACCGTGAAGGTCACGTCCATCTCCCGTGTGTCCTCATGCGGGCTGAGCGCCCACGTGACTTTCGCCATGTACAGCCCGTCGTCGCGAAGCGCGCTCTGGAGCCGCTCGACGGACTCGCGCAGAGAGCTCTCCCGAAACGGTTCCCCGAGGTTCAACCGCAGTGCCGCCAGCGCCGAAGGGTCGGTGGGAGGCGGCTTCAGCCCTTCGACACGGATCACATTGTTGTAGAAATTCGGCTGGACGACAAAATCCACGCGCAAACCTGCTTCACCCGGCGTGGCCGTGGTGCGAATATTGGAGTAGTCGCCCATGCGGTAGAGATCCCGCACGCTTTCGCGCTCGGCGGCAAAGTCAAACGGCTTCCCCGCTTCGAGCGGAAGAGGCGGGAGCTTTTCCGAGACCGCGTTCCCCGATTCGTCGACGACTCGAACCTCGGCCACCGGCTTGCCTTCCACCGCAACCTGCTGAGCGCGTACCGCCGCAGCCGAAAGGGTGAAAAATGCAAACCCCGCCGCCAGGAAGAGGGGAACGAAACGAGTCGGGCCGGTTGTCGAAAGCGGTGATGTTCGCGGGGTGCGCATTCGCTCCAAGATGAGACGGAAGGTTAGCACAGCCGCGTTGCCTGCCCGGTGCGAAAAGGCGCTATCATGAGCCTGGAAAACACGGTATGGAACCCGGGCAATACGAAAAATATTCCCGCCAGATTCTCTTTCGAGGCATCGGCGAAGCAGGTCAGGAAAAGCTCCTCGGCGCGAGTGCCGTGGTGGTGGGTTGCGGCGCTCTCGGGACTGTGGTTGCGAACCTGCTGGTCCGGGCTGGGGTGGGACGGCTACGGATTGTCGACCGCGACTTTGTTGAGCCCTCGAATTTACAACGCCAGATGCTTTTCGAGGAAGCCGACGCCCGCGACGCCCTGCCCAAGGCCGTCGCCGCCGAGCGCCGCCTCCGCGCCATTAATTCCGGTGTGCAGGTCGAAGGCATCGTCGCCGACGTGACGCCGGAGAATGCCGCCCAGCTTCTATCCGGATTCCCTCTGATCCTCGACGGAACCGACAATTTCGAAACCCGCCTGCTCGTAAACGACACGGCGGTCTCACTCGGAATCCCGTGGATCTACGCAGCGGCGATTGGAAGCTACGGCGTGACGATGACCATCCGCCCCGGCGAATCCGCCTGCCTGGCCTGCCTGCTCGAGTCCGGCGAGGCGCCCCCCGCCGTCGGCGGCGCCGCGGGTGCCCCTTCCGTCGAGGCTACCTGTGACACTGCCGGGGTGCTCAACGCTGCCGTCGGCGTCATCGCTTCGATCGAAGCTGCGGAGGCGATCAAGCTGCTGGCCGGCAAGCCGGAGGCCCTGAACGGGCGCCTGGTTTCCTGCGACGTGTGGACCGGAAAGTTTCAATCCATTCGAGTGGCTCGTAATCCCCATTGTCGTGCCTGCGCGCGCCGCGAGTTTATTTTCCTTGCGGGCAAAGCGCAGCCGCACATCACCCTCTGCGGACGCGATTCCGTGCAGATCCACGAGCGCCACCGCCGCCTCGATCTTGGAGAACTCAGTCGCCGTCTCGCCGCCGCTGCTGCCGCCGAAGTTCGCAACAACGACTTCCTCCTGCGCTTCCGCGTGCCGCCCTACGAGTTGACCGTTTTCGCCGACGGTCGCGCCATCATCAAGGGCACCAAGGATCCCGCCGTCGCGCGCTCCCTTTACGCCCGCTACATCGGCGCGTGAACGCGTTCCTAACTCAAGACTGAAATGTAAGGGATTCCCGGCTAGCCCGCGAACCGGCGGAGAACCGATTGCCGCATGGCGGCCCGGTCGATGTTTTCGCGGCAGTTCATCAGCGTGAGCAGCGTGCTCAGGATGCGCGCCTTGATTTCGTCCGTCATCGGGAACCCGCTGGTCGCCACGTGAACGAGCGTTTCGCCACGCCCGGCGATCTTCTGAATGAATTCCACCTGCCGGTCGTGGTTCGCTTTGCCGAGCGCTGTCTCGCGGCGCATCTCGGCGCACTCCTGCTCGATGAAAAGAGTGAAATGTAAAACGCACATGCTCTCCGCGGCGAGCCCCGCGGGTAGGGGAGCCTTGCATCCTTTTGCAGAGCAGCTGTTTGGCACCGAAGCCAATCCTGGCAAGCCTTTTCGTTGTAACACCTTTCCCCGCCTGATTCTAGGCTGCCGGCACCCCCCTGCGACCAATCCGATAGCCATCGGCGGAAACGATCGGCAGTCCTCAAGTGTGAGGGTTTTGGGTCCCGGGCGGATGGTAGGCGGACGCGCGTTCTAGACGGCAGGGGCCGGCGGCGGAGGGCCTCCATGCTCGGCGGCGATGCTCTTCGCCCGAATCGATGCCAGCAGGACCAGGAGGTTCGACAGCAGAATGACGCCAAACGTCAGCGAAGTAAGGAATCCGAGCGAGCCCGGCTGGGCCTCGATCGCCGCGAATGCCAGGACCGCCGTGATCAACCCTCGCGGAATCAGGAGGATGGAAATCTCACGCTCTCGCTCTGTCGTGCCGTGCCACGCGACGCGGCTGCACTGTACGGCGATGGCTCGCGCGACCAGAAATACGCCGAGGATTCCGAGCGACGCCACGAGCTCTTTGCGCAAACCCCCGAATTCCACCAGCGCGCCGAGGAGCACGAAAAAGAAGCTTCGCACCAGGAACGCCAGTTCGGAATGAAACGAATGGATCTGGTGGCTGTGATCCGGGCCAAAAATCCAGGACCCGAACTCGCCGCCGGAGGCGGGCGGGGCCGAAAGATTCGCGAGCGTGGCGCCGAAGGCCATCACCGCGAATAATTCGCTTCCGCCAAGCTTGGCTGTGCCGGCGTAGAGGAGAAGGACGGCGGCGAACGTCAGCACCTGCCAGAACTGTTTGTCGGAAATCAGGGGCAGCAGCCGTTTCCATGCAACGCCCGCCAGGATTGCCATTGCGAGCCCCAAGGCAAATTTGAACACAAAAAGCGCCGCCACGCCTCCAGCGAGCGATCCGCCGCTACCGGGCTTCAATCCTGCTCGCGCCAACAATCCGGACAGCGGCCCGCTGATCCCCTGGCCGCCGCCCGCGGCAAGATCGAGGAGCACGCTGAGCCCCAGCGCGCCGAGGCCGTCGCCGAACGACGCTTCGATGGTCAGCGTCGTCTTCAGGGCCGGCCGCAACTCGAGTTGGTCGAGCACGGGCAAAACGATGGAACTGCTCGTGCACGCGAACGCCGCCGCGACCAGCAGAGACGCCATCCTGGGCAGCGCGAGGGCGTACACGCAAAAGTACGTCACGCCTATAAACGACAGCCCATAACTCGATATGGACAGAACCAGCCCGCCCGGGAATTGCTTCAGCGCGTGACGCAGATCGAGTTCCAGGCCAGCCGAGAACAGGATCAGAATCAGCGCGAGGGTCCCGAATCCATGCGTCACCGGGCCGAACCGCTCCACGTTCACCCAGTGCAGAACCGGGCCCAGCAAAATTCCGGTGGCCAGCAGGACGATCACATCCGGCACGCGCGTCCATCGCGACAGCCGGTTGGCCACGAACGCCAGGACCAGCAACCCGCCCAGAAGCGCAAAGAAATTCGTAAGGTTGGATGACACAGAAAGATCCGCTCCGCCGCTAATCTATCAGTTCGGGTGACTCGCCGATACACGGAGTGCCTTCCGCGTGGCCGATAACTCTTGTCCGCCAAGTTGCATCTAATAACTTGGGCCCGGTTTCGGCAGTATCTGAAAAAGGAGGAGGTCGATAATGAATAATCTAATCCCAAGTTCATTCCGCAAAATTATTCTCTTTTTGTTTTCCCTCTTGATCGTGATGGCTTTCGCGAATGGCGCGTTTGCAGCCACAAAGCAGGTGCCGGCCCAAGGTTCAGCCGGCTACGAGACGTGGCTGACGAACCAGGTGCGGCACGAGTTGGTGATGCAGCCCTTCTACTCGGTGTTCGATAATCTCGAATACAAAGTGGACGGCAGCAGAGTGATCCTTCTCGGGCAAGTCACCCAGCCGGTCTTGAAGGACGACGCGGAAAGCGCCGTGAAGCACATCGAAGGCGTTACGGCAGTGGACGACCAGATCAAGGTCCTTCCGCTGTCGCCCATGGACAACCAGATCCGTCGCGCCGAGTACCGCGCCATCTACTCTCGCCCGGGTCTGCAGATGTATGCGGTGCAAAGCGTTCCGCCGATTCACATCATCGTCGAGAACGGCCATGTCACGCTCGAAGGCATGGTCGCAAACCAGGCCGATAAGGATGCGGCTAACATCGTCGCGAACACCGTCCCCGCGGTTTTCTCCGTGACGAACAACCTGCGCGTCGAGAAGAGCTGACGCGGCAACCTAAATCACCGCGCCGGCTGCGCGGCGTGTTCGCCGGTATGGAATTCGGTCCACGGACCGGCGTTCATGTCGCGCAGCACCGGCGATTCCCATGAGAATTCCGGATGATCGGCGAGAAACTTCGCCGCGTCGAAATTGATTCCGCAGGGATGGCCGATGCGCGCGATGAAGTCCATCTGTTGCGCCATCCGGCTGTCGATGACTTTTCCTTGCACCGCGCCGTGCGGATCGTAAGGTGGCGAGGTTGAGCCGGGCAGCATGTCCGGCTGCATATCGCCGTGGCCGCAGAGCGTGCGGCGATCGGCGCCCGTCTTCTTCGTGAACGTATCGTAGTGGTCGGAGAGGAAAATTTCGGCAAGCGCGGTGTCGATCTGGCCTTTGTTGCCGTTCAGAAGCTGCTCCCAGCGGAGGCGGCGCGCATTCATCGAGCTGGCCGGATTGACCGGGTCGTACGTCGTGTCGTCCTTGATCACGTCCGGATCGCTCGGAAAATTCGCGCCGGAAAAGTAGCCGTCCATGGTGCGCCAAAGTTTGGTGTGCTTCAGGCCCAGCTCGAGCCGCGCGATCTCTCCGGTCTTGCGGTCGCCGATCAGCCAGTCGTTCGCATAGCCGCCGTTGTTGCCGTCGAGCATGATCTTCGCGTAGCTGTCGATCGAGTCCGCGTACTGCATGGCCTTGCGGGCGCGCACGAACTCGGCCTTGCCGTTGGGATCCCAGCCCTTGAAATTCGCGATGGTCGTCTCGGTGATCATCAGGCCCGCCGCGTTGACGCCGAAATCGTCGTCGCTCGCGATCACGCCCGGAATGCCGTCCATCAGGATGCGATAACCCTGCTGCGGGACGATGTCGAAGATGATGTTCCAGCGCGCGCCCTCCATGTAAGTGGTCCAGTTGTTGTGCCCCATCACGATCTGGTGATCCTTCGTCCAGCTCCCGGTGGCGACGAACGCGCTGCAATGTTCGAATGTTTCGCGGTTCGTTGAATTGCCGGCGCGGGTTTGCGCGTCGAGCCACGGCACGTAGTAATCGGGCAGCTCCGAGAACGCATTCAACGCCACGACGTCGTCCAGATCGAGTTTTACTTTCTGGGCCTGGATGCCGTCGGCGATCCCTTGCAGCTCCGCCTGATATTCGGGATCGATTTTCGGCCAAAGCATCTGGTGCGCCGCGCGGCGGAAGAATTCCCAATCGCGCCCGGTATTGTGCGTCGCTTCGAGCCGGACGACGGCGAAAGTGTCCGCGATTTCCGTCGCGAGCAGATAGCCGTGCTGGTAGCCGATGTCGTGAGGCGAGCCTTCGAGGTGGACGTAAATCCAGCCGCCGTGGTTGAAACGATAGCCTTTGTCCTGCGTGGTTTCGATGTAGCTGTCGTGAACCTGGGGCGAACCCGCAGCGGCCGATTCGCCGACGGCGGCCTTCGCCGACCCGTGGCCGCCTGTCGTGAGCCATAAGGCCGCAACCAGTATCGCGACCGAGAATGCTCTTAAGAACCAGAGACCCACGGACCCCCAAGAATTAGCGATTAGAACGGCTCGGCGTCCTTTGTTTTCAGTAAGTTGGACCATATTCTAATACTGGAATTTAGCGATTAGGATTTCAAAGCGGGAGCTCGGACTCGGAAGGCTCAGTCCCCCTTCATCGGGCCATCTTGCGGCCCGGCAAGCTACGGCGTTCAATCTGCCTGCTCGTCGCCCGGGGTCTTGCGCGTCGCCCCCGGTGCGTCATTTTTCGAACAACAATTCACATCAACTATCGTAGGGAAACCAATGTCCGAGTGCAAGGGGTTCCTGCTGTGGACTTTTGGGGGAGGGTCTTACCGTTTCGACATGTACTCACCTTCCGCGTCTGGCGATGCTGTGTAGCGTCGCGGATACTCGATCGAGCCATGACCCCCTATCCGGTCTTTGCGCTCCTGGCGGTTGACCTAATTCTTTTCCTGTTCGCGATCTTCTTTTGGGAGCGTTTGCCGGAGCGCCCGGATACCGTGCTCCTCAGTGTCCTTTTTTTCTGCTCTGGGATGCCGGCGCTTGTTTACCAGATCGTGTGGGAGCGAGTCCTGTTTGGCATTTACGGCGTGAACGCGGAATCCGTGGCCGTTATCGTGAGTGCCTTCATGCTGGGCTTGGGACTGGGGGCTCTCGCCGGCGGCTGGCTCTCTTCGCGCTTTCCCCGGCACGGCATTATGCTGTTCGGTCTGGCTGAGCTGGGAACCGCTTTGTTCGGTCTCGCCTCGCTGCGCATTTTCCATTGGGCCGCAACCTTCACCGCCGGCGCGAGCCTGCCGCACACCGTTATTTTCAGCCTGCTTCTATTGCTTATCCCCACAATGCTGATGGGCGCGACCCTCCCGCTCCTGGTCGAACATATGGTGCGGTTTTCCGGCCGCGTAGGTCATTCGGTAGCGACGCTCTATTTCGTCAATACGCTCGGCTCCGCGGTCGCCTGCGGTCTTTGCGCCACATTTCTGCTGCGCGATTTCGGACAATCCGGCTCCGTGTCGATCGCGGCGATTGCGAATACGCTCGTCGGCGCAATCGCGTTCCTCTATGGACGCAGCAAGGAGACGAGAGCGGCAGAAGATCGAGTGGTGTCGGCGCCCGGCGGCGGGCAAGCAGGGATTCCATTGCAGGCCGCTATGTTGATTGCCGGAGTTTCCGGCTTCATCGCGCTCGGTTTTGAGATCGCCTGGTTCCGCGTGTTTTCGCTGGCCGCATCCGATCGTGCTCCGGCATTTGCTCTCCTGCTTTCGACCTATCTGGCGGGCATTGCCGCAGGCTCGTACCTGACAGAAAAATTTACGCAGGGGAGAAATTCGGCATCCATCATGCGGACGGTGGGTTTGCTGATGCTGGCTGCCGGCGCGATCTCTGTTTATCTGCCGCCGCTAGTTGGAGACTTGATGGCCCACGGCATTCCATTCCTTTTCAGCGCTCCGGCGTTCTTCGTTACCACTGCGCTGATCGGTTCCGTCCTCCCGCTCGTCTGCCAGATCGCGGTGTCGGCGAACGACCGGGCCGGACGCGGCGTCGGATTGGTTTACGTCTCGAACATCATTGGCTCCGGTCTCGGAAGTCTCGGCATCGGATTCGTGTGGATGAACTACTTCGGCCTGCGGCAGGTATCGCTTCAACTGGCGATGGCGGCCGCGGTTACGGGCGCACTCATCCTTTTCTTCGCACATGGCCAACTGCGCACGCTCCCTGCGTGGGCCATTGCAGCAGTCCTCGTCGCATTCATCGCAGTGCCGATGGGGCTACGAGGTTATTCCAATCTATTCGAGCGGCTCATTTTCGGCACTCGCCCCGAAGCGAAGGAATCATTCGCTCATGTGATCGAGAACCGCAACGGCGTCATCGCAGCCACGCAGGCGGAAGCCGTGTTCGGGGCCGGGGGTCAGGAAGCTGTGTTTGGGGGCGGCGTTTACGATGGCTCGTTCAACGTCGATCCAACCAACGATGTTAACTATGTCGTGCGCGCCTACGCTCTCAGCGCCTTCGCTCCAACGCCGAAACGGATGTTCGTGCTTGGGCTCGCCTCGGGCTCGTGGGCTCAGATTCTGGCGAATCATCCGCAACTGGAGTCAATGGACATCGTCGAGATCAATCCAGGGCACTTGCGGTTGATCCCCCAATATCAGGAGGTCCGGTCGCTGCTGCAGAATCCGAAAGTGCATGTCTATATCGACGATGCGAGGCGTTGGTTAGTGGCACACCCAGAAGCACATTACGACGCCATCGTCGCCAATGGATCGTATTATTGGCGCGACCACAGCTCGTATCTGCTCTCCGCGGAGTTCCTGGAGCTCGTTCGTCAGCACCTGAATCCGGGCGGCGTCTACTATTACAATACAACTGAATCCGATGATGCCATCATGACAGGCCTTCATGTTTTCCCATACGGCTTGCGCGTGCTGAATTTCATGGCAGTGAGCGACTCGCCAATTGCAGTGGACAAGGCCCGTTGGATGGCGATCCTTCGTGAATACAAGATAGACGGAGTTCCCGTCTTCAACACAACCAATCCGAAAGCCGCGCTGACCCTTGCGGCCTATATGGTTCTCGCCGACACAGTGGAAGAGAACCCGGCATTCCTGGGCATGGAAACGTCGGATTCTCTTAAGGCCCGCCTAGGGCGCCGGTACATCTATACAGATGACAACATGGGCGCCGAATGGAGAAGCTGGGGTGTAGAGATTCCCTGGCATTAGCTGCGCGGACGGCGCCGCGTACGGCAAGCAGGCTGCCTGGGGCGCAAGACCGGCGTAGCCGCCGGGACTACTCCGTGATTATTCGGGGAGGTTGTCTTTCCAACTGAGGATGGCGGCGGAGGTGTCGCTGGTGGCGCCGAGGCGGTCCCGCGCGATGGCCCAGCGTTCGCGAATCAGGCGCGAGAGCGGCGCGTCGAGCTTGACTGCTTCGCCCAGGTCGGCGGCGATCTTGACGTCTTTCGCCATGAGGCCGACCGCGAAGCCGGTGGCGTGCTTGCCTCCGAGCACGTGCTCCTTCGCCATGACTTCCGTGGTGAAATTGCGGCCGGTCGAGACATTCAGGATGTCGACCATGGTTTCGGGATTGAGGCCGAAGCGCTCGCCGATCAACAGCGCTTCGGCGAAGGCGGTGTATCCCGCCGCGGCGATGTAGTTGTTGAGCGCCTTCATGGCGTGGCCGGTGCCGAGCGGCCCGGTCTCGAACAGTTGCTTGCCCATCGCCAGGAGCAGCGGCTTGGCGCGTTCGATGGCGGCTTTGTCGTTTCCGCCGATCATGATGGCCAGCGTGCCGGTCTTGGCGCGCGGGACGGCGCCCGACACCGGGGCATCGAGCAGCACAACGCCGTCGCGGTCGAGAGCCTTCCCCAACTCGCGCGTGCCGACCGGCTCGGACGAGCTCATGTCGATGACCAGCGCGCCCGGGCGCAGATTTTTCGCGAACGCTCCGTTTTCCTGCTCGAGCAGCACCTGGCGGACGATCTGGCCGGTGGGCAGCATCGTGATGGTGGTTTCGTTTTGCGCGATTTCGGCGAGGCCGGCGGCCGCGCGGGCCTTGTGCTCGCGCGTGAAGCGCACGCTGCGCTCCGGATCGAGGTCGAAGACGGTGAGATCGTGGCCCGCAGCGGCGATGTTGGCGGCCATGGGCCAGCCCATATTTCCGATGCCGATGAAACCGACGCGCATAAGGCTCCCCTACTCGAGGCCGAGGTCTTTCAGCACTTCCGCTGCATGATTGAAGCTATCGACGCCGGCGGGAACTCCGCAATAGATCATGGCGTGGAGCAGCACTTCGCGGATTTCGTCCTTGGTGGCGCCGTTGGCCACCGCACCGCGAACGTGCCCCTTCAACTGCACGGGCTTGCCGAGCGCGACGAGAATCGCCAGCGTCAGCATGCTGCGCGTCTTGCGGTCGAGCGGGGGGCGGGTCCAGATTTCGCCGAAGCAGTAGCGCGTGACGATTTCCTGCAGCGGGTAGGTGAATGATGTCGCCGAGTCGATCACCTGATCGGCGAGCGCCGGGCCAAACATCTCGCGCCGAATCTGCAAGCCCGCCGCGAAGGCCTCCGCGCTGACCGGTGTGGCGCCCTTGGCGCCTTTTGAGGCGTGCGCCGGCGCTTTCAGATCATAGTGCAAGATGGTGACGCCGCCGGTGGCGTAGTTCGCCACATCCGCCGCCACTTTCTGGCCGATCGCGGACTGCATGGCCGCTCCCATCGCCGCCTCGTTCGCGAATTCCCCTTCCCAGATGCAGAAGTAGGGAGACGGCGCGCCCACACCCTCGGTCGCAAACGTGTACCGGCTGGACAGCAGGCCCGGCATCTGCGAGGCGAGAGGAAGATGCGTCTCCTCGTAATACTTCTTGAAGTGGGCGGGATCCTTGGGCTGCGGGTACAGAGCGAGAACTTTGTGCATGGATGTCCCTCGTGAGCGAAGAGTTCCACCCTTCAAAATGCGGAGGGTGGGGCGCCCGCGAACTCAGAATGACGAACCAAACTAAACCCACGACGAACCAATAACAGGTTCGTCGCGGCTACCGAAGCCTCAGGTGTGGGCAGCGTGCGCCAGTCCACCGCCCTGGCCCGAATGCCCGGACTTCTTCCGGGCGCGTGTGACGCGCGACTTCGGCGCTCCTTCAAATTCGACAATGTCGGTGACGCGGTACGGCTTTTCCTTGTCGCATGCTCGGCACCGGAGCGTGAATACGCGGCCAGGATCGCCCTGGAAGCCGGATTCTTGATCCTGACTTCGGGATGCCATGCCGACGACGATCCCAGGTAGCGGAATCGGTTGCCGGCAAGACCGGCAAAGAACTGCGGAGTAGTGCTGCGTTGGTGCTTCTTGGATCATGTTCGTCCTCACCTCAGGAGTAGGCTGTCGAAGGGCCGCCATCCTACCCGAGGTGGCATGTGGAAGTCCAGTCCACCCGGGTGGGGGTAGTGGTGTCATTTACTTAGTGCCCCTGCAAGTGGCCGGCGAAGAATGTGATCAGAATAATAATCAGTATGATCGCGCTTATGCCGCCGACGGGGTAATAGCTCCACTTCTTACTGTGTGGCCAAATGGGAAGACTCCCCACAAGCGCTACGACAACAACGATTGCGAGAACGAAGAGAAGCGTCATGAGTTGGCGGCCTCTTTGACCGCTGCGGTGCGTGGTCCCTTGGATTCTATTCGGGCGGATTCGGCCACCCGAGGCTCCGCCATTTCCTTCTTCACGCGGGCGAGTACCTCTTGGTAGGCCTGTTTCTTGCCTGTATTGTTAGACATACGAGGATAGTGCCATAAGGGTAGAAGCAATGCTGTTCCATTCAGAACAGTTTCCATCCACGGCCGATCGACGCGCCCTTATGAACTGAGCAGCAAGCCGCTGGGGAGTTGGACCGACGTGGCGTGCATGCCACAGAAGGGCCACGAGAGACCCGATAGATTCGACACATTTTGAGAACCAGGGCTTCGAATTCCTGCTGCAAAGATGCTTGGCTTTCCGGTACTATGTGGCGTCCGCCGGGAACGCCGCACGCCAGAGACCCCGAAGAACAGCATTTCTATCCGCACGCTTTGACCTCCTGCATCGCGGAAGACTGACCCTTCGCCCCGCTACCGCGGGCTCAGGGCCTGAGAGAGGACTATGGACAGCGGCAACATGGGAATCGGACGCATCGGTCCATTCGAGGTTTTCTATCCCGCGCAGGAGGCGGTCCCTTCGCCGCGACAAAACGGCGACGGCGAGATTCCGGGGCGGCTGTTCGTGGTGGAGGGCATCGACGGCTCGGGCAAGTCCACGCAGCTCATGCTGTTGCACAAGTGGCTCGAGTCCAAAGGGTACGGCGTGGTCTTCAGCCAGTGGAATTCGTCGGCGCTGGTGAAGGACACGACGAAGCTGGGCAAGAAAAAGAAGATGCTGACCCCTGCCACTTTCTCCCTGATCCACGCGACGGATTTTGCCGACCGGACCGAGCGAAGCATTCTGCCGCTTCTGAAAGCGGGCGCGGTCGTGCTGTGCGACCGTTACATCTACACGGCATTTGCGCGCGACGTGGCCCGCGGGATGGAGCGCGCCTGGGTGCGCGACCTTTACGGATTCGCGGTAAAGCCCACGGTGGCGTTCTACTTCCGCGTACCACTCGAGACGGCGGTCGGACGCATCACCGCCGCGCGCGAGGGCCTCAAGTTCTATGAGGCGGGCATGGACCTGGGGCTGAGCGACGACCCGGAAGAGAGTTTCCGCTTCTTCCAGGGGCGAATCATCGACGAGTACGAAAGGATGATTCCGGAGTTCGGATTGACCGTGGTGGATGCCACGCTGCCGGTCGAGATTCAGCAGGCGCAGGTGCGCCAGATTGCAAAGACACATCTTGAGAGAGCGAAGAATCTGAGGGTGAGACCATGAGAAGGACGTACGGAAGACTGTTGCCGGACATGAAGCTTTCCGATCTCGCCGGCAAACTGATTGTCGTCGAAGGGACGGACGGCGCCGGGCGCACGACGCAGATCAACCTGCTGAAACCGTGGCTCGAAGAGTTGGGGCACGCGGTGCTCGATACGGGCATGACGCGCTCGGCCCTTGCCGGCGAAGGCATCCGCCGCGCGAAAGAAGGAAACAACCTGGGGCGCGTGACGCAGAGCCTGTTCTACGCCACGGATTTTGTGGACCGGCTCGAGAACGAGATCGTGCCCGCGCTGCGCGCCGGGTTTATCGTGCTGACCGACCGGTACGTCTATTCGCTGATGGCCCGAGCGATCGTCCGCGGGATGGACGCCGCGTGGATTCGCAGCATCTTCAGCGTCGCGCTGGTTCCGGATGCGGTGTTCTATTTGCGGATCGGCGTGGACGAACTGATCCCGCGCGTGGTCTTTTCGCGCGGATTCGACTACTGGGAGTCTGGCATGGACGTCTTTCCCGGCTACGACATGTACGAGAGCTTCCGGAACTACCAGGCGGCGCTGCTGGCCGAGTTCGACCGGCTCAGCGCGGAATTCAACTTCCAGACGATCGACGCGTCCGCCGATCCCAAGGTTGTCTTCGCGCAGCTCCAGGACAAAATCCTGGGCATTCTCGAAAGCGATTCCCGAAAGGGGTACATTTCGAAGCTGTACGAGCGCCCGGCGGCTGCGCCGCAGAAAATCGAGCCCGCTATGGCTGTCACGCCGCGCGAAGACAGCACCAAGGGTCTGACTCTGCTGTTCCGAACGGCGGTTGCGCATCGCTCCAGCCATCCGAACGGAAACGGCAACGGTTCGCTTCACCACAAATAGGCCGAAGAGGTTTGTTCCCCGGCGAAAAGCACAACGGCAAAACTGCGCCGCGCTAACCACGGCGCACGGCCCACCCCGGAACTGTTCGGCGAGCCCCGCGCACCGGTAGCTTCGATGCCTGCCCGGCGCGGGGTTTTCAGTTCCTGGGAGCGGCTTGCGCGATTGACACCCTTTCAAGAATGCGGTTAGAGTATCGCTGTCGTTTCCTCAGAATTTCCCGGACCCTGCCGTCAGAGGAGCGCTTTTCGAATGATCGGTACCACGATTTCCCATTATCTGATCCTGGAGAAGATCGGCGGCGGCGGCATGGGCGTTGTTTACAAAGCCAAGGACAGCCGCCTGGGCCGCAACGTAGCCCTGAAATTCCTACCCGAGGGTTTCGCGGTGGACGCGCAGGCCGTCGAGCGGTTCCGCCGAGAGGCGCGGGCCGCAAGCGCGCTCAACCATGCGAACATCTGTACGATCTACGACATCGACGAGCACGAAGGCCGGCCTTTCATGGCAATGGAGCTGCTGGAAGGCCAGACGCTGAAGCATCGCATCGATGCGAAGCCAATGGCGATCTCAGACCTTTTGGAAACCAGCATCCAGATCGCCGACGGCCTGGAAGCCGCGCATTCGAAAGGTATCATCCACCGCGATATCAAACCGGCGAATATTTTTCTCGTCGATCGAGGCCCGGCCAAGATATTGGACTTCGGCCTGGCGAAGCTCGCGGCCCGGCGGCTGTACGCCGCCGAAACGGTCGGCGCATCGTCGATGAATACCGTGACCAGCGACGAATTCCTCACCAGCCCGGGCAGCTCGATCGGCACCGTAGTCTACATGTCGCCGGAGCAGGCGCGAGGCGAGGAGCTCGACGCGCGCTCGGACTTGTTCTCGCTCGGCGTGGTGCTGTATGAAATGTCCACCGGCTCGGTTCCCTTCTCCGGCGCAAGCGCAGCGGTGATTTTCGACGGCATCCTCCATTCCACGCCGACGCCGGCGGTCCGGTTGAATTCCCGGTTGCCCGTGGCCGTGGAAAATATTTTGGGCAAGGCGCTCGAGAAGGATCCCGACTTCCGCTATCAGACGGCGGCCGAACTACGGTCGGACCTGAGGCGCATCAAGCGGGATCTGGATTCGAGCCGGCGTGCCACGGCCGAAAAACCGGTCGAGACGAGCGCCCGCGGCACGGGGTCCACGCCCGCGAGAAAATCGGTCGCGGTGTTGTATTTTGAAAACCAGAGCGGCGGCAAGGAAGACGAGTATTTCCGCGACGGCATGACCGAAGACATCATCACCGAGCTTTCGAAGATCGCGCAACTCCAAATCTTCCCGCGCTCGGAAATGCTGGCCTTCCGGGACAAGCCGGCGACCGCGCCGCAGGTGGGCCAGCAGCTTGGCGCCGCCTACGTGCTCGAGGGCACCATCCGGCGCGCGGCGAACCGCCTGCGCATCACGGCGCAGCTAGTCGAGAGCTCCACCCGGCATTCGGTGTGGGCCGAGCGCTACGACCGGCAACTCGAAGACGTCTTCGCCATCCAGGATGAAATCGCGCGGAGCATCGCGCAGGCGCTGCGCATCACGCTCACGCCGCAGGAAGAGAAAATTATCGGCGTCAAGCCCACCGAAAACACCCAGGCCTATGATTTTTACCTGCGCGGCCGGAGCTACACGCGGCGCGAGAACATGGACTACGCGCTGCAGATGTTCGACCAGGCGATCCAACTGGACCCAAATTTCGCGCTGGCGCATGCCGGCATCGCCCATCTATGCGGACTGATTTATGAGATCCGAGAGCAGAGCAACGCCTGGATCGAGCGAGGACTCGCCGCATGCGACCGCGCGATGGCGCTCGCGCCGGATTTGCCCGAGGTGATGGTCGCGCGGGCGCGATTGTTCTACGCGCAAAAGAAATATGAGGAGTGCGCGCTGATCGCGCGGCGGGCGATCGAGCGCAAGCCCGATTGCGACGGTTCCTGGAATATTCTCGGGCGCGCGCTGATGAGCGGCAACCGCTATGCGGAGGCGGCCGATCTCGTCGACAAGGCGCTGGAAGCAAATGGCGACGACTACAATACTTACATTCCATACCTGTTGTGCACGGAGCGGGTGGGGCGTAAGAGAGAGGCGGAAGTGTTGCGCGAGCGCATGACGGCGGTCCTGCGGCAACAATTGGAATTGGTTCCCGAAGACGTGCGGGCCCGGATCCTGCTCGCCACTAACCTGGGTTCAAACGGGCAGTCGGAGGAAAGCATACGGCATCTGCAAACGGCGATTGCTCTTCGGCCGAACGACGGCAACACTCTGTATAACGCCGCCTGCACGTACGGGGTGCTTGGGAAAAAGGCGGAGGCGCTCGATACGCTGAAGAAGGCCGTCGCGGCCGGATATGGCAACCTGAATTGGGCGGCTCGAGATACCGATCTCGATTGCCTGCACGACGACCCGGAATTCCGCAAGCTGGTCGGCGCCGATCAATCCTCCGCTTCATCCTAGTTAGCGCCGTTCTTCACACGCGATCCAAATTAAGAAGCGAACGGGAACGGCGCGTGCTCTCCTGTCTGGTTGCAGCGCGCGGGAGCCGGTGTGATAATGTGGCCGGTTGCAGCGAGCTGCGAAGCAGCCGCGAGTGTAAGCGAGGCTTTATGGCACTGAGGGATGCGTGGGTTGAAAAGCGGGCGGCGAGCATGAACGGCGGCGCGAGAAATTTCTCGCAGATGCACTACGCGCGGCTGGGCGCGATCACCGAGGAGATGGAGTATGTGGCGCTGCGCGAGAAGCTTTCGCCGGAGACTGTGCGCGACGAAGTGGCGCGGGGCCGCGCGATCATTCCCGCCAACATCCACCACCGCAACCTCGAGCCGATGGGAATCGGCGTCGCGTTCTTCTGCAAGATCAACGCGAATATCGGCAATTCGGCCACGACCTCGAACGTCAGCGAAGAGCTGGAAAAGCTGCATCGCGCCGTGCACTACGGCTCGGACACGGTGATGGATCTTTCCACCGGCGGCGATATCCCCATGATCCGCAAGGCGATCATCGACGCTTCGCCGGTGCCGATCGGCACCGTGCCGATTTACGAAGCGCTGTCGCGCGTGCGGCGCGCCGAGGATTTGACCATCAGCCTGATGCTCGAAGTGATCGAGGAGCAGGCCGAACAGGGCGTCGATTACATGACCATCCATGCGGGCGTGCTGCGCGAGTTTCTGCCGCTGGTGCGCAACCGCATCACGGGAATCGTCAGCCGCGGCGGGGCGCTGCTCGCGCAGTGGATGAGTTTTCACAAGGCACAGAATTTCCTCTACGAAAATTTCGACGCCATCTGCAAGATTTTCCAGAAGCACGACGTAAGCTTTTCGCTCGGCGACGGGCTGCGTCCGGGCTGCCTGGCGGATGCGAGCGATGCGGCGCAATTCGAAGAGTTGCGCGTGCTGGGTGAGCTGACCAAGAAAGCCTGGGAACACGACGTCCAGGTGATGATCGAGGGTCCGGGCCACATCCCGATGGATCAGATCGAGCTGCAGGTGAAGAAAGAGAACGAGCTGTGCTACGAAGCGCCTTTTTACACGCTCGGGCCGCTCGTGACGGACATCGCGCCCGGCTACGACCACATCACGAGCGCGATCGGCGCGGCGATGATCGGCTGGCACGGCGCGTCGATGCTCTGCTACGTCACGCCGAAGGAACACCTGGGGCTGCCGAACGCGGACGACGTCCGCCAGGGCGTGATCGCGTACAAGATCGCGGCGCATGCGGCGGATGTGGCGCGGCACCGTCCGGGCGCGCGGGATCGCGACGACGCGCTCAGCTACGCCCGATTTCTGTTCGACTGGAACAAGCAGTTCGAGCTTTCGCTCGATCCGGACACCGCGCGCGCGATGCATGACGAGACGCTGCCGGATGATTTCTACAAGGAAGCGAAGTTCTGTTCGATGTGCGGACCCAAGTTCTGCTCGATGAACACGACGCAGATCGCCGAAGCCTATCAGGGGCTCGACCAGAAGGAGCGCGAAGCGAAATTCGCGCAGCTTCTGGCGAAAGTCGCGGAAGGCGCGGGCGCCCCCGGGGTTGGCCGGGGCTAGTCCCGGTTTTCCGTCCAGACTGCAAAGGAGTGCGAGGGATGGGATTTGTGCGGGCAGCAAGCAAGGGCGATCTCCCGGATGGGAAGATCTGCGAGGTTCAGGTGGGCGACAAGGCCATCGCGCTGGCCAATGTCGCCGGTAAGTTCTGCGCAATCAGTGGAATATGCCTCCACCAGGCGGGCCCGCTGGGCGAGGGCGAACTCGAAGGCCAGGTCGTGACGTGCCCCTGGCACGGCTGGCAATTCGACGTCACCACGGGCAAAGTCGTTGGAAGCCCGACCGCCGGGGTCGAGACCTACTCGGTCGAGGTTCGAGGGGACGACATCTTCATCGACGCCGGGTAGCCCCTTCACAGGTCTCAGCAGGGCCAAATTGGCATTTAAGCCGGGTTTAGCCTCACTTTCCGCGAAAATTCTGCACAGAAGGCTTCCCTTTCTTTTGCGCTTCCGTGTATAGTGCGCGCGGCACTTTTTGACGGATGACGCAGGCTCCGACCCAACGAAGACGCTGGCTGCTGGCTGTTGACCCCCGTGTCTACCACTGGGATACCCTTTTTGTAAAAGGCAAGGAGATGTGGCGGCACGCCGGAAACCGCCCGGACGCCCTGCGGCAGCTCAAACAAGTCCACAAGGGCGACCGCACGCTCTGCTATCACGGCAAGCCCGAGCACTCGATTTATGCGCTCGCGGAGGTCAGCCGGGACCCTTACCCTGACCCGCAGGATGCCGAAGCCAAGAAGCTGGTGATGGACCTGCGCGCGATCGAGCGGCTGCCACGCCTCGTGACCCTCGCCGAAATGCGCGACAATCGCCCTCTGCGAAAAATCAAGTTCCTGAAGAACACGCGCCTCACGATCTGCCCGCTGACCGACGAGGAGTACGCGGAAATCCTGAAGATGGCGGGAATCGTGGCGTCGCCCGGCATTCCCCTGCCGTAACAAACGAAGCTCGAAATCCGAAAATCGAAACTCGCGTAGAATGGCTGCGGGAAGGCGGCGTTTCTTGACCTGGGTCCAAACCTGGGTCTAAACTTAGGTTTTTCGCGTTCTTCCGAAGGAGACCATGTGCGAAACATTATCCCCATCACAGACCTACAACAGAAAACCAAGGAGTGTGTCGAGCGGGTCCGGGCCACAGGCATTCCTCTCGTAATTACGCAAAGAGGCAGAGCAGCGGCCGTTCTTACGTCCGCCGAGAACTTCGAAGGTTATCTGGTGACGCTCGATGAGATGTCGTATCCGGACTGGGAAGCGAAGCTTCGCCGCGCCGCAAAAGAGCTCGACGCCGGCGGAGGGATCGAACTCGAAACCTTGCTAAAGAAGAAGAAAAGAAAGCGCAAGCGTCTTGGCTAAATTGCGCAGTTTGTTTCTGTCCTCTGAAGCGTGTTCGGATCTGGAGCTGATTGCTGAACCGCTTCGTGCGTCAGTCATCCGGCGTCTCAGATTGTTGAAGAAATTCCCGATGTCGGGAGCGGCGCTCGCGGGCAAGTTGTTAGGATGGCGCGCCACGACGGTTGGCAAATTTCGCATCTTCTATCGCGTGACTCCTCGGGGAGTCGAGGTTGGTTACATTCGCCATTGCAAGCGGCGCTCGCCGGAATAGTTGAATCGTTGAATCTCCGCGACTCCCGATTCGGATACCGATCCGATATGCTAGCTTCGAGGTTGTAGGTCATGCCAGAGCTTCCTGAAGTCGAGACAGTCGCACGCGGCCTGCGGGCCGTCCTGCCCGGAAGGCGCATCTTGAGTGTGCGCCTGGGCAAGACGGATTTCATCGATGACCCGGCGGCCGTCGAACAACATCTCCCGGGCACGCGGATCAACGAAGTGCGGCGTCACGGCAAATTCCTGCTGCTCGATCTCGAGTCTCCGAAGGGTGATGCTCGAAGTCTCGCGCTGCTGATTCACTTGGGGATGACCGGACAGATTGTGACGTGCCCACCGGAAGCGCAGGTGGCACCGCATACGCACGTGTTCCTGTCGCTCGACGACGGCCGTGAGCTGCGCTACACGGACGTCCGGCGCTTCGGCCGGATGGCCATTCTTACGGACGGCGCGCGCGAAGAGATCTTGAGTCCGCTTGGTCTCGATCCGCTGGAGGCGACCCAAGACGAGTTTCTTGCGAAACTGCGCGGGCGGCGCGCACGGATCAAGGCGTTGCTGCTCGACCAGCGCGTCCTGCGCGGGATGGGGAACATTTACACGGACGAGAGCTTGTGGCGCGCGCGAATCCATCCGATGCGGCTCGGCGCGAATCTCACAACCGGCGAACTCCGGCACCTCCATCGCGCCGTTCGCCATGTGCTAACGGAAGCGATCCGCCTGCGCGGCTCTTCAGTTTCCGACTACGTGGACTCCGAGGGGCAGCCGGGGGGATTCCAGCAGAGGCACCGCGTTTACCAGCGCCAAGGGAAAAAGTGTTTCCGTTGTAGCGCATCGATCCGCCGCGCAATCGTCGCCGGGCGCAGCAGCCACTTTTGTCCGCGATGCCAACCGGCGCCGCGCGCGCGCCGCCGTCGCTTGCGATAGGCGGACGTCTTCCCTTCCCTTTGAAGGCCTATTTGCCGGACCGCTGGATCGGTTCGGGCATATAGAGGCCCGCTTCGGCGGGCAGCCCTGCGCGTTCAAACTGGATCGTGGTGTGAGTGATATTGAAATCGCGCGCGAGAACTTGGTGAATGCTCCCAAGGATTCTTTCGCTCTCGTCCATGTGCATGTCCGGAATGCGAACGTGACAGGAAAGCGCATGGAGATCCGTGCCGAGAGTCCAGATGTGGATGTCGTGAACTTCCTGAACTCCGGGCACGCCTAAAACCGCGGCGGCGACTTCCTCAAGCCGAATCTCGCGCGGCAGGCCTTCGAGCAAGATATGGCCGCTCTCCCGGAGAATCCCCGTCCCCGACCAGAGAACCATGAGCCCGATTCCGATGCCGAGCACGGGATCCACCCATTGCGCGCCGGTCGCGCGGATCGCGAGCGCACCGATGAGAATCGCGATATTGGAAAGCGCGTCGCCGAGATTATGAATCCAGATTGCGCGGACGTTCAGATCGCGCCGGCCGCGATGCACCGCAAGCGTGATGCCGCCGTTGATGACCAGGGCCAGTACCGAAATCCACAGCATGAGGCCCGTATGAACCTCGACGGGGCTGCGCAGGCGGGCGACGGATTCGCCGATCACGAATAGCGCCGCGAGCGCGAGCACCATCGCGTTCACAAACGCAGCGAGAATGCCCGCGCGATGGTAGCCGTACGTTTTTTCAGCCGTGGGCGGACGCAGCGCCCAGCGGGTGGCCAGCCAGGAAATCACGAGCGTGGGCACGTCGGTGAGATTGTGGACGGCGTCGCCGAGTAGCGCCATCGAGTGCCCGGCATAACCGGCGATCAGCTCGGCGACGACCAGAATGAGAGTGGCGACGACGGACGCGCCCAGTATGCCCGTCAGGCTTCCACCGAGGCCGTAACCGTGGTGATGCAAGCCGTGGTCGTGGCCGCGGTCATGCCCGGAATCACCGTGGGCGTGCAAGTGCATCGACTGGATTCTACCTCGCAGAACCGGCCCGCGCACAGTCCCGCCGCTGCTCGGAGCGCAATAGCGTAACGGGAAGTACGGCTTACGTCTCTCGAACGGGAAACGCAATTGACTCGCCCATGACGCCCGCCTACCATCGAAATTAGTCCTGGCTTTCTTGGGGCATTTGGGGGGAAGGCGTCCGGCGCGCGCCGCACTCCGTCCGAGGATGACGAACAACACTGCCAACCTGGTCTTCTGGGGAGTGCGCGGCTCGACGCCGACGCTTGACCGCGATACCTGGCGCTACGGCGGGAATACGCCGTGTGTCGAGCTGACGGCGCCGGGTGGCGGGCACTTTATCCTCGACTGCGGCACTGGCCTGCGAATGCTCGGCAACCGCCTGCGCGGGCAGAACGGCGGCCGCTGGTCGGAGGGGCACGAGGGCGGCGTCGAAGCTCACGTGCTCGTGACCCACTACCACTGGGACCACATCCAGGGAATTCCCTTCTTCCACCCGTTCTTCGAAGGGCAGAACTGCTTCCACTTTTGCAGCTTCCAATCGAAATACCTCGGCCGCAACAGCCTGCGGCAGGTGCTTGAGGCGCAGCTTGCCAGCCCCTACTTTCCCGTGGACGTCAGCACGATGAAGTCGAAGCGCTCGTTCCGCGACGTCTCCGGCGGGGAGAAATGGGAAGTCGAAGGAACGGAAATCACGGCGGCTTGGCTCAACCACCCGCAGGGCTGCCTGGGATACCGGCTGGATACGCCCGTCGGCTCCGTCGTCTACGCCACGGACAACGAGCCGGGCGTTCCCGAGTTCGACGGCAATTTGCGTGCGCTCGCTCAGGGAGCGGACGTACTCATCTACGACGCGCAGTACTCGCCCGAACAACTGGCCACGAGCCGCAAGGGCTGGGGCCATTCGAGTTGGCTCGAGGGAGTAAAGGTCGCGCGCGAATCAAACGTGAGCCACCTCGTTCTTTTCCACCACGACCCTGACTCATCGAGCAGGGTAGTCGATGGATTTCTCTCCGCCGCGCGCCAGGAATTTCCGATGACGTGGGCGGCGATGGAGGGGATGGCCCTCACGCTGAGCGATCACCGCGTGGACGTCCGTCTGCCCGAATCGCGGCTGGGACCGCGGCGGCGGCTGCATTTCGCCGCCACGGTCAGCGGCCAGCGCGACGACGGCTCCGCATTCGAGGAAAAGGCGACCGTGCGCGATTTGAGCTTGCAAGGAGCGTATCTGTGCTTGAGCAGCCGGCCGCGCCTGCAATCGGAGTTGCGTGTCGAGATCGAGACGGCGGGGGAACAAGACGGATCGAGCGTCCTTTCGCTGCGGGCGTCGGTCGTCTACTGCGAGGCTGGGCGCGACAAGAGCGGGAGCGGCGGGAACGGCGTCGGCGTTGTCTTCGTGGAAGATGGCGGGCTCGAACCCCCGCGCGATTGACTGCCGGGCGTTCCGGCGTTCCTTAGTCGCTGTTTTGGAGCGCGGCAAGCTGCGCTTCGATGTCGGCGAGGGCGCGGTTGAGTTGATCGGTGTAACGCGGGTTCTGGCTCGCCTCCAGATCGCGCTGCACCCGCGTTCGGGAAAGCAGCAACACTTCGCGGCGGCGGTATTCCTCGATTTGCGCGGGCGTCAGCTGCCTTCGATGCTTTTCACTGCTTTTCCACTGAGAATCCTCTACCTGAGCTTCGACTGACTTGCTTTCCCATCCCTTGGCCATGCGCAAATCTTAAGGCGGCAGCGCATTTGGCGGGCATTTTTTTTCCAGCCTGTTTCGTTCCAGAAAAGCGCTTCACGCGCCCGACTAAGCGCCGAAGAAAGGTTGCGAATTGCCGAGGCTCGCGACGGCCGGAATCAAATAACGGTTCGAGTCCGACTTGAGGACACAACCCTGCGCCCCGGCGTGCTGCGCGCTTCGCGCCAGCTCGGGAAAATGATAGAGGGTGAGAATGAGCACTTGAGTCTGCGGGCAGGACGAGCGGATTTCGCGCGTGGCGTCGAGCCCGTTCATATTGGGCATGCTTAGGTCCATGACAACGACATCAGGCTGCAGTTCTTTTGTCTTGGTAACGGCTTCGCGGCCGTCCGCGGCTTCCCCGCAGACCTTCCAGCCCGCGCGGGACTCCAGCAGCAGGCGAACGGTTCTGCGGATGAGCGCCTGATCGTCGGCAATCAAGATTCGCAATGGCTTGCTCTCCACGATGTCCCTTGGCCCGGGCCCCAGTGCACCCAGTTCACAATAGACTTTGCGTCGAGATCAATGGAATACGGTACATCCTGTAGGTTGTCATGCTTCGATAATCCGCTTTCGGACGGCGTGACGCACCAAATCCGTCACCGTGTGAAGCTGTAGCTTGCGCATGATGTTCGCGCGGTGAGTTTCCGCCGTTTTAACGCTGATGCCGAGCGGCCTTTTCCGATGCTCTTTTGCGGGGATTTGTGTTGCGCGGAAACCAGACAACGGAATCGATGAGTTGTTGGTGGGCCCGCTAGGATTCGAACCTAGGACCAACGGATTATGAGTCCGCTGCTCTAACCAGCTGAGCTACGGGCCCCACGAGTCAAACCTGGTGATTTTATAGTATCTACGAGAATCGTGTGAAGGATTCAGATAGCCGAAAATGGCGCACCGTAGTGAATTCGTAGAAGTTCTTGACTACCTCTTCTCATTTTGTTGCGGCGGCAAGAGGCCCGATTCAAGCTCGAAAGCGTAGTTTTTGACTGTCCGACTTATCAGGGGTTAGCCAGCCTTGTCTCAAAACGACCACGAGTTTAGGGCTTTCTCTAATGTCCTTCATCGCTGGTCGCTGACTTGAGCGGGTCCTTGTCGGGTAGTTTCGATTTCTGAATCCACTCAGAGCATGCCGTCATACTTTGAGCCGAACGTTGGCGCAGAGATTCTTCCAACTGCCCAAAGCAAGCCTCCTCGCGGTTCTCAATTTCCGCCTCGTTGTCCCCAAATTCAGATACGGCGTAAGCCTTTTTCCTCTTTATGATGACCGGGTCAGATACATCCTCAGCGCTCTCGACCTCAGTCAGTTTTCCATACGCCATCAGAAGGTCATTATCTTGAAGTTTTAAGCGGTAAATCTGGCGAAGCATCTTAGTCATCGACTCTTCCTGTATGCTCACCGCCTCTGCACCGGTGACATCTATCTGTGTTTGCGTCGCACTCATCTCGTCCGTTTCACCAGTCTTACCTCGAGGAGCTGATGTGTCGGATTCGATAGCGCGCAGGGATAGAAGAGCAGCCTTTGCGTAGGGGGCAGTCAGTCTCGGCTGCTGCTGCGCCCGAACTGGTTGGCCAACCAAAAGAGCAACAGCAACCAGAAACGCTGGAATGCCAATAATATGCTTGCTTGAGGAGTATTGATGATTATCCATGCATGAAAGCTTAACTGTCTGTCCCGGCAGCGGGAATGGCTCACAAGATAGTTTCTGGGTAGCTCAGAAGATAGGCTCTCGGTGGCTCAGAAGTTGGTTTCTGTGGAGTACGACCGTTTTAGTACTTCCCGAAGAGGCCGCTCGCAGCCTTCTTATATTGAACTGTTCATCGTTTCCAATTCGCGAATTCGCTCGCGCTGAGCTCATGACCCCGTACACTGCAGCCAACACGCCCTGGATGAGCGCTCCTGCCGAGTGACCGGCGATTTCACCGTTACGAAAACGCATGAGGCGGACAACGCGAGTGACTTCGCGCCGGGCGCGGGTTATTCTTTCGCGTGTCCTTTAGCCATCCGGTTTTTCTCTTCCTTGCCGCGTTTGTCGCAGGAGCGCTGAACTCCGTCGCTGGAGGGGGCAGCTTCATTTCATTTCCGGCGCTGCTTTTCAGCGGCGTCGCGCCGATCGCAGCGAATGCGACCAACACCGCGGCCGTCTGGCCCGGCACAGTGGCCAGCACGTTCGCCTATCGAAAGGAATTCGGCGCGGACGCTCGCCGGCTTCTGCCCCCTCTTCTCGCGACGGGCGTCTTGGGGGGCGTGCTCGGGGCGTTGATCCTGCTGCGCACGCCGCAGTCCACTTTCCTGCATCTGGTTCCCTGGCTGCTTTTGGCCGCCACGCTGCTGTTCGTCTTTAGCGGACGCATGACGGCATGGGTCCGGCGCCGCGCCGGTCAGCGGAAGGGATCGCGGCTGCTCATGGCTGGCGTGCTGTTTCTCGAGTTCCTCGTCGCCATCTATGTCGGGTATTTCGGCGCGGGCGTGGGTATCCTCGTCCTGTCGCTGCTCGCGTTGCTCGGAATGGAAAACATCCACGCGATGAACGGCATGAAGACGCTGATCGTAAGCGTGGTGAACGGCGTGGCGCTGGCGACGTTCATCTGGGCCCACATTGTCGTGTGGCCGCAGGCCGTGCTGATGCTGGTGGGAGCTTCGCTGGGCGGCTACGGCGGCGCTCACTACGCGCAGAAGACGGACCCGAAATACATTCGCTGGCTGGTGATCGCCGTTGGATTCGGAATGTCCGCATATTTCTTCGTCCGCTACTGAATCTTTCCCGCCACTCGCAACATCTGTTGTATCCAGTGCGGAAGAGCCGTACAGGAGACCCATCATGTCGAACAGACTTGCCGGCAAGGTCGCAGTGGTTACGGGTGCGTCCAAGGGGATCGGTGCTTCTATTGCAAAGTACTTCGCGGCCGAAGGCGCAGCGGTCGTCGTCAATTACTCCTCCAGCAAGGAAGGCGCGGACCGCGTCGTCGCCGAGATTGCGGGCAACGGCGGGAAAGCCGTTGCGGTGCATGCCAATATGACAAAACCCGCGGAGATCGAACGTCTTTTTGCCGAAACGAAAAAAGCGTTCGGCAGGCTCGATATTCTGGTCAACAACGCGGGAATCTACGAATTCTTGCCGATCGAGGCGATTACGGGAGAGCACTTCCACAAGCAGTTCGACCTAAACGTCCTCGGCTTGATTCTCGCGTCGCGCGAAGCGGCGAAGTATTTCGGCCCGGAGGGTGGCAGCATCATCAACATTAGCTCGCTTGCGAGTCATATTGGCGTCCCGAACGGCTCGGTCTACAGCGCCACCAAGGCGGCCGTCGACGCCGTGACGAGATCCCTTGCCGCCGAACTCGGCCCGCGCAACATCCGCGTGAACGCCATCAATCCCGGCATGGTGATAACGGAGGGAGTGCAGTCCGCGGGCTTCGAGGATAGCGATATGCGCAAGCAGATGGAAGCGCGAACTCCCCTCGGGCGCATCGGCCGGGTGGAGGATGTCGCTCCCGCCGCTGTCTTCTTCGCCTCCTCCGACGCCGCGTGGATCACCGGCGAAACTCTGCTCATCGCGGGCGGCCTCCGCTAAGACCTTCGCGCGCGAATAACAACACTTCATCTACCTACACGGGTTCGCAACTCACGATCGGGAAAAACGGGAGAAGAAAGTCATGAGCAAGCTTGAAGCAAAAGTCGCGATCGTAACCGGGGGCAACAGCGGCATCGGCCTTGCTACGGCGCAGCGGTTTGTCGCCGAAGGCGCGTACGTTTTCATCACCGGCCGCAGGCAAAGCGAACTCGATGCCGCCGTGAAGCAAATCGGCAGGAACGTCACCGGCGTGCAGGGCGATGTCTCGAAGCTCGCCGACCTCGACAAGCTGTACGCCACAGTAAAAAAAGAAAAAGGACACATCGACGTTCTCTTCGCCAACGCCGGCGGCGGCGAATTGGCTCCGCTCGGCGCGATCACGGAAGAACAATTCGACAAGACTTTCGGCATCAACGTGAAGGGCCTTCTCTTCACCGTGCAAAAAGCGCTGCCGCTCTTCAATGACGGCGGCTCGATCATTCTCAACGCGTCCATCGTTTCGCAAAAAGGGATGCCGGCGTTCAGCGTCTACAGTGCCACCAAAGCGGCTGTCCGCTCGTTCGCGCGCTCCTGGACAATGGATCTGAAGGACCGCAAGATTCGCGTCAACGCCGTCAGCCCGGGCCCGATCGACACGCCGGGAGTGCGCGGCCTGGCGCAAGATGAGGAACAGCTCGCGAACATGAAGGCCGGCTTCGCCAGCCTCGTGCCCATGGGCCGATGGGGCCACCCCGACGAAATCGCCAAGGCCGTTTTGTTCCTCGCTTCCGACGACAGCAGCTTCGTCACCGGCATCGAGCTCTTCGTCGACGGCGGTATGGCGCAGGTTTAGGCACCGTGGCGTGCGGCGCCCCGCGTCACTGGGGTTCCGGAACGCTTGCCGGCCGCGATCGCTCGATCTGAAACTGTAGTCCCGCGTAACCAATGAACTGCGATTGTCCGCTCGACGGCCCGTGAAAGCTGCGCCCTGCCATCAGCAGCAGAAGCAGTCCCTTGTGAAGCTCGTATCGCCCGCCCAGGCCGAACGTGGTGTCCCTCTCGGTTCCTCTCACGCGCACCTGCTGATAGATCTCGCTCAACAATTCGAGTTTTTCTGTGTGGTGATGCCCCACAGCAAAGCCCAGTATGTGTCCGTTGGATGCATACGAATTGAACCAATAACCCACTTCACCATCCAGCTCCAGTGGTCCGGCCTCTTTCGTGACCTCGACCGGCAACAGAAAATTCGGCGCCGAGTTCACGAGCCCTCGCCCCACGGATGACGACCCCGGATTGCTGAACTCCAGTTGAGGATAGGTCGAGATGTCCAGTCCGTGCTTCTTGTCTTCAAAAAAGCGCCACTTTACGCCCGCCAATGAATTGCCAAGGCCGCTTTGGATGGGCTTGCTGTCGTTGCTCACCAGGAGGTAAGGGATTTCGAGTTTCAATTGAATGCGGTCGCCCAGACCGTAGTTCATGTCGACAATCGGCGTCTCGTAGGTGTGCGAGCTCGGGCTGTCGGTCGGCCGTTACGCCGACGTTGATCTCCCAATTGCGATTCCCCGGAGTGCCGGGATCGTCCGTCTGCAAGGGCGGACCGCCCTGACCGCGGGCCGGATCTGACGCTCAAACAGAGAGCTGCGGATAGAAGACCAAGCGATAGCAAATACCGCCGCATTCTCAATCAAGTCTCTCCGCTGTGAATCAAACGCAGACCTAGCAGCCTACAACAATGCGCTTGCAACTGCGGCTTTCCGATTGCTAGAATGAAACGGTACTGGATTAGTGCTATATGATCCAGACAGGGGATTGAGGGATGGTAAGGCTAGGCAAATTAACGGATTACGGGCTGGTCCTGATGACCTATATTGCCCGCAACCATGAACTGCCGCTCCGCACGGCGCGCGATCTGGCCGTCGAGTCGCGCCTGCCGCTTTCGACCGTCAGCAAGCTGCTGAAGCAGCTCCTGCAAAGCGGCCTGCTCACTTCCCATCGCGGCACCAAGGGCGGATACATTCTTGCCCGCGACCCGCAGGATATTTCCGTGGTCGAGATCATCGCCGCGCTCGAGGGGCCGATGGCCCTCACCGAGTGCAGCACGGACGTGACCGGCCTGTGCAATCTCGAGCCCTGCTGCCCCATCAAGACCAATCAGCAGATCATCAATCAGGCCGTTCGAGGAGTGCTCGACAAGATCACTCTCTCCGACCTGGTTCAGCCCATGCAACTGACCAACATCAAAGACGCGCGTGGCAGGGTCGTGCCGACGATCGCCTCCGGGAGAATTCAATGAGCTCGAATACCGACGCCATCCGCGAAATGGCGCAGCAGGAATACAAGTGGGGCTTCGTCACGGACATCGGCGAGGACCGCGCCCCGAAGGGCCTGAACGAAGGCATCATTCGCTTCATCTCCGCGAAGAAGAACGAGCCCGAATTCATGCTCGAGTGGAGGCTCAAGGCGTATCGTCACTGGGAATCGCTCGAAAAGGCTCAGGCGGAGCCGAAGTGGGCCAACATCAAGTACGGCCCGATCGATTATCAGAACATCGTCTACTATTCGGCGCCGAAGCAGAAGCCGAACCTCAAGAACCTCGACGAACTCGATCCGGAAATCCTGCGCACGTACGAGAAACTCGGCATTCCGCTAGCGGAGCAGAAGATGCTCGCGGGCGTCGCCGTGGATGCCGTGTTCGACAGCGTTTCCGTCGCCACCACTTTCAAGGCAAAGCTCGCCGAGGCGGGTGTCATCTTCTGTTCGTTCTCCGAGGCGGTGAAAGAGCATCCCGATCTCGTGAAGAAGTACCTCGGCACCGTGGTTCCTTACACCGACAATTTCTTCGCGGCGCTCAATGCCGCTGTCTTCACGGACGGCTCGTTCGTCTACGTGCCCAGGGGCGTTCGCTGCCCCATGGAGCTTTCGACCTATTTCCGCATCAACGCCGCCGAGACCGGCCAATTCGAGCGCACGCTCATCGTTGCCGATGAAGGCGCTTCCGTCAGCTATCTCGAAGGCTGCACCGCGCCGATCCGCGACGAGAATCAGCTTCACGCCGCCGTGGTCGAGTTGATTGCCCTCGACGACGCGCAGATCAAGTACTCGACGGTGCAGAACTGGTATCCCGGAGACAAGAACGGCAAGGGCGGCATCTACAATTTCGTCACCAAGCGCGGCGCGTGTCGCGGCAAGAACTCCAAGATTTCCTGGACGCAGGTCGAGACCGGCTCGGCCATCACCTGGAAATATCCCAGCTGCATTCTGCAAGGCGAGAATTCGGTCGGCGAGTTCTACTCCGTCGCGCTCACCAACAATTACCAGCAGGCGGACACCGGCACGAAGATGATCCACATGGGCAAGAACACGCGCAGCACGATCGTATCCAAGGGCATCTCCGCCGGCCACGGCCAGAACACCTACCGCGGCCAGGTGAAAATCCTGAAGGACGCCACCGGCGCGCGAAATTACACGCAGTGCGATTCCCTTTTGATCGGCGACAAGTGCGGCGCGCACACGTTTCCTTACATCGAAGTGAAGAATTCGACGGCGCGGATGGAGCACGAGGCTTCGACCTCGAAGATCGGCGAGGACCAGCTTTTCTATCTGCGCCAGCGCGGGATCAAAGCCGAAGATGCCGTCTCGATGATCGTCAACGGCTTCTGCAAGCGCGTGTTCCGCGAGCTGCCTATGGAGTTCGCGGTTGAGGCGCAAAAGCTTCTGAGCGTCAGCCTCGAAGGCAGCGTCGGATGAGCCTTCTACCCGCAAACGCCTTGCGAGTAGAAACTGGCGCAAATAATTGAAAACAAAGGGTGCCGGTGCCTCTTACCCGCAAATGAAACGAGGAGTTAGGGAGACGCCGAAAAAGACAAAAAGGACGGCTGAATGAGTTTGCTGGAGATCAAGGATCTGAGGGTGAGGGTCGAGGACCGCGAAATCCTCAAGGGCATTAACCTGAAATTGGATGCCGGTGAACTTCACTCGATCATGGGCCCGAACGGCTCGGGCAAGAGCACGCTCGCGCAGGTGCTGGCCCGCCGCGAGACATACCAAATCACCGGCGGCGAAGTGCTGTTCAACGGCAAGGATTTGCTCGCGATGAAACCGGAAGAAGCCGCCTGCGAGGGCCTTTTTCTTGCGTTTCAGTATCCCGTCGAGATTCCGGGAATCAGCAACGCCTACTTCCTGCGCTCGGCGCTCAACGCCATCCACAAGTACCGCGGGCAGGAGGAAGTGGACGCAATGGACTTTCTCCCGAAGCTTCGCGAAAAGATCAAGCTGCTCGAAATGGACGAGAAACTCTTGAACCGCTCCGTGAACGAAGCGTTCTCCGGCGGCGAGAAAAAGCGGAACGAAATTTTGCAAATGGCTGTGCTCGAACCGACGCTCGCGATTCTGGATGAAACGGATTCGGGCCTCGATATCGACGCGTTGAAGATCGTGGCGAAGGGCGTCAACGCCATGCGCAGCCCCGAGCGCGGGATTCTGGTCGTGACGCACTATCAGCGGCTGCTGGACTACATCGTGCCGGATCGCGTTCACGTCCTGGTGGACGGGCGCATCGTCCGCTCCGGCGGCCCCGAGCTTGCTCTGCAGCTCGAGGAGCAGGGCTACGCCACGATGGAATCCGCCGCGGGCGGCGCCCGATAAGGCAATTGACAAGGCAAATGGGGAACGACAAAGTGGCAACGGCAACCCAGGCAATTCAAAACTACGCGGAAAGCTTCAGCGGACTCGAAAAATCCGCGGCGAGCCGGGAACTTCCCTGGCTGCGGAAGATCCGCGAGGGTGGCTTCGCCCGTTTCGGCGAGACCGGCTTCCCTACCCTGCGCGACGAGGACTGGCGCTTCACCAATCTCTCGGCGATCGCGCAGACTCCCTTCCGGCTGGTCCGCAATGGACACGCCTTGCCGTTGCGCAGCGACATCGAGCCGTATCGAGTCGCCGGGGCCGCCTGCGAGCTCGTTTTCGTTGACGGCCGCTTCGCGCCCGAGATTTCGTATCTTGGCGAGTTGCCCGCTCGCGTGAAAGTCGCGAATCTTGCTGCGGAATTGGCGCGCGATCCCGGGGCCGTCGAAGCGCACCTTGGCCGTTACCTCGATATCCGGCGCGACCCATTTTCCGCGTTGAACACGGCGTTCATCGAAGACGGCGCTTACATCCACATCGGCAAAGGCGTGGTGCTGGAAGCGCCGATCCACCTGCTCTTCATCTCCGTGGCGCACGGAGCCCCAGCGGTGAACCATCCGCGCAACCTCATCATCGCGGAGGAAAACAGCCAGGCCACGTTCATCGAGGACTACATCTCGCTCGGCCAAGGCGAAAAAGCGCTCTGCAACACCGCAACCGAACTGATCGCCGGCGACCACAGCGTGATTTCGCACTACATGATCGAGCGCGAACACGACCAGGCGTTCAACGTCTCGACCCTGCGCATCCAGCAGGGCCGAAGCGCCGACGTCTCATCGCACTCGGTTCTTGTGGGCGGGGCGATCGTCCGCAACAACGTCCATCCGGTTCTCGCGGGCGAAGGCGGCGAATGCCTGATCAACGGGCTGTTCGTCGGCAGCGGCCGGCAGCACCTCGACAACTACATGCTCGTCGAGCACGCCAGCCCGCACTGCGGCAGCCGCCAGTTCTACAACGGAATCCTCGACGGCCACGCGCACGGCGTTTTCCACGGACGCATCATCGTTCACAAGGACGCGCAAAAGACCGACGCGAAGCAGACCAACCGCAACCTGCTGCTCTCCGATACCGCGCAGATCGATACGAAGCCGCAGCTTGAAATCTACGCCGACGACGTGAAGTGCACGCACGGCGCGACGATCGGCCAGATCGAGGAAGACTCGCTCTTCTATCTGCGCTCTCGCGGAATCGACGAAGCCTCCGCGCGCCGCCTTCTGCTGATGGCATTCGCGAGCGAATGCCTCGACCGCATGAAGGAAGGCCCGGCGCGGACGCACGTGGAACGCCTGATTCATCGGGATCTGCGCCGCGTCGCCCATGCTTCGCTCAAAGAGGCGCAACCGGCATGAGCATCGCCGCCAAATCCGTGTCGCCGGCGCCGTCCACGTCAAAGGACCGTTTCGACGTCGAGCGCGTGCGCGCCGACTTTCCGATCCTTCAGCAGAAAGTTCGCGGCAAACCGCTCGTCTATCTCGACAACGCGGCTACGTCGCAGAAACCGCGCGCCGTGATCGAGGCGATTTCCCGCTATTACGAGGGAACGAACGCGAACATCCACCGCGGCGTGCACTTCTTGTCCGAGCACGCGACCGAGGAATACGAGGCGGTGCGCGGGATCGCCCGGAAATTCTTGAACGCCGCGGAATCGCGCGAGATCATTTTTGTCCGCGGCACCACCGAAGGCATCAACCTCGTCGCCCAAAGCTACGGCCGGGCGCACATCCACGCAGGCGATGAAATCCTCATCACCGATATGGAACACCACTCGAACATCGTGCCATGGCAGATCCTGTGCGACGAACGCGGCGCGAAACTGCGCGTCGCCCCGATCAATGACGCGGGCGAGCTGGTCCTCGATGAATTCGCGAATCTGCTGGGGCCGAAGACGAAGCTCGTCGCGATCACTCACGTCTCGAATGCCCTCGGCACAATCAACCCGATTCGCCGGATCGTCGAGATGGCTCACGGTCACAACGTGCCCGTTCTGGTTGATGGCGCGCAGGCCGTGCCACACCTGAAAGTGGACGTTCAGGCGCTCGATTGCGACTTTTACGCTTTTTCAGGCCATAAGGTCTACGGGCCCACGGGAATCGGCGTCCTCTACGGCAAGGCGGCGCTGCTCGAGGCGATGCCGCCCTATCAGGGCGGGGGCGACATGATCGCTTCCGTCACCTTCGAAAAGACGATCTACAACAAGCTGCCGTACAAATTCGAGGCGGGCACGCCGGATATCGCCGGAGTGATCGGCCTCGGCGCCGCACTCGAGTACGTCAACGGCCTGGGCATCGAAAACATCGGCGCGTATGAAAACGATGTCGTCACCTATGCCACGGCCGCGGTTTCCGCGATCCCAGGCGTCCGCCTGATCGGCACCGCCAAGGAAAAGGCCAGCGTGCTTTCCTTCGTGCTCGATAACGTCCATCCGCACGACATCGGGACGATCCTCGACCAGGAAGGCATCGCCATCCGCACGGGGCACCACTGCTCGCAGCCGGTGATGAAGCGCTTTGGCGTCGACGCCACGGCGAGGGCGTCGTTCGGGCTCTACAACACAAAACAGGAAGCCGACGCGCTGGTCCGAGGGATCGAGAAAGTGCGGGAGGTATTCGCCTGATGTCCGACCTGCGCGATCTTTATCAGGACGTGATTCTCGAGCACAGCAAAGCTCCGCGCAACTACCGCGAGCTTGCGGCGGCGAATCACAAGGCCGAAGGGTTCAACCCGCTCTGCGGCGACCGGTTCACAGTGTATCTGGATCTCGATGGCGACAAGATCCGCGACATCAGCTTTCAGGGATCGGGCTGCGCGATTTCCAAAGCATCGGCGTCGATGATGACGCAGAGTCTGAAAGGCAAGACTGTCGCGGAGGCCGAGGCGCTCTTCGGCCGCTTCCACGATCTGGTCACGGGCCACGCTCCGGCGAACGGCGAGGCCGAACTGGGCAAGCTGACGGTTTTTTCCGGCGTATCCGAATTTCCCGTGCGAGTGAAGTGCGCCACGCTCGCCTGGCACACGCTGCACGCCGCCCTCGAAGGAAAGCAGGAGGCCGTCTCGACGGAGTAGCGTCACGGAAAAATCATGACCACCGGTGGACACATCACGTTAAGCCGCGAGTGCGACGCAATCGAAATCCCGAGCGGCGTCCCGGCGAAGCTTCCCGCGGGCGCGGGACTGCGCGTGATGCAGTTTCTAGGCAACAGCTACACGGTGGCGGGCGATTACGGGATGTTTCGCATCGACGTGAAAGATGCCGATGCGCTGGGCTTGACGCCGCCCGCGCCTTCGCAGGCCGCCGCGCCCGAACCAGCGGAATTCAGCGAAAAAATGATCTGGGATCAACTGAAGACCGTCTTCGATCCGGAGATTCCCGTCAACATCGCCGATCTCGGCCTGATTTACAACTGCACCGCCGTTCCGGCGGAAGGCGGCGGCCATCGGATCGACATCAAAATGTCGATGACCGCTCCCGGCTGCGGCATGGGCAACGTGCTCAAGGCGGACGTGGAAGGCAAGCTCGCGCGGCTGCCGGACGTGAAGGAAGTTAACGTTGAAATCGTGTTCGATCCGCCGTGGAGCCCCGCCCGAATGTCCGAAGCCGCAAAACTCCAGCTCGGCTTCGATCTTTAGGCTGCGCCGCCAGCAGCCTCAATTCACCTTGGGCGTCGCGGCAGGCGCGGATTCAACGGACGCCGGTGCCGGCGCGGTCGGGCGGCTGGGTGAATGCTTGGCCATCATCGTCCGCGAGCCGGTCCAGACGAGCTGCAACCCGGCGAAGATGGCAATCATGGCGATGACGAGTTTCAGCTTGCGCTTGGGTACGCGGCGGGCGAACAGGCAGCCGACGATCACGCCCGGAATTCCGCCGATGAGAAGCTGGGTCAGCACGTGGCTGTTGATGGCGCCGAACTTCCACTGGAACAGGCTGCCAATCACAGCCAGGACCAGCCCAAACAGTATGTCGGTGCCCACGACTTCCGGCGGGGTCATTTCCGAATAGTTGAGCAGCAGCACCGTGCCGAGCGCGCCGGCGCCCGCGGAAGAGAACCCCGCTTCGACTCCGATCGGAAGAGCCAGCCAGGGAAGCCATCGCGAATTTTTCTGCGCGAATCCGCGGTTCTGCACGCGCGGAATAAAGGTCACGGTGGATGACGCGGTCAGGATGACCCCAAGCAGAACAACGACGAGCGGGCTGCTGCCCCCCGAACGGCTCAGCAAGCGCAAGAAATAGGTGCCGATCAACAGGCCCGGAACCGCTCCTTGCAGGAGCAGCCACAGATAGCGCCAATGCACGTGCCTTCCGGCCAAATAGAACGGCGCGGCCAGCAGGCGCAGGACTCCGGCAAAAACGAATGCCGTGCCGACCGAGGACGAGGCCGGCAGCCCGACAAGCAGCACGAGCGCGGGAACCGTAAAGCTGCCGCCGCCGATGCCGGTGAGTCCCACGGCAAGCGCGATCAAAAATCCAATGAGAGCGTTCATTCAGTCTGCTTTGATTCGGTGTGGATGCCGCATTCGAGCTTTCGCCCGCCCCAGCGGCCCGAGCGCGCGTCGCCGCCCGCGGCCGGGACGGCCGTGCACGGTTCGCAGCCGATGCTGAGGTACCCGAAATCGTAAAGCGGCAAATGGTCGATCTTGTTGCCAGAGGTGTACTGCCAGACCTGATCCCAGGTCCACGCCGCAAGCGGGCTCACCTTCAAGAGTGTTTTACCGCTCGGGAGCGCGTGGTGTTCGACGATTTTCAAATTCTTGCGCGTGGGAGACTGTTCGCGGCGCAGCCCGGTGAACCAGACGTCGAAGTTTTCAAGCGCCGCAAACAGCGGCTCCACTTTTCGCAGATGGCAGCAACGGCCGGGGTCGGTGCGGTTGAGAATTCCGAATTGCGATTCCTGTTCCGCGACGGATTGCTTGGCCGCGAGATTCTGCAGGTTCAGATTCCAGCTCTGCTTCATGCGGTCGCGATAGGCGTAGGTCTCGGAAAAATGATAGCCGGTGTCCAGAAAAAGCACGGGAATCTGCGGGCGGCGCTTGCGCAGCAGATCGAGCACGATCATGTCTTCGGCCTGGAAGCTGCACGTGATGCACGCCGGGCCTTTGTTTTCGCCCAGCAGCCGGTCGATCAACGCTTCCGCGGAGAGCGCTTCGACTTCTTCAGCCAGAAGTTGCTCGCTCATGATTTCCTCTTCTCGGAGTCCGATTGCGCGTCCCGCCATTTCCGCAGGACCTTCATGATGCGTTCGACCGCCTCTTCATCCGTATCGTCCGTAATGCGCACCGCGAAGAAGGATTCGGGGCCATAGATGGCGCGAACGACACCCTTCGGGTTCGTTCCGTCGTCGAGTGGGCAGAAAATCGTGACGTTGCCGGAAAGGCGGTAGGCCTTCGCGACGGTGACGAGTTCGTGCGCGAGAAAATCGTTCGGCCCGGCCATCTGCACGTGCCAGCCTTCGTCGAACATCTGGCGCTCGACGAGTTCGGCCACGCGAGGGCGCCCCTGGACCCAAACCGCAGCCGAAGGATGGCCGAAACGGAGAATGCGCTCTTCCTTCGTGCTGCGCTTTCGATCGGCGGCCTGCGACCGCGAAGCGTGCTTCGGAACCGCGCGCTCAATCACGCCGGCGCCGACCGTGACGTTCGTCAGCGGGTCGATGAGGATGAAGCTGCCGGTGGTGCGGTTCGTCTTGTACGGATCGAAGAATAGAGGCAGCGTGGTCTTCACGTCGACCGCACCAATTTCGTTCATCTCGAGCTTTGTGGCCGGGACGTGCTCGAGAGTGTTGATGTCCACGCGGTGACGAATGTGGTTCACCCGACCGCGCACGGTCCTCGTGGTGTGCTTGAGGACGTAGATCTTGTGCGGGTCGAGCGGCTCGGGATGCATCCACACAAGCGTCGCCTGAAACGCCGTGTCGGCCGACGGCAGTTGCTCCTCGGCGACGAGCATGTCACCGCGGCTGAGGTCGATTTCGTCTTCGAGCGTGACCGTGACGGCATCTCCCGGATGCGCCACCTCGACTTCGTCTTCGAACGCCACGAGTGATTGCACGCGCGTCTTCACACCGGAAGGCAGTGCCACGACGCTCGTTCCGGCGCGCAACTCGCCTGAGACGAGCTGACCCGCGAATCCACGGAAACTGGCGTCCGGCCGGATCACGTACTGCACGGGAAAGCGCAACGGCCCGGAGGCTGTGTGGTCGCCGACCCGCAGCGACTCGAGATGTTCGAGCAGCGCGGGCCCTTCAAACCACGGCATGCGCTTGCTGCGGCGCACGACGTTGTCGCCCTCGAGGGCGCTGACCGGCACGGCGTAGACCTCGCGAATCTGCAACTGCCCGGCGAATTGCCGAAACTCCTCCGCTATTCGCTCGAAAACCTCCTCGGAAAAACCGACCAGGTCCATTTTATTGACCGCGGCGATGATGTGCTGCACGCCCAGCAGATTTGCGATGTAGGCATGGCGGCGCGACTGCCGCAGAACGCCCTTCGTCGCGTCGATCAGGACGATGGCGGCATCGGCCGTGGACGCGCCGGTCGCCATGTTACGTGTGTACTGTTCGTGGCCGGGCGTATCGGCGATGATGAATTTGCGGCGGGGCGTCGTGAAGTAGCGGTAGGCGACGTCGATCGTGATTCCCTGCTCGCGCTCGGCGCGCAGGCCGTCGGTGAGCAGCGAGAAATCGATCGGTCCGGCCGCGCGGTTGATCTTGCTCTTTTGTACGGAGGCGAGCTGATCTTCGAGGACGGCCTGGCTGTCGTACAGCAACCGGCCGATCAAAGTCGATTTGCCGTCGTCCACGCTGCCTGCCGTCGTGAACCGCAGGAGGCTCGTTTGCGATTTGAACAGCGGGGTCGAATCCGTGGTTTTGGGAGAAGGCTCAGCAGGAGCTGTCGCCATCAGAAGTACCCCTCGCGTTTCTTCAGCTCCATCGAGCCTTCTTCGTCGTGGTCAATGACGCGGTTTTCACGCTCGGATCGCCGGAAAGAGAGCATCTCTTCGATAATCTGCGGCACCGTCTCCGCGTCGGAACGGATCGCGCCCGTGCACGAAACACATCCGAGCGACCGCATGCGGCACTTGACCATCTGCGACTTTTCGCCCGGAAGCAGATGAACGCCGGTCTGGAGCAGAAGAATTGAATTGCCGCGCACCACGGCCTCGCGCTCTTTCGCGAAATACAGCGGCACGATCGGAATTTTTTCCGCGTGGATGTAGAGCCAGACGTCGAGCTCGGTCCAGTTCGAAAGCGGAAAGACGCGAATGCTTTCGCCTTTGTGATGGCGGCCGTTGTAAAGGCTCCAAAGCTCCGGGCGCTGGTTCTTCGGATCCCACTGGCCGAGCGAGTCGCGGAACGAGTAGACGCGTTCCTTGGCGCGGGACTTCTCTTCATCGCGGCGCGCGCCGCCAAAAGCCGCGTCGAAACCACCTTCGGAAAGCGCGTCGAGCAAGGAACGCGTCTTCAGCAAGCCGCAGCACTTCTGCGTGCCCAGCGTGTACGGGTTCGCGCCCTCGTCGAGGGCCTTCTGGTTCTTGTGCACGATCAGTTCGGCGCCGACGTGCTTCGCGTACCAGTCGCGGAATTCGATCATCTCCGGGAACTTGTAGCTGGTGTCCACGTGAAGCAAAGGAAACGGAATCTTTCCCGGGTAAAACGCCTTTTGCGCCAGGCGCAGCATCACGGAAGAGTCTTTGCCGATCGAATACAGCATCACCGGGCGGGCGAATTCAGCCGCAGCTTCGCGCAGGATGAAAATGCTCTCCGCTTCGAGCATCTTCAGGTGGTCGACGCGCTCCTGCAACTCGGCCTTGCCGTCCGTCTCCTGAAGGATCAACGTGTACTCCCTGACAGCCATAAAAAAACCCGCCTCCCGGATTTCCTCCCGAGGGCGGGAATGAATAAGTCCATCCTTATCTGGAACTTAGCTCATGAACCCCAGCGCCCCGGCAACGCGCACATGTAGATGCTACAACAGAGACAACATGCGTTTTGGAGCGCGGGCTTCATATCAATACCTAACTAATTTAGTCCAGATTGGCTCGTTCTGTCAATGAGAATGGAGGTTCCATTCTCGCGGGCGGAACAGGGTGCGCGGACGGCAGATCTCAGGCGAAGCACCCAATAAAGCTTTGACATCACGATCCAGAACGTATTAAATCGGCGCGACATGCGAACTGCTTCTATTCGGCGAGCCTTGGGCGCGCTTCTGGTCTTCCTCCTCGGCCCGGCGATCGTTTCCCCGGCCCGACCAGCGCCACAAGCGGCGAAGGCGGAACTCACAGTCTCCGCAGCCATCAGCTTGAAGGACGCACTCGACGATGCAAAGCAGCTCTACACCACGGCAAATCCCAGCGTCTCCATCGCCATGAACTACGGCGCGTCTGGAACACTGCAATTGCAGATCGAGCAGGGTGCGCCCGTGGACGTCTTTCTCTCGGCCGCGCCGAAGCAGATGGACGCACTCGAATCCAAGGGGCTTGTGCTCGAGGGCACGCGGAAGGACCTGCTGCGGAATGAGGTTGTTTTGATCGTCCCGAAGGATTCGACGCTGGGGATCACGGGCTTTCGCGATCTGCTCAAGCCCGAGGTCAAGAAGGTTGCGCTCGGGGAACCCGTGGCTGTCCCCGCGGGGAAATACGCTCAGGATGTTCTGACTTCCCTCGGAATCTACGACCAGGTCAACGCGAAGGCGGTTCTCGCGAAGGACGTGCGCCAGGTGCTCACGTACGTGGAAACGGGAGATGTGGACGCGGGCATCGTGTATAAGACCGACGCCCTTTCGTCCACCAAGGTGAAAGTGGTGGTTCAGGCGCCTGCTGATTCGCATTCACCCGTGATCTATCCAGTCGCAGTGATCAAAGGCTCGAAGAACGCCGCCGCGGCAAAAGCGTTCGAAGACTTCCTCTCCGGCCCGCAAGCGCGCTCCGTCTTCCAGAAATACGGCTTCGGCTTTCCAGCACCCTAAAAGCGAACGAACCCATCAGGCAACGGCCCGGTCCACGGCCGGAGCGATCAGGCGAATTTCCTTCATCATCTGCGCGAACTGCTCGGGGTACAGCGACTGCACGCCGTCGGATAGCGCGCGCTCGGGGTCCGGATGGACCTCGATCAGCAGACCATCCGCGCCCGCGGCGACGGCCGCACGCGCCATCGGAACGACCTTGTCGCGCTTCCCCGTACCGTGCGACGGGTCCGCAATCACGGGCAGGTGCGAAAGGCCTTTGAGGACGGGAATGGCCGCGATGTCGAGCGTATTGCGCAGAGCCGTCTCGAACGTGCGGATCCCGCGTTCGCAGAGGATCACCTTGTAATTGCCGCCGGACATGATGTACTCGGCGCTCAGCAGCAGCTCTTCGAGGGTTCCGGACATGCCGCGCTTCAGCAGCACCGGTTTATCGACTTCGCCGAGCCCGCGCAGCAAGTGGTAGTTCTGCATGTTGCGCGCGCCCACCTGGAGCACGTCCACGTAAGGCAGCATGATTTCGATCTGCGACGGGTCCATCACTTCGCTCACCACGAGCAAGTTGTTCTTGTCCGCGGCATCGCGCATCAGCTTCAGGCCTTGCTCGCCGAGGCCCTGGAAGCTGTACGGCGAAGAGCGCGGCTTGAACGCGCCGCCGCGCAGGAGCTTCGCTCCCGCCTGCGCCACTTTGGCGGCGATCTCCGCAATCTGCCCGGCCGATTCGACCGCGCAGGGCCCCGCGGCAACGACCACTTCCCTGCCGCCAATCATGACGCCCCTGCCCAAGTCGATGATCGTGCCCTCGGGGCGCACGCTCCTTGCGGCCAGCTTGTAGGGATGCGAAATCCGGACGATTTCTTCCACGCCCGGCGCGGAGCTGAGCGCCAGGAGTTCCTCGCGGCGCGTGCTGCTATTGCCGACAACCCCGATCACGGTTCGCTCCTTGCCGCGAATCAGGTGCGCCTCGTAGCCGCACTCCTTGATGCGCTCCACGATGTGGTCGATATCCTTGTCGGTTGCTTCGCCCAGCATGTTGAAAATCATTTTCGAGTCCTCGCCATTTACCAGGATTGATCGCTAAGATTTCATGCTGTCTGACCGCGGCGCGGAAACATACGACCCGAGAATCCGCAGATCGACGACCAGGCCTTCCAATTCGTGCAGCGCCGCGGCCACTTCCGGATCGCGCCTCGACGCCTGCAAGTCCAAATAAAACCGGTACTGCCAGGGCCGGCCGTGCACCGGCCGGCTTTCGATCTTCATGAGGTTCAGATTTCGCCGCGCGAACGGCTCAAGCGAGTGGTACAAAGCGCCGGGCCGGTGATCGAGCTGAAAAACGAGCGAAAGCTTGTCCGCGTTTTCGACGGATGCCTCGGACTCCGAAAGCAAAAGGAAGCGCGTGTAGTTTTCGCGATTGTCCTCGAGGTGCTCGCGCAGGATCGCGCCTCCATACGTTTCGGCCGCGCGCCGACTGGCGATGGCGGCCCGCGTGCGGTCGCCCGAGCGCACCACGTCGCGGACACTTCCGGCCGTGTCCTCGGTGGCGATCCGCTTCAGGCGCGGGTGCTCACTGAAAAACCGCTCGCACTGTGCGAGCGCCACCGGATGCGATTCGACGACGCTGATCTCTTCGAACTTGGCTCCCGGCGCCGCGATCAGGTTGTGCACGATCGGAATAATCACCTCCGCCAAAATGTTCAGCTTGCTATCCACGAGCAGGTCGAACGATCGGTGGACCGGCCCCGCCAAACTGTTCTCGATCGGCGCGAGAATGTAATCCGCTGCGCCGTCGGTGATGGCGCTGAACGCGGCTTCAAATGTCGGGCGCGGCACAAGCGATATTTCTTCGCCAAGAAGCTTCGCGGCCGCCTCCTCGCTGAAGGCGCCGCGCTCTCCTTGAAATGCCACCCGCGCATTTTGCGCGACCTTCATTTTCGGCCCGGCCTTTTCCGCTGCGGCTTCGCTCGCGCCATGGGTCCAGAGTTCGCGTAGCCGTGCTGCTCTTGCGTGCGGATCGATTCATCGAGTATCACGTGATAGATTTTGGCGATGGAATCGATCGCGAGCGGGCCGGGATTCAGGCTTTTCATGCGGGAGAGGATTTCCTGCTCGCGCGCGGGGACGCGGAGCGCAACGCCTTCGTCGGCTTTGAGCCTTCCGACCTCGAGCGCGAGTTCGGTGCGAAGGTTCAGAAGGTGCAGCAGGGCCGTGTCGATCGCATCGATTTTGCTTCGCCAGTCGATTATTTTCATGGGCCTCGCGCTTCCTCTCCGGCATCCCGCCGTGGCAACAAAAAAGGCCGCGTCCCCGTTCGGAGGTCGCGGCCCGGTTCTCGAAACTTTGTGCGGCTTGCTAGCTGCTCGTGCTGCCCGCGCGCGTTTCGCCGGCCCGCTCCCCCGCAAAGGAGAAGCGGTAAGTAAAGGCGAAATAGCTAAAATACGCTCGCATCGCGCGCTCTTTCAAACGTCCTTTCGATTCTCCAGACTCACGGAATCGAAAAATGAGTCTACAGAACGGGCCTGAATGCGTCAAGGGCTTCCTGACCGAAGGACCCTCATAACTCCAATTTATGCCGACAGCAACAATTGCAAATTTGACTTATCCGCGAAAATCGAGCCTAATATCGTTTTCGCGCCGGGAAAGCGGGCGCGGCCCGGAACGAAGGAAAGCGATTGTCGATTCCGAAGTGAGACGCTACTCTATGACGCTGCCGACTAACTTCGCCGTATACGTAGTAATCGGGTGGGGGCCGCCCTCCTAAGTCACGCTTGGGAGAATGCGCCCCGCGCCTGACGACAGGTAGCGGGGCTTTTTTATTGGGAACCAGAAAAGAGGCCACGCAGCAATGGAAAGCGACGCGATAAAAAAAGGGATTGCACGGGCGCCCGCCCGGGCGATGTTGAAAGCCACCGGGCTGACCGACGCCGACCTGGCGAAGCCGCTCGTGGCCATCGCAAATACCTGGTCGGACGTGACGCCGTGCAACTCCCATCTCCGCGGCATCGCTGAAAAGGTCAGAGAAGGAATCCGCGCGGCGGGCGGCACTCCCATCGAGTGCAACACGATCGTGATTTCCGACGGAATCACGATGGGCACCGAGGGCATGAAGGGCTCGCTTGTGTCGCGCGAAGTGATCGCGGACTCGATCGAATTGTTCGTGCGTTCCCACGCTTTCGACGCAGTGGTCGCGATTTGCGGATGCGACAAGACGATTCCCGGCACGGTGATGGCTCTCGCGCGGCTAAACATCCCTTCGCTCTCGCTCTACGGCGGCTCGATCATGCCCGGCCGCTACCACGGGCACGACGTCACGATTCAGGACGTATTCGAAGCCCCGGGCGCTTACGCCACCGGCAAAATGACCGAAAAGGACGTGTGCGAGCTCGAAAACGTTGCGTGTCCCGGAGCCGGCGCGTGCGGCGGCCAATTCACCGCGAACACCATGGCCACCGCGATTACGTTTCTCGGAATGTCGCCGATGGGCGCGAACGAAATTCCCGCCATCCATCCGGACAAAGCGAAGGCCGCGATCGATTGCGGCAAAATCGTGATGCAGCTCTACGCCAAGGATATCCGGGCGAAGCAGATCATCACCGCAGCATCGCTCCGCAACGCCATCGCCTCCGTCGCCGCCACCGGTGGCTCGACAAACGCCGTGTTGCACCTGCTCGCGATCGCTCGCGACGCCGGCGTGCCGCTCACGATCGACGAATTCGACAGAATCTTCGCCAAGACTCCCGTGCTTGCCGATCTCAAGCCCACCGGCCGCTTCGCGGCGCCGGACATGTTCGCGGCGGGCGGCATGCGGCTGCTCGGGAAGCGATTGCAGGAAGCCGGCTTGCTCGAAGACGGAATGACGGCTTCGGGCAAGAACTTGTTCGAGGAAATCCGGGACCCGCGCGAAACGGCGGGCCAGGAAGTGATTCGCCCCCTCGCGAATCCGGTCAAGAAAGACGGCGGCCTCGCGATTCTGCGCGGTTCGCTCGCGCCCGAGGGATGCGTGGTCAAGCTTTCCGGCCACGAAAGGGTTTTTCACAGCGGTCCCGCGCGGGTTTTCGACTCCGAAGAAAGTTGCTTCGAAGCCGTACAGCAGCGAAAGATCAAGCCGGGCGACGTGGTCGTGATTCGCTACGAAGGGCCGAAGGGCGGGCCGGGAATGCGCGAGATGCTTGCCGTCACGGGCGCGCTGGTCGGCCAGGGGCTGGGCGATTCGATCGCGCTCATCACCGACGGCCGCTTCAGCGGCGCGACCCACGGCCTGATGGTGGGGCACGTGGCTCCCGAGGCAGCCCACGGAGGTCCGATCGCGTTCGTTCGCGACGGCGACAAGATCACGCTCGACGTTCGCGCAAGACGCCTCGACGTGGAGGCCGATCTGAACGAGCGCCGCGCGCAATGGAAGGCGCCCGCGCCGCGTTACACGACCGGCGTCATGGCGAAATACGCCAAGCTCGTTTCGTCCGCGTCCGAAGGGGCCATCACGAGCGCATGAGATTCCGCAACTCCTAAGGAGAAAAAACACATGGCGAAGATGTTCTGGGAAAAAGATGCAAACCCGCGCGCGCTCGAAGGAAAGCGCATTGCGGTGATCGGCTACGGCAGTCAGGGACGCGCGCACGCGCTGAATCTGCGCGATAGCAAGCTGGACGTCGTCGTCGGCCTGCGCCGGGGCGGGGCCTCGTGGGCGCAGGCGGAGCAAGACGGCTGGAAGCTGGCCGCGCCGGTCGAAGCCTCGAAGGGCGCGGACGTCGTTGTAATGCTCGCGCCGGATATGGCGCAGCCGGGCATCTACAAGAACGAAGTTGTACCCAATCTGAAGGACGGCTCGATGCTGCTTTTCTCCCACGGCTTCAATATTCATTACGGCCAGATCGCGCCGTCCAAGGGCGTCGATGTGACGATGGTCGCCCCCAAGGGGCCAGGCAATCTCGTCCGGCGGCAGTACGAAGCGGGCCGAGGCGTCCCGTGCCTGCTCGCGGTGCATCAGGATGCCTCCGGGCATGGCTTCGACCGCACGCTCGCCTACGCGCACGCCATCGGCGGGACGCGGCCGGGCGTGATTCAAACCACTTTCAAGGAAGAAACGGAGACCGATCTCTTCGGCGAGCAGGCCGTTCTCTGCGGCGGGGCGCGCGCGCTGATTCAAGCGGGCTGGGAGACGCTGGTCGAGGCCGGCTACCAGCCCGAATCGGCCTACTTCGAGTGCCTGCACGAGCTCAAGCTGATCGTGGACCTCATCTACGAGGGCGGCATCGCCGAAATGCACAAGTTCGTCAGCGAGACCGCGAAGTACGGCGACCTCACTCGCGGGAATCGCGTGATCGACGAGCACGTCCGCGAAACGATGAAGAAAATCCTGGAAGAAATCCAGACCGGGCAATTCGCCAAAGAGTGGATCGCCGAAGACAAGGCGGGGCGACCGGAATATACGAAGCTACTCGAACGCGACAAGAACCATCCGATCGAGAGCGTCGGAAAAGAGCTGCGCGCGCAGATGTCGTGGATCAAGCCGGAATCAACCGCCGCGGGCCTTGGCAAGAAGTGACCCTTCACAGATGACGAACGGCGCGGCGTAGCCATGGCCAGCACATCTCCCTTTCGCCGCGTCGCGATCATCGGCACGGGCCTGATCGGCGGGTCATTCGCACTCGCTCTGCGAAAACAGTTCCCCGACATTTCGCTCACGGGCTACAGCCGCGGCGGCTCAGCCCAACGCGCGCGCGCGCTGGGCGTGGTGCAGGAAGCCACGGCCGATCTCGCAACCGCGGTGCGCGGCGCCGATCTGGTGTACGTCGCTCTGCCAATCGGTGCGACGATTGACGCATTCGGTACGATTGCAGCGTCCGCCGACCCGAGCGCGCTCGTTACCGACGCCGGCAGCACGAAATCCGCGATCTGCCGCGCCGCGGGGCAACACTTCCGCAGCGGCGCGCGGTTTCTCGGCGCGCATCCCATGGCGGGCAAGGAGAGGTCCGGCGTCGAAAACGCGGACGCGGAACTCTTCCGCGACGCAACCTATGCCCTGATCGGCCGCGAAGACGATTCCGATCCGCGAGCGAAGGCATTCACGCAAATCGTACTCGCGATCGGCGCGCGGCCGGTGTGGACCGACGCCGACACGCACGACTGGGCCGTCGGCATCGTCTCGCACCTGCCGCAGCTTCTTTCGATTGCGCTTGCGGGCGTGGTGCAGGACGAAACCGACGAGACGGGCATGCCGCTGACGCTTGCCGGGCCGGGGCTTCAGGACATGCTGCGGCTGGCGGGAAGCCCTTACAGCGTGTGGCGCGACATCCTGCTTACGAATACGGACAATGCCTCGCGCGCGCTCGACCGCCTCGCGCAGGCCGTCGAACATCTGCGCACACGCCTCGCGAGCAAGGAACTCGCGCAAGAATTCGACGCCGCGAACGAAATCTACAAGCTCCTCCGCAAGCCGCAGTGACTCGGCATCACCACCACAAGAAATTTGACACGCAACCGCAGCGGGTCTACAAGGGAGCGTGGATGTAGCCTACCGAAAACCCCGAAAGGAGAATTATCCGATGAAGCTTCGAAGTGCGGTCGCGCTGCTGGTTCTGGTTTCGGCCCTGGCGTTGTCCGCGTATGCCGCGGATATCAGCGGCCAGTGGACCGCGACGTTCAACACCCAGGTCGGCGAGCAGCACTATACCTACACGTTCAAAGTCGATGGAGAGAAGCTGACGGGCACCGCGAAATCCGACAACGGAACATCCGACATCGAAAACGGAGTGGTGAAGGGCGACGACGTCTCGTTCGTTGAAAACCTCGACTACCAGGGCCAGAAGCTGGTGATCACCTACGCGGGGAAAGTTTCCGGCGACGAAATCAAGTTCACGCGCGACGTGGGCGGCGCCGCAAAAGAGGATCTGGTCGCGAAGCGAGTCAAGTAAGCGAAAATTGCATCCGCCCGGTTGGGCCGACTAGCGGCGGTGCGCGACGCGGGCGCTTTCCGCATGATGATCGCCGGACGCCGGGCCGACGCCCTGGCGGACGAGCGTGACGAAGGCGGTGGCGGCCCGCGGCAGCGTGCGGTCGCGCCGGTAAACCAGCCCTAGTTCCCGCCAGACTTCCATGTCGGAAATCGGGATCAGCTTCGCCTGACCGGCGCGCACTTCGTCCTGCGCGAAGCCTTCGCTGATCACGGAAACGCCGAGTCCGGCGGCCACGAAGCGCTTGATCATACCCACGCTCGCCAGTTCCATGGTAATCCGCAGGCGCGACCGGAACGGACGAAACTGCTTGTCGAGTACCTGGCGCGTAAATCCCATTTTCGGGAAGATCAGGGGCTGCTCGGCCACGTCGGCCGTACGCACGCTCTTGTAGGATGCGAGAGGACTCGACGGGCTGCACATCAACACCAGACGATCCCGGAAAATGGAATGGACCTTGAGGCTCGGCGACTTCACCGGCATCGTGACGATGCCGACGTCCACCGTGCCGTCTTCCACTTTTTCGAGCACCTTGTGGCTGAAATTCCGGTAGATGCTGATCTGCACGCCGGGAAAACGCCGGTTGTATTCGGCGAAGATGTCCGGCAGCACGTAGAGGCAGGTCGCCTCATTCGCGCCGATGGCGAGGGTACCGCGCGGCGTGCTCGATTGGTCCGCCACGGCGCGCAAAGATTCGTTGCGCAGCGTCAGCAGGCGCCCGGCGTACTCGAGCAGCGTTTCGCCCGCAACCGTGAGCCGCACGGACTTCCCGACGCGGTCGAAGAGCTTCTGTCCGTACTCCTGCTCGAGCTGGCGAATCTGCGCGCTCACGGCCGGCTGCGAGCGATAGAGCTTCTGGCCCGCGCGCGAAAAGCTGCCTTGCTTGGCAATCTCGAGAAAAGTGATGAGGTGGTCAAAGTCCATGGATTCCTGGGTGGCTCTCTGCTGTCGGGCGGTCGCCGTCCGTCCCTATACTAGTGTTCCAGTACCGGGGAGTATAGCAAAAAGGGCGCGCCGGGCCGGAACCAAAGCCCGGGTCAGGCCGTTCCGGCGGAATGGGCCGGAGGCGCGGCGTGATGCGGCCCGTTGGTGTGAGTGGGGTCGCGCCATTCGCGGCCGTCGCGTCTCAGAAGCTCCTCTGCTTGCGACGGCCCCCAGGAGCCCGCGGCGTAGTTCGGGAAATCGCGCTGAGGAAGCGCCTTCCAAACGTCGAGGATGGGCTGGACCACGGTCCACGCGGCCTCGACCATGTCGGCGCGCTGGAAAAGCGTCGGATCGCCCATCATGCAATCGTAGATCAGGGTCTCGTATCCGGTGGAGGGCGTCGTGCCGAAATAATCGGAGTACTGAAAATCCATGTTCACCGCGCCCAGGCGGACGACCGGCCCCGGAATCTTGGCTTCGAAGCTCAGCGAAATGCCCTTCGTCCGGCTGGATATTGATGACAAGCTCGTTCGGCGTGATTTTTTCGCACGGAAGTCTTGCGAAAAAGAACGAACGGCGGACGCCGGAACCGAATCACGATCTGCGTCGAGCGCGCGGCCATGCGCTTGCCGGTGCGGAGATAGAAAGGCACGTCGGCCCAGCGCCAATTGTCGATGTGCAGGGCCATGGCGACGAACGTCGGCGTCTGAGAATCGTGCGCGACCTGCGGCTCGTTGCGATAGGCCGGCACGCGTTTGCCGTCGATCGTTCCTTCGCCATACTGCCCGCGCACGGCGTGATCGAGGACTTTTTCCGGGCTGAGCGGCTGAATCGCGCGGAGAATCTTCGTCTGCTCGTCATGGACCGCGTCGGCTTCGAAGTCGATCGGCGGCTCCATTGCGGTGAGCGTGATCAACTGGAAGATGTGATTCGGCACCATGTCGCGCAGCGCGCCGGCGGTTTCGTAGTAGCCGCCGCGAAGCTCGACGCCGAGCTCCTCGGCAACCGTGACCTGCACGTGGTCCACGTAGCGACGATTCCACACCGGCTCGAAGATGCCGTTCGCAAAGCGGAACGCGAGAATGTTCTGAACGGTCTCCTTGCCGAGATAATGGTCGATGCGGTAGACCTGCTTTTCCTCGACGACCTCGCCGACCGCATGGTTCAGAGCCACCGCAGAGGGGAGGTCGTGGCCAAAAGGTTTTTCGATCACGACTCGCCGCCACTTGCCATCTTCCTGCTTCGCGAGACCGGCCGCGCCGAGTTGCTCCACCACAATCGGGAAAAACACCGGGCTCGTGGCAAGATAGAACAGGTAGTTGCCCTGCGTGCTCTGCTCCTTGTCCGCTTGAGCCAGTGCGTCGCGGAGTTTCACGTACAGCTCGGGGTCCTTAAAGTCGCCGCGGATGTAGTAGAGACGCTTGACGAACCAGTCCCACGACGACATGTCCACGCTTTCTTCCGAATACTGCTTGATGTCCTCGGTCAGTTGCGTGCGGAATTCTTCGGTCGAGAACGGCTCGATCGAGACGCCGACGATGGCAAACTGCTCGGGAAGCAACTTGCCTTTCGCGAGGTTATAGATCGCGGGAATCAGCTTGCGCTTGGTCAGGTCGCCGCCCGCGCCAAACAGAGCCATCGCGCACGGGCCCGCCGGAGAGCCGGGCGTCCCTGCTACTGGAATCGTGGAATCAGCCGAGTCCGTCACCTATGCCTCCTGCAGCCATGCCCCAACAGGGGAGTATCAAGAGAGTCTCGCCTGCTGAATCGACTCTGCTTAGGAGCTTGAAACGCGAATGGAGCTTGCGAGCCGGCGGCAACGTCGGCGCCGAGATGAACGCGCAGCGCACGGCGGTTGCGTTCGGCAAGGACTTGAAAATCGCCGCGAGCCTGGGCGGCCTTCACGATCCCGAACGTGTACTTCTGGCCGGGCACGGGCACGTCGGCGGCGTCGTCGCAGGTGATCTGCAAGAAGACGCCCGAATTCGGGCCGCCCTTGTAGGCCTGGCCGGTGGAATGCAGGAACCGCGGGCCGAAGCCGAGGCAGGTGGCGACGCGCTTGTTGTCGCGGACGGCGTGACGAATCGATTGAAGCTGCGATTCGTGCGCGTCGTTCCTTTGGATGTAGCCGAGCACCGCAAAATAATCGCCTGCGTGCAGGCGTGCGAGGTGCGCGCGCAGGTAGCCAACGAGTGAGGCATCACTTCCCGCGGCCTGCTTCAAGGCTGCCGCGTTTTTCTCGTCGGTGAAGAGCTTGACGCCACTCCCGGTAAAGAAGGGTGACTCAGGCGGAAGCGATCCGGACTTTTCGTACTGCTCGGTCAGCTTGCGGGTTTCGATCTTGCTCGCTTCCACGTCGGGCTGATTGAAAGCGTTGATGCCGATCACGGAACCCGCGACGGCCGTGGCGATTTCCCAGCGGAAGAACTCCTGGCCGAGGTCGTAGATTTCCGGTACGGCGATGCGGACGACCGGCTGGCCCGCTTTTTCGAGCGCTTCGACGGCCGAGTCCTGGTTCGCATCGGGCGCAGCGGACGAGCCGCAGGTAGACGAACACGCGGTCGCTGCCGTAAACACCGGGCGCGCCAATCTGCTCGCGGTCGACCGGAATCAGGCCCTTGCCGTCTTTGCCGGTGGATTCGGCGAGCAACTGCTCGAGCCAAGCGCCCAAATCGGAAATGCCCGGCGAGGTGATGATGGTGACTTTGTCGCGGCCATTTTTCTGCGAGTGTTCCGAGAATCGCGCCGAGGACGACGCCGGGATTCTGGTCCGCGGGCACGACGGAGGCGCAGGCGTGGGCCATTTCCTCGGCGCGGTCAAGGAATCTCGGGATATCGACGCCCTGAATCGAGCCGGGAATCATTCCGAAATCCGAAAGCGCCGAATACCGCCCGCCAATGCTGGCGAGGCCGTAGAAAATGTGGCGGAAGCCATCCGCCTCCGCGACCTTCTGCATGTTCGAGCCGGGATCGGTGATGGCGATGAAACGCTTTCCTGCTTCGGCGGCGCCGACGGCCTGCTTCACGCGCTCGAAGAAATACTGCTTGAAGATGTTCGGCTCGAGCGTGCTGCCGCTTTTACTCGAGACGATGAAGATCGTCTTCGCGATGTCGATCCGGGATTCGACGGCCTTCAACTGCGCGGGATCGGTCGAATCGAGAACCGAGATCTGGGGGAAGCCGGGAATTTTGCCGAAAGTCAGCTCCAGAACCTCGACGCAAAGGCTCGATCCGCCCATGCCCAGAAGCAGCGCGTGCGTAAAACCGGCGGACTTGATCTCCTGAGCGATCTGCTGGAATTGACCGCGGCGGGAGATCTGGTCATCGGCGATGCCGAGCCAGCCAAGCCACTTGCTTTCGTCGGTGTTGGTCCAGAGAGAGGCGTCACGCGCCCAGAGGCGCTTCACTTTGTTATTGGTTTTCCAGTCGTCGAGAGTGGCTTTGACGGCCTGCGCGAGATTATCGGGCAGCCGGTAAGTGAGATTTTCGGAAGCCGTCGGCACGGCTGTCGAGGAATGCTTGGCGACGGCGGCGAGCAGCTTGTCAAAGGGCTCGGCGAAAAGCTTCACGGCGTCATCGGTGAGCTGATCGGTGACGGCCTTGATCGAGATGCCGACGCGGGCGAGGTCGTCCATCGTCTTCTGCGCGGCGTCGATTCCCTCTTCGAGGCTGGCGCGCGGGCGGCCGTGGTCGCGAAACGCGTCGAAGGTAGCGGGTGGAATCGTATCGACGGTGTCCGGACCGATCAGCTCTTCGACGTAGAGCACGTCGCTATAGGCGGGATTTTTCGTGCTGGTGCTGGCCCAGAGGAGCCGCTGGGTCTGCGCGCCGCGCGAGGCGAGAGCCTGCCAGCGCGGGGTGCTGACGATCGCCTTGTATTCCTGATACGCGAGCTTCGCGTTGGCAATCGCGACTTTTCCCTGGAGGCTTTGCAGCAGCGGCTGCTCGGACGGATTCTTCCCTTCCTTGATGCGCGCCGCGAGCATGCTATCGACGAGCGAGTCAATGCGGCTGACGAAGAAGCTGGCCACGCTGGCGACGCGGCTCACATCGCCGCCGGCTTTCGCGAAATCCTCGAGCCCGGCGATGTAGGCTTCGGCGACCTGTTCGTAGACTTCCTGGGCGAAGAGCAGCGTGACGTTGATGTTGATGCCACGGCCGATCAGCGCCCGAATCGCGGGGATTCCTTCGCGCGTGCCGGGGACTTTGACCATGAGGTTTTCGCGGGCGACCGTTTTCCAAAGACGGACAGCCTCGTCGATCGTTTCCTGCGTCTTGAAGGCGAGGTGCGGCGAGACTTCGAGGCTGACGTAGCCGTCGCGCTTTCGCGTGCGATCGTAGACCGGCCGCAGCGCGTCGGCGACATCCTGAATATCGCGAATCGCGAGTTGCTCGTAGATGCCCTTCGCGTCGAGGTCCTTGCGCTTGCCGAGCTCCTCGAGCGCCTGCGTGTAGTCGGTGCTTCCGGTGATGGCCTTCTCGAAAATGGCGGGATTGGAAGTGAGGCCGCGTAGGCCGTCCTCTTCAATCAGGCGCGTGAGCTCGCCGCTGGTGATCAGGTTCCGGCGGATGTAATCGAGCCAAACGGACTGGCCAAATTCAGTCAACGTCTTGAGCGGATTTGCAGTTCGAGTGGATTCCTGGGCGGTGGCCTTGGCGGATAGACTCATGATTTCTCCTGTATGGATGTCCCGCGATCCTGGAGCGAGGGGCCTCGCTCCGGGGACATCGAATTCGAGCCCGAAGAGACAGTTTACCGCACGCACTGTTACAGCAGCGAAAATTTCCTTGCTGGCTCGGGCGCAAGCGCGGACCTTGCATTTGACCGAGGTTCAAAGGCTCGCGACCGAGCCGCCGTCGACGCGATAGTTCGAGCCGGTGATGAACGACGCCTGTTCGGAAGCGAGGAAAACAACGATTCCGGCGGTTTCGTCCGCTCGGCCCGCGCGGCCCAGCAGGATATTCGGGCGAAACTCGCGCAAGAGCACCTTTTCGGCCTCGTCCACGGTGATGCCTCGGGCCCGCGCCTGTTGCTCGAGCAGCCCCTCAAGGAGCGGCGTTCGGATGAACGCCGGGGAAACGGTGTTCACGAGAATGTTGTCCTTGCCATAGGCCTTCGAAAGGCTTTTCGTGAAGCTGTTGAGAGCGGACTTCGACGCATTGTAGTGCGGCATCATCGCGTCGGGCTGGACGCCAGACTCGGAGGAGATGTTGATGATGCGACCCCACTTCTGCTTCTGCATGGGGGGCAAGGCCGCGCGCGTCGCGCGGACCGCGGAAAGCACATTGAGATTGAAAGCTCCGATCCACTCGTCATCGGTGAGGTCCTCGAAGGAGCCGAAGCGCTCGGCGCCGCCGGCGTTGTTGACAAGGACGTGGATCGTGCCGAAGCGCGCGACCGTTTCGTCCACGACGCGCCTTGCGCCTTCGGCTTCCGTCATATCGGAGACGACGGCGTGCACGGTCGCTTGACCGCCGCGCATCTCGGCGGCCGCCGCTTCAAGTTCCTTCGCATGGCGGCCGTTGATCACCACCTGGCATCCCTCGTGCGCGAAAGCGGCGGCGATCGCGCGGCCGATCCCCTTGCTCGATCCGGTGACCACAACAACTTTGCCTTTGAGTCCGAGTTCCATGTGCCTGTACCCCCTCGCCTGCGTCCTTGCGGCGAGTACGCTAACATAATTCGATGAGGCCGCAAGGCGAACGACTCGGCGCTACTTTACAAACGAGCTTCGAAATGACAAGCTCCAACCCGCATATACTCTCCGTCCGGCAGGAAAAATATGAAGTTATTTACGCCCCGCGAAGCGGCGCAGGTGCTGGGGATCAGCTACCCGACGCTGAAGCAATGGATCTACAAGGAAAAGATACGCACCGTGAAGACGGCGGGAGGCCACCATCGCGTCCCGGAAAAGGAAGTGGACAGGTTTCTCTACCGGGCCTCGGAACAGGGCGACGTGAGCGAGCGCCGGACGAATTTCCGCAAGATCAGCGGGCGCAACCAACTTATGGGCCGGGTGACCGAGATCAAAGTCAGCGGCTTGATCGCCCAGGTGACGCTGTCGATCGGGGGGCAGCACATCACGTCGATCATTACCGCCGACGCGGTTCGCGAGATGCGGCTGAAGGTGGGAGACAAGGCTGCGGCGCTGGTCAAGTCCACCGAAGTGATGATCGTTCGCCCCTGAACGATCCCTTTCGCAATCGGACCCAGCTGCGACAGAGGATCCGAGGCAAAGGAGTTGAAAATGAATTGGACACGCTTTGCCCTGGCGGTCGTGGCGAGCGGCCTGGTTTCCTCCCTAACAGACTGGTTTTTCATGGGTGATCTTGTCTACAAACGGTACAACAAGCACCCCGAGATTTGGCGGCATTCGGGCGGCACTCGAGGAGAAACGAGGGCCATCGCCTGGTCTGCGCCGCTGCCGTTTCTGACGTGCGCGGTTTTTGCGCTTGTTTGCTCCCGGTTGCACCTTCATTCCTACGCCGCCACTCTCAAACTGGCGCTCGCGGTATGGCTCATCGCGCCTCTTCCGTGGATTGCCACAACTTCCCTCTTCATCAAACTGCAACCCATGATCGCCGCCTCGTATTCGCTCGGATGGCTTGTGAAGCTCACTGTTGCGGCGGTGGCCGTCGGCCTAATCCTCCGGTAAGACGGAAGAAATACCTCAGCGCGACGGCCCCGAAACGCGGCCGCCGCTCAAGCCGTACTTGCGCAGAAGCCGGAGCGGGCGCAGCACCACGTAGAGCGGCGCGAGCGGACGCGGCAGACGCACCATCAGCCAGTCTTCTTCGGCGGGGATCACGGCGAGACGGATCGAATAGCGCCATCCGGCGAGAGCTCCCTGGATCATGCGGCGGCGAAAACGGAAGTGCCCGGCCGCATCGAGCGTACGCGTGGTCGCGGCTCAAGAGCCTCTGCTTCACTTCGGAAGCCACGTCCGCCGCGACACGGTCTTTCCGCACGCGCGAGAGAATTTCCTCGGGCGGCGAGGCGTCCAGAAGACCGGCGGCGAGCGCCAGCCCAAGATGAAGCATGCGTTGCGCATGCCAGGATTCCGCCCGACGCACAACGATGTCCCAATCGAGCTGCGGGTACGCTCGCACCAATTCCGCGATATCCGCAATCCAGGAAATTCTTTCCCAGAAGTCCTTCGATCCGTGGATGCACAGGATCGGGAGCACATCTTCCGGCGCAAATGTCCGGATTTCGTGGCCGCTGAGCGCCACGGGAACCAGGCGGCGGGCGAGGTCATCGAGATCGGGAGGCACGGGGAAATGGCGCAGAGTTACTTCGGTGTGGAGCTCGACCATCATGCGACGCGATTCTTCGCGGTAGTTATACTCGCCAGGCACGAGCGATGCGGCAGCGCCGGGCGAAAGAATCCATGGAAATTTCGGGGCATAGCCGAGGCTGGTTACGATATCGTTTGCTTTCGCCATGTCGCGGTGACGCAAGACGATGTCGAGATCTTCAAATTCGCGCAGCGTGACGTCGCCGTAGGCTTGCGCGGCGATCACCGGCCCCTTATAGGGAATCGCCGGAATCCCCTCCGACTGGAACAGATCCATGATCTTGATCAGCTCGGCGGTCAGGATCAGGCAACGCGCGGTATTCGCGCGCGTGGCATGCGTCAGCCGCTTCATCTGATCGGGCGGAACGATCTCGGCCGCCGAGCCCGAAAGGTTCCGGGCAAGGAGAGGTGTCAGCGAATTTTCGGCGGCTTGGGAAAGCAGATAATCCCAGTCGAGAGGATGGGCAACCAGCGCGCGAATCTCTTCCGCGATGGCGGATTCCACCCGCGTCCGAGCGCAGTACACGAGCAGCCGTTTTTCCGGGCAAACGGTTTCGCTCGAGAGGGTCATCATTCACGCGATGAGCGGGCGGAAGGATTCTACGACAGCCGAAGCCAGAAGACCGGACGATTCTCGCCAAAGATGGAATCGTTGGCGTGCACCGTTCAGGCCGCGAGCGGGCGGTGCCAGGGACCGTCCATCTCGATCCTGTGGCCAAGTCTCAGAAGTTGAGCGCGGAAACTGCTGGGATCGAGACCGGCACTCGCGCAGACGGAGCTGAAATCTTTGTGGTCTTCGAAAAGGAATCGCTGCGCCTCGCGCCGCGCGCGCAGCGTCCCCGTGCGCCAATCTTCCACGGCGTGAGTGATGACGGCCGTCCACAGCCGATGCTCACCAATGCACTCCTCGCTCACCTCAGAATGAAAGGTCCGAATTTGCGTTGCAGCTTCCATGATTTCCCCCTTGCCCTCGCTTCTGTTTTAGCCGGCTTTCCGGAATGCCTTGCACGGCGTCCGTACGTGAGAAAGCACGTGCGTCGCCAAGACCGCCGACGCCCCGTTTCGCACGCTTGGTCGCGACGCAACTCACTAATGCCAAAGGGGTTGGGGCGCCGCCCAACGAGCTGGTCGGCCAAGACTAAGGAGACGGGAGTTCGGAGGCTAGTGCTCGCTAGCGTGCAGGTGTTCCGCTCAGGCGCATGCAGCGAGCTTGCCGAAGGTGGACCGGGCGGCGAAGTTCACTGGACGGGTTGTGGGGCGAGTATCTCGCGCAGCTTGGTGGCGAGTGTCGCCAGGGTGAAAGGCTTCTGCAGGAGCACAGCATCGGTTTGGAGGATTCCGTGGTGCACGACCGCCTGCTCCGTATAGCCAGACATGTAAAGAATCTTGATACCCGGACGGATGCTCGCGACGCGGTCGGCCAGTTCTCGCCCGCTGATGCCGGGCATCACGACGTCCGTCATCAGCAGATGGATCGGCCCAACGTGCATGGCGGCCAATTCGAGGGCCGTGTGGCCGTTCTCGGCTTCGAGCACCGCATACCCGCTCATTTCGAGGTATTCACGCGCGAGCTCGCGAACTCCCTTCTCATCCTCGACCAGGAGAATCACTTCCGAACCGCGCGGCAGAGAGCTGCGAGGCGACACGGGTGTCGCGACTTTCGGCCGTCACCTCTTCCTCGATTCTGGGGAGATAGATTTTGAACGTGGTTCCCTGGCCCGGCTCGCTGTACACCCACACATAGCCGCCGCTCTGCTTAACGACACCGTAGACGGTCGCGAGGCCGAGTCCCGTTCCTTTACCCTGTGCTTTCGTCGTGAAGAAGGGTTCGAAGATGTGGGCTTGCGTCTCGGCATCCATGCCGGCGCCGTTGTCCGTGACGGCGAGCATCACGTATTTCCCTGGCACCAGCACTACGGGCGTATGCGAGCGAGAAGCGTCGAATTCGACGTTGGAGGTCTCGATGGTGAGGCGCCCACCGTCCGGCATCGCGTCGCGGGCGTTCACGGCCAGATTCATGATGACTTGTTCGATCTGACTGCGGTCGGCCTTCACAAGTCCAAGGTCCGCCGCGTACGAGGTTTCCAGGTCGACGTCCTCGCCGATCAAACGGCGCAGGATCTTTTCCATGTCGGCCACGACGGTCTGAATGTTGAGAACCTTCGGCTCCATGATCTGTTTGCGGCTGAAGGCGAGGAGCTGCCGCGTGAGCGACGATGCGCGCTGGGCGGCGCGCTTGGATCTGCTCCGCGTTGCGTCGCAACGAATCTCCCGGCCGGGAGCCTGTCGATCAGCAGGTCGGCGTAACCCTGGATTACCATCAGCAGATTGTTGAAATCGTGCGCGATTCCCCCGGCTAGGCGGCCGACAGCTTCCATTTTCTGGGCCTGCCGGAACTGCTCTTCGAGCTGCTTGCGGTCGGTGACGTCAAGCGCCATACAAATCGCCCCCTGCACCTGGTTCGCTGAGTCTCGAAGGGGTTCGACGTGGCAAGCGTACGACCCGCCCTTCCACTCCAGGTGGAACGTCACGGGTTCGCCGGAGACGGCGCGGTGGTGTGCGGCGATGGGAGTAAACGTCCGATCGGACGTCTCGAAGTATTCAGACAGAGTCACTCCGACAAGCTGATTCTGTTGGAGCCCCAGCCGCGCCAGGCCCGCTCCCATGACCGACGTGAAACGCAGATTCTTATCGGCCGTCCAGAGCACGGCGGGCAATTGTTCGATCAGAACGCGTAAGCGGGCTTCGTTGGCGCGCAAGGCTTCTTCGGCGCGTTTGCGCTCGATCGCCAGAGCGATCTGCCCGCCAACGGATGTGAGGAATTCGACGTCGCGCTGCGTGTAGGCATTGTCGTGATCGTAGTCCCGCACGGTCAGGACTCCGATCTTCTCCGCTGGAGTCCGCAAGGGAACTCCGAGCCAGGAACGCGCCGGTGTGCCGAGCAACTCCACTTCACCGCTCTCGACAAGGTGGCGAAATCGCTCCGCCGAAACCAGCATCGGCTGGCCCGTCCGAAAGACATACGAGGCGCAACTGCGGGCCATCTTTTTCGGCTGCGGGTCGGGGACGGAATCATGCCGATCGACAAAGAACGGGAAGGAAATCATCCCGGAGGCGTCCACCAGCGCGACGAAGCAGTTGTCCGCCGCAATCACTTTGCCGAGAGCTCGATGGATCAGGCGGAGCAGGTCATCCAGATTGTCCGTGGCGCTGACGGCGTGGGTGATCTCGGTCGTGACCTGCCGCTCGAGATCGGACCGTTTGCGCTCCGTAATATCTACGGCCGTCCCGTCGTGGGTCACAATTTTGCCGTTGGCGTCGCGCAAGGCCCGAACGTTCATCGAAATCCAAATCTTGCTGCCATCCTTGCGGAACATGTGGCACTCGTAACCCTCGAGGACGCCTTCCTCTTCAAGCCTTCGCCTGACGTCCTTGCGCGTCTCCGGTTCGACGTAGAGCTGCTTGCCGATGTCGTAGACCTCGTTGATCATCTCGGCGGGTGAGGAGTAACCGGCGATACGGGCCATGGCCGGGTTCACGGTCACAAAACGCCCCGCCGGTGTCGATTCAAAGAAGCCTTCCACGGCGTTTTCGAAAATCCTGCGATGTTTCTCTTCGGCGAGCCGCTGGGCTTCCTCGGCACGAAGCCTTTCCGTGATGTCCTCGTACATGCCGAAGCTACCGGTTTGCTTCCCGTCGATGACGAGGGGAAACCCAAGAATCCGCACGTCCACCAGCGAGCCGTCCCTTCGGCGCCGCTTCGAACCTGCACGCACAACCTCCCCGGATTCGGCCCGGCGGATCAGCCCGACCATTTGGCTTTCTTCACCGACGGGTGCCAGAAACGATTCGAGCGTCTTGCCCCGAATCTCCGCCAAAGAATACCCAAAGAGCTGCTCGAAAACGGGATTGCACATCTGGACCCGTCGCTCTGCATCCACGGTGACAATGCCCAGCGGATTGTTTTGTGTCAGTGCCTGCAAGTTGGCTGTACGTTCGGCGACTTTTTTCTCCGCCGCCACGCGAGCGCTGATGTCTTGCCCGATCGCTAGACACTGCGTCGCGACCGGCGAACGGAATGGCCTGCGTCGTAACCTCGACATCGAAGACTTCGCCGTTTTTCCGACGATGCCGCCAATGACCCCTCGATGCTATAGGGCTACCGGTTTCCCGTATGGATTCCAGGAGGCGCGGGACATCCTCGGAAGGGCGTATGTCCATCACGCTCATGGCAAGGAACTCTTCGCGCGAAAACCCATACTGGTCGACGGCCGCCCCGTTGACCTCGAGGAAACACAACGTCCGGCGGTCGATCACATACATCGGATACGGATTCTTGGAGAAGAGAAGCTCGAAATTCGTGTCGTTGGCGAGTGAGATTTTGGAAGACGCCGGGAGACCTGTGCTGGGGTGTAGGTCTGGTCTGGCATCCTTCGAGGCACGGGAAGGACGCTGCCGCTTGGGACGAAGCGTGGCAGTTCTGTTCGACATGGTTCTTTAGGGAAGACCCTGTACGGGGACCGGAAGCGGCCTCCGCGGACTAACCCCAGACTTTTCAATATAACGGCCGGCGCTTATGCCTCGCAATGGTACGTTCGTACCAAAATAGCCTTGTTTTTCCTTGTTTACTAACCATTTAGTCCCACATGCAGTAACCAATACAGATTCGACTGCACTCCATTCCATGCGAAGCTGGGGGAGCGAGCCCGCCCATTCCTCACTGTCGCTCAGGAGGTTTGGCGCTGTGCCCCACCTCCGGTAAGATGAGGACCGAGCGCGAATGAGCGAGACCGAGAAAGTGTCGAGAGAGACGGACCCCATTCCGAAGAAGCCCCGGGACGAACTCGAGAGTGTGGTCCGCGGGGAACATTCGGATCCCTTCCAAATTCTGGGCCCGCACTGGCTCGACCGAGGCGCGGCGCGCGCGCTGACGGTCCGCGTCTTTCGTCCGGGCGCCCGCGACGTCAGCATCGTGTGGGTCGCGAACCAAGCCGTCTATCCGGCAGTGCCGATTCATCCGGACGGCCTGTTTGAAGCCATCCTTCCGGCCGGCGTCCCAGGCCTACGCGAAGGCGAGCCGGTGCCTCCCGCGGCCTATCGCTTGCGCCTTCGCTTCAAAGATGGCGCGAGCATCGAAACGCACGATCCCTATGCGTTCCCGCCGATTCTGACCGACTACGATCTCTACCTGTCGGGCGAAGGCACTCATTACCTCAAGTACGAAAAACTGGGCGCGCACGTGCGCGAACTGGCAGGCGTGCGAGGAGTTCATTTCGGCGTCTGGGCACCAAACGCGCAGCGAGTGAGCGTCGTGGGGGACTTCAACTCCTGGGACGGGCGCGTCGACGCCATGCGCAACCGAGGAGCCAGCGGCATCTGGGAGATTTTCATTCCCGGCCTCGACGAAGGCGCACTCTACAAGTTCGAAATCCTCTCGCGAGCCGGAAACCATCTGGGCCTGAAGTCCGATCCCTACGGATTTGCGGCGGAGTTGCGCCCGAAGAGCGCCTCCGTCGTTTGCGACATCGACCGGTACCGGTGGAACGACTCCGCCTGGCTTGCGGCGCGCGCTTCGCGCGACTGGTTGCACTCTCCGATGTCGACCTACGAAATGCACGCGGGCTCGTGGCGCCGCAATCATGAGGAGGGCGACCGCTGGCTCACGTATCGCGAACTGGCGGAGCAGCTCATTCCTTACGTCAAGCAGATGGGTTACACGCACATCGAACTGATGCCCATCATGGAGCATCCGCTCGACGCTTCCTGGGGCTACCAGACGATCGGATACTACGCGGTCACCAGCCGTTTCGGCTCACCCTCCGATTTCATGTTTTTCGTCGATCGATGCCACCAGGAAGGCCTCGGCGTGATTCTCGACTGGACGCCGGCGCATTTTCCTCGCGACGCGCAGGGCCTGGCTTTTTTCGACGGCACGCATCTCTACGAGCACGCGGACCCGCGCCTGGGCGCTCATCCCGATTGGGGCACGCTGGTCTTCAACTACGGGCGCAACGAGGTGCAGAATTTCCTGCTCTCGAACGGGCTTTTCTGGATCGACAAGTATCACATCGACGGCCTGCGCGTGGACGCCGTCGCGTCGATGCTCTATCTGGACTACTCGCGCAGGCCGGGGGAATGGATTCCCAACAGATTCGGCGGGCGCGAAAACCTGGACGCGATCGTGTTTTTGAAGCATCTGAACGAAGTCCTGCACCAGCGCCATCCGGGCGCGCTGATGATCGCCGAGGAGTCCACCTCCTGGCCGGCGGTCTCGCGTCCCACGTACGTCGGAGGTCTCGGCTTCGACCTGAAATGGAACATGGGTTGGATGAACGACACGCTGCGCTACATGTCGCTCGATCCCATTCACCGGCAGCACCACCACAACGAGCTGACATTCTCCATGCTGTACGTATTCCACGAGAATTTCATCCTGCCGCTCTCGCACGATGAAGTGGTGCACGGAAAACGCGCCCTGCTCGAAAAGATGCCCGGCGACGACTGGCAGAAATTCGCCAATTTGCGACTGCTCTTCGGCTATCAGTACGCGCATCCGGGCAAGAAGCTTCTTTTCATGGGCAGCGAGCTTGGCCAGCGGAGCGAATTTTGGGAGGCCGGCTCGGTCGAATGGTCGCTCGAGAATTCCCCGCCCCACCGCGGCATCCAGCGCCTGCTGGCGGACCTGAACCGCTTGCACGTGCGGGAGAAGGCGCTCCATGAAATTGATTTCGAGTGGTCCGGCTTCGAGTGGCTGGACGCGAACGACGCGGCGGCGAGCGTTCTTTCCTTCCTGCGCCGCGCCAAGGAACCCTGAAGATTTCGTCGTCGCGGTCTGCAACTTCACGCCGGTGGTTCGGGAGGATTACCGGGTCGGGGTTCCGCGGCCCGGCTTCTATCGCGAGATACTGAACACCGATTCGAAATATTACGAAGGCACGGACGTCGGCAATGCGGGAGGCGTCCGCGCGGAGCCCATCCCGTGGAACGATCGGCCGTATTCGATCAAAGTGCGGCTCCCGGCGCTCGCCGCCGTCTATTTCAAGCCCCAGCGCGACTGACCTTTTGTGGCTCCGGCTCGTCCTGAGGATAGCCGAAGGGCGTCTCGCCGGCTCTCGGTGAAAAAGCGCCCGCCCGCGAAAATTCTCGATTAGAAACGGTCGCCGTCGTTTGTTTTTAGCCAGTTGGACCATATTCTAATTCTTGGATTTTGCGATTAGGAATTGGAAGATGCCGCGCGGTGGCTAGCGAAGGGGCAGTGAATCGCGCTGCGCGCGTGACGTACGCCGTCGCACAAGCTGCTCCCCCTCGTACGCGAGACCTCGCCCTGCTTTTCGCCATGCCGCGTCCTTTCCGGGGGCCCTATCTCCCAGACTCGACTAACCGTCGACCTGGGAGCCCTTTCTGGCGCCCCAATTTACGCTAGCACAAAAGTGATTCGATTTTCTCAAGCGAGTTATGTGGAGTTTTATCGAACACTTTCAAGCAAGCGCCGGAGGCGCGGCAGAAGTTAGCCCTGCCCGGAAGGGCTGGGAAAGCAGGAATGCTAATCGCGAGCGCCGTAGGTGCGACACCTAACCGAATACGAAGTTGGGGTCAAATTCAATCCCGTGTTTTTTCAACAGAGCGAGCAATTCCGCGTCGAAGGTCATTTTCTTGTGATGCGATTCCTGAGTTTGTATATATCGAACGACCGCGGGAACACGGGAAGAACTCACGCTGAAGGCTGCATAGCCTTGTTGCCATGCAAATTTGTTGCCTTGCTCGTTCGCCCATCGCGAAGAATTCGATTTGATGGCGAGGACCGCCTTGGCGAGCGACAAGGGTGGCGGGACCTGGATGAGGAGATGAATATGATCGTCCATCCCGCCCACGGCATGAACGAAAATACCGTGGTTCTTGCAGATCCCCGCGGCGTAGGCCCACATTCGGGGTTGGAATTCTTTTGAAATGGTTTTGCGACGATACTTGGTGCTGAACACGATGTGAATTACGTTCTGGGCGTACGTGTGGGGCATGTGTCGCACCTACGGCGCTTGGCGCCTTATATATCACGGACCCAGTCCTCCCGGACTGGGCTAACTTCCTCTGTCGCACCTATGGTGCTCGGGGAACGCCTTGGCGAAGCCAAGCGCCGTAGGCGCGACAGAATGTGCGGCTGGAGAGATGCCCGCCCGGATGGGCGGGGTTCAGCACCGCAGCCGGAGCGGGGATCCCGCCGGAAAAGGACCTCGCGGGCCGCGCATACCTTTGCGCTATTCCTCTAGCAGCATGTATTCCACGGCACGCGCTGCCGCGACCGAACGTGTCTCGCAGCATGTACGCCTTCTGTACTCGCCGGCGAGCGCTGCCCGTTGCACCCGCCGTGGCGGGCAAGCGCCGGAGGCGCGGTAGAGGTTAGCCCTGCCCGGAGGGGCTGGGCGGGGGTCGCAGTCGGAGTAACGCGAGCTACGCCGCGGTCAGGGCGAGTTCCTTCGGCTCTTCGAGTGTCGCGGAAGGCCAGCTCTTCAGTTCGGGCATGCAGTGTTTTACGAAGCAGGCGATGTTGCGCTGCACCTCGTCGTGGGGCATGCCGCCGAAATTGAGGTTGGGCATGATGCCCTGCATGTCGATCAGCTTTTTGTAGTCCGCGTATTTTTCGAGGACCTGCCGCGGAGTTCCCCAGGCCATGAGCTGGATGTAGTTCTCGACGGCTTTGTCCCGGCCGATTTCGTTGAGGTACTTGCTCATGTCCGAATAGCGCTCGTAGCCCTTGATGCTGTCGAAATGCTTGCCGAGCATTTCGTAATGCTCGAGGGCGGTGCGGTAGTTCGCGGCGAGGTATTTGCGCGCCAACTCTTCGGCGCGGTCGGCGCTTTCGTCCACGAAAGTGAAACCCGAACAGAAAGGCTTCGGAGGCTCGGTATTGGGATGAAACTCGCGCCAGTGTTTGTGGTAGCGCTCGAAGTCCGCCGTAACCAGGTTCCAGGCCTTCTGGATGATCACCAACATGCCGAGGCCGAGCTTCGCGACCGAGGGCACGGAATCGGCCGATGCGGCGGCGGCGAAGGAGCGTCCCTTGAACGATTTGAACGGGCGCGGGCGAATTTCGCGGCGCGGTTGCTTCACGGTGGCGCCGCCTTCGATGTAGCCGGTTTCGAGCGCGTCGAGCACCAACTGCGCGTACTCGTCGAAGCGCTGGCGGCCCTCGTTCTGGTCGATGCGCAGGCCTTCGAATTCGCGGCGCGCCAGGCCACGGCCAAAGCCGAGGATATAGCGGCCGTCGGAGACGTGATCGAGCAGCGAGATCTGCTCGGTGAGGCGCACGGGATCGTGCCACGGCACCACGATGACCATCGAGCCGAGCTTGATGCGCTTGGTCCGGCCGGCGATGAAGGAGAGCACTTGGCACGGATCGGGGCTGATCGAATAGTCGTCGAAGTGGTGCTCGGTCACCCACACGGATTCAAAGCCGAGCTCTTCCGCGCGAACGCAGTTCCCCACCTCTTCGCGCATGTACTGCCGGTCGGAATATCCACCCAAGTGCTGAAAACCCGCGCCGTAGCCTACGTGCATCGCCGGCCTCTCTTCCGTCGGCCCCGCGCCCGGCGTTCCGGACGCGCAGAGGTCCCGCGTATTCCCCAGTCCCCAAAATATAGCAGATTAGAGGCTGAGGCACTACCGCTCGCAGGCAGGGAAAAAAGACCGAAACGCCTCAGGTCGTCTCGGCAGAGAACGCCGGGACGACCTGAGCTACATGAACCCGGAATGCGGCGGGGCGGTGTACAATCCGGCTGCTTCGCTCGCTCCGTGGGAGGATCTCGTAGCCGCCGATGCCTGAAAAAGGAAACTACTTTGTCGCCATAGTCGGCGGGGCGATTTCCGGCTCCGTTGCCGCGGAAATACTGGCGGATCGCGGAATCCGCGTGGCCGTGATCGAGCAGAACAAAAGGCCGTACGGGAAGATCGAAGACGGCCTGCCCCGTTGGCACGTCGAACAGCGCAAGCAGGAGTACGCCCGGATCGACGCCCGCCTGAGAAAGCCGGGAGTTTACTTCGTTCCGTCGACCAAGCTCGGCCGCGACGTGGACTTTCGGGATCTGTGCACCAATTGGGGCTTCTCCGCGGTCATCCTGGCAAACGGCGCGTGGCGCGACAGGGATTTGGGAGTTCCCGGCGCGGAAAAGTTTGTCGACAAGGGCCTGGTTTACCAGAATCCTTTCATCTACTGGTACAACCACAAAAACGAAAAGACTTACGACGGCCCGCGGTACGAGACTCCGGACGAAACGCTTGTCGTGGGCGGCGGGCTGGCCTCGATCGACGTGGTGAAGGTCCTGCAGCTCGAGAACTACGAGCGGGCGATGAAGGCCCGCGGCATCGAAACCAATATGCACGAGCTGGAGAAAGGCATCCCGGCCGCGTGCAAGGCGCACGGCATCAAGCCGGAAGACCTCGGCGTGAAGGGCTGCCTGTTGATCTATCGCCGCCGGGAGCAGGACATGCCGCTGGCGCAGCCGCCGGACAACGCAACGCCGGAGCAGATTGCGAAGACCGAACAAGTCCGCCAGAAGATGCTTCGCCTGGCGCGCGACCGGTACCTATTCCGGTTTCAGGATCGAAGGCTGACCGTCGGCCTCGTCGAAAAGAACGGGCGGCTGGCCGGCCTGAAGGTGGTGGAAACCAAAATCGAAGGACGAAAGGCCGAACCGATTCCCGGCTCCGAGCAGGAGTTGCCGGCTCCCCTGGTAATTTCTTCGATCGGATCGGTGCCGGAAATCCTCTCGGGCGTAGCGGTGAAGGGAGAGTACTACACCTTTACTGATGAAGACTTGCCGCGCTATTCCGATGCCGATCGTGTCTTCGGTGTCGGAAATGTAGTCACCGGGCAGGGCAACATTCGAGTATCGCTGGTGCACAGCCAGAAGGTGACCAACCATCTCATCGAGAACTATATCGGCGTCGGAAGTGGAGACGGCGACTTGTCAGATTTATACGCCGCCACGGAAGCCCAAGTCGCCGGGCAGACACAGGCGATCGAAAAACGCGTCGAGGCCCTGCCCGCTCTATCGCAGGGTGAGGTCAGCGCACTCGAGCAACGCATTCGCAATCTTCAGGAACGAGCGGGTTACACTTCGGATTACGACTCCTGGATCGCCAAGGTGACGCCACCGGACCTGGAGTAGACCTGCCGGGCTCTAGGATTTATTCCTGCGGTGGCTGCTGCATCATCATCGCGGGACTGAAGGGCTGCGGGATGCCGATGATTTTGTCCTTCGCGTCGGTGATCACTTTAGTCAGCACCATCGTCGAATCTTTTCCCTCGTGCTTCACGACTCCGAAGGGATTGACCTTCGTGCTCACCCACGTGTCGCCCGAGCCGTCTTTCATCCGGTAGTGCTCGCAGGTAAACGTTCCAGCCGGCACTGTGACGGACTCGCTGCCGACATCTTCCGCCGTGCTGCGGATATCCGCCGGCGCGCTCTGACCGTTCATGCGGCCGGTCATCTGCGCGGGCATTTCCATCGGGGGACGGCCCGGCATCTGCATGATCATGCGCGACGTAACGGTCGAGTCGCCGACGGCGGTCAGCATTTTCATCACCATCTGGCCCGAGCCCATGCCGGAGGTGGTCCATTCCATCCAGTAAGCGTCTTTGCCGTTCACCGATTCCTTCCCGACGATCGCGTACTCGATGTTGGTCTTACGGCCTTCCGAGGTCGTGATCTCGTACGCCGCGCCCGAACCCACTACCGGACTGAAGACGCCGCGAGGGATAGGCGACTGACGCATGCCCATCTGCGCGCTCGCCGCCGCCGCAATCGCCAACAGACAAACCACGCCTGCGAATACCTTCAAGCTCTTCATCCTTCCCCCTTTAGACTGGTCCCGCAAATTGCGCACGATAGGATGCCATTTTAGCCCGGCGCAGCCGCGCCGCCAAAAACAGCTCCAATCTAGTTTAACTCGCGGTAACTAATCAGCCGGACGTGAAATCGCTCCACTGAGCGCCTCGCTTCCGGCGCCAGCAAGCTTTCGAGTTCCATTTGGCGCTGCTGTTGAAGGCGCGAGCCTGTCGCCTTCAGTTCCGCGTCGCAGATTCCCGGGTGCAGCATGATTTCCGTGCGGCCTTCCGGAAGTGTGTCAATGAAGCGACACAGCACTTCCGTTCTCATCCGACCTGTCACCGCCAAGCCCAGGAAACAGTCCGGGGAATGCAGGCCGTACTTGCGAGAGAGGGCAGTGAAGCGCGATGAAACGGCCCGGACGGCCGTCGATGCCACGAGTTGCATCGGCGAGACCGCCCCTTCGCTGCGCATCGACTTCCATGAATCGCGAAGATTCTCCACGGGTTTGCGGATGCGCGTGATTCCGAGCTCGCGGGCAAGTCGCCCGAGCACGTTCATGACCCGCGGATGGGCGTGGGTGTGCTTGTGCGTGTCGAGATGCGTGGGTTCGATACCGGCGCCGCGAATTTTTTCGATTTGCGCGCGCAATTCCCTTTCGATGTCTTTCGTACGAATCCGTCCCGAACTCACTTTTGTCACGAAGACACCCAGAGACTTCGGGAGACGTCCGTCCTCGTCCACCAGCGAAGGAATCTCCTCGCGCGGCGCGACGGCAAACCCGCCCGTGAGGACGAGGTGGCATCCAATTCCCAATGACGAGTTCGCTCGCGCGCGCACGACCGCGTCATCGAACGCCGGCCCGGTGGCCATCAGCGTTGCGCTCGTCAGGATTCCTTCGCGGTGAGCGCGGATGATTCCTTCGTTTACGCCTTTGGTCAGGCCGAAATCGTCCGCATTGAGAATAAGTTCCTTCATTTTGAGGTGGAAACGTGGTCAGGCAAGAAGAAATGATATCACGCCGAAGCTGAGAGACTTGCAGGCCCCGCGCCACACGAACGCACGGCGAACGAACGAATAATGAATGCTCCGTGAAAGTTTTCAACAGTTCTGTTGAAATCCGTGTGGAAAAACGCGCGGGCTCGCGTGAATCGCTCGTCAGAATCGAGTCTTACTCCTCTTTGCACAAATTCTGTGCAGATCAGAGTTCAGAAAATCGTTTTGATTAAGCCTCGAGGTCTTCGATTCGACTTTTGGGGGAGGTTGGAAACTCCGCGGAGGAGATTCCCGAACGAAAAAAACTGCGCGAGAGAAGTTTAGTACCAGTGGGGCGGGGGTTCGAGCTTAATCGGAACGGATTCTTCTTCCTTCTCGATGTCGTACCACTTGCCGAACGTGTGCCAACCCTTGGCGATAACTTGAATCAGGATTTTGCCTTGCGGGATTTCCGGCACTTTCACCGACCCATCCTGATTGGTCTTGAAATCCAGCTCGGCCAGCTTCTCGCGATGCAGGAAACCACCCGATGTGTAATATCGGACATACACGCTGACGTTGCCAAGAGGTTTGTCGTTGCCATCTGTAACTTGAATTCTCAGTCTGGTGGTAGCCGGCCCGGAGGACTTGTCGTCTCGCTTGTCCTTGTCGGCCGATTTGCTCGTGGAGTCCGGTGTATCCGACGCCGAAGACTGATTGGCGTTGCTTGCCCGCGCGAGGGCAACTGCCCCGCAGAGCAAGCCCGCTGCCAAAATCGCCGCCCACTTAGGCAACGCAATATGCCGCGAGCAAATCGTCTTCATCTTCTTCATGCCAGTTACGTTGTACCGCAATTGCGAGCGCCTCTCAAGCCAGTGGACATGCCCCATACGAATCCTACGATCATCGTAACAAAGTTCCTTAGCCCTTTGGATGCCGAACCGATTCTGAAATCCATGCGAGGTAGCGGCGCTCCCCCGAGGCGATCGGAAGCGCGACGATTTCGGGGACGTCATAGCCGTGCAGCCGCCGAACTTCCTTTTGCACCGCAGGGAATCGTTTGCGCAAGGTCTTGACGACCAGCAAGAACTCTCTGGCGGACTCGATCTTGCCCTTCCAGCGATAGACTGATTCGATGGGAGCCTGAAGAATGTTGGCGCAGGCCGCCAGCCTCCGCCCAACCAGCGCCCGGGCGATGCGCTTTGCCTCTCTCGCCGACCCGCACGTAACCAGCACGACGATCTTGTCGGTCATCGAAGCCTTTACTCTTGGGACTCGCCTTGCCGCGATTACCCGATACTGATCGGTCGCGCGACAAGATACAATACCGCCCGGTGGCAAGCCAAGCGATCTACTTCGGCACTTCCGGTTGGCGCGGGATCATGGCCGAGGACTTCACGTTCTCGGGGGTACGCCGCGCAGCGGCGGCGATCGCGGGCCACGTCCGGACCAAGGGCAGATCTCCCGTCTTGATCGTGGGTTACGACACGCGATTCTTTTCGGGCGAGTTCGCGCGCGTCGCGGCCGCCGTTCTGAGGTCGCATGGATGCCGCGTGTTCCTTTGCGGTGCAGCGACGCCCACCCCCGCCATCGCCCACGCCATCATTCACGAGAAGCTCGACGGCGGCGTCAACATCACGGCCAGCCACAATCCGGCGCAGTACAACGGACTGAAATTCTCGGGCCCTGACGGCGGCCCGGCCCTGCCCGAAATCACGCGCGATATCGAAAGGCGCGCAGCCGCGATCAAAGACAATTCCGGCAACCACCACGAGGTAGAGGAAGATTTCGAGGGCATCGATCCTCGCGAGCCGTACTTCGCGCAGCTCCGCCGCATGATTCGATTCGACGTCCTGCAGAAGGCGAAGGGCAGTTTTGTCTGCGATGCCGTGCACGGGTGCGGGGCGGGCTGGCTGGATCGTATTCTTGCGGAAAGCGGCGTCACTGTGAGGCCAATTCGCGACGAGCGCGACGTCCTGTTCGAAGGGACCGGGCCCGATCCATCCGAGGAGAATCTCGGACCTCTGAAGAAAACGGTTGCTGAGAAGAAAGCGCTCGCGGGTCTCGCCACCGACGGCGACGCCGATCGCTTCGGCATCGTCGACCGCGATGGCTCGTTCGTCTCGCCGAATCACATTCTCGGCCTGGCCTTCGACTACATTCTCGAAACGCGCGGATACAAGCTCGGCGCCTCCCGCAGCGTTGCGACCACGCACCTTCTGGACGCGGTGGCCAAGCTCCACGGCGTGAAGCTGTACGAGACGCCGGTTGGCTTCAAGTACGTCGGCCCTCTACTGCGCGAGGACAAGATCGCACTGGGAGGCGAGGAAAGCGCGGGGATGACGATTCGCGGACACCTCCCGGAGAAAGATGGCATCCTCGCGTGCCTGCTCGCTGCGGAAATGATTGCCGCGCGGCAGGCGTCGCTGGCAGAGCAGCTTCGCGATTTATTTCGCCGCGTCGGCCGGGAGTTCTGGCCGGTCCGCGTAAACCTGCATCTCTCGGACGACGCTCAGGCGAAGCTGCCGAAGCGGTTGAAGGCCGATTTCAAGAAGTTTGCGGGGCGCCGCGTGGCCCGCGAGAATCGCTTCGACGGTTTGAAGCTGATTTTCGAAGACGGCGAATGGGTCCTGATGCGGCCTTCCGGCACCGAGCCGGTAGTGCGGGTCTACGCGGAAGCGGCCACGCTCGAGGCTTCGCAGAAGCTCGCCGATGAGGCGCGCGTCTGGATCATGCAATGAGCGAACATCCGACCAGCGAGGCGCCGATGAGTTTTTCCGAACAGCTCCGCGACTTCCTGCGGCGGAACTTCAACTGGTTCCTGGCTGCCGGATTGGCGCTGCTGCTGCTCCAGGATGTTTTCGGGACGCACGGCGTGCTCGCCATGCGCCGCTCGCAAAAAGAAGCGGGCGAGGTTCGCAAGGAAATCGACCAGATCAACGAAGAGAACCTCCGGCTGCAGGAGCGCGTGAAGTCGCTCAAGACCGATCCGGAAGCGATCGAACATATCGCGCGCGAGGAAATGGGGCTGGCCCGGCCGGGCGAGTACATTTTCAAGATCCCGCCCAAACCCGGCGAAGCTACCCCTTCGTCTTCGCAGCCTTCCGAGCTGCCCAAGAAGCGCTAACTCTCCGCCGCCGTACCAGTCGCCCGCCCAAGCGTTCCCGAACGCAGGCGCCGGAACCATGCAAGGATGTCCTTGCCGCAGCCTTTCAAGCGCGTTCGCGCGATGGAGAGCAACAGCATCGCGATTGAAATCACAAGCAAGCCCAGCGTCGCCATCGAAATCGACTGCGCATGTTTGTGCAGGATCGAAAGCGAGCCGTAGACGAACTCCGTGTGAACCCAATACACGAGGAGCGACGTCTGGCCGAGCTGAATCCACGGACTGAAGCCCCGTGCACCAAGCCCCCACCGGCACCACACGTACGCGGCAAGCATGAGGAGCAAGAGGACGCCAACGCGAGCGAGAAAGAAATTGGGGCTTGTGTGCCAGTAGTCGTGCACCGCATAGACCTGCACGGGCAGTGCATTGAGCCCCCAAGAAAGAAAAAAGATTCCCACTCCGCTTGCACCAAGCAAGGCCATCGTTCGCCCCGGGTTTCGCATCGACCAGTCGTTCAAGAGGAGGAACCCAGCCGCCAGCCCAGCGAAGGCGAACGCGCTCCAGGGGAAGATTGGAAAGAGGCCGGGCCGCGGCGCGGCATAGATGTGAACGCCGTTGATGTACGACTCGAGATACCAGGGCAGCCAGCGGGGACGCCACGATGTCCAGAGAGGTGGCGTCAAGAGCGCGATCCCGAGTGCAACGCTCGTGGCGGCGACGGCGCAGGCCGTCCGGTTTTGGACGATCCAGCAAAGAACTCCCACCAACACAATCGATAGCCCGATCGTATTGAGCACGTCCACGCGGAGCAAGTCAGTCCACGGGGCTTTCGACCAGCCGAGAGCGAACTCCTGGACGCGAAAAAGCAGACCCAGAACGAAGATCTCGGCGCCGCGACGGATGAGTCGGGCCGAGACTTGGGTTGCGGAGGCGCCCTTCCGTTCCATGCGGTCCGCCACGAGCGCGCAGGAAATGCCCGCGAGAAACACGAACAGCGGCGCGGGAATCGTCCCGCTGAATTGCGACCAGCCGAAGAAGGAACTGTTGCGCGCGGAGTCGCTGAGCCACGCGTCGTAGCAGTGGACCTCGAACATCCCGAAGCAGGCGATCCCGCGCAGCCAATCGAGGTAGGCGAGTCTTTGTGTTTGGGGTTCAGCCATGGCGCGTGTCACATCACAGAATCGCCGAGGCCGAAAATCAAATCAAGTTCTTATCGGCGCTGTTTTTCGTCCGGCAGAGTCGTTCGCTGTGAAACTACTTTCGACGGGGTCTCCGAATTGCGAGCTTGCGTCCCAACACATAGGCCAGATTGACGCCCACAAGAGAAACGAGAAGCCAGAGCACTGCGTGGATACGCGGCATGCCCTGCTGATATGATCGCCAACAATAGAACGCAACGAAGGCGTCCACCACACCCAGCGTGATGAGGTCTCGAGCGCTCACTTCACGATGCCGGTCAGCGGGCTTGAGGCCGTAGCGTAGAGTTTCTTCTCGATTCGCCCCGCGAGGAATGCTTTCCGGCCCGCTTCGACGGCCGCGCGCATCGCTTCCGCCATCAGGACCGCATCCTGCGCGGCCGCGATAGCCGTATTCATCAGGACGCCATCGGCGCCCAGCTCCATCGCGATGGCCGCATCGGACGCCGTGCCGACGCCCGCGTCCACGATCAGGGGCACCTCCGTGATCCGCTCGCGCAAAATCCGTAGGTTTGCCAGATTTTGAATTCCCATGCCCGAGCCGATCGGCGCGCCCAGCGGCATGACGGCCGAAGCGCCCGCGTCGATCAGCTTGCGGGCGGCGATCAGGTCGTCGTTGGTGTACGGCAGCACCACGAAGCCTTCTTTCACGAGCGTCTTGGTCGCGCGAATCAGCTCTTCGGTGTCCGGGAAAAGCGTCTGCTCGTCCCCGATCACCTCGAGCTTCACCCACTCCGAAAGCCCCACTTCGCGTCCGAGCCGCGCCGTGCGGACCGCTTCGTCCGCCGAGTAGCAGCCCGCCGTGTTGGGCAGGATGAAGAATTTCCTGCGATCGATGTAATCGAGCAGCGATTCCTTGGTGCGGTCGGTCAGGTTGACGCGGCGGACGGCGACGGTCACCATCTCCGCGCCGGAAGCCGAGTGCGCCCGCGCCATTTCCTGGAAGCTGCGGTATTTCCCGGTGCCCGCGATCAGACGGGAGCCAAACGCGCGCCCCGCTATCACCAGTTGATCTGCCATGTGTATCTCCCTAAGGATTGTATCGTGCGGCGGCGGGTTTCGGACTAGCCGCGGCAGAAAACTCCTGCTAGGCCATTCGCTGCGGGCGAGGTTCCTCGACGTCGGCGTAGAGATGCGCGATCACATCGTGGTAACGCTCCTCGATGACGCGCCGCTTCAGCTTGAGCGTGTACGTGAGCGCGCCATTCCCGTACGTGAAATCGTGCTCCAGCAACGCGAAGCGCTTGGGCTTCTCGTACTGTGCGAGATGCGCCGTGAGCCTCTCGATTTCGTGCGCAATCAAGTCCCGGACCCACGGGTCGGTGAGCACCTGCGCGGGTGCAGAAACCTCAAGTCCGGCTTTCCGCGCCTCCACCTCCACGGTTGCGAAGTTCGGCACGATCAGCGCGGAAACGAACTTCCTTCCGTCGCCGACGACCATCGCATTCACGATGAACGGCGAGGTCTTCAGCAGATTTTCGGTTGGAGCCGGGGCGACAAACTTGCCTCCCGCAGTTTTCAGCAGCTCCTTCTTGCGGTCGGTGATGATCAGATAGCCGTCTGCATCGAGCCGGCCGATGTCGCCGGTGCAAAACCAGCCGTCGGCCGTGAAAACCTCGCGCGTTGCGTCGGGCTTCCGATAGTAACCCTGCATCACGCAAGGTCCCTTCACGAGGACTTCGCCATCATCTGCGATGCGCACCTGCACGTCGGGAATCGGGCGGCCTACCGTGCCGACCTTGTTCGCCTTGGGCGAATTGAAGGTGACAACCGGAGAAGTTTCCGTGAGGCCGTAGCCCTGATACACCGGCAGACCTACGCTCCAGAAGAATTCCGCCAGTTCGGGAGCGAGCGGGGCGCCGCCCGAACTGAAAGTTCGAATCCTGCCCCCCACGCCCGCGCGAATCTGCGAATAGACCAAGCGATTTGCGATGTGCCAGCGCAGTTTTACTCCGAAGGAGACATCTTGGCCATGCGCCCGCCAAGGCACGGCCTCCGCCGCTACGCGAATGGCGGCATTGAATATCGCCTTCTTGAGTCCGGTTTCCCGGTGCCCTCTTTCGATGATGTTGGCGTATGTTTTCTCATAGAAACGCGGGACCGCGGCCATGATCGTGGGCCGAACCTCGAGAAGCGCCTGCGCCACCGTGTCCATGTGTTCGACGTACGCCATGGAAACCCCTCGAAAGATGTACCCGTAGTCGATCGTGCGCTCGTACACGTGCGCGAGCGGCAGAAGGGACAGCGCGAGGTCGAAGGGCAGCATTTCGAAGTCCTGGCTGAAAGCGAGTGCATTCGAACTGAGATTCGCGTGATTCAACATCACGCCCTTGGGCTCACCCGTGGTGCCCGATGTGTAGATAATCGTGGCCAGTTGGTCGGCGGTGACCTCGGCGGACCGGCGCCGGTATTCCGCGATGTCCGCGTCACCCGCTGTGGCAATCAGCGTCTCGTAGCGGAGGATCTCTCCGTGCAGATCCGAGGGCGGCGCGGCGGAAATCACTTGTTCGATCTCGGGCAGATGCTCGCGGCACTCCGCAATCTTGCGGGCCTGCGCTTCACCTGAGGTGAATACCACCCGCGCACCAGAATCCTTCAGGATGTAGGTGAGCCGGTCGAGCGATTCATTGAAATAGATCGGCACCGTCACGGCGCCCAAACCCTGAATGGCAAAGTCGGCCGTGTGCCACTCGGGCGAGTTCGGCGCAAAGAGCCCCACGCGGTCGCCTGGCCGGACACCCAGTTGCGCCAGCGCCTTCGCAAGGCCAGCCACTCGCCGCAACATCTCGCCGGCCGAGAGGGACTGCCAACCGCTCGCCGCGCGATATACCTGTGCTCGAGGGTTCGCGAACCGGTCGATGGCGTCGAGAAAACACCTCGGAAGGGATGGGTACTCGCTCGCCATGACAGCCAATGTAGCCTACCGTCCGGAGCCACGCAATGCGCCCCAGTGAAAGTCTCGCCGCATTGCGATAAGATGCAGCACAGAAGATCCCCCATGCCAAAGATCGCCGCAGAAGACGCGACCGGCTATCAACCCATCCGAGCACCGCGCGGCACCGCCATCTCCTGCAAAAGCTGGCAGCAGGAAGGCGCGCTGCGCATGCTGATGAACAATCTGGATCCCGAGGTCGCCGAGAAACCCGAAGATCTCGTCGTGTATGGAGGGCGAGGCAAGGCGGCGCGCAACTGGAAATGTTTTCATGCCATCGTCGCCTCGCTCCGGGCGCTCGAAAACGACGAAACGCTGCTCGTGCAATCCGGCAAGCCTGTAGGCGTCTTTCGCACGCATTCCTATGCGCCTCGCGTCCTGATCGCCAATTCCAATCTTGTCGGCCAATGGAACGACTGGAAGCATTTCGACGAACTCGACCGCGCCGGCCTGATGATGTACGGCCAGATGACCGCCGGGAGCTGGATCTATATCGGGACGCAGGGCATTTTGCAGGGTACGTACGAGACGTTTGCCGCGGCCGGGCGTAAACATTTTCAGGGCGATCTCGCGGGAAAACTGATCGCCAGCGGCGGCATGGGGGGAATGGGCGGCGCGCAGCCGCTGGCTGCCACTCTGAATGGCGCCGCGTTCCTTGGAATAGATGTCGATCCCGAGCGCATCAAGCGGCGCGTCAAAGCAGGCTACTGCGACGTGATGGTCAACGACCTCGACGAAGCGCTGCGCATCTTGAAGAACGCCGTGCGCAAGCGCGAAGCGGCTTCCGTCGGGCTCGCCGGCAATTGCGCGGATGTGATCCCTGAGCTTGCACGCCGTGGCGTCGTGCCTGACCTGCTCACGGACCAGACCAGCGCGCACGATCCCGTGGGTGGCTACATTCCGCAGGGACTCGACGCCGCGCAGGCAGCCGAGCTTCGTAAGGCCGATCCCGTCGGCTATCGCAAGCGTGCGCTCGAATCCATCGGCAGACACGTGGAAGGCATGCTCGCGCTCCAAAAGCTGGGCTCGGTTACATTCGACTACGGCAATAACATCCGCACGTTTGCCTTCGAGCAGGGCGTGAAGAACGCCTACGATTTTCCGGGCTTCGTGCCGGCCTACATTCGGCCGCTCTTCTGCGAGGGCCGCGGGCCGTTTCGGTGGGCCGCGCTTTCGGGCGAACCGTCCGATATCCATCGCACCGACCAACTCGTGCTCGAAATGTTTCCGCATAACGAAAATCTCTGCCGCTGGATCCGGCTCGCGCAGAAACGCGTGCGGTTCCAGGGATTGCCGGCGCGTATCTGCTGGCTCGGCTATGGCGAGCGCGACAAATTCGGCCTCGCGCTCAACGATCTCGTGGCGCGCGGAGAACTGAAGGCGCCCATCGTCATCGGCCGCGATCACCTCGATTGCGGCTCCGTCGCCTCGCCGTATCGCGAGACAGAAGCCATGCGCGACGGCTCGGACGCCGTGGCCGACTGGCCGTTTTTGAATGCTTTGCTCAACACCGCGAGCGGCGCAAGCTGGGTCTCGATTCATAATGGCGGCGGCGTCGGAATCGGCTACGCGCAGCACGCCGGGCAAGTGCTCGTCGCCGACGGCACCAAGGAAATGGCCGCGCGCATCGAGCGCGTGCTGACGAACGATCCCGGCATCGGCGTCGCGCGCCACGCGGACGCCGGCTATCCCGAAGCCATCGACTTCGCCCGAAAGTCGGGCATCAGAATTCCCGAGGTCTGAACAATGCCGGCAGATTGGCTGATTACCGGCTGCTCGGAGCTTCTCACTCTCCGCGGGCCGGTGCCGCGCCGCGGTCGAGCCCTCGCCGATCTCGGCATCATTCGGGACGGCGCGCTGCTGGTTCACGGTGACCGCATCACCGCGGTCGGCCCGCGTCGCCGCATCGAGCGTTTGCGCGAAGCCCGTCGCGCGGAAAAGCTCGACCTCGGCGGCCGCGTTGTCCTTCCCGGCTTCGTCGACTCGCACACGCACTTGGTTTTTCCCGCGAGCCGGGCTGCTGAATACGAACAGCGCATCTCGGGAAAGACCTACGAACAGATCGCACGCTCGGGCGGTGGAATTCGCTCGACCGTCAAAGGCCTGCGCCTCGCATCACCGAAAACCCTGAAAGCCGGCGCCGCGCGTCACCTGCGCGAGTTTGCCGCGCACGGAACCACGACGCTTGAGGCCAAGAGCGGCTACGGCCTCGACTGGGAAAACGAGCGGAAAATCCTCCTGATTCTCCACGATCTCCACCAGGAGCAGCCGCTCGACGTTGTCTCCACCTTCCTCGGCGCGCACGTCATGCCGCCCGAATTTCGCCGCCGCCCCGATGCGTTTGTAAGCGTGCTGGTGGAGCGCTGGATTCCCACGGTCGCCACGGCGGGCCTCGCGGAGTTCTGCGATGTTTTCTGCGACCGCGGCGCGTTCACGGTGGCGCAGGCGCGACGGATACTCCTCGCGGGGCGCGCGTGCGGTCTCGTGCCGCGAATCCATGCGGAGCAGCTTGTCCGCACGGGCGCCGCGCGCCTTGCAATCGAGGTGCAAGCGGCGAGCGCGGATCACCTCGAGAAACTCGATCGGGGCGACATCCGGGCACTTGCGCTCTCGAATGTCGTTTGCACGCTGTTGCCCGGCTGCTGCTTCCATCTCGGCCTCCCGCACTACGCGCCGGCACGCGCCCTTATCGAAGAAGGCGCCGCTGTCGCGCTGGCCACCGATTTCAACCCCGGCACGAGTCCCACGGTCAGCATGGCAATGGTTCTCTCGCTTGCCTGCGCGCAGATGCGCATGACCCCCGCCGAGGCCATCGCCGCGGCGACGATCAACCCGGCCTACTCACTCCGCCAGCACGATCGCATCGGCTCGCTCGAGGTTGGCAAGTATGCGGACTTCGCCGCGTTTGACGTGGCCGCCTACCAGGAAATTCCGTATTATTTTGGTGTGAACCTCTGCACGCTCACGATGAAGCGCGGCGTCGTTATCCACTCGAAAAAGTACTGACCCATGAAGCAGCTCGTTGAGTGCGTTCCGAATTTTTCCGAAGGGCGCGATGCGGCTAGAGTCGAAGCCATCGTGGCTGCCATTCGCGAGGTTTCGGGCATATTCGTGCTCGGCCGTGAAAGCGATGCGGACCATAACCGCAGCGTGATTACGCTCGCGGGCGAACCGGACGCCGTCGTAGAAGCCGCCGTGAGGGCGGTCGGCAAGGCGGCCGCGTTGATCGACCTTACGCAGCAGACGGGCGCGCACCCGCGCATCGGCGCGACCGACGTGGTCCCGTTCATTCCGGTTCGCGGCGTCACGATCGATGATTGCGTGGCGCTCGCGAAGAAGGCCGGACGCGAAATCTGGGAGCGGTATCGCATCCCCGTCTATTTCTACGAAGCAGCCGCGCAACGGCCGGAACGCAGGAATCTCGAAAACATCCGCAAAGGGCAGTTCGAGGGACTTCGCGAAGAGGCCCCGCGCAATCCCGACCGCTCGCCGGATATCGGCGGACCAGGCCTGCATCCGACGGCCGGCGCCACCGTCGTCGGCGCGCGCAAATTTCTGATTGCCTACAACATCAATCTGAATACGCCCGACGTCGAGATCGCGAAGCGGATCGCGAAGACGATTCGCGCCTCCAGTGGCGGCTTGCCGTTCGTGAAAGCCATGGGCGTAGACTTGCGCGCGCGCAACCTCGCTCAAGTCTCGATGAATCTGACGGACTTCGAGCAGACCCCGATCCATCTTGTCTTCGAAACGGTGAAGCGGGAGGCAGAACGGCACGGTGTGGGAATCGTAGGCAGCGAGATTGTGGGCCTGATTCCCAGGCGGGCAATCGAAATGACCGCAGAATCCTACCTTCAGGTTGAAAACTTTTCTCCCGCTCAGGTGTTTGAGAATTGTCTGGAGGATTCGCTCGGCAACACGGACGGCAAAGGCTCCGCCGAGCTCGCGGCGCTCGTTCAGCCGTTCCTCGATACCGTCGCGCGGGCGACGCCGGCTCCCGGCGGGGGATCGGTCGCGGCGCTCGCAGGGGCGCTCGGCGCGAGCCTCGGACAGATGGTCGCGGGCCTTTCGCGCAAGAAGAAATCGCTCGCGGCTCACGCCGCCGCACTTGGCGAGACGGCCGAACAGTTTCGCGCGGCCTCGCAAGGGCTGACCGAGGCCATTGACCGTGATGCGACGTCGTACGAGTTGGTGCTGGCGGCGCACAAGCTTCCGCGCGAGACTATGGAAGAGCAGCGGCGGCGCGACCTCGCGATTCAGCAGGCTTTTCAGGGGGCGGTTGAAGTACCGCTCGAAGTGGCGCGCAAAGCGGCGGAAGTATTTGAAAGGCTCGGGCAACTGGAGTCCATGTCGCCCTCGTCTATGTTGTCAGACGTGCGCGTGGGCCGAATGATGGCCGCGACGGCCGTCCGCGGCGCGCTGGAGAACGTGGCCACGAATCTGGAATCGATTACCGATCCTGCCTTTGCGAGCCGGGCGCGTTCGGAAGCTCGGTCTCTTGCATCGCGGATCGCCGAAAGTTCCGTCACGGCCGGCGGATAAGTAGGTTTGAGGTTCCGAGGGGAAGAAAACGTGAGACAGCCAATTCGCCGTTCCATTGCGGTCAGCGCCCTGACCGCGGGCTTCATGCTCGCTTTGCTCGTCGTTCCGCAAGGATGCTTTGCCGGATCGCTCAGCACGAGCGTCATCGGCATGTTCCCGAAGGAGGTGGGCGAGTTCGCGTACGCCGATTTGAAGTCGGCGCGGAAGTTTCCGTGGTTCTCCGATCTGCGCGAACAGTTGCTTCCGAGCCGCTTCCGGCAGTTCGAGCAGTTCCTCTCCTCGGCGGGCGTGAACCCGAACACCCAGGTGGACGAGCTCGCCTGGGGCGGAATCACCGCCGGAAAAGGAACCAGCGAGGAGGTCGTCGGCGTTGCGCTGGGACTGTTCAACCCTTCTTCGACCGAGGACCGCTTCAAGCAGCAGAAACTGCCGATGGTGGACGTCCACGGTTACCATCTCTACGCATTCGGCAGCGGCTCCGGACCAACGGACATTCTCTTCACATTCATCGACTCGAATACGGCGGCCTTCGGCGCCCGGTCCGCGCTCGAGAAGCTGATCGACGTGCGCATGGGCGTCTCGGAGAGCTTGCTCAGAAACGATCAGCTCTTTCCTCTGATCAACGAGGCCAATGGCAGCGGAATCATCTGGGCCGTGCTCGACCAGAGCTACACACACGTCGCCATTCAGCAGTTGCTCCCACAAGCGAACGACTTTCCGCAGGCCGCCGCGATTGTCGACCGAGTGCACGCCATGACGATCACCGTCGAGGCGGACAGCGGCGTGGAGACTCATTTCCAGGCCGTCTGCAATTCCACCGACGACGCGAATCTCCTGGCCGCGGCGCTACAGGCCGGCGTGATGTATCGCCGTTATCAGGAAGCGCAGCAGCATCCGGACCTCGCGAGCGCTCTCGATCAAGTGCGGGTGACGCCGAGCGGCGACCGCCTGAAGATAGACGCGCCCGTGAGCCAGGACCAGCTTCTGTCGCTGATTCGCACGCGCGCGTTCGCCGTACCTATGTAGGGAAGATTCGCTCAACCGGCCGGTTACGAAGCGGCGTTACACCCTCGGCCGGGACCTCACAGCAACGTACTTCACAAGTGTGATGCACGCGCGACCTTCGCGTGTCTCCTGCTGCACATCGTCGACAAGAGCGGTCGCAAACGCCTTGGCCTTTTTCGCCGTCGCACTCTTTGCCGGCCGCTTGGCGCGGGGCGCGGGTCGGACCATGCCCTGTGGCGCCAGCGGCAATTCGACGCTGACCTTGACGCGATCGGGAAAACTTTCCGCGACAAGCTTGGCAGTAGGAAGCGGGCCTCGGTTCGGGCCGAGCCGAAACACCTCGCGGCACGCCTCCATAGCGGCCGCAGCGAGATCCTCCTGCGCCCGTTCGGAGAGCCCCCCGTGGTGCCCGACATGCGCTGCAATCGCGCTGGCGCCGGCGATAAGGCGGGGATCGTTGTGGAGCGTACACTGAATTTGGATCGCTGGGGCGGACGGGGCCGTCTGAATGAGCTTGCTCGCGGAAGCGGCGCGGTCGGAGTTAGTGGTCATCGGAGTCGGCGAGGCGCACGTCGCAAGCCTCCCGGCAGTCCGGGCAATAATACAGGCCATCGACGCAAAGACGCACGTGATATTCCGACTGGCAAAAACAGCAGTACTTGCCGCAAGCGCATTTGGACTCCGGTCTGTCGCACTGCGAGCACAGAGTGACCACTTTTGCCGCCCATCCCCTAAACCCCGGCGATTTCTATTCTATGGTAGGCCTACTCGTATGTGCCGACAAGCACCGGATATCGCTTTTGTTCGTAACTCCGCATCCCAGAATCGAACCACTCAGGGTGCGGTAAAAGGAAAAAACGAACGAAGCTTCCGTGTGAGTGCCCTTCTTCTCAGAAATCGCTTGAGCGGAGTCACGGCGCGTGCCGCAAGGGGCAGCGCGCGCCGCAATCATGACCACCTCTCCGCAGGAGGAAAACTCGCTGAATCCTTACCGTTTCTCGTTCTTGGCCTTCTCCGCCGGGAGACTGCGGTGAGCCTGCGTGGACGACGGCTTCGCCTCGGTGGCTATTTTCGCGGCCGCAGTGGTTGCCGCCGGAAAGGAAATCTCCCGGCCGTCGGAGATGGCGGCGGCTGCTTCCGTCATCGTATCGGGCATGGGCGAGTCCATCGGCAGCAGCGCTCCCTCGGCTTCCTTCAGAAACGCCAGTCCGGGCGCGCTGCCGTCCCAATCGATCGAGAGGACGTCACCCAGCTGGACCTGCTCGGTCGCCAGCAGGCTCGCCAGCGGGTACACCACATACCGCTCGATCGCCCGCTTCAGGTGGCGCGCCCCGTACTTCAGGTCGGTTCCTTCGCGCAGCAGAAAATCCCTGGCGGACGGTGTGACCCGGAACAGGAATCTCCCCTTCGCGGTCTCGAGCACGCGCTGCTGCACCATCCCCAGCTCGATCTCGAGAATCTGTTCGAGCTGCTGGGATCGCAGCGGGTGAAACACCACGACCTTGTCGATGCGGTTCATGAACTCCGGCGCGAATTTCCGCTTTGCCGCTGCCGATGCCGTCCGCTCGACCTTCTCGTCCAGCTTCGGCCTCGATTCCGGATTCACGATCGGCGCGAATCCCAGGCCGCCCGTCATCAGTTCGGTGATCTCACCGCCGCCCAGATTCGACGTCATGAAGATCATGGTCTGTGAAAGATCGACGCGGCGGTTGTCGCCTAGCGTCAGCGTGGCCTTGTCGAGAATGCCGAGCAACAGTTGCCACAGCGCGTCCGACGCTTTTTCGATCTCGTCGAAGAGCAGAAAACTGATTTTCAGCTTGTCCGTGTGATACTGCGCGAGCGCTTCCTGTGTGATCAGCGGATGCGTCTCGCGATGCCCCAAATATCCCGGTGGCGAGCCGATCAGCTTTGCGATTTCGTGCGAGTGCTGAAACTCGGCGCAGTCCACCTTGATCACTGCTCGAGCATCGCCGAAGAGGACCTCTGCGGTCGCTTCGACCACGCGCGTCTTCCCCGCGCCCGTCGGCCCGAGGAACAGCAAGTTCCCCACCGGCCGCCCCGGCGAGTTCAGGCCGGCGCGGAACACCTGGTACAGGTCCACCACTGCCTGCACGGCTTCGTCCTGTCCTACGATCTTCCGACGCAGTCCCCCCTCGAAATCGCGTGATTCCACGCTGCGGAGTGTCGGGTCGAGTTGTACCCCCTGCGCGCCCATGGTCATGCTCCCTACCGGAACCTTCTTCCGCTCTCCAGATTGCGCGGCACCGAACGCTCGAATTGGTCCAACTTGACGTCGAGGGTCGAGCGCAGCAATCGCAGTTGCGTGACCAGTTCCCGGCTTAAGTTGGCGCGATCTGCCAGCGTCAGGAGCGGCGGCGACAGATCGGCCAGGTCGAGGTTAAGGTTGCGTAGTGAGTGCATTAGGCTTTGGACGTAAAGGGATCGGATGTCGAACAGCTCAACCCGGCTGTTCACCTGCTCTCGCAGGCCGGACCAGTCGAGATCGAGGAAAGGGTGATTTCTCGAAACTTTACGAACGATGTCGTCGGTAATGCGCGGCCGTTCACCCAGCCGGGCCAAGTGAAGCTGCTGCACTTTGCCCTGCCGGCGCACGTTGTGCACCAGATAGTAGGTGTTGCCTTTGCGCCGAACGAAAGCCACAACGTCTCCTTTCGGGCCAGGCACCGCATGAAACCCGAGTTCCGTAGTGTATGGCCCTTCCACTACACCTTCAATGGTACGATGCCTGAGATCACCGAAGGTTGCGTCGAATCGGTTATTACTCTTGAGGAACGATGCGAGAGCGCAGGAGAAAGGGCTTAGCAGAGGTTCTTGGCCGATTCGGAAATGGAATCGATAAACAAAACTTCACCCCGCTAACTTAGATGCAAGATTCGCGCGCAATGATGGCAAGAGGAGCTTGAGAAAGATGTCCTGGGAGGCTGTCTATCGCTTGGTGAAGCGGATTCCGCGCGGGCGCGTAACAACCTATGGGGACCTCGCACGGACGCTTCGGCTGCCGGGCGGCGCGCGCGTCGTCGGATACGCGATGGCGGCATGCCCGAGCGGGCGAGGCATTCCGTGGCACCGTGTGGTTGGCGCTGGGGGCCGGCTCTTGATTCGCGAGCCGTACGCGAGTTTGCAGAGACGACTGCTCGAATCCGAAGGCATTGCGATCGAAGGCCGCCGCGTCGATATGAAGCGTTACGCCTGGTCGCCCGCGAAATCAGGCAACGCAAAAGCAAGAAAAGGGCGGTCGAAAACACGGAAGCGCAGACGCGCGTGACGCCTCGGTTCGCACTCGAATCCTGATTCGTGGTATAGAAGTCTCTTCCTGAAAGCCAAGGACCTATTCGTGGGCGAGCCCGTCATCCAGGTCGAAAACCTCTACAAAAGCTACGGAGCGGTCGAAGCGCTGCGCGGCGTGAGCTTCACGGTCGAGCAGGGTGAAGTGTTCGGCCTGCTCGGACCCAACGGGGCCGGCAAGACCTCGACCGTCGAAATTCTGGAAGGCCTGCGCACTCCAGATCGCGGCGTCGCTCGCGTTTGCGGCCTCGATCCCGAGAAGAGCGGCGAGCGCTTCAAAGAGAGAATCGGCGCTGTCCTCCAGTCCACTTCCCTGCCGGACAAACTGCGCGTGAAGGAGGCGGTCGAGCTATTCGCGCGGTTCTATCACCGCCGTGTGGACACCGACAAGCTCCTCAAACGGTTTCAGCTCGATGAAAAGCGCGACGCGTTTTACAGCCATCTCTCCGGCGGGCAGAAGCAGCGGCTCGCGCTTGCCCTGGCGCTCGTCAACGACCCCGAAGTGGTGTTTCTCGACGAGCCGACTGCAGGACTCGATCCGCAAGTGCGCCGCGAAATGTACGACATCATCGAGGAACTCAAGAGCGAGAAGAAGACGATTCTGCTGACGACGCACTACATCGAAGAGGCTGAGCGATTGTGCGATCGTGTCGCCATCGTGGACCAGGGCCGCGTGATTGCACTCGGAACTCCGCGCGAGCTCAAGCACAATTCCGCGGGAACGACCCGCATCGAGGTGCGCCTCGCCCGGCCTCTGACCAACGGCATGCTCGCAGGGCTCGAAGGCGTCGCCGATTGCCGCGAGTTCGACGGGACATACGTGCTGCACTCCGCGCGGCCGCCGCAGACGATCGTCGCACTCGTGAAACAGCTCGAGGCGGAAAACAACGAGCTGCAGAGCCTGGAAATGTTTTCGCCGTCGCTCGAGGATGTGTTCATCGAACTCACGGGCCGGCGGTTACGGGAATAGAAAAGGAGCACACACTTGGGCGGCACCTGGACTCTCACGAAAATGCGCGTGCGCCTCGCAATGCGCAATCGCGCTTTCTTCTTTTTCAGCCTCGTGATGCCGCTGATTTTTCTGTTCGGGGCCCGCATCTTCCTGGGCAGGGGCAGGAAAGAATGGATTGGCTACATCCTCGGCGCGATTCTTACCACAACGGTCATGGGGAGTTTCTGGGGACTCAGCGTCCAGCTCGTCACGTTTCGCGAGCAGGGGATTCTTCGACGCTTCCGGCTCGCGCCGCTTGGCGCCGGGCCGATGCTGGCATCGAGCATCCTTTCGAACTACTTCCTAGTTATTCCCATGGTGGTCTTTCAAATCGTGGTCTGCCGGTGGGCGTTTCACATGCAGTCGTGGGGAAATCTCTGGGCGATTTTTCTTCTGGTGTCGGTCGGGTCGGCCACGTTCTCGGCGCTCGGGTTGATTGTCGCCAGCGTGACGAATACGATGCAGGAAACCCAGATGATCAACAACCTGATCTGGATGGGGTTCCTGTTCCTCTCGGGCGCAACGATTCCGCTGGCGATTTTTCCGGCGTGGCTTCAGCGCGTCGCCCTGTTCATTCCGGCGCAGTACCTGGCGACGGGTCTCGAATCCGCGGCAACCAGGTTGGCTACCGGCCACGAAGTGCTCGAAGACGTCGCCGCGCTTCTCCTTTGCCTCGTGGTCGCCTTCGAAGTCTCGCGCCGGCTTTTCCGCTGGGAACCGGAAGCCAAGGTGCCTCGCAACGCCAAGTTATGGGTGCTGGCAGCGATTGTGCCGTTTCTTATCTTTGGCGCTTGGGAGAACACAAAGGGCAATCGGCTGAACCGCATCCAGCAGAACTACCAGACGCTCAGAGGCCGCGCGATGTCCATGCCTGTGCCGCCGGGGCGCTGAGACGCCGTGCTGTGCGCTTTCTCGCGGAATCCGCGCGCACTTCTCGTACATCGAAGCATTCGATGCAGACCGGGTCCCAGTGACCATCAGGCGGCAGGCGCTCCCAGCCGGCCGATGCGGAGGAAAGCAATGAAGGCGATTCGCGTGCACGAGTTCGGCGGACCAGAGGTCTTGCACCTGGAAGAAATTCCCGATCCCAAACCGGCTGCTGGTCAGGTGGTAGTTCGCATTCGAGCGGCGGGAGTCAATCCCGTTGAGACGTACATCCGTGCTGGCGTCTATCCGCGCATACCGCCTCTTCCGTACACCCCCGGCACGGACGGTGCCGGGACCGTCGAGTCGGTCGGCAAGGATGTAACGCGCTTCAAGCCCGGCGACAGGGTTTACCTCGCCGGCAGTCTGAGCGGGACGTACGCGGAACTGGCGCTCTGCGAAGCTTGGGCGATATTTCCGCTTCCGGCAAACGTCTCGTTCGCGCAGGGCGCCGCCATGCACGTTGCCTGCGCCACTGCTTTTCGCGCGCTTTTTCACCGCGCGCACGCTCGCGGGGGCGAGACCGTCCTGATTCACGGAGCGAGCGGAGGCGTCGGAATCGCCGCCGTGCAACTCGCCCGAGCGGCGGGACTGCGCGTGATCGGCACCGCCAGTTCGGACCGCGGAAAGAAGCTCGTCGCCGACGAAGGCGCGCATCAGGTGCTCGACCACAAGGCGCCCAATCATTTCGAGGAGGCGCTCGCGGCGACCGGAGGCCGCGGCTACGACGTGATCCTCGAAATGCTGGCGAACGTGAACCTCGGACGCGACCTCGCAATTCTGGCGCCCGGCGGCCGCGTTGTGGTCATCGGAAATCGTGGCGCCGGGGAGATCAATGCGCGCGACATCATGACCCGCGACGCAGCGATTCTCGGAATGAGCCTGTGGAACGCCTCGCCCGCGGATCTGATCAGCATTCATTCGGCGCTTGTAGCCGCGCTGGAGAACAAAACGCTCCGGCCCGTGATCGGCCAGGAGATTCCTCTCGCCGAAGCGGCGCGTGCCCACAAGGCCGTCATGGAGCCGGGCGCCTACGGCAAGATCGTACTCGTTCCCTAGGAGCGATATCTTGATCCTCACGGCTGTTGCAGGATTCCTCATCATCGCAAACGTTCTCTGGGAGGCGTTTGAAACGGTGGTTCTCCCGCGGCGCGTGGCGCGCCGCTGGCGCGTCGTCGTGCTTTTCTATCGCTCCACGTGGTTGCCCTGGCGCGCGATTGCTCGAAGCATCAAAAGAACTAAGCCTCGCGAGGCGTTTCTGAGTTACTACGGCCCGCTCTCGCTCCTGTTTTTGTTCGTCTTCTGGGCTGCGGCTCTGGTTTTGGGGTTCGCCTGCCTGTACTACAGCGCGGCGGCCGCCAGTGCGCCGCCTAGAGACTTCGACACGTGCCTATATCTGAGCGGCACGACTTTTTTTACGCTCGGACTTGGCGACGTCGTGCCGCACCTGCGGGTCGAGCGCATTCTGGCGGTCTGTGAAAGCGGGCTCGGCTTCGGCTTCCTCGCGCTGGTGGTCGGCTATTTACCCGTGATCTACCAAGCGTTCTCCCGCCGCGAAGTGAACATCGTCCTACTGGACGCGCGCGCCGGATCGCCTCCGACCGCCGGCGAGATGCTCCGCCGCCATGCCGGACCAAACGGCATGGAATCACTGGAGCGGCTCCTGCACGATTGGGAGCATTCGGCGGCCGATATTCTGGAGAGCCACGTCTCTTACCCCTCCGTGAGCTACTTCCGTTCGCAGCACAACAACGAATCCTGGCTCGCCGCTCTCGCTGCGATTCTGGACACCAGCGCTCTGCTGATTGCCGGCGCCGAAGACGCGTGCGCGCGACAGGCTCGTCTCACCTTCGCGATCTGCCGGCACACGGCCGTCGATCTCGCGCAACTTTTCAATGTACGGCCGCACCCAAGCAGGGCCGACCGGCTGCCGCCGTCCGAGTTGCTGCGTCTGCGCACCACGCTCGCACAGGCCGGCCTCCGGCTTGCGGATTCGGAAGCCGCCGTGAAGAAACTCGCGGAGCTGCGCGAAATGTACGAACCCTACCTGGAAGCTCTTTCGCGATTCCTTCAAATGGAACTCCCGCCGTGGATTCTCGCGAAAGAAATCACGGACAACTGGCGCACCAGCGCGTGGGGCCGCATCGCCGGCTTCTCCGCATCCCTGCGGCGCGAACCAGACGATCACGCGGATTGAGGCCGTGCGCGGGACGAATCTCCAGCCGCCAAATTGGCCGTGATTGATCCTGCCGCGAATTTCTCGGACGGCACTGACGCCGAGGCCCGTGTGCTATAATTCGCATTTTAATGAGCCATAAGGCGCTTTTTCTGTGGCCCGGAGAAACTCGATGAGCCTCCCGAAGACGGAAAAAATCTGGCACAACGGCAAATTCATCCGTTGGGACGACGCCACGATTCATGTGCTGTCGCACGTCGTCAGCTACGGCTCGGCGGTCTTCGAGGGCGTTCGCTGCTACGAGACCGCGCAGGGTTCGGCAATCTTCCGTCTCCGCGAGCACATGCAGCGCCTTCTGAATTCCGCGCACATCTATCGCATGGACGTGCCTTTCACGCTGGACGCGCTCTGCCAGGCGAGTCTAAATCTCGTCCGCGAAAACAAGGTCACTGCGTGCTACGTCCGGCCCATCGTGCTTCGCGGCTACGGCGATGCCGGCGTGAATCCGCAAAACAACCCCATCGAGGTCTATCTGGCCTGTTGGGAATGGGGAAAGTATCTCGGCGAGGAAGCGTTGCGCAGCGGCGTGGATGTCTGCATCAGCTCGTGGAACCGCCCCGCGCCCAACACCCTCCCGCAAATGGCCAAGGCCGCCGCGAATTACATGAACTCGCAGCTCATCCGCATGGAAGCGAAGGTGAACGGCTACGAGGAAGGCGTCGCGCTCGACGTGAACGGCTACGTCAGCGAAGGCTCGGGCGAGAACATTTTCGTCGTGATGAATGGAACGGTGCACACACCGCCGCTCGCCAATTCAGCACTTCCAGGAATCACGCGCGATTCCGTCATGACGCTTTGCCGCGAACTGGGCTTTCCCGTGTCCGAGCAGATGATTCCGCGCGAGATGCTTTACATCGCCGACGAGGTCTTCTTCTGCGGGACCGCCGCTGAGATCACTCCGGTCCGCTCGGTCGACCGCATCAAGATCGGCGCCGGCTCGCGTGGCCCGGTCACGAAGAGCGTGCAGGACGAATTCTTCTCGATCACGAATGGCAAGACGCCCGACCGCCACGGTTGGCTTTCGCCCATCGGTGTGCCGAGCAGCGCCGGCGCCGCCGTCCGCTGACGATGCGGCCGCCATGGCCGGTTTGAGAGCGCCGTTTCTTTGACTCGCTTCCGCGAATCCAGTAGAATCCGCGCATTCGAACGCATCGCGCGGAGAAATCATGTACAACCTGCCGAGCAAGCTGGCCGCTGAATTCATCGGCACGTTCACGGTCGTTTTCGTCGCGGCGGGCGCGATCTGCGCGGATCAATATCTTCGCGCGACCGGACAAGCCGGTGCGGGCCTGCTCGGCTCCGCTCTCGCCTACGGTCTGGCGGTCGCGGTCATGGTCAGCGCCGTCGGACACATCTCCGGCGCGCACTTGAACCCCGCCGTCACAATCGGGTTTTGGGTCACGCGTCGTTTGGGCACGCTTCAAAGCCTCTGTTACTGGATCGCCCAGCTTCTGGGCGCTGCGGCCGCCGCTTACTTGCTCTCCGTCGTCCTTCCGGAATCCGTCTGGCGGCCCGTTGGTCTCGGCACTCCGGATCTTGCGACGGACTTCACGCGCATGCACGGTATGGTTCTCGAGGCCATCTTGACGTTCCTGCTCGTGTTCGCCGTCTTCGCGACGGTCGTCGATTCGAAGGGCGCCTTCAACAAGATCGCCGGCTTTGCCATTGGACTTACGATTACGATGGATACTCTCCTCGGCGGACCTTTCTCGGGCGCTGCTATGAACCCCGCCCGCGCGTTCGGCCCCGCGCTCGCGGCGCATCACTGGCAGAACCACGGGGTCTACTGGATCGGCCCGTTGTTCGGCGGGCTCCTCGCTGGAGTGGTCTACGACCGTCTGTTCCTGCGCGACCAGCCAGCGGCCTAGCCTGGCCCGCTGGTTGCACCTCTGGAAACCTCTCGCCCGGCTTTCTTGCCACGTCTTGGGGCGGATGCTAGCGTGGTTTGAAGCTTCGCAATCGGGGACTTCGCGCTATGGCCATCAGCATAGACGATCTTTTGCGCCGCGCCGTCGAGACCAGGGCGTCCGACTTGCATCTGAAGGTCGGCAACCACCCCTACCTCCGCGTCGACGGGCTGCTCAACGCCCTGAATGACATTCCTCGCGTCACGCCGGAAGAAATGCTGTCGATGGCCTTCAGCATGATGACCAACCGGCAGAAGCAGAAATTCAAGGAGACCGCCGAGCTCGATATGGCCTATGGCGTGGCGGGCCTCGGCCGGTTCCGCGTCAACGTCTTCCAGCAGCGCGGCAACGTCGGCATGGTTCTCCGCGTGATTCCGACCAAGATTCGCACGATCGAGGAGTTGGAGCTCCCGCGCGTTCTCGCGAGCGTCTGCGAAGAACAGCGCGGCCTCGTGCTCTGCACCGGTACGACCGGTTCCGGCAAGTCCACCACGCTTGCCGCGATGATCGACCGCATCAATTCACTTCGCCCTGAGCACATCATCACGATCGAGGACCCGATCGAATACCTGCACCGCGACAAGAAGGGATTCATCAATCAGCGCGAGGTCGAGGTGGATACGTCGTCGTTCTCGACGGCGCTCCGCGCCGCCTTGCGTCAGGATCCGGACGTGATCCTCGTCGGCGAAATGCGCGACCTCGAAACGATTTCCACCGCTTTGCTCGCCGCCGAAACCGGCCACCTCGTCCTTTCGACCTTGCACACCTTGGACGCGACCGAGACGATCCAACGCATCATCGCCGTCTTTCCCCCGCCCGAGCAGAAGCAGATTCGATTGCAGCTCGCTTCCACGCTCAAGGCGGTCATCAGCCAGCGCCTCGTCCGCAAAAGCGACGGCCAGGGCCGTGTTCCCGCGTGCGAGGTCATGATCGCGACCGGATACATCCGCGATTGCATCATCAATCCCGATAAGACCCGCATGATTCGCGACGCGATTGCCGCCGGCACCAGCCAATACGGCATGCAGACGTTCGACCAATCGCTCTTCGATCTCTACTCGCGCAATCTCATCACTCTGGAAGAAGCCCTCCTGCGCGCCTCGAACCCCGACGACTTCCGCCTGCGCGTTCAGGGGATCCGCTCCTCCGCCGACGCGGCCCGCGAGGAGATGGAGCGCGCCATGAACGAATTCGAGCGTCTCGGTCCCCGTCGCTGAGCCGCAGTTCGGCCGATTCCGCGCTTCCGTTTTTCCATTTCCCGTTTTCTGTTTTCCATGTTTCTTGCTTCCCTGACTCCATGCTTCTATGCTTCGTCCGTGTATTCCCGCTCGTCTCCGCGGAAACTCGATACCGAGCAGGAGCTGTACGCCTCGGCTGTCCGTGCACTGCTGCGCCGCGCACATTCGATTCACGAAATGCGCGAGTACCTCGGGCGCCGCGCGGATGAAAAGGAACTCGTCTCGGCCGTCATCGCAAGGTTGCGTGAGCAGCGATACCTCGACGACGCCCGCTACGCCCTCGACTTCGCCCGCGCGCACGCCCAATCCCGCCGCCAGGGACGCTTTCGCATCACGCGCGAGCTGCGCGCCCGTGGGGTTCCAGACCAGCACATCGAAGCTGCGCTCGACGCCGTCTTTGCCGAAACAGACGAAGCCGCGCTCGTTCGCGCACGCCTCCAGCGCCGCCTCGCGCACACCCACGGCCCCCTCGACCGGCGCAAGCTGGCTTCGCTCTACGGCAGCCTTCTCCGCGCCGGCTTCTCGGCCGACACGATTCGCGCCGAAATTCGCGCCCTCACGCACGCGAGCCCGCCCGATCTGTCCGAAGCGCCGGCCAGCGAGAACTGAAGGTTGCTGTTGGCGGAGAAACTCAGTTCGTACCTGCTAATGGATGAAGGTGCTTTCGCCGGGCGCCCTCTCGCCTGTTAGCGCGTCCGCCGTCACATACGATCGGCTCGATGTCCGTGGGCACGGATTTCAAGCGGTCCAACGCCTTCTGCACCTCTGGACGCATTGTGCCCAGAGCCAGCAGCTTCTGCGCTCCTGCGTAGTCGCCGTTTGCTTCGACGGTCAGCAGATCGTGGTCGAGGGAGCGGACCGCATCCTGGATCTTGCTGAAATCGACGGCAAAGGTACCATCGGGGTTGATCACAAATCCGCCCTTGTCCACGAAATAGTTGAACTGCATCGCCTGGCCGCGCGCGTGCGCGTCCTGCAATCCGAATCGCAGCGTTCGGAACGATGACGCCAGATACGTGGTGTAGAGCTGCCGCTCGGCTTCCGCGCCGTGCGGGAGTGGAGCCTGAATTTGCCCCTTGTCCGCCTGCGTCATCAGGAATTGCAGCGCGAAGAGGCCCGTCACGTCCGCCTTGGCTTCTTCAATCGCGCTGTAGAGGTCTTTCAGCTCGAGCCGCGGATTCGTCGCGCGTCCATTGATCGTAATTTGATGCGGGCCGAGCCCGTGCATCAGTTCGTGCGCCACGATGTGATCGAAAAACGCATCGAAGCTCAGGTACTTCTGCTCCCTCGCGGGCAGCACCGTTTGCGCGATGGGAACGAGCGTGGCCTTGAACTTTGCCTCTTGAACGTTCTTCAGCATCACTCGTTTGCTGCCCTTCTGCTGCACCACTTTGTCGTCGTTCGGCAGGTTGTAAGCGGCCGTCTGCACGGCGTGGCTTCCGTCGCCCGCGGCGAAGACTTCGTTCACGACGCGAATCGGCGCGAGCGTTCCGAGCTTTGGAGTGCGGAACTTCGGATCTTCCGGCAGGTTGTTCTCGATGTCCTGCAAATGCTGCCCGAAGAAGCTCAGCCGCGCGCTCTCCTTCTCATCGCGCACGTTGATGTACGCCTCGAACGCGGCCTTGTACCCGAAGAGTTCGTCGTTGTAAGTCTCGTAGGGACCGAACGTGATATCGAGCGGCGCATCCAAATCCATCCACGCCAGGTCGCTTTCGTAGTAGTCGTTTGACCCAAACGCATCGGCCCGCAACGTGAGGAATTTTTTCAGAGTCGCGTTGTCGGTCGAAGCTGCCGCTTCCCTCAGTAGCGCGGCGGCCTTCGCAAGATCGGCCTTGTACTCCTCGTTGTACGGAACGATCCGCAGCTTGCCGTCCGGGCCGCGACGGATGACGGTGAAGAATCCTTCCGCCCGTTCCTTGTCGCTCGCCGAAAGCGTCTTGTCCCAGGCTTCGAACTCTTCCTTCGTCATGTCTTCCGGGTAGAAATTCGCGCCCGGCAGCTTTCGGGCCGGAACACCGGGAAGAAATGCTCGGTACCCGTCAATCTCGGACCACGGCCCCTTGTTGATCCAGAAATAGTGCAGCCGCGCCCGCCCGAGGGGTGAATGGTCCTCTTGCAGCTTCTGGTAGAGCGCCAGATCGCCGCTCCAGAACTGCTCCATGAACAGGTGGTTCACGATTCTCGCGGCCTGAATCAGCTTCACGAGCGCTTTCCGGTCGCCCGCGGACAACCCGGAAACATCCACGTTCAAGGGCGTCGGCGCAAAACGCGCCGTCATCGCCTGCAGGCTCGCAACATCGGGAACAGAGGTTGCTGTGTTTGGCTCTACAGCGTAGATGACCGTGCAGAACACCATTGCCAATAGAATTGCTCTCATGCGCGTAAGATAACACTTTTCAACCGGCGTTGGTCAGACGGAGTCTCCGCGCGCTGCCATCGATTTTCCGCCCGAAAAAGCGTAAAGTCTCTCCCGGCAATCCGCTTCAAAGGGGGATCGGGAATGAAGAAGGTGTGTCTTTCGCTTGCGATTCTCGCTCTTGTGTTGACCGCGGGAACGACTCAGACGTTCGCGCAGGGCGCGCCGTCGGGCGATAAAGCGGCTTCTTACGGCTTCCGGCAGCGAGCCGTGGTCGAACTGAAGGGCGTGCAACAGGAAATCGTCAGCCTTGCGCAGGCCATGCCTCAGGAGAAATATACATGGCGTCCTGCCGATGGCGTCCGCTCGGTCAGCGAAGTTTACCTTCATATGGCCGGCGCCAATTTCGGGCTGACGGCGATCGCCGGCGCGCCACCATCCCCCGGTTTCAAGCGCGAGGGTTTCGAAAAGTCCACAACGGACAAAGCCAAGATCATCGAGTTGCTCAACCAGTCGTTCGACTACGCGGAGACCAGCATCAGCAATATGTCCGACGCCGATTTGCTGAAGCCTTTGAAGTTCCAGGAATTCACCAGCGTAGGCGACGTGGTGCTTCACATCGTCGCGCATGCTCACGAGCATCTCGGGCAATCCATCGCCTACGCGCGCATGAACGGCGTCGTTCCGCCGTGGACCGCCGCAGCGCAGCAAAGAATGCAGCAGTCTTCCCAGAGCCGGCAAACTCCCCCCCGCCCGCCGCAGGAGTAAACTGGCTGCCCCGGGCGCGGCGCTGCGGTCGCGCTCTAATGCTGTCGCGGGATGACCTCTTCGGTTTCGCCAAGCCGTGCCTCCGCGCCTCTGTGCCTCCGTGGCCAGCCCTGCCACGGTTGCGGGTATAATGAATCGGTCGATCTGAGGGTTCCTTGACCGGCAACGAAATCAGGAAAACATTTCTGAGATTTTTCGAGGAGCGCGGTCACCGCGTCGTGCGCAGCTCCTCGCTCGTCCCGGCGAACGACCCCACGCTGCTCTTCACCAACGCCGGAATGAACCAGTTCAAGGACGTCTTCCTCGGCCTCGAGCAGCGCGACTACAGAACGCGCCACTTCCTGCCAGAAATGCGTGCGCGCGGGCGGCAAGCACAACGATCTCGAAAACGTCGGCTTCACGAATCGCCATCACACCTTCTTCGAAATGCTCGGCAATTTTTCCTTCGGCGACTATTTCAAGAAGGAAGCGATCATTTACGCGATGGATTTGGTCGTTTCGACGAAGTGGTTTGGCATCCCGCTCGACAAGCTGTACTTCACTGTATTCGGCGGCGCCGAAGTTGCGCCCGGCAGTGTGCTGGATACGGATAGCGAAGCGGCGGCGCACTGGGCCAAAGTCGGCGCGCCCAAGGATCGCATCATCCCCGTCCCTGGACTCAAGGAGAATTTCTGGGCCATGGGCGATACCGGTCCCTGCGGCCCGTGCAGCGAAATCCACTACGACATGGGTCCCGCCGCGTCCGATCAGGGCCACACGGACTGCAAATTCGGCTGCGACTGCGGCCGCTACGTCGAAATCTGGAATCTCGTGTTCATGCAGTTCAACCGCGACTCAAGCGGCGCGCTCAATCCCCTGCCGAAACCGTCCGTCGATACTGGCGCGGGCCTCGAACGCCTCGCCGCCGTCCTGCAAGGCAAGATCAGCAACTTACGAGACCGATCTGTTCCATGCCGCTGATGCAACGTGCCGCGAGCCATTGACGTGACACCTATGGCATCGTCACTAGACGAGAGGTCTGCAGCAGAACACAGGACAATCAGCCTCGTTTCGCGATGATTGCGGATCATTGCCGCGCCGCGACTTTCCTGATTGCCGACGGCGTAATGCCGTCGAACGAAGGCCGCGGTTATGTCCTTCGGAAAATCATGCGCCGCGCACTGCGCCATGCCGCCTGACCTCGGTGCTACCGACACCATTCTTCTCGCGATATGGCTGCAGTCGGTGCGCACGATGATGGAGACCGCATATCCCGGAACTATTGGAAGCACGCGGCCCGAGTTGACCGACATCGTCGTTAGCGGAAGAGACAGCGCTTCAGTAGCACCGTGGAAGTTGGCTTGAAGAAGCTCGACGAGGATCTCGAGGAACTGCGGGCTTACGGCCTGTCGGCGCAGTGCGCCTCGATCTACTGGACAGCTCGAGCGCCTCTTGCGGCTGTGCACGCCACGGTCAGCGGATTCTGAGTACCCAGGAGACCAGGCGTTCAAGCTTTACGACACGTACGGGCTGCCTCGCGACTTTATCGAGGATGTCACTCGCGATGCCGGGATTCAAGGTCGATTGGGCCGGTTTCGATCGCGCGATGGAAGAGCAGCGCACCCGCGCCAGGGCGTCCTGGAAGGGCGCGCACAAGGAAGTCGCGAATCCGGCGTATGCAAAGCTCGCGGAAACTTACAAGACCGAGCCCGACTTCTACTTCGGCACGACGACGCGCGACTGCCGCATCGAGGCCATCATCACGAAGCAAGGCTCGGTGAACGAAATCAAGAAAGGCGCCGAAGCCGAAATCGTTCTCGACCGCACCTCGATCTATTCGGAGTCGGGCGGCCAGGTCGCCGACACGGGCGGCCTCTACGATAGTTCGGAATCGCTCGAAGTCGCCGAAGTCAAAGGCGCGTATTACCCGGTCACCGGGCTGATCGCGCACCGCATCGTCGCGAAAGACGATCTGCACGTCGGCGATCGCGTCGCCACGGTGGCTGACGCCGAGCGCCGCGCGCGCAACATGCGCAACCACACGGCCACGCACTTGATGCACGCCGCGCTGCGCAACATTCTCGGCACGCACGTCAAGCAGGCCGGCTCGCTCGTCGCGCCCGATCATCTGCGTTTCGATTTCTCGCACTTTGCGGCCGTCGATCCGAGCGAGCTTTCCGAAATCGAGGAGCAGGTGAACGATGAGATCCGCAAGGATCTCGAGATGCGCACGGACATCATGAACATCGACGAAGCGCTCGCCTCCGGCGCGCTCGCGTTTTTCGGCGACAAATACCCCGAGGCCAACGTTCGAGTCGTCACGATTCCGGACGCCGCGTCTCCGCGCGGCTTCTACAGCAAGGAGCTCTGCGGCGGCACTCACGTCGGCCGCACGGGCGAAATCGGCCTGTTCAAGATTCTCGGCGAGCAATCGGCCGCCGCGGGCATCCGCCGCATCGAGGCCATTTCGGGCGACCGCGCGCTTGCCGATTACCAGCGAGCGCTGCAAACTCTGCGCGCCGCTGCGGGCATGTTACATGCCTCTGAAGACGGCTTAATTGACGCAATTGAGCGCCAAATGGACGCCGTAAAAGCCCTTGAGAAGCAGATTGAGACCCTGAAACGCAAGGCCGCCGGATCCCAGGCAGGCGACCTTCTCGACGAGACTCGGGAGGTCAAGGGCGTTCGAGTCCTGGCCGCCAAAGTGGACGGTTTTGACCGCGAGGCCCTCCGCCAGCTTGCCGACGCCCTGCGCCAGAAGCTGGGCTCCGGCGTGGTCGTCCTGGCAGCCGCCGATGACGGCAAAGTTGCTCTAATCACGGCAGTTACGAAAGACCTCATCCCCAGGCTCCACGCCGGGAAGATCGTCCAGGAGCTCGCCCAACTGGTGGGCGGTTCCGGGGGCGGCAGACCCGACCTGGCCGAGGCTGGCGGAAAAGACACATCCGGCATAGAAAAGGCTATCGCCCAGGTTTACCCCCTTCTCGACAGATTGCTATAATTGCTGTCGCGCCACAAACTTACGCCGGGAAAGCTCGCTTTCCCAGGGCGTATTGTCGCTGTGCGTGGTCGTTTCAGTGATTCGAAGCGGAGCGTCGCGCCTTCCCAAAGGGCAGGGACAAAATGACGAGGAATCGCATCGTCGTTGCAGTCCTGGCAGCGGGTAGCTTCCTGCTGCCGACGCTGTCTCGCGCCCAAATTGCAACCTACGTCGACGAGCACGGGAAAACCGTATACGTGAATGAGGATTCCGCGAAAGGCCATACTGGGAGCACTATCACCACCCCGGCTTCGCAGGCGCCCGCGACCAAGAGTTCGGACGATCGGCTCGACCACATCGTGAGCGCGGCAGCTGCGCGGCACAACGTGGACCCGGCGCTGGTTAAGGCCGTGATCAGCACCGAATCAAGCTGGAATCCGCGCGCGATTTCCCCCAAGGGGGCGGTGGGGCTGATGCAGTTGATCCCGGAGACGGCACAACGCTTCGGCGTCGGCAATTCCTTCGACCCGGTCCAAAACGTGGAGGGCGGAACGACGTACCTGAAATCGCTGCTCGACCGGTACAACGGCAATCTGACGAAGTCGCTCGCGGCATATAACGCCGGCGAGCGCGCCGTCGACATCAGCGGCGGGGTTCCGGCATATCCGGAAACGCAACGGTACGTGCAGAAGGTCACCGACGCATACTTCCGGCCCGGTTCGGGCCGCGACCCGGTTCTTTGGAGTCCGCCAAGGCCTCCGGTACGCCGGGAAGTGGACCCGAATGGCCGCGTGGTTTTCACGAACGAATGAGACGCGCATGGCTTCGGCTGCAATAAAATCACTCGCGCGAGGAGCCTCGTGCGCTACGGCGCTCACTTTAGTTCTCCTGCTCTGCGCCGTCTCCCCTGCCCGCGCCGATAAGAAATCCGACGCCCGCGAGCAATTCGCGCGCGCAGTCAAAATGCGCACGATGCTCGAAGGCTATCTCGAAAAGGACCGCTCCCGCTCCGACTACGTCCAGACCGTCGCCGCCTATCACAAGGTCTACATGATCACGCCCTTGGCGGATGATGCGACGTCGGCTCTCGTGGCCGAGGCCGAGCTGTATCGTGAGATGGGGCGGCTTTACGATCCGCAGTACTTCAAGTCCGCGATCGCTACCTATCTTTTCCTTGGAAAACAGTATCCCGGCAGCCGGTATCACGGAGAAGCCCTGCTGTCTGTCGCGCAAATCCAAAAGGACGATCTGGACAAGCCGGAAGATGCCCAAGCGACGTACCAGGAGTATTTGCAGCGCTTTCCCCGTTCCGATCGCGCCGATCAGGTTCGAGCGGCCTTGAAGGAGATTGCCCGGCCAAGCGACGCCGATGCGAACGCCCAAACAACCGGCCAGCCCCCGGAGCTGCATGGGCAGCATGTGACGCCGCAAACCGTTGAAAAAGGCAGCTCGATCGTGAAGGATTTGCAAACTTGGAACGCGCAAGACTCCACGCGCATCGTCGTAACACTGGGAGATACCATCGCGTACGATGCCGTGCGCATCGCGTCTCCCGATCGCATCTATTTCGACATGCACAAGGCCCGGCTGGATCACAAGCTTCCGAGCAAGGATATCGACGCGAAAACCGGACTTCTGAAGTCCGTTCGCGTGGCGCAAAACAAACCGGACACCGTGCGGATTGTCCTGGATGTGAACGGAGCGAAGGACTATTCTGCGTTTCTCCTGGCAAATCCCTATCGCCTGGTGATCGACGTTCATGCGCAGCCTGTCAACACGGCCAAGCAGGCGGCCGGTTCTTCGCCCAGTGCGCCGCCAGCCGCGATCGTGCAACAGCCCGCGGCGAATGCGCCCGTTTCGGTGGCAGAAGTGGTCGCCGCCGGCGCCTCGAGCAAGCCCGCCGTCGATCCGGCGAAGTCTCGGCAATTTCTCGCTCTCGAGCCTCCACCAGTACCGAAGCCCAACCGCGACGGCCAGCGATCCTTGACGCGAGCCCTGGGCCTGAAAATCAACCGCATCGTGATTGACGCGGGCCACGGCGGGCACGATACCGGCACGATCGGCCCGCACGGCCTGATGGAGAAGGACCTGTGCCTCGATGTCGCGTTGCGCCTTGGAAATTTGATCGAACAGAAGCTGCCGGGCGCGGATGTGATCTATACGCGCAAGGACGACATATTCGTGCCGCTGGAGGAGCGCACGCGGATCGCCAACGACGCCAAGGCCGATCTGTTCATCTCAATCCACGCCAACTCGAGCCGCGACCCATCGGCCCGCGGCGTCGAGACCTTCTACCTCAACTTCGCGACGTCAGAGGAATCCATGGAAGTGGCCGCGCGCGAAAACGCGAACTCGCAGGAATCCATGCACGATTTGCAGGATTTGATCAAAAAGATCGCGCGCAATGACAAAATCGAAGAATCGAAAGATCTGGCGGGCGACATCCAGGACAATCTGACTGAACGGCTGCAACTCGTGAGCCGCAGCGAGAAGAACCGTGGGGTGAAGAAGGCGCCCTTCGTCGTGCTGATCGGAGCGAACATGCCCTCCGTGCTTTCCGAGGTGTCTTTCGTCAGCAACCCGAACGACGAGAGGCTGCTCCGGAAGGGAGACCAGCGCCAGCGGATCGCCGACGGTCTGTACCGCGGGATCTCCATCTATCTCGATGGCCTGAACAGTCTTTCCTCCAACCAGCAAAAGCTCGTCTCGGACAACCACGCACCCGATGCCCGCCTCGACGCCGGAACGGTGGCGCCGACCGGGAACCCCAAGTAGAATTAAGGCATCTAACAGTGATGCGCCGATTCCTCAGCATGTCGCTTACTCTTTTGTTTCTGGCCGCATTCCCAGTTGCGGCGCAGCAGATTCTTCCGCATTCGCTCGGCCGATGGACCGCTGCCCAGAACCCTGGCGAACCTCTTAGGGCACTGGCGCTGTCGTCCTTGACACCGATTGCTCCCCAGACCGTGCTCGCGGAGTACGGATGGGCCTCCTCTGAATGGGCCACTTACGGATCCTCGGCAGGCACCGCGGACGGAATGCAGGCGAGCGTCTTCAAGATGAAGGACCCGAGCGGCGGGTATGGCCTTTACTCTTTCTTGCGCACGCCGGACATGGCGCGAGCGGATTTTACAGAACATTCTTCGGTGTCGCGTGACCGCGCACTGATTCTCATCGGCAATCTCGTGATGGATATAGAGGGCCAAGACCTTTCGAAATTTGAAACGGAGATCAAGTCTTTGGTTGCGACCGTCGCCACCCATGCGCAAGACGGCCCTCTACCGACACTGTGGGAACACTTGCCCGAGAAGAAGATCGTCGAAGGCTCCGACCGTTACGTTCTCGGTCCGCAGACTCTAAACCAGCTTTTCCCGGGCGGGCTGGGCGATTCCATGAGTTTTCCGGCCGGCGCGGAAGCCGAGATTGCCCACTACCATCTCGGGAGCCGCGACGCCTCGCTGCTGCTCGCCGATTTTCCCACTCCTCAGCTCGCCGAGGATACGCTGGCTGCGCTTCAGAAAAGTTTCAACGTGAACGGCTCGAATCCCGCGGCGAACTCGCCCGCGCTGTTCGCGAAGCGCTCGCTCACGCTTGTCGCAATCGTGTCCGGCGCGCGGTCGCAGACGGAAGCAGACACGTTGCTCGACCAGGTTCATTCCGGCACCGTTCTGACCTGGAATGAGCCGACCTTCCAGTTCAAGGAGCCGAGCATCGAGGTGATGGTCGTCGGGGCCTTCGTTGGAAGCGGCGCCATCTGTGGATTCACGCTGGTCGCCAGCCTGGCCTTCGGCGGCTTTCGCCTGTTTATAAAGCGCCTCATGCCGGGCAAGATCTTCGATCGCGGCGCGCAGCTTCAGGTTTTGCAGCTCGGGCTTTCCAGTAAACCTATCAATGCAGAGGACTTCTACGCCAGTCCTGGCCCGCCCCTGCCCAAAGGGCAGGTGGATGAAAATCTCCCCGATCGGATCGCATTGCGCATATTTCGCTGAAAAAGCGAGGCTTATGGGGAGACGGATTTCGGCTTTCCCGCTTGACTTCCCGCCAACGCCCCACTAGACTGCCGTCGAGGAAAGGGTTCTTCGGCCATCCGCGCATTGGCCTGGGAGCTTTCTCCCCTTGAAGGCCCGCCGAAAGGCGGGCCTTCTGTTTCTTTACGCCGCTCATCCCTATTCTTGCCGGATCAAACGGGAACCAGGGCGGAAACCTTCACTGAACCAAATCCAGCACAATACCGTTGACGCGCTTCTGGAAACCGGCGAATTGTCCAAAGATCGGCGACGTCACATTGTTGTACACGTCGTGCGGGTTGTGCTGGTCGGTTAGGTCGGTCGAATACACGCCGATACGAATCTTTCGGTTCTTGGAACGCTCCATGAAGGGAATGTGGAGAGCGAATTCCCGGTAAAGTCTGGCGTCCATCGCAAAGTACCTTGGGAAACGCGAGCTATCGGGGACGTCCACGTAGTTTTGCAAAACGTCGACATCCGAAAACGGCAGTCCGGAATGCACGTCAACGACGGGGCTCAAAATAAATTTCCAGGGAAGACGGAACAGGCCCGTGCCTAAGAGGCGCTGGGGTACGTCGGACGGCAGGAGGCCCGAAGCGTCAGGCCGGATTACCGGAGCCGCAAACGGGACCAGGGTGTCCGAAAGGGTATTGAGATCACCCGTAGCCTGACTCCACGTGTAGGAGACCGTCAGGTCGACGCGGTCGCCGGGGCGATAATGAGCAGTCGCTTGCGCTTGGTGGTAGCGCGAGACTCCAGTGTTCCGGAGAGCAAGCAATCCGTTTCCTCCCGACGGGTTGAGCACCTCATCCATAACGAAGAGATCGTTGGTGTAGCTCTCCAGATAGCTGACCTTGAGATTCAGATTCCTGTTCACTTCGTGCTCGATCTCGCCCTCCCAGCTAAATGTGCAAGGGCTCGTGCCCGGATCGACCCGGGTCCCGGGAGGGACCCCAGGTGAGCCCGACAGGAGATATGCGTTTTCGAGCACTTCGGGTTGACCGATGAGCGTGCCGGACGGGTCGAAGAAGCTTAGGACCCTCTCCTGATTGTCGGTGAAGTCGGCGGCCAACAGCGGCACATGGCTGTAGATCTTGGCCGCGCTGGCGCGAAACACTGTCCTCCCGCTGCCCGGCGCGTAGGCGAAGCCGATGCGTGGGGCGAATGCGGCATCGCGGCCGAGGGATTGGGTCGACAGGCGCGCTCCGAAATTCAGCGTCAAGCGGTCGGTCAGGCTCCAACGATCCTCGATGAATTCCGAGGCTTCCGAGTCGGACGCTTTCAATAGGCCCGCGCCTTGAAAATCGATTTGCTCGGCGAGCGATCCGTCCGCCGCCAGGATCTGTATGGGATGGGAAATGTCGCTACCTTCGTAGTTGCGGTAGAAGACGTCCGCCCCGAACCTCACCTGGTGCTTCCCATGCCAGGACCTCTGTGCGAATTGATAGGTCGGCAGCGCCTCGAGTTGGTTTGCCGTTCGGTATGCGGTGTTGAAGAAATTGCCGCCCCAACCGGAGGGTGAAATTTCCATGTCCAGAGCGCCCTGGCCGAATGCGTCGCCATCGAACCGCGTGTAGCGAACCACTCCGTTCAGCAATGCGCCGGAGGCGAACTCATAAGTGTCAGAGATACCGACGGAAACGCCGTTGCGGTGATAAGAGGTCGAGGCGGTCTGCGGAACGAGAGCGTTGATATTCCCGTATTCGATGTCTTCGGGGAATACGTTGACGTTGATGTTCAGGAGGTGTCGCGATGACCAGATGACCTGCAGTTGCGTGAAGGACGTCGTGCTGCGCGTCTCGGTCTCGTTAACCGGCCACGCTAAGCCGCGAACCGGCGTCTTGCGAAACTCGTAGGTAAGCTCCTGGGAGAAATTAACCTTGTTCGCGAGTAGCGGGCCGCCGAACTGGAATCTTGGCGTCCAGTTGGCTAAGCCTACGAGGTGGCCGTTCTTCCCCCGAAACGACGGAATGAAATCAAGCAGCTTGTAGTCCCACTCGCCGGAAGGTGGTTTCGTCTCGATCGCGGTTAGGCCACCGGAGAAACCTCCGTACCCGGAACTCTGAGGCAAGCTGTAGACGGTCATGGACTGGATGGCGTCGACCGGAACGGGAATCGCGAAGTTTCCCGAGATCGGATCGACGTTTTCCGCCGAGTCCACCAGTAACATCCCCTGGCTTTCCTCCTGGCCATTGAAACTCAGCCCTCCCTGGGCGGTGCGAATCACTCCGGGCACTAGCGAAAGGGCCTCCGTGAACTTCTGCGTGGGCAACGGCAAGGTATCCAATTGCTGGTTGCTGACCGTCGCGTTAGGGGTCACGCTCTCAGTGCTGGCCTCGGCGGCCGCTTCTCCGTGGACCTCGACTCGCGCATTCACAGCGATGATCCTGAGCACAATGTCCTCAACAACCGTTTGATCCGTGCCGACCTTGATCGTGCCCGACCACGGTTCGAAACCGTCCTCGGTAGCTTCCAAGGTATATGTTCCGGGCACCAGGTGATCGAACTCGTAGTGGCCGCCCGCATCGCTTACGACCGGTTGGGGTGCCGCGCCAGGGGTGGGGCCGGTCAACTTCAGCGCGACTCCGGGAAGTACCGTCGTCACACCATCCCCGGTAAGTGCGGTCAATTTTCCGGCAATGGACGCCTTTGGAGCGTTTGCGTCGGCGGTTTGGATCTGCCGGGCGAAGACCGGATGGGCCAGGAACGGCGTCGCGGCTAAGACCACGCGGAGAACGAAGGCGAAGGGTCTCCGCCGTGAGCCTTTGGGCATGTGTGATTCTAGCGTGAGCCCGACCGGGCCGTCCATGACGGTCGCATCGCGCCCGGTCGTGACCGATAATAGTGCACAATAGGAATCGCTTTCCGCCAATGAATTCAATGACTTGGCGCTCGCACCAAGGGCATGTACTAAGAACCCTTGGGCGCGCGCCGACATATGGTCAGGGTCTCAGAGACGGTAGAGGACCTATCAGGCAGCGCCGGCGGTGGCGCCGGTCGGGTTGAGGACTTTCTCGTAGTAACGCTCGTAGAGCGGGATGATGTCGTTGGAGCAGTATTTGCGGCGGGCGTTGGCGCGCGCCATCTCGCCCATCATGCGGCCGCGGTCAGGACGCGTGAGGATTTCGAGCGCGTATTTCGCGGCGGTTGGGACATCGCGCGGCTCGAAGAGATAGCCGTCCAGTCCGTGCGTCACCACTTCCGGGACGCCTCCCACGTTGGTGGCGACCACGGGGACTTCGCAGGCCATCGCCTCGAGCGCCGCGAGGCCGAAAGATTCCGTATCGCTCGGCAGCAAGAACAGGTCGGCCAGCCCTAGCTTTTCCTGCACGCGGTCCTGCTTGCCCAGAAAAAACACGTCTTTCGAGAGCCGCTTCCTGCGAACGATGTACTCGGCGGCGCCGCGATCGGGACCATCCCCGATCAGGACCAGCTTGGCGGGAATCTTCTCGCGGACGAGCGCGAAGATTTCGACGACGTCCGTAATCCGCTTCACCGGACGGAAGTTCGAAAGGTGCATCAAGATGGGCTCGCCTTCGGGAGCCCAGCGCGCACGCGCCACGGCATCGTTCGAGCGCTGGTAGAGGTCGCAGTTGACGAAGTTCGGGATCACTTCGATGGGACGCTTGATTTCGAACTCTTGCAGCGTGCGGTCGCGCAGGTAGTTCGAGATGGCGGTAACACCGTCGCTCTGTTCGATCGAAAAGCGCGTGATCGGCAGATAGCTGCGGTCGTTGCCGACGAGAGTGATGTCGGTTCCGTGCAACGTCGTAATGAACGGCAGGCGCCGCGGCGCGGCCATCATGCGGGCGAGGAGAGCGCTCACAGAGTGTGGGATCGCGTAGTGGACATGCAGCAGGTCCAGCGACGCTTCCTCGGCGACTTCAGCCATCTTCGTAGCGAGCGCCAGCGTATAAGGCGGGTGGTCGAACAGTGGATAGCTGGTGACTTCGACTTCGTGAAACCAGATTCGTTCAGTAGGGCCGCTCAAACGGATGGGCATGGCGTAGCTGATGAAATGGACTTCGTGTTCTCGCGCCGCGAGCTCCATGCCAAGCTCGGTGGCCACGACACCCGACCCGCCGTACGTTGGATAGCAGGTGATTCCGATTCTCATGCTGATGGCGGCTGGTTATTGAGATCCGTGGGATTGGCCGAGCGCCTGGGGGTCCCGCAAGGACCGGCTCTACTGCCCGTTCGACCCGCCGTGCGCCGCCTCTTCGCCTTCCTTATACACGTAACGAATGAAGTGCTTATAGATAAGGAGGTTCGGGCTGCCGTCGCGCGTGAGCTTGATGCAGTCCCGGTCGTACCACTCTACCGTGCCTCGCAGCACTTCGCCGTCGGTGAGGACCACGGCCACGGGCGTACGGGCCTGCATTTGCTTCACGTAGTAGAAGTTCTCCGCGAACGTCTGCTCGGGAGGCGCGGGCTTCTTCCGTGGCGGCGTCGATTGCGGCCCGGCCGAAGCGGGCCGGGGTGAGTATTGGTCCTTCATGTCCGTCAGTGCTGGACGAAACAGCTTGCGATTCACCATGGGAGCTCCTCAGGCTACTACTTGTTATGACTACGCATGAAGGGGTTCGGTTGCAACATTTCGACAAAAATATTCGAAACGCCCGGCCCCCGTCAACGGAGGCTGAGCGAGGCAATCAGGGCATCCAGACCCAACTGGCGTCCGATATTGCGGCGAATACGCTCTTCGAACACATCGAGGCCGCGCGTAGCCCGCAAGACCCACTCCCAATCGATCTTCTTGCCAAGAGCTTCTACCTCCCGGCGCAGATCCGGATTGCGAGCGAGACCGCTCCGAGGGCTGAAGGGAAACTCGAGCAAGTCTGTTAGAACACTATAAAATAGACCGAGGACGTTTTCAAACGATTCCTGCTCCTGCTTGCAAAGCTGAGCAGTCGCGGCGAAAACCTGGGCAAAGTTTTCTCCGGTGACCGCCTTCTCCAAAAGACCGAGCACACTCTTGCGGAGCCGCATCGACCCCTCGAGATCGAGCGAGAGCGCAGCGCCCGGGCTGCCGGCGGAAAGCTGCGCCGCCAATTTCCGCTCCGTGGCCTTCCAGCCGGTCCGATCCTTGAGGAATGCCTCGATTTGCTCGGCCGGAACGGGTCCGAGATGGAACTGCAAGCAGCGCGAGCGAATTGTCGGGAGAAGCGAATCCGGAAACGGCGCCAGCAGGATCAGCGTCGCAGATTCGGGCGGCTCTTCGAGAATCTTGAGGAAAACGTCCGCATCGGTCCAGCGCATCGTATCCGCGCCGTCGAGGATGAACACGCGCCGCCGGCCCTGCGGCTTGAAATAAGCCGCCCGCTGCACGGCGCGCAACTGCCCCACGCGGATCATCGGCCGCGCCACCGGAGTGCGCAGCCGCACCGGGTCAGGAACGATCAGCCACACGTCGGGATGCGTTTCGACGAGCAGCGGGGTGCGTTCGACGGCGGCCGCGTCGGCGCTCTCGCCGCGCTCGGCGAGCCCCGCTTCGATAAGCGGCGCCGGATTGGCGAGCGCCGCCATTCGCAGGCACGACGCGCATTCCCCGCAAAAATCGTCTCGCAGGCGCTCGCAGTTGGCCGCCTGCGCGAACATCCTCGCCAACGTGTATTTGCCCGCGCCGCGCGGACCGGTGAAGAGCAGCGCGCTCGGGACGCGCTCGCGATTCAGCATGCCGCGAAGCGCCCGGACGATGCGTTCGTTGCCGAGAAATTCGCTGAAGCCCATGGTTAGCCCCTGGCCTCCAAGGCGGGAGCGAAGCGCGCCTCAACCGCCGCGAGAATCTCTTCGTGGATCGAGGCGGGTGTACGCAGCGCGCCGGTAGTCGCGTCGAAGCATTCGACCTTGACCCAGTGCGGTTGCCGTGCCAACTCGTCGTAGACCTGCGAGGCTTCGTTGAGATGCGCGACGTCCGCTTCCTGCAGGTCGCGGCTCAGTTTGGTGTAAACGCGCGTGTGCCTTTCGCCGGCCAGCCGATGCGCCTCGGTCACCGGCACCCGCAAATAGACCACGAGATCCTCGGCCGGTAGCCCGTAAATCTGGTATTCGAGCTGCTTCAGCCACGCGATGAATTCGTCGCGCTTATCGGGGGGCACTCGCGAGCCTTGATGCGCGAGATTCGAGCCGACGTAGCGGTCCGCGAGGACGGTCTTGCCGGAAGCGAGGGCCCCTTCGATGACCGCTTTCGATTCCAGACGATCGCCGGCGTAGAGCAGCGCGGAAAAATGCGGGTCCACATCTGCCAGCGCCCCGAACTCCCCATTTAGAAATCGCGCGACGAGCTTGCCGAAAAAGCCGTCGTAACGAGGGAAACTCACTTGAGTGAACGCCACGCCTCGCGCGGTAAACGCTCGCACGAGCGCCTCGAGCTGCGTGCGCTTTCCGGAGCCGTCGACCCCTTCAAGAACGATGAACTTGCCGCGGGCAGGCATGGAAGTGGCTGGGAGTTTAGCACAGGGCCGGTTCGGGTCAGTATGGGCCAGGCGAATCGAGGGAGCTCGAAATACAGGAGCCCCAGATTTTTCTCGATTAGACTGCGCCGCGTTTCTTTGTTTCCAACAACTTAGCAGGGATTCTAATAATGGAAGTTTGCGATTAGGATTTGGAAGATCGAGCCGAGTGGCGGGCGTCGAGGAAGCACACCCGTGAGGCCCCGCCGAGGCGGGGTAGGCCGTTCGTCGTCCATGTGCGCGGTTGTGGCGCATCTTTTCCACGCTAACAGCCTGGAAGACGTTGTCAAGGACCAGATCCTGTGGACTGGGCGCATGCGCGCGCACTGGAGGCGAAGTTCTTGCGTGCTAGAATCGCGGCGAATATGGCAAAGCTGAGTTCTGTAGCGGAAAATCTCGCGCAAGTGCGCGAACGGGTCGCGCGCGCTGCCGAGCGAGCCGGGCGGCGCACCGAAGAGATCACGATCGTCGCCGTTTCGAAGACTTTTCCTCCGGAGGCGATTCGCGCGGCCTACGACGCGGGCCTGCGGCACTTCGGCGAAAACCGCGTGCAGGAGTTCGAGGCGAAGCAGCCAAAGCTAGCGGACATCGATGCAACGTGGCACTTCATCGGGCATCTGCAAAGCAACAAGGCGCACCGAGCCGTCCGCTTGTTTGACCGCGTTGATTCGGTTGACAGCCTGCCGCTCGCGCAAAAGCTCGATGCCGCCGCGGCAGCCGAAAAGAAGCGCCTGCCGATTTTGATCGAAGTGCATCTGGGTGACGAGCAGTCAAAAAGCGGCATCGCCGAGACGGGGGTATCGGCGCTCGCGGAAAGTTTGTTACCCCTTCCACATCTGGAGCTAAGCGGTCTGATGGCCATACCGCCATATTTCGACGACCCCGAGCGTGCGCGCCACTATTTCCACAGGCTTCGCGAACGGCGCGACGATCTCAGCCGCCACATCGGACATCCGCTGCCAGCCCTCTCCATGGGAATGAGCCATGATTTCGAAGTCGCCATCGAGGAAGGCGCCGCGGAGATTCGCCTAGGCACCGCGCTGTTTGGTGAGCGAACGAAACCCTGATCGGATGGGCACGGAGACACAGAGAAACGTTGAAAGCTAATCCGGCAGGGGCCGGCCGGTGGTTTCCAGGCCTAGCGGAATCAGCAGGAGGCCAAGGAGAAATGCCAGCGAGGTGAGCGCCACCGGGATGCCTATCGTGTGAAAATGCGAAACGCCCGCGCCGACCAGAAACGTGAATCCCGCGCCGATAAAGCGGCCGACGGAGGTTGCGAAGGCGAAAGCGCTTCCTCGGCATTCAGTCGGATATTGCTCGGGCAGCCACAGCGTGTACACCGCGAAGTTCGCGCCGCCAATTCCGAGAAAGAACAGGCCCACAAAAAACCACGTCATCGCGTCCCGCGAGAAGTAAAAGGCCAGTCCGAAGCTGTAGCTGAGCGAAGCCGCCATAAGAACGAAATAGACTGCCAGCGTCTTGCGGCGACCGATCCGCTCGGCAATCCAAGGGAGCGGGAGGCAGCCGAGGATCGTGCCGAACGATAGCACCATCGTGGCGTAGGAGGCGAGCCGCGGGGCAAGCGCGCTGGCCAAATGCTGGCGTCCGACGATTTCGGTGACGGCCGTTGGGACGTACACCGTGCCGCCCCACAGCCCGATGATTGAGATGAGCACGTACGCCGAGTTGACCAGCGTGCGGCGGCGGAATTCAGGCTTGAATAGAGTCGCGAAAGGACTCGATACGCGCTGCACGCGGGCCTTCCAGCGGCTCGACTCGTTGACGCCGTAGAGGATGAACCCCACCAGCAGCGCGGGAGCACCTCCAATCATGAACATCGGCCGCCAGCCGTGCGTTTCCCCGACGAAATGGTTCGCGAGCGCCGCGAGGAAAAAACCGAAATAATAGCCGGTGTGCATCAGGCCCGCGCCCATCTTGCGTCGCTCTTCCGGCCATTCCTCGGCCACGAACGTCCCGCCCATCGCCCATTCGCCGCCGATTCCAACGCCGGCAAGCAGGCGGCAGACGGCAACTTCCCAGACGTTTTGCCCAAAGGCAGCCAGGAATGTGAAGACCGAATAGCAAAGAATCGTGAGCATCAACGTGCGGACGCGCCCGAACTTGTCGGCGACCGGCCCCCAGACGAGGGCCATCCCCCATCCAACGAGAAAGAGCGCAAACAGCAGGCCGCCGTAGAAGCCGACATTGCCGGCGGTCGCTGGAATCCCGGACTTCGGCAGGAGTTCGCGGAGCGCCGGCACCAGGACCAGCGCGTAGATGAACGAGTCCATGCCGTCGAGCGCCCAGCCGCCCCAGGACGCCCAGAAGCCGCGCACCTGGTTGGTTGTGAGCCGGACTTTGATCGCGTTCGCCATCACAGAAGCCCGAAAGGCGAGGCATTGTACGAATAGCACGCCCCGGTTACAAGCGCTCCCCGCGGATTGTTTGGCACGTTGAAGCGTTCGCCAATGATATGTTTTGAATCGGGTGGCAATTCGCGGATGAACATACAAGAACGCGGTGGCGCGGTGATTTTTGCGGTGCGGGCGGCGCCACGGTCCAGCCGCAGCGCGATCGAAGGCGAACACGAGGGCGCGCTGAAGGTGCGGCTGAGGGCGCCTCCGGTAGAGGATCGCGCGAACGACGCGCTCGTGCGGCTGTTGGCCGAGCATTTGAACGTGCCCAGATCGGCTGTTAGAATCGTCGCCGGCGGAAAGAGCCGCACGAAGCGCGTCGAGATCGCGGGCGTAACCCGCGCACAAGTGATCGAGATGGTGGAGTCATGCCGGACATAAAGGCAATACAAGCGGAACTGCGCGCCAGCAAGATCGACGGCTGGCTTTTCTACGACCATCACCATCGCGACCCGATTGCAGGCCATATTCTCGGCCTCGGGGACAACGGGTTGGCGACGCGACGCTGGTTTTACTTCATCCCGTCGCGCGGCGAGCCGCGGAAGCTGGTCCATCGGATCGAGCAGGGCGCGCTCGATTCGCTTGCGGGACGCACACAAGTCTATTCAAGCTGGGAGGAGTTGCACGCCGCGCTCCGGAAACTTCTCTCCGGCAGCCGGAAGATCGCCATGCAGTATTCGCCGGAAAACAACATCCCCTACATCGGGCTGGTGGACGCCGGGACGGTCGAGCTGGTGCGGAAGTTCAAGAAAAGAGTGGTTACGTCGGCCGATCTCGTGCAGAAGTTCGAGGCAGCGTGGACGCCGGAGCAGCTCCAATCGCATCTCCAGGCGGGCAAAATCATCGACCGCACCACACGAGCCGCATTCGACACGGCGGCGACATGCGTGCGGGACGGCCGCCCAATTTCGGAATTCGAGCTCCAGAAGTGGATTCTCGACCGGTTTCACGCCAACGGCCTCACGACCGCCGATCCACCCGTGGCGGCCGTGCAACCGAACAACGGCAATCCCCATTACGAGCCGCGGCCGAGCGGGTCTCGTCCGATCCGGGCAGGCGATCTGCTGCTGCTCGACATCTGGGCGAAACTCGACCGGCCGGGCAGCGTCTACTACGACATCACCTGGGTGGGCTATCTGGGCGAGCGCGTTCCGGACGCCTACGCGAGAATCTTCCGCATCGTGCGCGAGGCGCGCGACCGCGCCATCGAGTTCGTGAAGGATTCGAGCGCGCGAGGCCGGGCGATCCACGGCTGGCAGGTGGACCGCGCCGCGCGAGAAGTGATTCGCAAGGCCGGCTACGCCAAGAACTTCGTTCACCGCACGGGCCACAGCATCGGCCGGGAAGTTCACGGCAACGGCGCGAACATGGACGGGCTCGAGACGCGCGACGATCGCAAGATCGTCCCGCGAACGTGCTTTTCGATTGAGCCGGGAATCTACCTTCCGCAGTTCGGAATCCGCAGTGAAGTGGATGTCTACGTCGGCGAGCGCGAAGCGCGGGTCACTGGCGCCATCCAGGAAGAAATACTGGCGTTGCTGGCATGAGCGGCCGCCGATAAAGTTTCAACGTCGCGATAAAGAAAAAGAGGGGCGCTCCGTGCGCCCCTCTTTTTGTTCCGTAAAATCCAAGGCGATTCCGATTTAGGTGAGGTCCTCGGCGCGAACCGGTAGGCGACGGATCCGCTTCCCGGTGGCCGCGAAGATCGCGTTGCACACGGCCGGCGCCACGGGCGGCACCGCAGGCTCGCCCATGCCGGTCGGAGTCTCCTCACTCGGAACGATGTGCACCTCGACAATCCTCGGCATTTCGTTCATGCGCAGCATGTCGTAATCGTTGAAGTTGCTCTGCTGGACGCGGCCCTTATCGATGGTGATTTCGCCCTTCAGCGTTTGCGTGAGCCCGTAAACCACGCCGCCCACGGCCTGTTGTTCGATGATGTTCGGATTGACGATGCGCCCGCAATCGAGCGCCACGACGACGCGGTGTACCTGCACGCCGTTGTCCTTGTCGAGCGATATCTCGGCGACTTCGGACACGTACGTCCCGAACGCCTCAACAACCGCGATGCCGCGGTAGCGGCCTTTCGGCAGCGGCGTGCCCCATCCGGCCTTCTCCGCGGCGAGGTTCAAAACACCCAGGTGCCGGGGCTTCTTCGCGAGCAGAGCCTTGCGGTATTCGTACGGGTCCTTCTTGGCCGCCGCCGCGAGTTCGTCCACAAAACTCTCTTCGAAGAATCCGTTTTGAGAGGCGCCGACCGATCTCCAGAAACCCATCGGGATCGGGCCGCCTACCAGATGATAGTCGACCAGAATGTTGGGGATGTCGTACGGGATATCGGAAATGCCCTCGACGCTGCTCTCATCCATGCCGTTCTTGATGGAGCCCGGAAAGAACCAGCTCATGATCGAATCGCAGGCGACGCGCGCTGTGAATGCCGTGGGGTTGCCATCCGCACCGAGACCGGCGGAGATCTTCACGTACGACGCGGGGCGATAGTAGTCGTGCTGCATGTCGTCTTCGCGCGACCACGTAACCTGCACGGGAACCTTCATCGCTTTCGAAACTTCGCACGCGTCGGTCACGAAGTCCGACCAGCCCCGGCGCCCGAAGCCCCCGCCGAGGTACGTCGTGTGCACGAACGACGCTTCCGGTTTCACGCCCGCAATTCCCGCCGCGATGCCCTGCGAGGGGGTTTGAAACTGAGTGGGCGCCCAGATGTCGACGCGGTCTGCCTGCACGTACGCCGTGCAGTTCATGGGCTCCATCGTGGCGTGCGACTCGTAAGGAGCCTGGTACACCGCCTCTACCTTTTGCGCGGCGCTGGAAAGCCCGGCCGCGGCGTCACCTTCCTTGCGCGCCACGACACCCGGCTGCTGGCACGCATCGGCAAAGCCCTTGAAAATGGTTTCGCTCGAAACTGCCGCGTTCGGCCCCTCGTCCCATTTCACATCGAGAGCGCGGCGGCCTTCCATCGCCGTCCACGTATTGTCGGCCACCACCGCGACGCCGGTGGAGATCTGGAACACGTCCTTCACGCCTGGGATGGCCTTCGCCTTCGTGGCGTCGAAGCTGGCCACCTTGCCGCCGAAAACGGGGCAGCGCAGGACCACGGCGTGAAGCATGCCGGGCTGGCGCTGGTCGATTCCAAAGCTCGCGCGGCCGTTCGTCTTGATCGCCGAGTCGAGCCGCTTTACCGGCTTGCCGATCACCTTGAACTGGCTCGGGTCCTTGAGCGTGACTTTGTCCGGCGGGGTAACTTTGGCCGCCGCCTCGGCAAGGCTGCCGTAGGTGGCGCGCCGCTTGGTGGCGGCGTGCACCACGGCGCCATTTTCCGCGTGGCATTCCGAAGCGTCGACGCCCCACTGCGTGGCTGCGGCCTGCACCAGCATCATGCGAGCGGTCGCGCCCGCCTGACGCATCGGCATCCATGCAGAGTGAATGCTCTGGCTGCCGCCGGTGCCCTGCATGCGGAACGCGGGATCAAAATAGACGACCTCGGCAGGGGCAAATACCGTCTGAATTCTCTTCCAGTCGCATTCGAGCTCTTCCGCGGCGAGCATCGCCAGCGACGTCTGAACGCCCTGCCCCATTTCCGACTTGCTGATGACGATGGTCACCACGTCATCCGGGGTCACCTGAATGAAGGCATTCAGCGTTCCAGGCGCAGCGACTCCATCAACGCCAGCACGCGCTGCGGCGAGCACTTCCTTGCGGCTCGGAAGATAGAAGCCGATCACCAGGCCGGTCGCTCCCGCGAGGCCGGTTTTCAGGAAGCCGCGGCGGCCGAGTCCGTTTGTTTGGGTGCTCATTCCGCACCTCCCGTCACAATCGCTTCGGCGCTCGCAACAAGTTCGGCACCGTCATCGGCGGTCGTGGTCGCCGCCTTGGCCCCTCCGGCCTGCATCCTTGCGGCTTCGTGAATGGCCTTGCGAATCCGGTCGTAGGTGCCGCAGCGGCAGATGTTGCCGGCCATCGCTTCATCAATTTGATCGTCGGTCGGGTGCGGAGTCTTGGCGAGAAATGCGGACGCGCTCATGATCTGCCCCGACTGGCAATAGCCGCATTGCGGAACATCAATCTCAATCCACGCTTGCTGCACCGGATGGCCATGCTCGGCAGAGAGTCCTTCGATGGTCGTCACCTTCTTGCCGGCGACGCTCGATATCGGGGTGATGCAGGAGCGAATCGCCTCGCCATTGATGTTGACGGTACAGGCGCCGCACAGGCCCAGGCCGCAGCCGAACTTCGTGCCGGTCATGTCGAGGTGGTCGCGCAGTACCCACAGCAGCGGCATGTTGGGGTTGACGTTCACCGCCTTGGGCTTTCCGTTCAAAACGAACTGAATTGCCATCAAACCCTCCCTCAAAAGTACGGACTGCTGCCGCGAACGACATTTACTCGCCAAAAAAATATTTTCATTGACGCTACGCCAAGTACGGGGTGCTGTCAAGTTGGAGCGAATCACGAATGTAACTGAATTCGAATCGAAATAACGCCATGAAACAAGGCTTTTTATCGGTGTTTGACACTTTTTTCGCGGCGATGTTACAGTCGAATAACACGCCGAGGTAGCTCAGTTGGTAGAGCAGCCGATTCGTAATCGGCAGGTCCCCGGTTCAAGTCCGGGCCTCGGCTCCATACATCGCTCACATCGAGAAGCGGTTGCGGGGTCGCAACGAGCGATGCGGCCTGCGTTTTTTCAGCCTTGCACTCGGCGAACGTGAGTTGGTCCCGCCTGCGCTTCCACCGCTCTGCTGATTTCCTTCCGCCATCCGAGCGCGAACGCGATTTCCGCAACCAGGAATAGCGGACCGATAATCAGCCCAATCAAATCATCGAGGAACGCGGGCTTGCGCCCCTCGTGATGGTGTCCGACGAGCTGGAACACCCAGCCAACGACGAAGAGCCCGGCGCCGCTCACGATCCACATTACGGTTGTCTGCATCGCAAACCATCGCGCTGCCAGCAGGCACAGCGCGAGCGCCACGCACATCGCCACGCCGAAGCGCACGTCGAGCGCGAGATAGAAGACTGCCACGAGCACCGCCACCACGATCGCAGGCGAAAGCACGCTTCCGAATGCCGCAAACGAGGGACGCGACAATAGGATGCACACGGCGAGCACGATCATCGGAATCCCCACAAAGTGCGTCGCAATGTTGCGCCGATCGCGATGATAGGTGGCATACTGCGCGAGCTGTTCGGTAACGGATCGCATGGGCGTCACCCTCGTGCGAACCGTAACACAGCATTCTCCGCTACGCCATCGTCGCCGCTCGCTTCACCGCTGTGGTATCCATCCGGCTGCGAAACGACTGACGTTCGTGGTTTCGTGGTTCGCGCTCCTAGAACGTGTAGATCACGTCGAACTGCAGCCGCTTGAGGAAATCTTCCGGCGGTTTGGTGCCACCGAAATTGAGCGGGCGTCCGAAGAGTCCGGTGAAGGAGAGTTGGACGTTGGGATGAACCTCGTAGATCACGATGGCGCGATGCTCGGTCACGTTGCTGCCCTGGCGGATGTCGCTGTAGTCGAAGTTCGAAAGAACCGCTTCACGCTCGATGAACATCCGCGTGTAATCGAACTGCCAGTCTCCTCGTTTCTGCGCGCGACCGACTTGCACTTCCCCCCAATAGCCGCGGCGCTGATTCGGATCGCAGGAGAAGTTGGTCGACTGCGTGTAATGGATCGACGCCGTATTCGCTGGCGCGGGAAGAATGTGATCCACGTTGGCGCACGCCTCCGTGTTCTGCACGTAGTCGCCAATGAAAGCGATCGGCCATTTGTCCGAGGGGGTGATGATATCGAAGCGCGCGAGCGAATCGAACAGCCCGAATTTCGATGCGAACTGCGCATTGGAGACCGACGTGACGCCCGTCGCATAGGACGTCCCGGCGACCGTCACCTCGTTCGTGGCAGTCGTTGTAACGATCGAATTTTGCACGGTGTTGCCCGTCCCGAGCGGCAGAAGCCCCGTGAGCGGGGTCTGCGGATTTTTCGAGCTTGCTTTCGCCAGAGCCAGCGCGATCGGGTCGGCATTGTGGTAGTTGTAGAATCCGGAATAGGCTCCGAATTTCAGCCACTTGGCCAGTTGCCAGATCGTCTGCACCTGGCCGCCGTAGACCACGCTCGCAACGAGGCTCTGGTTGGTGAGGGAAACGTCGGCGACCTGCGAAAATGGCAGTTCGAAGCCCACGAACGCGATCTTCTTCAGGGCCGGGGTGTCTAGGTTGAATACGAGAGTCTGCGCGACGCCTTCCGGATTGAGGTCCTTGTCCCAGGTGAGTTCGGTGTTGTACCACGGGTATCCGAATTTCCCGCCGATCAGGGTCAGGGAGTGGAACTCGTGCGGCGAGTAGTCGACGAACGCCTTGTCGATGGCGATCGCCTTCCGCGCGTAGAAACCGGTCGCCGTCTGGTTCGTGCTGGTTGGATCGTTGATATCACCCGAAGCCAGCGAAAAGCCTCCGCTGAAGTCATCGTTGAGTTTGGCATTGATGTTGAACCGCAGCCGAAAGCGTTCCCGGTTCTGATCGAGAGATTGATTGGCTGGCCCCCCGAAGAAGGGCTCGTCGCGCAACCGGAAGTCTCCCGTGAACGAGAACGGCCCGAAATTCTTCAACTGGTTTTCGAGGTTGCCGATCCTATTGGACAGGTCCTGGGGTGTCTGAGCCTGCGACCCTTGCGTCGAGGGTGAGGTGCCAACGACGGCTTCCCCCAACGAAGCATCCGGGGACGCCGCGGCGTTGGGCGTGACGCCTAGTTTCGCTTCCAGGGCCGCAATGCGCGCAAGCTCGTCATGCAGAGCGGTACGCTCGGCTTCGAGTTCCTGGCTGTGCTCGGCAAACTGTTTGGTCTGCGCGTCAACTGTTGCCTTCAATTCTTCGAGTTCGAGCACGACAGGCGAGTTGGGATCGGGCGCCGTGGCGTTGCCTTTCGCAGCTTCCGTCGTGCTGCCAGGGGATGCCGTGTCTCCATCCCCGGCAAAAGCAATCGTCGCGGGTAAGGCGACGCCTAAACTAAGAGCCAGTGCAATTGCGATTCGTTTCGATTTCAGTCCTAAATGTGTTGGCATTGAAGGTCACCTTCCTCCCGGAAAGTTTGAATAGGTTCGGTCAAAATGGAACTTCCCTTTGGTATTTGCTAATGGGTTGACTGCAACGGGAAGCTAGTTGCGGCTACGACAACACAGATCGTGGAGGGACGTATGGTCGAGGATGTTGGCCGTGGCATTGCGCACGTCCAGAAGAACGCGGAACAAAGGACGGTGTTTCGGATCGTTGTTCACACGCCGGCGCAGGGACTCGGCGTCTTCGAACGGAGCCAGCGGGCCGTCGATCCTGCGGATCACTTCGCCCAACGAGATTTTCTTCGCTGGCCGCTTCAACTGGTAACCGCCGTGCGCTCCGCGGAGGCTGTCGACGATTCGCGCCCGCTTGAGATCCAGAAGGATCGCCTCCAGAAACTTTTCCGGCAGCTCCTCCTCGGCGGCGATGTCCTTGATCTTGACGACACCGGTGGGATGCTGCGCAAGCACCGTCAGTGCCCGTAAGGCGTACAGTCCCCGTTGCGAGATTCTCATGGCGTTTGATTCTCTACTACTCCTAAAAAGTCTATCAACTTAATAGACTTTGTCAAGCAAGGATTTCGATGAGCCGCTTCTTCAGCCCGGAGACTCTGTAAGCTTAGGGGTGGTAGGATGGCTGCGCCATGCATGCCACTCGAGACACTAAGGACGCCAGCCGCGATTTGCTCCGCCACGCCGTCGCGACCCTCGCCTATCGGGGCGGTAAGGCGCTTCGTGGCGCGCCTGTGGGGTTCGCGGAGTTTCGCGTCGCGGATACGACGCGCACGCCCGGTCAGATTCTCGCGCACATCGGCGATCTGCTCGATTGGGCGCTCTCAGTGGCGAAAGGCGCCGAACAATGGCACAACTCCCGTCCCCTGCCCTGGGACAAGGGTGCCGAGCGTTTTTTCGCGGCTCTTCAGGCGTTTGACGCCTATCTGGCTTCGGATGCCCCTCTTGCCGCACCGGCCGAGAAGCTCTTTCAGGCGCCTATCGCCGATGCCCTGACTCACATCGGACAGATCTCGATGCTTCGTCGCTTGGCCGGTGCCCCGGTTCGTGGCGAAAATTATTCGCGCGCGGACATTGTCGTGGGCCGGATCGGTCCGGCGCAGACCGCACCCGAGCACGAGTTTGATTGATCGGAAATTCGAACGGTGCCGGCCTGCTGCCTGGGCGCGCCGCGAGGCAGGATAAAGCAGCGCGCAAGCAAAAAAGTAGCCGGGCGACACCGGCTGAGGGACCCGAATCGCCCGGCCTTTTCTCACCCATCTCCGCAGGGTCTGGGTAAGAACCTGTTATGCGGCGTTTTCGCCGTTCCGCATGAACTCGTAGCGCTCGATCGCCGCTGCCACTCCCACTTCGCCTGAATGTTCCGGGCTGCTGCGCAGTACGCGCCCCAGGCACCGGACGCGAACCGGCCCGGCCTCGGTCAGTTCGTGGGGAAGGGTCATGACAATCTCTACAGGCGAGCCGCTTTTCAATCCCTTGGGCAGCAAAAAGTAGATGCCCCGCGAACTCACCTCGCGCGATTCCGTCGCGGCCTCGCCTACGATCGTTTCATCGGTCCATCGGACTGTCAGCGGCAACCGCATTAGAAAACGGCGTGATGCACGTCGCTCTTTTGAAGACACTAGAAAACTCCTCTTGTATGCCCGCCCAGAATAGAGTCAGGGATGATTTGCGCCAATAGAGCAAAGGAGCCAATTCTCTATGGCCCGGTTGGTACAAAAGTACTGGAGCCACTACGGTTTACGGGGGTATTTCGAGGCGGATTACGAGAGACTGGCCGGACTGGGCGGCGGGAAAAATCGTCGCCGCGATTACGTTTGATCGATCAGGCGGTGGTGGATGGCGTAGAGCGCCAATTCGAGGCGGTCGGAAACACCGAGTTTGTCGAAGATATTGTGGAGATGGTTTTTGACGGTCTGCTCGCTGATGAACAGTTTCTCGCCGATTTCCCGGTTTCGAAATCCCTGAGCCACAAGCTGGACGATTTCCTTTTCGCGGTCGCTCAGAAGCGGCTTTTCCCGCCGCGAACCTGCCTCGGCGGACTTCTTGAATGCGTCGATCACCTCGGCGGTCATGCGGTTGTCGAGCCAGATTTCGCCATCGGACACCTTGCGAATGGCTTTTACCAGCAGGTCGCTGGCGGATTGCTTCAGGACTACGCCGCGGGCTCCCAGGCGCATCGCGCGGACCACGTCGCGGTCGTCCTCGGCCGCCGTCAACACGATGACTCGCGTGGGCATCGAATCGAAATTGACCTCTTCCAGCACGCCCAGGCCGTCTTTTTCCGGCATCCGCAGGTCCAGCAGGAGGATATCCGGCTTCAACTTGGCGAGCATTTTCGTGCACTCGACGCCGTTCGAAGCCTCCCCCACGATCTGGATTTCGTCGGCGTCGGCCAGCAATTTGCGCAGACCATCGCGAAAGATTGCGTGGTCGTCCGCCACCAGGATCCGAATCGCCTGTTTCGCTTTGCTCATCTTAATTGAATGGAATCTCGATCGTTAGACGCGCCCCGTGCCCCGGATTTGACTCCACCGTCAGCGTGCCCCCTACGCTTCGCGTCCTTTCCTTGATTGAAATCGGACCAAGACGCAACCGGTCCAGTTCTTCGCTTGTGTATCGCCCCGAGAAGCTGAAACCCCGCCCATTGTCGTCCACGACGAGAGACACTTTCGCCTCGTCTTGCTCTAGTTTTACCACGACGTGGCTGGCACCAGCATGCTTTTTTACGTTGTGTAGTGCTTCCCTGTAAATCTGGAATAACTCCCTGCAAATGCGGTCCGGCGCGCGCAAATCGCGGTCCGCGATGAAAAGTTCGATGGCCATTTCGTGCTCTATGCGGAATCGCTCGGCGAACCCTTCCATCAGCTCCCGCATGTCCGCGCTTTCCACTCGCACCGGACGTAGGTCCGTCACCATCCGGCGCAGCTCTTCGCTTTCCTGCTCGACCGTCTTCTGCAGGTTCCCGAGCTCCTCGCACGCCTGTTCGGGCTTTTTCGGAAGCTTCTGCCGCAAGACGTTGAGCTGAATCTTCAGGCTGAGTAGCGTCTGGAGGATCCCGTCGTGCAAGTCCCGCGAAATCCGGCTTCTCTCGGATTCGACGGCATGCGTCCGCAGGCTGCGCAGCAGGAAGACATTCTCGAGCGGCGCCCCGATGTGGCGCACGATCTGCTCGAACCAGCGCAAATCCCCGGCGGAAAATCTTCGGCGCGACTCCCGCGGATTCGCGACCAGCACGCGTCCCACCGGGAGGCCGCCGGACTCGATCGTTACGGCCAGCAGCGACCGCGCCCCGAATTCTTCGCGCGTCGATTCGGGCGGCGCAGGCACTCGAAGCCGCTCTCCCGTCCGGCGATCCCAGCCGAACCCGTCTCCACCGCCGTTCCTGAATTCCCATCCCATCGCGATTTCCAATCCGTCGACTAGGAACGTCTCCGAACGTGACAGCGGAAGTGTTTCGGGAGGTCGCGCCTCGCTATCGCCCGTGCTGACCTTCCAGACGAACAAGCGCTCCACGTCGTCATCGCGTATGGCCAGGCACGCCTGCTCGCACTCGAATGCCATTGTCAGCTCGCCGAGCGCCTGGCGGATCGATTCCGTCAATCCGCGGTCGAACCGCAGGACCCCGGTAATTTTCTCGAGGAACCGCTGCCGCCCAAGGTGCTCGCGCTCGCGGGCGGCGAGATATCCCATGCCCAGCCCGGAAACGATTGTCCCGAATCCGATCGCGATCCAGTGCCATATGCCCTGCCATTGAAACGTTTCTTCCCTGGCCACGCGGATGATGATTCCCACCGTAGCCAGGCCCACGAGCGCCAACATCGCCCGCTCGCTTCCCCGAGTCGCCAGAGCAAATACGGTGAACAAGAACAGGAACCAGAAGGCCGTAACCGAGGGCGTGAAGTAAACGAACACCGCCAGGACCGCGAAGTCCACAGCCAGAGGGATTCGAAACCGCACTTCGCCGAGGAAGCGTTCGGCAAGCGCCGCGCTCAGCGCGACCACCAGATAAGCAGAGAGGATAACGATCGACGCCCGCCGCACGGGCGCCGCCGAAGTCTCGAGCAGCGCGACGAGCGCCAGCCCGGCGATCACGGCGCGCGCCAGAGTGACCTGCCGTTCCAGGTATAGGCGTTCGGTGTTGTCGAGAGCCATCGGCGGGCGACTTCCTTTTGAAGTCTAACAAGCCCTTCAGGCCGCGCAATTCCCGCTCCGCGGAGTGTCGTCTTTTGGTAATCGCACACGCCGGAGTATCGCGCGCGATCTTTACGCGAAACACTTGCTCTTCTCATTTGACATTGGGTGCATAATCTTTCGCAGAACCACCGGACTGAGGGACCGCCGGATTGTCGGAACGATATACGCAAAGAGAGGTGGGTCGCATCCTGGGCGTTGATGCGAGCCGCCTGCGCTATTGGGAACGCTTGAGGCTAGTGCGTCCGCAAACGCGCTGGGGCGAAAGATTCTACAGCTTCGGCGATCTGGTGGCCCTCCGCACGGTAAAGCGCCTGACGGACAACCGCATTCCGGCGCGGCGAGTCCAGCGGGCCGTGGCCCTGGTCGAACAGCAGTTCGGCGAAGCTCCCCTGCCCCTCCAGGCCCTGCGCTTTCTCGAACAGGGCCGCGATGTCCTGGTGATCACCCCCGGCGTTGCCCGGCCATTTAGCCCCATCAAGCAACAGTGGGCGTTCTCGTTCGACACAACGGCGCTCGGGGCAAAACTGCACTCGATGGCCGGCCCGACGCCCGAGGATCTGTTTCAATCGGCGCTCGATTGCGAGACTCAGACCGACACGCTGCCTCAGGCCGTCGAGAACTACCGCCAGGTGATCGACCTCGCGCCCGATTGGGTTGACGCGCACATCAACCTGGGCGTCGCTCTCTACCAGATGGGCCGCACCGAAGACGCGCGCGTCGAATTTCTTGCCGCCGTCCAACTCGATCCCTTGAATGGGATTTCGCGCTACAACCTCGGCTGCGTCCTCGAAGAACAGGGTGAAATCGACCAGGCCATCGAGCATCTGCGTCGCGCCGCCCGCGCCATGCCGGCGCATGCGGACGTCCATTTCAACCTGGCCCTCGCCTACGAAAAGCGCGGCGAGCGCCGCCTCGCGCGCGAGCAGTGGATGCTCTATCTGCGCTACGCCCCCAACGGTCCCTGGGCCGAGCAGGCGCGCGTTCATCTGAAGCAGTGTTCCGCGCGCCGCAAGAGCTCCGCCCCGATTCCCTTCCCCCGCAAAGCCTAGCGCCGTTCCAACTTTTGGAGCCAAGTGAATCGGAAGCTCGATAGACCGTCTCGCTTTTCGTCTCTTCGAAAGTCGGAGCAACGAGTTGAGTTGGAACGGCACTAACCGCTTGGCAGGTTATCTCTTTCCTTATCCCCGCAATCTCCCAGGGTTGACACTCAAATCCTCAGGACTCATCCTCGATCAGCTCGCATCCCGTCGCGCGGAAGGAAACAGAGAACACGATGAGCGTGAAATCGCTTGAGCCTCAAGCGGAGACGGCCCGCCAGCCGCGCGAGGCGGAGCAAGAGGCCGCTCCTCCAGGCGAACCGGCGTCTTCTTGGATTAATCACTCTGTCCTCGAGGAATGGAAGCCGGCTTACTCACCCATCCTCCTGATGCTGCTCACGCTCGCTTGCCTGCTGCCGTTCATCGACAAAGCCTTTCACGTTGACGACACGCTCTTCGTCATGGCGGCGAAGCAGATTGTGAAGCATCCTCTCGACCCCTACGGTTTTCACCTCGTCTGGGTCGCGACCGAGCTGCCCATGTGGGAAGTCACCAAGAATCCGCCCCTCGCTTCCTATTACACCGCCATCGTTGGCGCTCTCGCCGGCTGGTCCGAGCGAGCGCTGCATCTCGCATTCCTCATCCCGGCAATTGCACTGGTGCTTGGTACCTATCGCCTCGCGCGCCGCTTTACTCGATATCCTCTGCTGGCTACCGCGGCCGCGCTCTTGACCCCTGGTCTCATCGTGTCCGCCACCAGCGTGATGAGCGACACGATGATGCTCGCCCTGTGGGTCCTGGCAGCCGTCGTCTGGATCGAAGGACTCGATTCGGAAAAGCCGCTTTTCCTCATTACCGCCGCGCTGCTGATCGCTGCGAGTGGCCTCACCAAGTATTTCGGCGCGTCTCTGATCCCGCTTGCGTTTGTCTACGCGCTCGCGCGCAAGCGGCGCCTGGGAACTTGGGCGCTCTACCTGCTGATTCCCATCCTCGCTTTGGCGGGTTACCAGCTCGGGACCCACGCCTTGTACGGGCGCGGTCTGCTGCTCGACGCGGCTCAACTCGCTGGCTCCCGCGGCCCGAACGAGGGCACCTCCGCCCTGGCCAGAGGCCTCGTCGGCTTGGGGTTCGTAGGAGGCTGCACGCTCGCGGGACTTACGTTCGCTCCGCTCCTCTGGGCGCGGAAACACATTCTGATCGGGGTCGCCATTGCCGCAATGGCCGGCCTGGCGATCGGCCGCGGATGGATCGACCTTGGCGCTCCCGCCGCTCGCGGCAATTGGATGTTCGTCAGCGTCCAGCTCGCGTGCTACATCGCAGGGGCCATTTCGATCTTCGCTCTCGCGATCTCGGATTTCCGCGAACGCAAAGACGCCGATTCCCTTTTTCTCGGCCTCTGGGTTTTCGGCACGTTCATCTTCGCGGCGTTCCTGAACTGGACCGTGAACGCTCGCACGGTTCTGCCACTCATCCCCGCAGCCGGTATCTTGCTCGCGCGCCGCTGGGAGAAAGTCCAGCCCGCCGCCGATCGCTACCGTCTCGCGAAACTGGTGATTCCCCTCGCGCTGTCGGGTGTCGTTTCCTTGTGGATCGCTACCGCCGATTTTGACTTGGCAAATTCCGCCCGCACGGCCGCGCAGGCGATCGCGCAGGAAACCGCCGGCGAAAAATTGCCCGTTCTCTTCGAAGGCCACTGGGGATTTCAGTACTACATGGAATCGTTCGGAGCTCGCCCTCTCGATTTTGCGAAGCCCAACTACCAGGCCGGCCAAATCCTCGCCATTCCGGACAACAACACTTTCGCCTTCGGGACGCCGCCGGGATTCACAGGTCCCGCGCAGGTGATCGACGTGAACATCTCACGCGGCGTGACCACGATGAAATCGCAAATGGGCGCCGGCTTTTACTCCTCGATGTGGGGACCATTGCCTTTTGCGTTCGGCGACGTCCCGCCCGCGCGCTACTTCGTCGTGCGTTTGACGCCGGCCGGATCGCCCGGTCAACCGCCCGCCTCCGGAAATCCAGCGCCTTAGCCCACTCAATCCTGCGGTTGAACGGCCCACGGCCTTGGTATAATGTGGATTGTCGTCTCTGGTGAGCGTAGCTCAGCTGGTAGAGCATCGGTCTGTGGCACCGAGGGTCGTGGGTTCAAATCCCATCGCTCACCCCAATCCGCCTGTCACCTGCGGCGCTTCGGGCAACGTGTGGGCCGCGCAGCTCGAGTTTCCAGTTGGATATGTCTTGGCATTCCGAGATTGTTACGTTTCTACACCCCACGATCCAGTCGATCTCTCACCGCCGCCTCGCATCAATCTGATAACAAGCACCTTAACCGCTGGAATCGGAATTGCACCCCAACACGGCGGATAGGCATTTCGAAATCCCGCGACCCCAACCGACCCAAGCCCGGTTGCTGCGTCGCTCCGCCGGGGGAGGCGATCACAATGAAACTGTCGCGTATAGGGGTTGTTTGCGCTGGCTTGATCGTTTTCGCAGCTCCAACTCTGCTGGCTAAGGATCCGCCCAGCTATGACAAGGGTACGCTCTTGTCCATGGACTCGACATCCTGCGGATACGCCGAGAAGGACGCAAAGTCGGTCACGGGCGAAATCCTCGGAACCGACTCGGCGCATAAGAACACGCAGGTGGTTCTCTGCCAGGAGTACGTATTGCAATCGGATCGAATGCTCTATCACCTGCGCCCGAAGGATACCAAGCACCCAGTCCTGCTGCCGGTCGGTGAATCCATCGATTTCAGGGTTCACAAGGACACGGTGATTCTCCGCGACCCAGAGGGCGACAAGAAAGAGCGCGAGTATACCGTCGTGTCGATTCAACCCCGACCGGACGTGAAGGAAGCCACAAACAGCCACTAGCCCGCAGTGCTTCGACGGCAATGGCCGGTTGAGAAGTCCTCAACCGATTGATAACATGCCGGTCGATGAGCGAGACATGTCTCACCCTCCGGAGCGCTCGGCAAGATGCCTAGCGCTTCGGATCGGCCCAGCAACCCCATCTTCGGCGACAACAAGCTGAAGCTCGGCACCTTCTGCTCCAATACGGTCGCGAACCTGACGTTGGTCCCCGAGCAGTGGCGCCCCACCTGGGCAAACTGCCTCGCCGCCGCGCAGCTCGCGGACAACGCCGGGTTCGAAGCCATCGTCCCCATCGCGCGCTGGAAGGGCTACCTCGACGACGCGCCCGATCACGCCTCAAATGAAATTCTGGACGTCTTCACCTGGGCGGCAGGCCTCGCGCAAGCGACGCGTTACTCATCCGTCTTCGCCACTTCCCACGCGCCCACCATGCATCCGCTCCTCGTGGCCAAGCAGTGCGCCACCATCGACGCCATATCCAACGGCCGCTGCTCGCTGAATATCGTCGGCGGCTGGAACCGCCGCGAATTCGACATGTTCGGCATCGAGCTGATGGAGCACGATCAGCGCTACGTCTACCTCGAGGAATGGCTTCGCATCCTCCGCAAGCTTTGGACTTATCCGCTCGAATTCGACGAAGACTCCAAGTTCTTTCACATGAAGAAAGCGATTTCGCGTCCGCACCCGATCCAAAAAGCCGGAATTCCCGTTATGAACGCTGCCATGTCGGCGGTGGGCATGCGATTTTCCGCGAAGAATTCGCAGATCGGCCTGATCAGTGTTCAGGGAGACGGGCCAGAGGACTGGCGCCCCCAGGTCGAAGCCTACAAGAACATGGCCCGGGAGGAATTCGGCCGCGAAGTCCAGCTTTGGACCAATGCGTCCGTCGTCCAGGGAGACTCACAGAAAGATGCCGAAGACTACCTGCGCCGCTACTCCGTCGAATCCAGCGATAAAGAGGCTCTCGACAGCGTGATGCTCACGATCAGCAAGGAAAACAATATTCCTCTCGATTCGCCGCAGCTTGCCTTTATTCGCCAGCGAATGGCCCGAGGCGCCGGGCATCCTCTGGTGGGCACCGCCGAACATATCGCCAATGAGCTTGTCGCCATCTCGCGTGTTGGCATCGACGGCGTCATCATGACCTGGCTCGATTACATCGATGGGCTGAAGCGGTTCACTCGCGATGTGCTGCCTCTGCTCGAACAGGCCGGCCTCCGCAAACCGTTCGTCCCGCCCGCCTAACGATCCGGCCGGATGTCGATCCGCCTGACGGCCTTACTCGGAAGGAAAGGTGCTTTCCGTCGGCTGCTCCAGCAAGACTCGAATCGTGCGTACGAGCTCGTTAAGATTGTCGCCCTTGGAAATAATGGCGCTGGCGCCGGCGGCGGCAGCCTGGGCATTCACGAATCTCGTCTTGTGCACCGTAAAAATGATAACGGGCACGTCCGGCATCGTTTGCTTGAGGGTCTGCGTTGCCTCGATCCCGTTCAGTGCGGGCATGGACAGGTCCAAGACCACCAAATCGGGATGGGCATGGCGGGCCTTTTCGATTGCGTCCACACCATCCACGGCGAGTCCGCACACGTTCAGGCCTGGCTGCATTCCAAGAACTCGCCCCAGGGTCCTGAGAAAATGTGGATTGTCGTCGGCGATGAGTATGTTCTTGCTCATTAACCCGCTTGGGTACCAGGTAGTACAGTCTACTAACTTATAATAATCGGCATTGTTTGAACATACTCTAAGTCCGTTATGACGCATTGCGCACAGCCCATCGCAAAAGTGACGAGGCAAAGGTCGTATGGCAGAGATGTTGCTCCGCGCCGGCCAATTTAACGTGTTCCAGCCTCGGCGTTTGACGGTGGGCTCTTGCTTGGTGTTTTCCGCAGTCTTACTTCGCAGGCTTCAGCTCGGCATACAGCTGCGTGACGAACCTTTCCGTGGTTTCCGCAGCATTCGGCACGCGCGCGTCGTACTCGGACGTCGGATGCGCGGCGAGTACCTCCTCCAGCGTCTTGCCTTGCGCGATCAGTTGAGCCACTCGATCGCGAATCGCCAGGATCATGTCCCGGTTCGCCATGACTTCCGTTCTGCTTACCACGGGACCGTGGCCGGGCACAATCTTCGTATTGGGACCCGCAAGCCCGATCGCGAAGCCGAGGCCGTCGAGCAATCCGTTGAGGGTGCCTCCGTTCGCGCGGTCGATATTGGGATATTGAATCGAGCGATAGAAATCGCCCGTCATGATGACGTCCGCATTGGGGAAATAAATCAACGTGTCGCCGTCCGTGTGGGCCCGCGGAATCGGGATCAACTCCACGTCCTCGCCATCCATGTGGATCTTGACGCGTCCTTCGTATGTCACGATCGGGAGCGCTGCCGCGGGAGCCGGCACAGCCGGCGTGCCATTCGCTGCCGGCACGGGGTGCATCAACCGGTCGCGCAATTCCTCGCGGGCGAAGATGACCACGCCCATCTTGCCGAAATTCTCGTTGCCGCCGGTGTGATCGCCGTGGACGTGCGTATTCACCAGAAACCGGATCGGCGCATTCGAAATCTGCTTGATCGCCGCCACGATCTTGTCGCTCAGCGGCGCAAACTCGTCATCCACCATGAAAACGCCGTCGGGACCCGCCAGCACGCCGATCGTGCCACCCAGCCCTTCGAGCGTGTAGAAATGGTCGGTGAGTTTCGTCGTCTTAATCTCGACCTTGCTGAAATCGGGCCGAGCCTGGCCCTGGGCTTGGCCCTGAGCGCGCCCCGGGACGCCCGCCAAGGCAACCGCTGCCAGCGCCGCCAGCCAAAACGAAATCGATTTGATTCTCATCGCCGTCGCTCCTCTTTCAGGCGCTTTCGCCGGACACTTCCGCGCCGTTCGTTGGCGCGGAGTATATGCCTGCTAGCCGAACTGAGTTGCCAGGGGCAGTTACTTCCAGATCTGATTCAAAATCATTGCCAGGCGCACGCCTGCCTTCGCCAACCGCTCGCGAACCACGGGCGCGGCTGCATCTTGATACGGCTGCTCTAAATCCTCGTGCAGCGCCAGCATCCGCGCCGAGATGTTGTTGTCGTCCAGGCACGTATTTATCGGGACGGGCGATTCCACTTTGATCTTCTGCGGCAGGCGGCCGTAGGTTGTCTGCTCCGCCTTCTCGTGGCTTTCCCACGCCCAATCGTCGAAATTCATTCCCGTTTGTTGCCACGGCGCCTCGCGCGATTGGAACTGCTCGTCCAATTCCGCCGCGAATCGTTCCACTGTCTCGCCCTTCGCAATCGTCTCCACAATGTTCGTGTCCCACACCGAGTGCAGGTTCGGCGAATAGGAGCCCGTCGCCGGGTTGGTTAGTTGGGTTTGCTTCTCGAAGTACTCGACCGGGACGCAGTTCCCTCCCCTGTCGTTGTTCGTCGAGCAGTGCAGCGGCTGGTGAATGTCGCCGGCAAAGTGAATCACGTACCGCAGGGCGTCCGCCCGTTTTTTCGGATCGCCGCCCGGCGTCCGCAGGATCTGGATTTGATCCTCGAGCGCGGAAACCACGCACCCGGCGGGAGAACAATACTGGTCGATGTCGCGCCGCGAAGCGCCGCGCGGAATATCGAAAAAATGCCAGCCTCCCGTCGTCGGATCGATTGTCCGGTAGTCGTCCGCCCAGGTGGCCGCGTCCGCCATGGGATCCAGTCCGTCGCTCGGGCAGTAGCGTTTCAGCGCCGGGTCGATGGGATTGTCCGTCAGAATCTTTTCCACCATCGCCAGCGCGCGCGGATTCAGATGCTTCTTCGCGATCAGCGCAATCGTCTGATGGCCTTCGCAGCCCCACGCCTTCGCCCCTGGCGCACACCATAGCCCCGCGATGATCACAACTCCCACCGCCGCAAGGTGAATGCGTCTGCGCATCCCGGCGATCATGACGCCTCTTCCTTGCAAAAGTCCACAGGCCTTTCCACTTGCACTCGCGCCCCTTCTTGTTAACCTAATTCCGTGATGATGAGAACTGTAGATTTCGGTTACGAACGATGGGCGCCCGGTCCCGGCGCCAAACCTGAGCCCCCGTTGCGCTTGCCAAGGAACCTAATCGACACGACGGCGATTAGAAATGACTCTAACCCGTTGCAAAGAAAGGAAGGCGATACATTCTAATCGACACAAACTCGAAGGGGTCGCGGACCGCGCCCTTGGCGCGTCCTATCGTGTACAATGGCGAACTTGCGCCCGGCCGTCCCGGCGCTCCTGACATGGTGACCCTCCAGACAATCAAAGCCGCGATGGGCCGCATCCGCGAGTCGATTTTCCTTTCGCCCTTCATGCGCTCGGAGACCTTTTCAAACCTGACCGGCAACTCCGTCTACTTCAAACTCGAAAACCTCCAGATCACCGGCTCTTACAAGGAGCGCGGCGCGCTGAACAAGATTCTTCTTCTCACGGACGATGAAAAGCGCCGCGGCGTGATCGCCGCGTCGGCCGGCAACCACGCCCAGGCCGTCGCCTACCATGCCACCAAGCGCGGAATCGCCGCGCAGATCTGCATGCCGCTGACGACCCCGATCATCAAGGTCGCGGCCACGCGCGAATACGGCGCCGAAGTGATTCTCGCCGGCACGAACTACGACGAGACCTGCAAGGAAGCGCTCCGCCGCTGCGCCGAGCTGCATCTCACCTTCGTTCACCCCTTCGACGACGAAGCCGTAATCGCCGGCCAGGGCACGCTCGGCCTCGAAATGCTTGATCAGCATCCGGATCTCGACGTCCTCGTCATCCCGATCGGCGGCGGCGGCCTGATTTCCGGCATCGCCTGCGCGGTGAAAGAGATCAGCCCGAAGATTCAGGTGATCGGAGTACAGACCTCGAAGCTTCCTTCGATGAAAGCCGCCCTCGAGCACGGTAGCCCCGTGATCCTGCCACCGAAAGTGACGATCGCCGAGGGCATCGCGGTTCGTTGTGCCGGGGAGATCACGTTTCCGCTGGTGAAGAAATACGTGGACGACATCGTCACCGTGGACGACGAAGAGATCGCGAACGCGATTCTTCTGCTCCTCGAAAAGGAAAAAACGCTCGCCGAGGGCGCCGGCGCCGTGGCCACCGCGGCCGTGATCCAACACAAGATCCCGGGCGGCGGGAAAAAAGTCGGAGTCTTCATCGGAGGCGGAAATATCGACGTCTCGCTGCTCTCGCGCATCATCGAGCGCGGTCTGGTGAAGGACGGGCGCCTGGTGCGTTTACGGATTCATTTGCCCGACCATCCCGGCGCGCTGCAACGGCTCGCCGGCGTGATCGCCGAGCAAAAAGCCAATATCGTCGAGACGCAGTACAACCGGGCGTATTACGGCGTTCTCCTCGGCGATACGGTCATCGATATCACGATGGAAACTCGCGGACCCGAGCACGTCGCGGAGCTTTCCGCGGCCCTGGAAAAGGCCGGCTATCAGCACGAGCGAGTGCTCTGATGCGCCATCGAAAGAGAAATCATGTTTTCAAAGCGCACGAATTGGAAGCTCGAAGAAAACGCGTACACCCGCGCCCTGCGGCGTCACCGCGAATCCGGCAAGCCGATCCTCGACCTGACCGCGTCGAATCCCACCACCTGCGGATTTCACTATGACGAAGCCGCGATCCTGGCGGCTCTACGCTCTTCTGACGCGCTCCAATACGATCCCGACCCGAAAGGCTTGCGATCCGCGCGGAATGCGGTGGTTCGCTATTACGAAGAGAAGGGCGCCAGCGTCGATCCCGAGCATCTCATTCTGACGACCGGCACGAGCGAGGCGTATTCGTTCCTCTTCCGATTGCTCTGCGAGCCCGGCGACGAAGTCCTCATCGCGCATCCGAGCTATCCGCTCTTCGATTTTCTCGCCACGATTCAGGACGTAAAGCTTCGGCCTTTTCATCTCGTCTACGACCACGGCTGGCAGATTGACTTCCACGGCCTCGAAAGCGCGATCGGCGCGCGAACCCGCGCGGTCCTGCTGGTGCATCCGAATAACCCCACCGGGCATTTCGTCGGCGTCGACGAAGCCGACAAACTGAACGCTCTCTGCGCGAACCGCGATCTCGCTCTGGTCGTCGATGAAGTATTTCTCGACTACGAGATGCGCGCGAAGACCGCGCGCAAGAAAAGAAACGGGAGCTTCGTATCGTCCGGGCGGACGCTGACTTTCGTACTGAGCGGCCTCAGCAAAATCTCGGCCCTGCCGCAGATGAAAGTGGGATGGATCGCCGCCTCGGGCCCGGAGACGCTTGGTGCGCGATGCGATGGCGCGGCTCGAAGTGATCGCCGACACGTACCTGTCGCTGAGTGCGCCGCTGCAATGCGCGCTGCCCGCGCTGCTTGCCCAGCGTCACGCGATGCAGCCGCAGCTCATGCGCCGCATGGAAACGAACCTCGAGAAACTCGACGCGCATCTCGGGAAACAGAAACTGGTCTCGCGCCTTGAAATCGAAGGAGGGTGGTACGCGGTGCTGCGCGTGCCGGCGCTCAGGCCGGATGAAGAGCTTGCGATCCGGCTGCTCGAAGAGCACTCGGTGCTGGTGCATCCCGGGCACTTCTACGATTTCCCGGATGAGGGTTATCTGGTGGTGAGTCTGCTGACGGCCGCCGATGAATTCGCCGAAGGGACGCGCCGGCTGCTGGCGCACGTTGCTAACTCATGATTCGCGCCGGTGCCGGCCCCAAAAAGCTCGGCACGAGCAGGGCATGGCCACTCGTGCCGAAAGGAAAAATCCGATGCGATGTCTAGTGCTTCTTGCCCAGCGAATGAACGTATGCGGCCAGCGCTTTGATCTGGTCCTTGCTGAGAGTGTTCTTGAACGGCGGCATGTTGTTCTTTCCTTCCGAAATCTGTTCTTCGATCTGCGCGCTGGTCAGCTTCTGGACCGCGTCCGAGCGCAGATCGGGCGCCTTGAGCGCCTTTCCGGTAGGCGTGCCGCTGCCGTCCGCGGCATGGCAGATGACGCAATTCGATTTGTACGCCGTTTCTCCGGTATCGTCGTCAGCCAGCGCGCGCGACGCGAAACCGACGAGAGCCAGCGCCGCAAAGACCACCCCGAAAGCGCCGAGGCGTATTGCTCGTGAGGATGAAGCCTTACAGATTGCGCGTGAATCGGAGTCAGCTATGAGCATGGACCTTCCCTTCGTCAGCATCCGTCCTCCTGTCACCTGCCGCGCGGCGCTGATGCAGCGCCGCCTGAGCATTTTGCACCAGCGGCCAGTTCCCTGCCAACAAGATTTAGATGAAAAGGACCCAGGCTGAGTTGCCGTTGAGGGCTGGCGCCAAGGCGACGGTCCATGCCGAGGCGTTACGCCAGGATGCTTCGAGAAGCGGCAAAATGGTATAAATCGAAGTGATCCAGGATTCGATGAAGACTTTCCTTGCGATTTTCGCGGCGATCTTTCTCGCGTGGCTGGCCTATTACGGGTTGACGGCCGGCGTTGCACGCTACCGGATCTATCGGGCTCACGAGGCAAAGATTCGAAGTGACGATGACGATCTTCGCGAGTGGGCGTCCCAACCCACGGATGATCCTCTCCAGTCGAAGCTGCGCGACTGCATCGGCCGCCTGACCTACACGAAGGATGGCGGATACGCCGAAGTGAGCGGAGCTGCTGCCAAGGAATGCTGGGCTGTCCACGACCAGGCCGCTAAGGTGAAGTTCGATGCCGAAATGGCTGCGCTGGGTACCGAGGTCAACAAGCTAAGTGCCGACGTCAAGGTCCGCCTCTACGATGAATGCCTCGTCGAGGCCAACGAGGATAGTTCTGTGTGTTACAAAACTGTGTACGGACCGTAGGTCAGCCTCGCTGGATGGTTTCTCTAGGCGGTTAATGCTGCTACTGATTCGCACATTTCGCCCTGCAATCGCCACCAATCCGCGCTAAGCGAATCCGCGCGTGTGGCTGCTTCGATTGCGCGACGGAAGCACAAAGCGGCGTCGACATTATGCTGCTTTTGTGCAAGATGGAATCGGTCCCAAAGCTCTTGTATGGAAATCATGGACGGTATAGTCGGCAACTGTGACCCTCCACAGAACCTAAGAGCAAGTCTGTAACCAATAGTTGGTACTGAAACTACGGCATTTACTTGCGGCCCTGTAAGAACTCCGTACCACCATTTGTCCGTATGGCGTGCAATTGGCGTGACCAAAGCGCTGACCGGCTAGCAAAGTTCAACCTATGGAGGGACCAGGTTTTCAGCGAGGCCCGCCGCGTTCATCTGTGGGTTTGCTAGAGGACTTTTTCGGCGGGGCTTGGTTGCTACCGAGGCAGTTGGCGTGGTGGACAAAATCGATGCATTGTTTGATAATTCGACTGGCCGCAGCGCACCGAACTAAACGATCATGCAAAGAGCATGCAAGAGTTGATGTGACGGGCCGATTATAAGTTGCGCATTTTCAGCAGTCGGGGCGTGGCTCAGCCTGGCTAGAGCGCCTGGTTCGGGACCAGGAGGTCGGTGGTTCAAATCCACTCGCCCCGACCATTTGTTTCAACGAATCACTCGTGGCTGCTTCTGAAGCCGCCGACTCCGCGCCGTTCCGAGACGGCCTTCCTTACTGACCTTCCTTGAAAACTACTTTGTAGCTAATGGACTGGGCGAGACCACGGTATTTCAGCATCGGCTGAATGCTGGGTTCTCCCCCAAGCCATGCAGCGTACATCTTGGCGAGGTCTTCGGTGTTGCCACGCGAAAGCACCATGCGGCGGAAACGATCGCCGTTCGCGCGGGTTAAGCCGCCGTGATCTTCAAACCACTGGAAAGCGTCATCATCCAGCATCTCGCTCCACAGATAAGCGTAATAGCCAGCGGCATACCCATTGCCCCAGATGTGCAGGAAGTAGCTGGAGCGGTAGCGCGGCGGCACGTAACGGATGGAAAGATGAGTTTTCTCCAACGCCTGCTTTTCAAAGGTGTCCGGGTTTTGGAGCGACGCGGTGGACGAAAGCGTGTGCCACTGCATGTCAAGTTCCGCGGCGGCCAGCAGCTCGGTAAGCATGTAACCCTGGTTGAAGGTTGCCGCCTTTTTGATTTTGGCGGCCAGTTCCGCGGGCATCGGCGCACCGGTCTCGTAATGTCTCGCGTAGTGGTCGAAGACAGCAGGATAGCTCGCCCAGTGCTCGTTGAACTGCGATGGGAACTCAACAAAGTCGCGCGGCACTGAAACACCAGACAGGCTCGGGTAGTCGGTGTCCGCGAACATGTCATGTAGAGCGTGGCCGAACTCGTGGAACATTCCGGTCACGTCGTCGAAGCTGATGAGGGCCGGCTGACCGGCTACAGGCTTGCTGAAATTGGCGACGTTGTAGACCACCGGCAGCGTCCCGAGCAGCTTGGACGGGCGCACGAAATGGTCCATCCAAGCGCCGCCATTCTTGTTGTCGCGCTTGAAATAGTCGCAGTACCAAAGCGCCAACGGCTTGCCGTCGGCATCGAGGACCTCGAATACGCGCACGTCCGGGTGATAGACCGGAATGTCGTGCCGTTCCTGAAATGTCAGCCCGTAGAGCTGGTTTGCCGCATAGAACACGCCATTTTGGAGCACGTTGTTCAATTCGAAGTACGGTCTGATCTGCGCCTCATCCAAATCGTATTTGGCCTCGCGCACCTGCTCTGCGTAGTAATTCCAATCCCACGGCTGCAACTCGAAACCACCCTTCTGCGCGTCGATCACTGCCTGGATTTCCTGGGCTTCGCCGGCGGCGTGCGCCGTGGAGGCAGGCACCAAGGCATCCATGAACTTCAGCGCCGCTTCCGGCGTCTTGGCCATTTGGTCTTCCAAGGTCCAGGCCGCGAAGTTCGGATACCCGAGCAGCTTGGCTTTCATGGCGCGAATCTGGGCCAGACGTGCGATGGTGGCGCGCGTGTCGTTCGCGCCACCCCGTTCAGCGCGGCTCCAAGAGTCTTCGAAGAGGGTCCGACGGGCGTCGCGGTTGCTCAGCAAAGCGAGATCGGGCTGTTGCGTGGTGTTCTGCAGAGGAATCAGCCAACCTGCCTGCTTGCGGCCCTTCGCAGCCTGCGCGGCGGCGGCCATCTGGGCATCGCTCAGTCCGGCGAGAGCGGCCTTGTCGCTGGTTAGATAGGCAGCATCCTTGGTGGCGGCAAGCAGCTTGTTGATGAAGGCGTTCGAGAGGGTCGATTCTTCTTCGTTGAGCTTTTTCAGCTTGGCTTTGTCGTCGTCGGAAAGATTCGCCCCGGCGTGCACAAATTCCTTGTAGTCAAACTCCACCAGGCGCAGCGACTCCGGATCGAGCTTGAGCGAGGCGCGTTCGTCGTAGAGAGTTCGAACGCGCTGAAAGAGCTTTTCGTTCAGGTAGATTGCATCTTCGATACGCGGCCTGTTTGGGCGCTTCGATCTCCTGCACCTTCTGCAGCGCCGGATCGATGTTCGCGCCGGTCACGCCGTTGAAGACCAAGTTCACGCGATCGTACAATCGTCCGCTCTTTTCCAACGCGACAATCGTGTTCTGGAACGTCGGCGGGGCCGGACTGTCCGCAATCGCCTGGACTTCCTGGAGTTGCTGCGCCATACCGGCTTCCAAGGCAGGCTGGTAGTCGGCGTCCTCGATCTTGTCGAACGGCGGCGCCTGAAACGGCAAAGCGCTGGGCACATAGAACGGATTTTCCGGACCGAAGCACCGCTTGCGCGCCCACGATGGGCACGGCGCTCGAACCAAGCGCGATGGCGCTGGCAGCGATCAGAATACGCATTTGCAACGCCGTGAGCTTCATCTCTTGAGACCTTTCATGTGCCTATTCCACTTAACCAGGACTTCCATTTTGGGGCATCCTGAACCCCACGAATATATACTGCACCGGCTCGTTCGCAACCGCAATTTCCGCACCCCGGAAATCTCCGTTCTGGAATTTTGTCCCTCGCAAAACGCTCTTAGCGATTATGCGGCGTCCAACGCGCTCGGCGCGCAACTGGCATACCCGGGCCGGCAAACGATCGCCACGTGCGGCGACGGCGGCTTCACCATGCTTGCGCTGGGCGACAGGTATGGAGCGGGAGGATGGACGTGGTGATCAAGTCGATCGAACGGAATGTCAGGCTCATCTGAGCGAACCTGGGTGGCCGCAATTCCGAAACGCCCAGCCACAGGGGGCTATAGAGACTGCAAGAACTCGATGATGGCCTCCTGGTCCTCCTTCTTCAGCTTTTCAAATTGCTGGGTTACGTGGGTTGCCTCGCCGCCGTGCCGCAGGATCGCGTCGCGAAACGTGACGGACGCGCCATCGTGCATCAATCGCGGACGCAAGCGAACTCCCCATAGAGGGGCGGTGCGTATTTTGTTCCGACTGCCCTCGAAGTTCTGTTTCGAGAGATAGCCCGCCATCATTTGAGAGACTTTGTTCCCGTAGTGCTCCCGCGTCGCCTGCAGGATTCCGTCGCCCGTGCCGACGTCATGCATCAAGAAATCCCCATACGGATGAAAGGCGATCGACCCGAGGGCGGCTGGAATCGTAAAGGTTCCGCCGTCGATCTTCGTTCCCGCGGGAGCGGTGGTCAATGTTTCGACGTGGCACGTCGCGCAACCGATCTTGTCAAACAGGCCGTTGCCCTGCTTTGCGAACGAGCTGCCCGCGAGCTGGGAATTACGCGCGGGCGCTTTTGTGGCTCGAACAAACCGGGCGAAGTGATCGATGTCGGAGAGGCCGTCCGGTCCGGGCGTGTCATTGGGCTCCGAAACGGTGTTGCAAAGCTTGGTTACCTCATCCGGCTGAAGTCGGTTGGTGATGCCCATCTCATTGAGGTAAGCGTCGGCGGCGAACGATAGCAGGCTCGCGTGCTGGTCTTTCCAGCCGAATTTACCCACGGCCATCTGTCCGGGCGCTTCCACGATCGGAACCTCAAGGACCTGTCCGCAGATTTTCCGATGGGAAGATTTGCACTGTTGGCCGGAGAGATCGATGAGGGTTTGATCGGCGAGCGCCTCGACGAAGCCATCTCCCAACAAACTCAAAGAAAGTCGAAACGTCCGGATGGTCTCCGTATCCGGAACTCGCTCTTGAATTTCAGTGTTCGGAAAAGCAGCGTTCGGGCAAATGGCGCGATCGTTCACGAGAGACCGGCCGGTGATTACTTCGGCTCCATGCGCGATGGGGATTTCCGGATTGCGGAACTGCCCGTCGGGACCCTGATGGCCGACGCGCAATTCCGTGACCTGGGAGGCGGCGCCTGAAACCGGATTCTGGTGGCATTCGCGGCAGGACTGCGCGTTGTAGAGCGGTCCAAGGCCGTCGCTCAGCTGCTCGACTTCCTCGAATTTCGTTTGGTCGGTTTGATGAGTGGCATCGTCCGTGACGCCGTTGCTTTTGTTGTCAAAACCCGTGGGCGCTTCCGTCGCATGAGGGGCTAAGGCAACGAGAAGACCCAGAACGCCCAAAGAGATCAAGAGTCGCATGGCATATTCCCTTCTTTCAGGACGGCCTCGCGACGGGGACGCTTGCACCCAGGACTTGTTTCCGCTCACTCAATAATCAGGCCGGCCTATCTCCGCCGCAGACCTGCGAGTGCGCACCCAAGCCGAGAGGACGGATCCTTCATGGTGAATACTCCCTTTGTGGTTTCCGCCCAAATGAAAGAACCAATGCGGTGCCTAAAGCGTGACGTCCAAGTGCCTTTTTCGACCTCTCCATCGTCACCGACTCGCCATCCGACCTCCGAGCGACTAGACTCTTTTTTGCATGGCAGCCTCGGGTACTGGGTCCCAAACTCCGTGAGGAATCTTGATGGACGTTCTCAAGAAGCTCTTTGAACAACACTTCCATTCACCGGTTGGGCGAGTGCAGCCGCTCCAGGGCCAACTTGGGGGTTCCGGGCGCAAGATCATCCGGCTTGCCAACGAAGAAGCCAGCGCAATCGGAGTTCTGTACGACGGACGCGAAGAAAACACCGCCTTCCTCGAATTTTCGAGGCATTTTCGCGGGCACGGTCTGCCGGTGCCGGAAATTTACGCTGAGGATTTGAGCCGGGGCGCTTATCTCGAAGAGGATCTCGGGGACACAACACTGTTTGAGTTTCTCTCGAACAATCGGACAGGCGGTAACCTTGCCCCTGAAGCGGTTGAAGCCTATCGCAAGGTCGTGGACGTGTTGCCGCGCTTTCAAATCGAAGCGGGCCGCGATTTGAATTACAAAGTTTGCTATCCCCGCGCCGTCTTTGATGCGCAGTCTATCGCCTGGGATTTGAATTATTTCAAGTATTACTTTCTGAGGCTTGCCGGCATCCCTTTCAACGAACAATCGCTGGAAGACGACTTTGGCCGGTTGACGAAGTTCCTGCTGAGCGCGGACCTCGATTACTTTCTCTATCGGGATTTCCAATCCCGCAACATCATGCTGCGCGACGGCCATCCATTTTTCCTCGATTATCAAGGCGGCCGCAAAGGCGCACTGCAATACGACATCGCTTCCCTTTTGTACGACGCCAAGGCCGATCTGCCGCCCGATTTGCGCCAGCAATTGCTCGATCGCTATATCGACCGGCTCGCCGATTTCATCAAGCTCAAGCGCGAAGCGTTTCTGCACCACTACTACGCCTACGTTTACGTCCGCATCATGCAGGCGCTGGGCGCTTACGGGTTTCGCGGCTACTACGAGCGCAAAGTTCATTTCCTGCAAAGCGTGCCGTACGCGCTGAAAAACTTGCGTTGGCTGCTTCAGCACGTCGAACTGCCCATTGCGCTGCCGGCGCTGATGGACGCGTTTGCGAGCATGGCGTCCTCCGAGAAATTGCAAAGCCCGGCTTCCAAGGAAAGCAGCAATCTGACCGTACGAATTTTCAGTTTTTCATTTCGCCGGGGCATACCGAAAGACGAGACTGGACACGGCGGCGGATTCGTTTTCGACGCCCGCAGCATACCGAACCCCGGACGCGAGGAGCGATTCAAGAGTCTTACGGGCAAAGACGCGCCTGTGATGGATTATCTGAATCAACAAGAAAGCGCGCATCAGTTTCTCGCCGGCGTACTGTCGCTGGTGGATGCCAGCATAAACACGTATCAGGGTCGCGGCTTCACGAGCTTGACGGTGTCGTTCGGCTGCACGGGCGGCCAGCATCGCTCGGTTTTCTTCGCGGAGCAATTGGCGAAACTCTTGAGGGACAGGGACGGAGTGGAGGTGGTGGTGCGGCATCTCGAGTTGGAGAATATGAACAAATGAAGGCGATGATTCTGGCTGCCGGCCTCGGCACCCGCTTGCGCCCGCTCACCGACAATCGCCCCAAGGCGCTGGTGGAAATCGCCGGCCGCACGATGTTGGAGATCGCGCTCTCCCGCTTGCGCGCGTTTGACGTTCACGAGGTGATTATCAACGTGCATCACTTTGCGGAGATGATTCTCGAGTACCTGAAAGCGAACGATAACTTCGGCATGCGCATTGAGGTGTCTCGCGAGGAGATCTTGCTCGACACCGGGGGCGGACTGAAAAAGGCCGCCTACTTTTTCCTTAGGGACTCTGGCGGTTTCGAAAAGCCATTCCTTTTGCACAATGTGGACATCATCAGCACGATCGATCTCCGGCGCATGATCCAATTTCATACAGAAAATCGGGCTCTCGCCACTCTGGCGGTGCAAGACCGGGAGACATCCCGATACCTGCTCTTCGACGAGCAGCTTCAGCTCTGCGGCCGCCGATCCGGACAGGGCCAGAAGGACGAAGTCGTTCGATCCTCACGGCCGGCGCAGGCGCTCGCTTTTTCTGGCATCCACGTTATTTCTCCTCGCCTTCTTACGATGATGATCGAGGAAGGCGCCTTCTCCATAATCACCTCCTATCTGCGTCTCGCCGCTCAGGGAGAAAAGATGCTCGCCTTCCGAGCCGATGAATATTATTGGCGCGATCTGGGCAGGCCGGACAATGTGCTGGAAGCCGCCCAGGATGTGAAGCGACAAGGTGTCCTGTAATACGAATTCAGCGGGTTCAACGAGGACGAAGTTTCGGGGAGAGAGACAGAGTCGCCCAAACGCCGGCTATCCGTCCGATTCTTTCCGCGCCGGCTCGTTGCGCAGTTCGCGGATGATGTTAACTCCGCTGCTCGTCCCAAGGCGGTTTGCGCCGGCGTCGATCATCGCTTTGGCTTCGCCGGCTGTTCGAATTCCGCCCGACGCCTTGACCCCGATCGCCACAGCGCGGCGCATGAGCTTGACGTCTTCCAGGGTCGCAACGCCGCCCAGAAAGCCGGTGGAAGTCTTCACGAAGTCAGCGCCGGCCTTTTCGCTGATCTCGCAGGCCAGCTGCTTTTCTTCGTTGGTGAGAAGGTGCGTTTCGAGGATCACCTTCAGCAGAGCCTTCTCCGCGTGCACGGCCTCGGCGACGGCTTGAATGTCCGCCAGGACAACTTCCCGATCGCCCGCCTTGAGCGCGCCGATATTCATCACCATATCGATTTCGCGCGCCCCCAGTTCTAAAGCTTCCACAGCCTCAAAACGTTTCACGCTTGTAAGTGTCGCTCCCAGGGGAAACCCCGCCACCGTTCCAACCTTCACGGCGGCGTCCCGCAAACGCGAGCAGCAAAGTGCAACGTACCCTGCGTTCACCATGACTGCACCGAAGCCAAACTCCCGCGCTTCGTCGCAGAGGCGAATGATCTGAGCCGGTGTCGCCTCCGGGCGCAGGTTGGTGTGGTCGATGATCGCCGCAAGGCTACGCCAGTCGCCGGTTAGCGGCTCATTCTCGGTGGCTGAGTTTAGGCTCGACATAGGCAATGAATGTTACTACGCTACACGCCGTTCCTCGTAGCTGGCAGTTCGGCGTCTCGACTCACGGCTGACCCTATGTCAAAGCGCATTTCCGGCAGGAACAAAACCCGCGACCGACTGATTGCAGCGGCTTATACCGCCTCCAAGAATGCCTTCGCTCAGTACTCCAAGTTCGAAGTCGGAGCGGCGCTGCTGACAACAAAAGGCGAAGTGTTTGTTGGTTGCAACGTTGAGAACGCTTCGTATGGCATGACCAACTGTGCAGAGCGCACGGCGATCTTTTCTGCGGTGTCGAAGTTAGGGAAGAAATGGAAGATTCGCGCAATCGCAGTAGTGAATAGAAGGCACAAGGTTTGTCAGCCTTGCGGCGCCTGTCGCCAAGTGATCTATCAGTTTGGGCCGAAGGCGACCGTGTTCTTCAAGGGCTCGGCGGGTTGGAAGAAATTGCCGATCACGAAACTTCTCCCGGAGGGTTTCCGCCTGAAGTGACCAATCTTTCGGATCCCGCCCCCACGCACACGTCCCGCGCTGTCGATGTGATCCGCAAGAAACGGGACGGCCAGGAACTTTCGCGCGCCGAGATCGACGACCTCGTCGCCGGCTACACATCCGGAAAGATTCCCGACTACCAGATATCCGCCTGGCTCATGGCTGCCCTGCTGCGAGGTCTGAGCCGCGCCGAAACCGCGGCGCTCACCGATGCCATGCTGCACTCCGGCCAGGTGCTGGACCTTTCCGAATTCCCGGCGCCGAAAATAGACAAACATTCCACGGGCGGCGTTGGTGACAAAACGTCGCTCGTTCTCGCGCCCCTCGCCGCGGCAGGCGGTTTGGTGGTACCCATGATCAGCGGCCGCGGACTTGGGCATACCGGCGGCACACTCGACAAACTCGAAGCGATTCCCGGATTTCAGGTGGGTCTCACGATCGCGCGCTTCCGGGAAGTGCTCCGAGCGTGCGGCTGTGCCATGATCGGCCAGACCGCCGAAATTGCCCCGGCCGATCACAAGTTCTATGCGTTGCGCGATGTCACCGGAACGGTCGAAAGTCCTTACCTGATTTGCGCCTCGATCATGAGCAAGAAGCTGGCGGAAGGAATTGACGGCCTGGTGCTGGACGTGAAGACCGGTTCCGGCGCGTTCATGAAGACCGAGGAAGACGCAGAGTTTCTGGCCAAGCTGATGGTCGAGACCGGGCAGCGAATGGGCAAAAAGATGGTTGCGCTCATCACCGACATGGATCAGCCCCTGGGCCTGCGCATCGGCAACGCACTGGAGGTCGAGGAGTGTCTCGATGTGCTGCGCGGCCGAGGCCCGGAGGATTTGCGCCAGATCTGCCTCGAACTGGCGGCGTGGATGTTTCATCTGGGCGGGATTTCCGGCACGATCGATCGCGCGAAGCACCTTGCGGATCAGCTCCTGCGATCAGGGCAGGCGCTCGAGAAATTCCGCCGGATGGTCGAGTTGCAGGGAGGCGATCCGGCGGTCATCGACGATCCGCAACGGTTGCCTCGCGCCAAACACTCGCTCGATATTGTCAGTCCCAAGAGCGGCTACGTCGGAACCATCGAATGCGAGATGGTGGGCACGGCCTGCGTTGTTCTAGGGGGCGGCCGCGAGAAGAAGGAGGATTCGGTCGATCCCGCCGTCGGGATCACTTTGCACAAGAAAGTTTCCGACCGAATCTCCGTGGGCGAATCTCTCTGCACGATTCACTACAACTTGGAAACCCGCGCGGCTCAGGCGAAGAAACTTCTGGAACGGAGTTATCAGATCGCGGATTCGCCTCCCGCCCCGCGGCGGCTCGTTCACCGAATCATTTCCACCGCAGACGCAACCTGATTTCCATCATTCAGACAGGCTTGCCAGCGTTTCGGCGAGCACGAGCGATCCCCGCGCAATATCTTCGATGGACGCGTACTCATCCGGGCGATGGCTGTATCCGTTGCGGCAGGGGATGAACAGCATCGCGACCGGAGCGATCCGCGAAATGAAAAGCGAATCGTGGTACGCGCGGCTGATCATCGGCATGAACTTCTCTCCGTGCTTCCGGCACGCCGCCGAAAGCGCTTCGACGACCGCAGGGGCGCAGTCCGCCGGCGCATCCGCGTTGAGCATCTCGGTTTGAATCTGGACATGCCTCCGCGCCGAAATCCCCTGTGACGCGAGGTCCATAGCGCGCACGACGGAGTCCCTCTTGGCCAAATTCGTGTCGCGAATATCGAAGCTGAGACGCACCCGGCTGGGAATGCTGTTGATGGCGCCGGGAAACACGTCGCACATCCCGACCGTCGCGACGTTGTCCGGTGATACGCTCGTCCGCGATGCGTTCTCGATTGCCAGGATCAGCTCAGCCGCCGCGCAAAGAGCGTCGTGACGATCGGGCATCAGGACTCCGCCCGCGTGCCCTCCCTCGCCTTCGATGGTGATGTAGCCGCTTGCCGGAGCGGCGATTTTCGTCACCACGCCAAGGGATATTTGCTCGCGCTCCAAAAGAGGGCCTTGTTCGATGTGCAATTCCGCGAACGCCTTGTAATAGCCGCTCTGCAGCCTGACGTCCTCGAGTTCGCCTCGCATCCCTGCCTTGCGCCGAACTTCTTCGACCGATTCGCCGTCCTTGTCCGTCAATTTCCTGGCGGCATCCGGAGACAACGTGCCGGAGAGCAACCGGCTGCCGATGCATCCGATTCCAAAGCGCGTTGGCTCCTCCGCCGTCAGAACCAGCAGCTCGATCGGGTTCTTTGGGCGAAATCCGCCGGCTTGCAGCGCTCGTATCGCCTCAAGGCCTCCCAGGACGCCGACGACACCGTCATATTTGCCCGCATTGGGAATCGCGTCGATGTGCGAGCCGGTACCGACCACAGGCGCCTTCGGGTCGGACCCATTCCAGCGTGCGAAAGTGTTCCCAATCGCGTCCTGCCGTACCAAAAGTCCCGCGGCCCTGCACCGCTCCATCATCCACGCGCGAGCCTTCAGGTCCGCCGGCGTGAAAAGGATTCTCGTTACGACCGGAGGCTCCGCTTCCGAGATGGCGGCGAGTTCTTCGATCTCCGCGTGCAGCCGCTCGGAATCGATCGCAAGTTTCATCGCTACGTGCCTGCCAATGGATGCCTGTTCCAATCCTTGTAGATCAGATATTTCGCGGCCTTCTTGCCCAGAGCGCCGAACCATTGCGGACACCACGGCCCCATCCAAATGAAGTCGCCGGCCGTAACGGGATACCACGAATCCCCGAGCCGGTAGATCCCGCCGCCTTCGAGCATCAGGAGGCCGTGCTCCATAACGTGCATTTCGACCATGCTCAGCGCGGCTCCCGGCTGGTAGACCATCGTGTTGACCGCAAAATCAAAGCCCATCGCGTCCGGAAGCAGACACTTGACCTGCAAGTCCGGATCGTCCCCGAGTGCATTGGACGCGACCGAATCTTCACTGGACAGAATCGAGCTCGGCGGCTTCACCGACGCCAGTGTCTGATACGGCTTCTCGATGACGGCGGCGCGGCCCGTCTGCGTGGCCACAACCCGGTGCTGCAAACCCTGGGGCAAATAGGCGTAGCCGCGCGCGCGAAGGTCGGTTTTCTTCCCCTCGGCTTCCACCTGGACGCCGCCCTCCAGCACGAAAAGAAACCGCTGCGCAGCGGTGCCGCCCAGCTCGCCGCCCGCTTCGAACTCAGCCGTGTACTGCGTGAACGCCGCGCCGATCGCCGGCCCTGCGTGAACGATGGCCGTGCAGCCTTTCATTCCCGGCAGCGGGGTGCGCACGAACGTGTCGGGCGTCAGCAAGAGATGATCGGCGCGCCGGGCGCTGCGCGTTTCGCCAAGGTTATGCACTGTGCGCTCTCCTTTGGGGCATGGGTGAGGAAGCGAGCAAATCGAGCAGATGCAGACCGCTCTCGAGAGCCTTCGCCACGTCCTCGACGTTTACCGTTTCCGCGGGATTGTGGCTGATTCCGCCCGGCGTTCGCAAGAAGATGAGCGCGGCAGGAATCTTTTCCGCGAGGATCATGGCATCGTGCCCCGCGCCGCTCACCATCCGGTACGGTTCGCACCCGGCTCTTCGGACGGCTTCTTCGGCCTGACGGACAAGAAACGAGCTCATTTCCACGGCGCGTTGGTTCACCTGGGTGCTCGTCCGTACGGACAGACCACGGCGCTGGGCAATTTCTTCCGCTTTGCGGATCATATTTTTCTCCGCACCGATCCGGACGTCGTCCGAGCCATGACGCAAGTCGAGAGTCAGCCGAGCCTCTCCGGCAATCACGTTCGTCGCCCCGGGCTTCGCTTCAAATTGGGCTACCGTCGCGGTGAGCCCGGGAACTCGCTGGCCTTCTCTTTCGACTTCCACAATCCACTCCGCGGCGCCGGCAATCGCATCCTGGCGAAGGTGCATGGGAGTCGTCCCCGCATGATTGGCGCGTCCCGTGAACTTGAACTCGAGCCTGCCTTGCCCCGCGATGGACTCGACCACGCCGAGCGGACGCCCGGCTTGCTCCAGCACAGGCCCTTGCTCGATGTGAAATTCGACGTAACCCAGGGTGTCGTCCTTCAGGACAGCCGCCGGAATTTCTCGCGGGTCCAGGCCAAACCCTCCGATGGCTTCGCGTACGCTGACGCCGCGCCCATCCTTGCGCCCGAGCAGTTCTTCGTCGAGCCGGCCCACCAGCGCGCGGCTGCCAATGAACGGCACGCCGAAACGCACGCCTTCCTCCTCGGAAAAGCCCACAACCTCGATTCCGAAGGGAAGCCTCTTGCCGCCGAGCGCTTCCAGCAGAGTTGCCGCGAGAACCACTCCGAGCACGCCATCATACGCCCCCGCATCGGGGACTGTATCGAGATGCGAGCCGATGAGAAGCCGCGGAGAGTCAGGTTTCTCCCCGGGATAAAATCCGCGGAGATTACCGGCCGCGTCGATCCATGGGTTAACTCCGAGCGGCTGGAGCCATCGCGCGATTTCGCGATGGCATTCGCGCATCGGCGGAGAAAGAAACGTCCTCCGCGTGCTGCCCGGCACTTCGCTGAAACCAGCCAGCCGGTTGCACCGTTCGATCGTTTCCTTCGCTCTCGCTATTCGCTGATCGCTCATCGGCGCCGAATCTCACCGTTTCCGGCGGATGCGCGCCTCGATGTAGCCGTGCGGCTCGTCGGTTGGCACGAAGATTTCATTGGGATTGTCCTGCCCGAATTTCGAGAGATCGACAAGCAGGCAGTGTATGTTGGGCATCGTCAGTTCGATTTCGTCGACTTCGGCAATTTTCTCCAGAACGGCCTCAGCCATGGCATAGAGAGTGTGTTGCACGGACTTGCTTTCATGCCCCGCGAAAACGGTGAGTAGTGTCTCGCGGATCTTGGTCCGGAACGGGAGAAAATCGAGGTCCGCGGAAACGTACTTCCAGTTCGCCCGGACGGCCGTCCCGAACAGCCTGTCGCTTGTCTCCGGCAGAGTCGTCAGCGAATCGTGAACGTAGCCCTCGAATCCCGACCCCGCCGTCTTCATGAGGATGAGGTTCTGAAGCCCCGACGCGACGGAGAATTTGCCTCCCTGCGCCCGCGTCACCCTGGTTGTTTGGAGTTCCCTGCTCGACTGCACGAACGCGGTCGGGTGCGGTTTTCCGCCCGTCACCAAATGCTCCCAGGGCTTTCCCGATATGTTGACTTCCGCCGACGAGACCTGCGGGTTCCGCGCCAAGAAGAAATCGATCAGCTCCTTGGCAAAATCCTCCATGGGCGCGGCCGATGAATTTCGCGCCAGGGAGTACACGGTGTTCTTCATCGTGTCCGTCGGCAGGATTTTGCTGTTGTCTCCATCCGTAAAGCAGCTCGTGAAATCCCCTTCGAGCAGGATCTCCACCGTCCATTCGCGAAGCTCATGCCCCTCCGGATGGCGCTTTACGCGGACCAATCGCACGCACGATTTGCCGTATCGATTTTCGCCCAGCGCAATCATTGCTTCAGCTCCCCCGGTACGTCGTATATCCGTACGGACTTAGAAGCAACGGAATGTGAAAATGCGTCTCGCCCTCCCGCACGACGAATGTGATCCGTACGATCGGATAAAATCCCTCGACTTCCTGCGTCGCAAAGTAACTTGCCGTGTCAAAACCCAGGCGGTAGACGCCGGGCGCAAGCGTTTCGGCCTCCGGCAACAACTGGTTGCAGCGCCCGTCGTCATCGGTGCGCGCCGAAGCGACAACGCGCCACTCCCCAGAGTTTTCATGCCTCTCCAGATGCACGGACACATCTCTCGCCGGAACTCCGCGAGCCGTATCGAGAACGTGCGTCGAAATCCGCATCATAGTGCGAGCCACCTCTTCAGGCGAATGTGCGTGATCTGCCGCTGCTGCTCCGCAGCCTCGTAAAGTTCGGCCCGATCGTCATTCTGCATCCGGCGCTGCATGATCTGCAAAATCTCCGGCGCCGTCTTGCCCGTGGCGCACACGATAAAGATACGATGGAAGCGCCGCTCGTATTCGCGATTCGCCTCCGCCAGCGCGGTTTTCACGGCGTCATCGGCAATCGCAACTCCCCGCTGCTCCTGTGCGGACCACTTCGCCGGGCGAGTCTGCGAAGCGCTCGCCGCGCTCGACTCGCCGATTCGCGGGTGACTTCGAAACGCTTCCGTCCAGTCGAATTCGCTCAAGTTGTTCCACGTTTCATCGGACGCGGCCAGCAATGCAGTCTCGTCCGCGAGAGGCCTGCGCCCGGTGATCCCGCGCGCCCACGCCCTCGATCCGCAACAAGGCAAGATCTCTTTCTCCGCTTCATCGACCGAAAGACGGTTCCAGCGCTCCAGTGCGTCACTCATGGCCCATTTCCGGCGCGGAGCTTTTCGAGAAACTCCGCAACCAGATTGCTCACCACGGCCGCACGATACCGCGCCGTGGATCGAATGTCGTCGATCGGCCGGATTTCCCCCGCAGCGGTTTTTCTTGCCAGCGCCACGATGGATGGCTCGACGCGCTTGCCCTCCATGATTCGCTCCGTCTCGGCCAGGCGCAGCGGCACCGGCGCAACACTCCCCACCGCGATGCGAACATCGTGAACGACCCCGCCTTCGAGCAGCGCCAGCGCCGCCATGCAGACCTTGGAAATTGCCTGCGCGTTGCGCGTCCCCGCCTTGCGCGCGTACGAAACATATCCAGCAAAGCGCCGGGGGAGGCACACGGCCCGGATCAGCTCATCCGACGCGAGCTTCGTCTCTTTGTAGGCGACGTGAAAATCCCGATATGGAAGGCGCCGCTCGCCTCGAACCGAAACCAGAATCAGATCGGCCCCGTAAGCCAGCAGAGCGGGCAAGGAATCGGCCGCGGGCGATGCGTTCACGATATTGCCGCCGAGCGTCCCGCGATTTTGATTCGCGATTCCGCCCGTCCAGCTCGCCGCACGCGCCAACAATGAAAACTCGTCCCTCACCACTGCGTGTTCGCGCAGATCGGTGTACGTGCAACCCGCGCCGATCTGGATTTCGCCGGGGAGAATTTCCACGCGGCGCAGATCGGGAAGGTTCCAGATGCTGACAAGCTTCCGCGCTCGAAGCGTTCCCGCCGCGTATTGCACCATCAGGTCCGTGCCGCCCGCAATGGGGAGCCACGAGCCAGGGTCGCCCGCCAGGAGCGAGACGGCCGCTTGCAGGTTCGCCGGCGCGACCAGCTCGTAGTCAGCCGGATCGGACCTCATGCGGAGGCCCCGCGCCGCGCCGCTTCGGCCACGGCCTCGAAAATCTGCGTGTAGCCGGTGCAGCGGCAGAGGTTGCCCGAGAGCCCTTCGCGGATGTCTTCCATCGTAGGCCTAGGTTTCCGATTCAAAAGATACTGCGCCGCGAGAATCATTCCCGGCGTGCAGATGCCGCACTGCGCGCCGCCGCACTCGAGAAAAGCCTGCTGCAGCGCGCACAACCGCGCGTCGCCCGCGAGTTTCTCGATCGTGACAATATTCGAGCCTTGCGCTTGCAGAATGGGAATCAGGCAGCTATCGACGAGCGCGCCATCCATCAGCACGGCGCACGCGCCGCACTCTCCTTCTCCGCACCCTTCCTTCGCTCCGGTCAACCCGAGATGTTCCCGCAGCACGTCGAGGAGCCTTTCCATCGGATAGGCGCGCACGGTCTTCGACTCGCCGTTGACGATCAGAGAGAATTCGCGTTTGGCGCGCTCCTTGGCGGTCATCTCGCGCGGTCCACCGAATGGACGGCATTTTTCTGCGCGGCCGGGACGCTCACCGCCTCGAAAATGTCTTCAGGAAGCAGCGGAATCGAATCAAACTGAATCCCCAGCGCATCCACGACCGCGTTCACAATCGCAGGAGCAGGGCCATCCATCGGGAGTTCGCCGATTCCCTTCGCTCCGTAAGCGCCGTGCGCGTTTCCCATCTCTTCGAAGAAAATCCGGACCGGAGGCAGGTCGGCGGAAGTGGGCATGATGTAATTCGTCATCTGGCCGTTTTGCATGCGTCCGTCCCGCCATTCTACTTTCTCGTACAGCGCAAATCCAATTCCCTGTGCGACGCCGCCGGCGATTTGTCCCTTTGCCAGGACGGGATTCAGCACTCTGCCGACTTCCTGCAACGCCACGAAATCGTCCACCGATACGCCGTACGTGGCTAGATCAACGGTTACCTCCGCAATGTAAACGGCCCAGGCAAACGCCGCGTACGCCTCGCCCCGGTAATTCTGATCGTCCCAGAAGATGCCCTCGGGCTGCTCGTACTTGGCGAAGGACCGCAGTTGCCCACGCGTCGAAATGTATTCCCGGCATGCGGCCCGAAATTCCTCGGGCGTGTGGCTGTTGCCCAGCATTCCGCAACCGGTCAGCGTCTGTTTCAATCCCAGCGCGGCCGACTGCACCAGTTTTCCCACGACCATCGCCGTGCGCGACGCGACCGTCGGGCCGCTGTTCGGCACTGCTGTCGTGTCCGGCTGCGCGATCTCAACATCTCCGTAGGGCAGCCCCAAAGTCTCGGCCGCGATCTGGCAAAGAATCGTGTTGGTTCCCTGTCCGATTTCCGTGCTTGAAACGAGAACGCGGACGCCGCCGTCGGAGCGTCCCTCCACTCCCACCACGGAACTCAGATGGCGTTCTCCCGATCCCGTGAATCCCGCGCCGTGCAGAAACGCCCCAATGCCCATTCCCTTCCTGCACGTTCCGCGTTCGTTCTGCTTCGCGAAGCGCTTCCGCTTGGAATCGTAGTCGGCCAGAGTCAGCGCCCGGTCGAGCAACTTCCCCAAGTCGATTTCTTCCCGCACGGTCTGTTCCGTGATGGTTGTCTCGCCCGGCTTCAGAAAATTCCGGCGCCGAATCTCCGTTGGGGACAGCTTCACGGCCTCCGCGATCCGATCCATATGGCGCTCGATGGCGAAAAGGCACTGCGGCGCGCCGAAGCCGCGAAACGCGCCGTGTGGAGGAGTATTCGTCGCCACGGCCTTTGCGCGGACGCGAACGCTGGGCCAGTAATACGGCCCACCCGCGTGAATCGTGCCGCGCGAGAGCACGACCGGCGACAGCGTCACATACGCGCCGCCGTCGATCGTGAATTCGATCTCGCCGCCCAGAATCTTGCCGTCCTTGCTCACCGCCGTGCGATGTCGCGTTCGCGACGGGTGGCGTTTCGTTGTGGCTACCATGTCTTCCGCGCGGTCGTAAATGATTTTCACAGGCCGCCCGGACTTCATTGCCAGCAGCGCCGCGTGCGCCGCGATCATGGAGGGGTACTCTTCCTTGCCGCCGAACGCGCCCCCGGTTTCCGCCTGCACCACGCGAACCTTTTCTTCCGGCAAGTCGAAGACAGCCATCAATGCCTTGTGGACGTAATAGGGGCACTGCAGCGAACCCCACACGGTGATCCCCTGCTTGGGATCGAACTGCGCGATCATCCCGTTTGTCTCGATGTAGAGTTGTTCCTGCGCGCCCGTGTAGTATTCGCCCTCGACGATGAATGCGGCTTTCTCCCAGATGGCATCCACATCGCCCTTCTGGATTAAGTACGTTTTGAAGGTATTGTCTTTCCCACAGATGATTTCGGTTCGCCGCTCGCTATCCGCAATGCTAAACACCGCTGGAAGGGCTTCGTACTCGATGTGGACGGCTTCAACCGCTTTCGGAAGGAGATGCTTCTCCGGATGGGCCAGCAGGAGGATTGGCTCCTCCGGATGGTTAACGATTTCGTCCACTAGGCACGGCTGATCGTCTTCGATCAGCGCGATGCAGTTTTTCCCAGGGATGTCCTTCGCGGATACGACGACGACCTCATCCCACGGAATTCCCGGACCGAACGTGATTTTCTTGATTCTGCCTCGCGGGATTCTGCTGCGAACGGTCGCGCCGTACAGCATGTCCGGCAGCGTGATGTCGTCGATATAGCGCGCTTTCCCCGTGACCTTGTCGCGCCCTTCCTTGCGCGGCGCCGGCGAGCCGACGATGTGATCCTTTTCCATGGCACACTCCGCCCATTGTGAACGATAACGGAAGGAATTTGCACGTCTGATTGCGCTCGGACGTCGCCTGCTATCGCTTGTATTCCCGGCCGGTAGGCTCGCCGGGGAACTTCCCCTCGGCAAACACGATCTTGCCTCTGAGGTAGGTGGTTTTCACTGATCCGCGGAGTTTTTCCCCCAGATAGGGAGAAATCGCGTGCCTGTAAAATAGCCGATCTTTAGTAACCTGAACTTCCGCTTCCGGCTCGAACACGACGAAATCCGCGTCGCAGCCCGCTGCGATCCGGCCTTTCCGCGCGTGGCAGCCCGCGAGACGCGCGGGGCCTGCCGCCATCCAGCGCGCGATATCGGACAGCGTGAATCCTCGCGCGCTCGCCTCTGTCCACATCAACGGCAGCGCCACCGACAGGCTCGCGACGCCGCCCCACGCAGTCTTGAAGTTTCCCTCCTCGAGCTTCTTCATCGACGGGGGACACGGAGAATGATCCGTGGCCACAAGATCGATTACGCCCTCGCGAAGCCCCTGCCATAGCTTTTCGCGGTTCTCGCGGCTGCGAATCGGCGGTGCGCACTTGCACAGCGTTGCTCCGTCGGCGATCGTTTCGGCGGCGAGGTGCAGGTAATGCGGGCACGTCTCCACGGTGACGGGCAGTCCCTCGGCGCGCACGGCGCGCAATATGGAAAGCCCTTCGCACGTCGACAGGTGGACGATGTGCAGGCGGAACCGATACTCGCGGCACAGCGATACCAGCAGCCGAATCGCGGAGAGCTCTGCTTCGTCCGGCCGCGATTTCAGATAGGTCGCGTACGATCTCCAATCGGCGCCGGCCAGAGCCGCGGTCGCCGCGTCCACCGGCCCGCCAAGCTCCGCATGCACCAGCAGCGGTAATCCGGTGCGGGCCACATGCGGCAGCGCCGCGCGCAGCTCCGGTTCGGTCAGCATCGTGAAACCGTCGATTCCCGGATGAATCAGGAAGCATTTGAAGCCGAGTACGCCCGCGGCCGCCATCGCTTCGATGTCGGCTTGATTGTCCGCGACCACTCCGCCCCACGCCGCCCAGTCGACTCTGCACTTGCCGCGCGCCGCCTCGCGCTTCGCTTCGAACGCGGCAACGGTCGTTGTGGCCGGCAGGCAGTTCAGCGGCATGTCCACGAGCATCGTGTACCCGCCCGCGGCCGCAGCGCGTGTGCCCGTCTCGAATCCCTCCCAATCGGTCCTCCCGGGCTCGTTGATGTGCACATGCGAATCGACAAGCCCCGGCAAAATCGCTGCGTCGCCGAAATCATGCGTCTCGGCCCCGGCAGGCACTTGTTCCGGAGTCACAACAGTCTGTATTTGTTCCCCATCGACAAGAATGGCTGCCGGCCGAATTCCTTCCGGCGTTACCACGCGGCGGGAGCGAAAAGCTTGCAGGATCATGGCACCGGGCGTCGCTACTAACAGATTTGCGGAGACGCCTCAGCGTATCTTACCAGTTTGCACCGTCCAGTAACGCACTCCGGCGACGCGGGCTGAATTAGCCCGATGAGCGCCCTAGTCGGCAAGTTCGGGGCCTACGCCAGCTTAGTCGTGACGCCGCGCGCGGCCAGGGAAAGCATCAGGCGAGAAGTGCCGCTAAACAGCATGCTGACTCCCACCAGTATGCCGATAGCCCATTCGCTGCTTGATGGCCACGTCCTCCAAACCATGACAGCGAGGATGAAAGTGACGATCCCGTCGAAGAGCAACCAACCTGTCCCCGGTAGCGGGCGAAGCTTGAATCCCAAAATCAACTCCACGATCGCCTCCAGGAACAGGTAAAACGCCAGCGCGAGCGTCAGCGACACCAAACCCGCCAACGGATGCACGAGCAGATACACGCCGATGAAAACGTAGAGAATCCCGAGTAGCAGCTCAAACAGCAGGCCTCCGCCGCTTCGCGTGTGCCAGGCAAACACCAGATGGACGCACCCGCTAAAAATGAGCAGCCAAGCGACCAATAGGTTGACGGCGATTCCGGCAGCCAGGGGTGAAGCGATCGCTAGGATCCCCGCCACGATCATGAGCACGCTGAGCCCAATAGACCACCCCACAGACTTCTTCACAAATGTAGCCGCAGATGTAGCGCTCATAGGTTTCTCCTCCTATCTTTCGGTCGGCCTGGAGACCCTATACGCCATCACCGTTCGCGTAGTCAACATATCCTCGAGGTTGCTCCCGGGGGAACCGGTTAACCACTACCGGCTAATCACCGGATGGTTCTGCCCGGTTTCGAGTCTATAATTCCTGAATGAGCAACCCCTTCATGGAGCGCGCGATTCATCTCGCGGTGGAGAACGTGCGCTCGGGGAATGGCGGCCCGTTCGGCGCGGTCGTCGTGAAGGACGGCAAAATCATCGCCGAGGGCGCGAACTGCGTCACCGCGACCAACGACCCCACCGCCCACGCGGAAGTGGTCGCGATCCGCAAGGCGTGCGAAAAACTAGGCCTCTTCGAGCTTCGCGATTGCGAGCTTTACACGTCCTGCGAGCCCTGCCCGATGTGCCTCGGAGCAATCTATTGGACGCGCCCGGCGCGCGTCTACTTCGGCTGCACCGCCGCGGACGCCTCAAAAGCCGGCTTCGACGACTCGCTCATTTACAGCGAAATCCCACAGCCGCACTCCGAGCGCAAAATCCCCATGGTTCAGTTCATGCGTGAGGAAGCCCTCGGAGCCTTTCGCGCCTGGGAAAAGCAATCTAACAAAATCCCCTACTAACATTGTCCCGGCTCCATTGAACACGCATGCGGGCCTTCGTCGCGGGCGAGCAGATCGGTCAAGACGGCCGTCCGGTGTATACTCGGCCCGAACTCGAAGCTACAAAACGGAAGGTCCTGCCTGAATGTCAAACCACGATTTTGATCCTGACTTTGGATCGGCCACCGAAGCGGCGGCGGCGATTCGCGCCGGCAAGATTTCCTCGGTCGAGTTGACGCAGCACACCTTTCGCCGGATCGATGCCTATCAACCCAAGCTCAACGCCTACGTTTATCAACTGCGTGAGCAAGCCCTGGCGGCCGCAAAGCAGGCCGATGAAGCCGTCGCTCGCGGCGCGACGACCGGTCCCCTTCACGGCGTGCCCATCAACGTCAAAGAAAGCTTTGGCGTCCAGGGACAACCCTGCACCTGGGGCGTTCCCGCGCTCAAGAACGCCAGGGCGCCCCGGAATGCCGTCGCCGTGCGCCGTTTGTTGGACGCCGGAGCCATTTTGCTCGGCGCGACCAATGTGCCCCTCTACCTCATGGACGGGCAATCGTTCAACGACATCTATGGCACATCCAATAACCCCTGGGATCTCGCAAGAACGCCGGGAGGCTCCTCCGGTGGTTCGGCCGCGTCGCTGGCCGCGGGGTTGGCGTTCCTTAGCATCGGCTCGGACATCGGAGGCAGCATTCGAACGCCTGCCGCGCTTTGCGGGATCTGCGGCCACAAGCCGACAATCGATATCGTCAGCATGGCGGGCCACTCGCCCGGAGGAGTGCAGGAAAACCCCGGGTTTTCCACGCTGCTGGCGGCGGCTGGTCCGATGGCGCGCAGCGCGGAGGATTTGGAGACAGGCTTGCGGATTCTCGCCGGACCGGAGCCGCCCGACGCGAAGGCCTTTCGGTGGACTCTCCCCAGCCGGCGCCACGATCAGCTCAAGGACTACCGCGTCGGCTACGTTCTGGAAGACCCCGCTGTGCCGGTCTCGGAAGAGACCAAGTCCGTTCTCGAATCCGCAGTTCGCGCTTGCGAGAAGGCCGGCGCGGCTGTGAAACGAGGATGGCCCGAAGGCTTCGGCTTTACACAGATGCTCGACACGTACTTCTTCATGCTTGGCGCATTCGACTTCAGCGTCACGCCGCCGGAGCGCCAGCAGCAGTTGCGCGATCACCTGGCGAAACGGTCCGATGGTATGGCCAAAGGTTCGCTCAGCAGTTTCGCTGAATGGCAAGTGCGAAACCTGAAGCGCTTGGCCTACCGCGCCCTCTGGGAAAAATACTTCGAATCAGCGGATGTTTTCCTGCTGCCTACCGCGATGACCACCGCCTACCCGCACGACCACGGCCCCCGGGACACGCGCACGGTCCCGATGCCCGAGGGCGGCGCGCAGCCGCAGTTGAATCTTCTCACTTACATATCGCCCGCTTCGCTAACCGGCTGCCCCGCAACTACAGTTCCGGCGGGTCTGGGCAAGAGCGGACTACCAGTGGGGCTTCAGATCGTCGGACCCTATTTGGAAGACGCCACGCCAATCGGCTTCGGACAGCTGTTGGCCCGCGAGATCGGCGGATTCCAGCCGCCCAAAGGCTACGGCAGAGTCGCGTAAAACGTCAGAAGTCTGGCCGCCCATCGGATCGTCATTCTGAGCGAAGCGTCCCGATGCTTCGCGTTTCCCGGAGATTGGTTTTCTCAATCTCCGGGTCGGGACGCGTAGTCGAAGAATCTCCCTTCGACGTCGCAGTAAGGGGATGCCACTTCCTCTATTCGGAGCCAAGAAACACGTACCGCAGGAGAAACAGAACGCTCAGCACCCAGATCAGCGGGCTGATTTCCCGATGCCGGCCGGTAAACAGCTTCAGAAAAGTGAAGGAAAGCAATCCGAGACTCAGTCCGGTCGCGATGCTAAACGTGAGCGGCGTGGCGATTAGAGTGAGAAAAGCCGGGACGGAATCCGTGTAGTCGTCCCACTTAACCCTGGCGACCGCACCGCACATCAACGCGCCAACCAAAATCAGCGCCGGCGCAGTGGCATAAGACGGAATCGCAGCCACCAGCGGCGCGCAAAACATCGCCGCGGCAAATAATCCCGCAATCACCAGATTGCCGAGGCCCGTTCGCGCCCCGGCGGCCACCCCGGCCGCGCTCTCGATGTAGCTCGTCACCGTGGACGTGCCGGTGAGCGCCCCGACGATGGTGCCGAACGCGTCCGCCAGCAGCGCGCGGCTCGCGCGCGGCAATTTGCCGTCCCGCAGAAATCCGCCCTGCTCGCAGACGCCGACCAGCGTCCCCACGTTGTCGAACAGGTCGACGAAGAAAAATACGAAAACGAGTTCGCCCAGGCCTAGTTTCGCAGCCGAGCGCAGATCGAGCTTGAGAAACGTCCCCGATGGATGCGGCAGCGAGAAAAGATGCGCGGGCCAGTGGCTGACTCCGAATGGAATTCCAACCACCGTGATGGTGACGATGCCGATCAGAATGGCGCTGCCGACGCGCCGGACCATCAGGATTGCAATCAGAAGAATGCCAAGCGCAGCAAGAAACACCTGCGGATTGGACGCCTTGCCGAATGCGACGAACGTGGACGCGTTCGCCACGATGATGTTCGCGTTCCGGAAGCCCACGAATGCGATGAAAAGCCCGATGCCTGCCGCTGTGCCGTGCTTGAGGCAGTCGGGAATTCCATTGACGATCTGCTCGCGCACGTTCGTCAGCGTCAAGATCAGGAAAAGCAGGCCGGAAAGCAGCACCACTCCCAGCGCAGTCTGCCAGGGCACGCCGCGGCCGATGACAATCGAATACGTGAAATAGGCGTTAAGCGACATCCCGGGCGCCAAGGCTATGGGATAGTTCGCCCAGAGGCCCATCACAAGCGTTGCCAGAGCCGCCGAAATGCATGTCGCGAAAAGCACGCCGTCGACCGGCATGCCTGCTTCGGAAAGGATGCGCGGGTTGACGACAACCACGTACGCCATGGTCATGAACGTCGTCAGACCGGCCAGAAGCTCGGTGCGAACGGTGGTCTTGTTCTCCGAGAGATGAAAGAGGCGCTCGAGCACGCAGCTCTCCTGATAAAAATGAGTCACTATAGGGCTGCGCGCCGCCACGCCGTCAACGGAAGAAGCGGGCTGGCGCTCAGGCGCCTGCCGCTTCCTGCTCCGGCACTTCGTCGGTGATCACGCTGAACTGCCGCAAATTCGCCGTGCCGAACGATGTCGTGAGCGCCACATCGGACGCGTCGCGCCCCACGGCCATCAGCACGCGGCCGATGCGCGGCTGGTTGTGACGCGCATCGAACGTCCACCACCGGTGGTCCAGATACGCTTCGAACCAGGCGCTGAAATCCATCGGCACGGGCGACGCCGGGACTCCGATGTCGCCCAGATATCCCGTCGCGTAGCGCGCCGGTATATTCAACGCCCGGCACATCGTTACCGCCAGGTGCTGGAAATCCCGGCAAACGCCGAAGCGGTCCGTAAAAACGTCGAGCGCCGTTTTCGTCGCGTTCGCATATTCGTATCCGAACGTCACTTTCTCGTGAATCCACTCGCAGACGGCCTTCACCCGGTTCCAGCCCGGCGCGATCCCGCCAAAAAGCTCCGTTGCAATGTTGGACATCCGGTCGACTTCGCAATACCGGCTGTTGAGCAGGTACTGAAGTACGTCGTTGGGCAAATCCTGCACCGGTATTTCGTGCGCCCACGGCGCAACCGGGTCTGGATCGCCCGTGTCGTAAATCAGGGTCGAGTTGCTCAGTCGAATTTGGCCCGTCGGAGCGAGAAAGCGGCAGCAGTAGTTTCCGAAAGTGTCGAAGTAACATTGCGACTTCAGTTGCCGGCTCGAGATTCAATTCATCCGGCTTGCGCAGATCGTTCACCCGCGAAGAGTGCACCTTCAGCAGCGCGACCATCGACACTGGCTGAGTAGTTTCAAAAACAATGTCGTATCCCAGACGAATCAGCATAGGAAATCCTTGGGCCTTCAAGCGCTTCAATGCGTGCAATGTATCAGCTACACATCCCTTTATACAGTGCCACAGCGTGCATCTCGCCAACCATTTCTTGGCCGAGGCGAAAGACCGGGCTGACCGTACCCTCGATAGCCAACGAATCCGTCGCTGGTGCTGGCATTGTTCACGCCCGGCCTATGCGAGATCTACGTGACGAATGCCGCGGGTAAGAGCAACGTCGTCAGCGTTATAGTCGAGTGAGTATCGGCTGCCCGTTAGCCATCCTCCCTCTTGATTCCGCATTTTGATCTTTTCCTGCAGACTTTCCGGGAATAAATCGCCGCTCTAAACGGTCAAGCCTGGTGTAGGAAGATCTTACTGGAGGAGAAGATGGGAAATACGAAAATCAAGAATATCTTCAACTGGCTCACGAATCCACCGGTCACCGGCCCGAGGTCTACGCTCCTATTAAGACTGATGGCAGGAGGAGTGTTCTTCTGGGAAGGGATATTGAAGTTTGTCTATGTGAACCAGGGGGTTGGGCGTTTCACGAAACTAGGAATGCCGTTGCCTCATTTCACAGCCCCCTTTGTCGGCTGGCTCGAGATCGTTGGGGGATTGTTGTTGCTTTCCGGCCTGATGACACGGCTGATTGCGATCCCGTTCATCATCGAGATGATCGTGGCCATACTTTCTACGAAAATCTCACTGTATCTTGGAACATCGCCTTTGCCCTTGCCGCCGGTGCCGCCTCAGCTTGGAATATGGGCGGTTTTGCATGAAGTCCGATCCGAATACGCTCAAATCATGACGGTCGCCTTCCTCTTGATTAACGGCCCTGGAAAATGATCCCTGGACGCACTCCTTCGAAAGGGAAGAAAAGCAGGCCCTGCCGGCGCAGGATTGCAGCCCGTCGCTGACACGCTCGAAGTTGCCGCCAACTGAACGGAGAAATACGCTGGCGAGATAGATCGGAAAGGCCTACGCGAAGGGTATTTCTAAGGATGTTGGGGGCCAGAAGGGGAGGACGAAGGCTGGCCCCCAGTTCGCGAGAGTCACAAATCTGGCCTTACTTCTTGGCAACCTCAACCGCAATGGCCTCCGCGTTGCGTGCTTCTTCGGCAGCTCTCCCGCCGGCCGCGAACGGATGCGCCTTTTGGAAGACCTCGCCGAGGCCCGCCAGCCGCACAGAGTACACCGCGCGCTGGTTTCCGCGGACGCTGATTAGCAGTTGGCTGTCGTCATTGTCCGTGTTAGCCGCGGGCCGCACGATCTCGCGAGCGACGATCTTGCCGGAGGCATCGCGAATGATGATGGTTTGTGTCGGTTGATCGAGTGCCAGCGAATACGCCCCGGGGCCCAGCACGGCTTCGCCCCATTGGACTTCGTGCGTCAGTGTAAATGTGCCTTTGAACAGCGAGTCGGCGTGAGCCGAACGTCGCCAGGAGACAAGCCGCCAGCAGAATCCCCAGGAACAGTTTCAAACTGCTTGAACATCGTACATGGTTCAGTTTCATCGTAGTTCTCCTCTCGTGTCTTGGCTCGGTGCGCCTTCCCTGCCCTGCCGGGGTCCGCATCGTGCCTTCACTCTATAAAGCGAGAACCAAGCGCAAACTGGCTCACTCGAATCGAAGATTCTTGGGGGTCCCGGCGCACCCCGCGTCCAGGCTGTTCCGCCTCCCGTCACCGGGCAAATTGACTTTGCATGCCGGGGGCGTTACCTTCCTGGTTAACGTGTAGTAACTCGCACGCGGCTGGAGAAGAAAGTGTGCCCGGCTTCGTCCACGCGGATCAATAAACTGCTCGCCGATTGGGGCCAAGGCAACGAGGAAGCACGGGAAGCATTGATACCCGTGGTTTACGATGAGCTACGCCGGGTCGCGCGCCGCCATCTCTGGCGCGAACGCCCCGACCACACCCTTCAGAGCGCTGCCCTGGTCAACGAAGCGTATCTGCGCCTGGTTCGCCAGGAAGTGCCGCAGTGGCAAAACCGCGCTCACTTTTTTGGCGTAGCCGCGCAACTGATGCGGCACATTCTGGTGGATCACGCGCGCAACCGCCTCGCTGCCAAGCGCGGCGCCGGAGCACCGCGGCTCGCTCTCGATCCGGAGCTTGCCCCGGCTCAGAAGCAGGAAATCGATCTCGTCGCGCTCGATGACGCGCTCGGCAAACTCACCGCTTTGGACCCGCAGCAGGGCCGCCTCATCGAACTGAGATTCTTTGGAGGGCTTTCCATCGAGGAGACTGCTGTCGTCCTGGGCGTTTCGCCGGCCACCGTAAAGCGCGAATGGGCCACGGCCCGCGCTTGGCTGCGCCGCGAAATGAAGAAGGGCGCAGGGACGTGACGCCGGAACGCTGGCAGGAAGTCAAGAAAATGCTCGCTGCTGCCCTCGAACGGCTGCCCGGCGAAAGGCAGGCCTATCTCGAGCAGGCCTGCGCCGAACCAGCCCTGCGCCGCGAGGTGGAATCGCTCATCCTCGCACACGAACAAGCCCCAACCACCTTCCTGGCCCACCCTGCCGCCCAACCGAGAGAGTTGGCGATCGGCTCCCGGCTCGGACCCTATGAAATCCTCGCGCTCATCGGTGCAGGCGGCATGGGAGTGGTCTATCGCGCGCGCGATGAACGGCTGGAACGTGACGTGGCGCTGAAGGTTCTTCCCGCAGGCCTGCTGGCAGATGAAACCGTGCGACGCCGCTTCCGTAAAGAAGCGCTGGCGCTGGCAAAACTCAGCCACCCGAACATCGCTGTGATCCACGACTTCGGTGAAGACGGCGGCGTGAACTATCTTGTCATGGAATACGTGCTCGGCCAGTCCCTAGCTGAAAAGCTGAAATTGGGTGCGCTGCCAGAAATAGAACTCATTTCGCTGGGGGACCAGATTGCCGCGGCACTAGAAGAAGCACACGAACATGGGATCGTACACAGAGACCTGAAACCGGCGAACATTATGGTAACGCCGAAGGGGCAAGCGAAGGTCTTGGATTTCGGCTTGGCAAAACTGCTGGCACCGGCGGAAGCCGGGGACGTAACGCAATCTGTCGCCGAAGGCGAAGTCGCTGGGACGCTGCCCTACATGGCGCCGGAGCAGTTGCTGGGCGAGCCGGCCGATGCGCGAACCGACCTTTGGGCTCTTGGCGTGGTGCTGTACGAGGCGGCCACAGGGCAAAGGCCCTTCTCCGAGACGCTAAGTTCGCGGCTCATTGATGCCATTCTCCACCAGCAGCCCGTGGCCCCGCGCATCCTGAATCCTCGCCTTTCAGAGGAGACGGAATCTATCCTGAACAAGGCGCTAGCAAGGGATCGAAGCCTTCGCTATCAAACTTCTTCCGAGATGCGCGCCGACATTAACCGCGTGCAGTACGGCCTGGCACCCGAGCATTTGACTACAATCGCGCTCACCAAGGGCCGCCGCGCGCGGGAATTCACCGCCGCTTTTTTGGCCGCGCTTCTTCTTGGCAGCGGTGTGGCGGCTATCCCTTCGGTGCGCGCGCGAATACGTGGTTGGCTTGGCGCCGGGGCTATCCCGCAGGAAAGGCAACTGGCTGTGCTGCCGTTTGAAGTGGCGGGTGGGGACCCAAGCGCCAAGGCCTTCAGCGACGGTCTGACTGAGACTCTGACGGCGAAACTCGCCCAGCTCACCACCAGTCACCCGTTGGTGGTAATTTCCGCGTCGGCAGTACGGGCAAGGCGAGTCATGACGGCGGACCAAGCGCGCCAAGAGTTTGGTGTGAATTTGGCTTTGGAAGGAAACCTGGTCCGATCGGGAGACCGAGTACGCGTTAACTGCAACCTGGTGGATACCCGCACTCACCGACAACTCAGGGCAGATAGCATCACAGTAGTCACATCTGATCCGTTCGAGGTCCAAGACGAAGTGGTGAACGGAGCCTTACGGATGCTGGACTTGGAGGTACAACCGCCTGGACTCGAGCCCCTGGAGACTCACGTTACTCCGGTCCCTGGCGCCTATGACCTCTACTTGCAAGCACGGGGTTACCTGCAAGACTACGACAAGGTCGAAAATCTCGACAGTGCCATCACGGTCTTCAAGCAGGCGCTCGCCCTCGATCCCGATTTTGCCCTGGCCTACGCCGGGTTGGGCGAGGCGTACTGGCAGAAATACGTCGCGAGCAAAGATGCGCGCTGGGTCGCGTCTGCCCGCGACGCCTGCGAACGAGCGCTGAGGCCCGACCCAAAACTCACCGCTGCACATGTCTGCCTGGGACGAATCGAGAGCGGTAGCGGCGAGTACGAGAAGGCCGCGGTGGAGTTCGAACGCGCAGTCGAAACCGAGCCGACCAGCGACGATGCCTATCGCGGACTGGCGGACGCTTACGAGGGTCTTGGCAAGCCTGCGGAGGCGGAGAAAACCTACCGCCGAGCTATCGAATTGCGACCCCGTTATTGGGTACCCTATAGCGCCCTCGGAACGTTTTACGATCGCCAAGCTCGCTACGCGGAGGCAGCTTCGATGTTTTCCCAAGTGATCGCACTTGCCCCTGACAGCATCCGCGGCTACTACGATCTGGGCGCCATGTACATTTATCAGGGCCGCTACGCCGACGCGATCAGTATGTTCCAACGATCGATCGCAATTCGCCCGACGGCCGGCGCTTACAGTAACTTGGGTAGCGCATACTTCTATCTCCGGCGATATTACGAGGCCGACAGCGCCTACGGAGAGGCACTGAAGCTCAGCCAGAATAACTATGTCCTTTGGTGGAACGTTGGCGAGGGCTACTATTGGACACCGGGCAAGCGCGCGGACTCCGCCCAGTATTATCGGCAGGCGATTTCACGGGCCAAAGAATCGCTGCAGGTTAATCCGCGCGACGCCTACGTCCTCGGGGTTTTGGCATACTGCCATGCGATGTTAGGGGAGCGGAAGCCGGCACTCGACTACCTGCAGGAAGGACTCACGCTGGCCCCGGAAGATTCCGAGATACGTTTTAAGGCGGCGCTTGTTTACACCCAATTCGGCGAGCTCACGCAGGCGCTTGACTGGCTGAAGAAGGCACTCGTCGCAGGATTCTCAGCAACCGTTGTGCGCGATACACCGAACTTCGACGCTTTGCGGTCCGACCCTCGTTTCAAAGCGTTGATTGATGCCAAGTAAATTCTCGCGGAAAGGAGAAACAATGGCCAACACAGCAGCAGGTCCGGCCAAAAGCAAGGAAGCAAGAACTCTCACAGTAAAGATCACAGTCGATGCCCGTGGAAAGATCGAAAGCGTCGAGCCCGGGGATCTCCGTATCTCCAAATGCAAGCAGGAGGAGGTGACGTGGGAAATAGTCAACAACAAGGATGAATACTTCACCGTCGACTTTGGAGACAAGTCGCCGTTTTACGAGTCGCAGTTCAGTAACGATTACCCCGTTTCCGGTCTTGTGCAGCGTCGCGTCCTCGGCGATCCGGAAAAGAGATACAAATACACTGTCCGAACCAAGCACGACCAGAAGGACCCGGGGATTATCGTAGATACATAAGAGAGAGATCGACTGGGCCGGGCAAGGTTCCAAATTGCCCCACTTTGGAGGACTTCCCATCAAGGAGACGGCTGTCGTCTTGGGTATTTCACCGATCACCGTGAAGCGAGAATGGTCACGGCTCGCGCTTGGTTGCGCCACGAATTGAAAAGGATGCAGCCAAGTGACGCCGGAACCTTGCCAGGAGTGAAGAAAGTGCTCCCGTGCGCCCTCAAGCGGACGCCGGAAGAGAGGTGTGCCCCGGAAAGACACCGACCTGATATCCCCATCCTCAGCCAGTCCAGAGCCGAATACGCCAAGTTGCGATAGCGGCCGAAGGCGCCGAAGCGAGATATTCATGGAGAAACGTCCCGTTATCGGCTTCAAGCACTTCGAGATCCCCTTCTGCTTGTACCTATGGCCCCTTGCGAGGAATGGAGATCGGAACCGGCGGCGAAACGCCGTACTTCTTCGAAAAGTCGCCCTGGTTCACCGCGATTCCAACGCGGCCTCGCGAGTCGATATAAACGAGCGACTGGCCGATCGGCACGCCCATAAACGTCTTCTCGTACGGGAACGTGTACGTCTTCTTGTCGATCTTCAGCGTGATCTTGTCTTCAAGCGCGTACCCGAGCTTCTTGAGGTCATCCCCTTGAATATCGGTGATCAAGCTTCCAAATGGATCGTCGAGGCCGATCACATCACCGGTGATGCCTTTGACATCCATCGTTGCGACGCGCGGACTCAGTCTCACCAGCTCGTTCACTTCCGGCCCGGCCAGCGTCCAATCTCCTCCCATCGCAAGGTGCGCCGCCGCGGGCGAAAAAATGTCGCGCCCATGAAACGTCGACGAAATCTTGTCGCCGATCATCCACGCGGGGTTGGTGATTTCGCGCGCACCGTCCAGCCCGTCGCGGTCCGTCACCGGTGTCACCAGCCCGTTGTCGGGCAACACAAAATACTGGCCCCTTTTCGACTTCACGATCACCGCTTTCCGCGATGTCCCCACACCGGGGTCCACGACCACCAGAAAAACCGTGCCCGAAGGGTAATAAGGCGTCACGCCCTCCAGAAACCGCGCGCCTTCCTCGATCGAGAACGGAGTCACCTGGTGCGTGATGTCCATAATCCGCGCGTCCGGCGCAATGCCGAGGATCACAGCTTTGCAGATCGCCACGGCGTCGTTGGCCGCGCCGAAATCCGTCATAAAAACGATTGTCGGCCGTGTCGCAGCTTTCTGCGCCTCGTCCTGATCCGACCTGGAACCGCAACCGGCCAGCGAAGTGACCATCCAAAATGCCGCAAAAGCCAGCTTCAGACGCGTTCGCGGGAATTGCATGCTCCTCCTCCAGAAAAAACAAATGAGCCTGCGCCAGTATCTTGCACGAACAGCGCGAGACCTGTATGGTACGCCATGGTCACGCTGAAACAATCCGCCGAAAACAGAAACCCATCCTCCGCTGAGCCCGGCACACGACAAGATAGCCCCTCGGCCGGCTATGGTTTACGGCGCGAAGTCCTTTCCCCGATGGAGACGCTCGCGCAGTCCGTTTCCACGATCGCGCCTACGACGACGCCCGTAGCCACCATTCCTCTGGTCTGCGCTCTGGCAGGCAACGGCACTTGGCTCGCCTACGTCCTGGCCACGGTCGCGATTCTTCTGGTGGCCTGGTGCATCGGCCGTTTTGCGCGCTACTCTTCCTCGCCCGGCTCGCTCTACACATACGCTCGGATGATCCTGGCGCCGTGGCTCGGCGCCATCACCGCGTGGAGCCTGCTGCTCGCCTACGTTGCCACGGGCTCAAGCGTCATCGGAGGGTTCTATCAGTACGCTAATCTGCTGCTCCGCGACGCCACGGGCCACGGCACATCCACCGTCTTGCTCGCTCTGATCGTCACCGGCATTTCAATGTGGATTGCCTGGCGCGACGTGAAAATTTCCGCGCGCTTGATGCTCTGGATCGAAGCCGTTTCCGTTCTTTTCATTCTGACCGTTGTCGCGCTGGTGCTCGCGCGCCACGGCTCGCACTGGGACTTGAATCAGCTCAAGCTGCGCGGCGTCACCGGCACCAATTTCCGCCTCGGACTCGTCCTCGCGCTCTTCAGCTTCGTCGGTTTCGAGAGCGCCACCACGCTCGGATCGGAGGCGCGCAATCCGCTGAAGACGATTCCGCGCGCGGTGATTCAAAGCTCGATTCTCGGCGGCGCGTTCTTCACCGCCTGTGCGTACACCGAAGTTCTCGGCTTCCGCGCCGTCGGCCAGGACCTCGGCGCAAGCGACGCGCCGATGCACGTTCTCGCCGTCGTGGGCGGCGCGCCCGTGCTTGGATTGCTGATCGACATCGGCGCCTTGGTCAGCCTCTTCGCCGGAACGCTTGCGTGCATCACGGCCGCCGCGCGCGTCCTGATGCTAATGGCTCATCACGGCCTGGCGCACGGCGCGCTTCGCACCACGCACGCCCGCAACGAGACCCCTCATTTCGCGATTCTCGTTACCGGCATTGCCGCGGTGCTTCCTGTCGCCGTGCTCGCGCCCGTGGCGCGACGGGACTCGACGTCTACGGCTGGCTCGGCTCGCTCGCCACGTATGGATTCATCGTTGCGTACGCGCTGGTTTCCGTCGCGCTGCCGAGATACTTGCGCGACCATGGTGCATTCCAAGGCGGTGCCCGAGTGATTCCCTGGCTGGCCTGCGCCGCCATGCTGCTCGCGCTCCTGGGCAATCTCTATCCGGTGCCGGAAGGTCCGTATGGCAGGCTTCCCTACATCTACCTCGCCTATTTGGCCGCGGGCTTACTCTGGTTTTTGTTCCAGTCGCGTAGAGGGAAAACCGTGCAGATTGAAAACTAGGGTTCGTTCTCTTGCTCCGGCTGCGCCACCAGCAGCAGCACGATTCCGACAACGGTGAACATCCGGAACGCGGCATCCTGCCCGTTCCACGATTTCGACTGCCACATCAGGAACCACTCGCCGCCGACGCTCAGAAACGCCACCAGCCACATCAACAAGCCGAGCGTCAACGCAATGATCGCGACGCGCTTCGCCCGATGAAACGCCGCCGCTGCTCCGCGCAGGCTTCGCGCCATCCGCACGCCGCCCCACCAACAGAGCGCCATCGTCACCATTTCCCACGCGATGATCGACACATAGAACGCCGTGTGCACCGCGGGCTGGTTCAGGGCGCGCCACATGGCACGGTTGCCCGGGAAAGTGGAATCCATCATCAGCGTGTGCCGGGCGAACTGGTAGTTCGTGTCGTAGTCCGTCAAATTGTTGAAGACCACGAACGAGTAAAAGACGGCCACCGCGAAGACCAGCAGGACTTTCGCCGCGCGCAATGTCATGGTTTCTCCCGCCGTGAAAAAGTCTCGAAGTAGGCCGCGAGCGCGCGGACGGTCGCTTCGTCGTAGCCAGCGTTGCCGGACATCTGCGCGTTTGGATTCTGCGCTCGCGGATCGCGCACGTAGGCGGCGAAAAAGTCCGGCGAGTTGGCCGCCAGCGCCGAAAGCACCGCCCACGTGACTCTGGATTTCTGCCCGCCTTCCGCGCCCATGTTATGGCAGTGGAAACAATTCTGTTGCGCGATTTCGTATCCTGCCTGCACCGCGGGATCGTTCACGCGCGGCCCGCTCGGCGCGATCGCGCCGAAGACCGTCCTTTCATCGCGGAAGTCGATCCGCACCACGCCCCATGGGATCTGCGGCTCGTCCGTGTGCTTCAAAACCTCAAAGCCCGGCGTGAATTTCGGATGCGAAATCATGTAAGGTCCCATGTCGTAGCCGTGCCCGCCCGAATCTTTCGGCCAGCCCGAGGGCGCCTTCCCGTTGACCTCAAGCACCAGCAACGGATGATGCGCCGCGAGGTATGCTCGCGGATAGTTCGCCTGATACGCGTCGTCGCAGATGGCGACCACAAGGTCGGCATTCGGGCTCGCGCCCAAATAGCGAATCAGATCTTCGAGAGGCACGCCGCTTACTTTGGTGGGCGCGGCAAAATTTGAGTCGTCCGTCACCGTGTACGCCACTTGCGGCAGCGCGAGTAGCTCATCCCGCGTAACGTAGCGAGTCGTCCCCGGCGGCAGGCCCGCCAATTCGCCGCCGACCTCGAGATCCATGGAAGAAAGGCGCGTTGCGTGCAATTCCGCGCCCCGAACCGGCGGGGGCTTGGAACTGCCCTGGGCATTCGCCTCTTTCACTCCGTGATCCGCGGCGCCCGCGGCGAAGACGAAAGCCGTGAGCGCAACGATCCGAATCCACCGCATGGCCCCCATGCTATCGCATGGTTGTTCCGCCGCAATCAGGAATCTGGCGGATGCGCGTGTGTGCTAAAGTGGCGCGACACGCAGCGGAGGCTCCTGAAATCGATGCCAATCGAAGCGCGGCTTCGCGACCTTGGAATCACGCTTCCCGCGCCGCCTGCGGCAGGCGGAAATTACGTGCCGGCCAAAACTCTCGGCCACGTTGTGTATCTGGCTGGCGTTATCTCCACCGGACCGGAGGGCGTCATTACCGGAACGGTGGGCTTGAACCGTTCCGTCGAAGAGGGCTACGCCGGCGCGCGCGCCTGCGCCCTCACTCAATTGGCCGCGCTGAAACACCATCTCGGTTCGCTCGACGCTATCAAGCAGATTGTCAGCGTGAATGGCTACGTGAACGCTGTTCCCGGCTTTCCGGATTCGCCCAAGGTCATCAACGGCGCGTCGGACCTCTTCGTCGAGCTGCTGGGAGAGGCTGGCCGCCACGTGCGCGCAGCGATCGGAGTTTCTGCTCTGCCGCGCAACGCACTCGTCGAGTTGCAGATGACCGTCGAGGTTTAGACCTCCGTGGCCGAACACGCTCTCTCCGCCGCTCCGACGCACTCCCGCTGGAATCGTCATCTAAAACCGCGGCTCACGATCGCTCCGGGCGACACGGTGCACCTCGAGTGTCTCGACGCCAGCGGTGCGCAAGTTCGCCCCGGAATGACCGTCGCCGAGTACCTGACCATCAATCGTGGGCGAATCCACGCTCTCACCGGGCCCATTTTTGTGGACGGCGCGGAGCCGGGTGACGCCCTGCAAGTCGACGTTCTCGAGGTCGCGCACAAGGGATGGGGCTGGTCCAGCGTTATTGCCGGGCTTGGCTTCCTGAAGGAGCGTTTCGCCGAGCCATTTCTTTTCCACTGGCAGCTCGAAGGCGCCGTCAGCCGGTCGCTCGCTCCCGCAATCGTGCCGCTGCGCCCGTTTTGCGGCGTGATGGGTGTCGCGCGCGCGGAAGATGGCGAGTTCATCACGCGCCCGCCCGGCCCTTTCGGCGGCAACTTGGATGTGCGCGAGCTGTGCGCCGGAGCCACGCTTTATCTGCCCGTGCTGAATCCCGGCGCGCTCTTCTCCGCGGGCGATGCCCATGCCGCGCAGGGCGATGGCGAGGTCTGCATCAACGGCATCGAGTGCCCCGCCGACGTAACGCTACGCTTCCAATTGCATAAGCGGCAATCGCTGGCAGGCCCGCTCGTGGAATCCCCGGCCGCCCGCGAGCCGCATATGGAAGGCGGCGCCTGGATTGTTGTTGAGTCGGCAACGGAAGCAATCGCCGCCGCTCGCGCGGCCACGTCCCGGATGATTGATCTTCTGGTCGAGCGGTGGGGTTTCAGCGACGTTCATGCCTATCTGCTCTGCAGCGTGGCGATGCACCTGCGCCTGAGCCAAGTCGTGAATGAGCCTATGTTTACGGTCAGCGCGGCGCTGCCTAAGCGCATCCTCCCGCCCGGCAAGTTCTTCTAGCCAGTTTCCGGAGATCCAGGGCGCTCATACTGTCATTCCGAGGACTGAGCAGCCCGATTTCCGCGCCCTTCCACCTCGCACTGCGCGGAAATCGGGCGCCGTAGCGAAGGACGAGGAATCTCGGCGCCGGAACGGCGGGAACCTGTGCTCATGATTCTCCACACTCCTCCAAGAAACCGCGCGATTCCTGCTGCCTGCCCGCTACAATCGCCCTCACCCATAAGGATTTCATCAAGACATCGAAATAACTGATCGGCCTGAGAAAAACATTTCATTGTTATCCACAGCGAAGTTGGACTACTCTCCCGCGCAGTATTTGTGGGTTTGGCATGTGGGGCAAAACCACATTCGCATGAGCGAGAATGCGAGGCTTTGACGACCTCGCCCGACCATTTCGGAGAAGTGTTCACAAACGGGCCTAGGAGAGGTGCATCCAAATGGCGAAGAGAATCGGAATCTACTTTTTCTTGTTGTCGTTTTGCGCGCCGCTCACCTTCACAACTCCTGTACAGGCCCAGCAGACTCTTGGCGGCATTACCGGCACGGTCACGGACACGACAGGCGCCGTGATCGGCGACGCCACCGTCACCGTGGTCAACGACCAGACCACCCTCACGCGCACACAGACCACCAACACCGACGGCGCCTACACTTTTGTGAACTTGCCCATTGGCAGTTACACGCTCACGTTCACGCATACGGGATTTGAGACCCAGAAGATTCCATCGATCGTTCTTCAAGCAAACCGCACCGCGACCGTGAACGCCGAACTCAAGATCGGCGAAATGTCTCAGACTGTCACCGTCGAGGAAACGCCGCTGATCAACGCCGTGGACACCACGAACGGCTACGTCCTGGATAAGCAGGAGCTTGAGTCCATCCCGCTGCCCACCGGCAGCTTCACCGGAATCGCCATCCTCTCGCCCGGAGTGAATGCGGAGCTTTCCAGCGGCACCGGCGCCAACAGCGGTCTCGGCAATGCGCCGATCTGGGCCAATGGCCAGCGCGACACGAGCAACACGTTCCTGTTGAATGGCGTCGACGCCAGTAACATCTTTAACGGCAAGACCACCAGCCAGGTGGCTTCCGCCCGCATCGTCAACAATACGGGCCTCGGCGGCGCGGCCAGCCTCTCGAGTACCACGGCCGAGCCGCTCCAGGTGACATCCTCTCCCTATCTCGCGATCGGTGAGGCGATTCCTACTCCTCCCCCGGAGACTATTCAGGAATTCCGCGCCAACACTTCGATGTACGACGCGCAGCAGGGTTCCACCAGCGGCGCGCACATCGATCTGAGCACCGCCTCGGGCACCAACGATATTCACGGCCAGGGCTATCTCCACCGCGGAACGAGTTGGCTCAATGCCGCGCCCTTCTTCTACAAGCAAAACGCCAATATCCCGGAGGCCGACAAGGTGCCAGGATTGCACCGCGAGGTTCCCGGCGGAACTCTGGGTGGTCCGCTCATCAAGAACAAGCTCTTCGGCTTCATTTCTTACCAGCACGTCCACGGTTCTGATCAGGAGATTGGCGCCTCACGCATCGCCGTGCCCTTCAACCTCACGCCTGCAGTCAACCGCAAGGACCCGGCCGCCTTGGCCGCAGTCAACAACGGCAATTTCACATTTGACGTAAATCCAACTGTCGGCACGGCCTTGGGGGACATCAATCCGATCGCGTACGGTCTGCTGAACTATAAACTTCCTAACGGCCAGTTTCTGTTTCCTTCGGCGGACGGGGTCACCCCAACGCTCAACTTCCCGGAGAACTCCTTTCTGTTCGGCACCGCCTATTTCCTCGCCGATCAGGCCAACGGCAATCTCGACTACATCGTCAACGGAAAAGACAGCCTGGCGCTGAAGTACTACTATCAGCACGACCCCAGCATCGCTCCCTATGCCTACTCCGGCTCTCCGGGCTTCACGCAGAATCTGGACGCCGGCAGCCAGGTAGCCTCTATTACGAATACCCAGACGCTGACGCCCAACTTCAGCGTCGCCGAGATCTTCGGCTTTATTCGGGAAAAGGTCTACAGCACGATTCAGCAGCCGTTTTCTCCTCAGCAGTTCTCAACCTGGCTCCAGGGTTTCCTCACAAGTCAGGGCATCGCCTTCTCCCCCGGCGATACTCGATCAACACGTTCAGTCCGTCCAATACGTTCTTCCCCGGCATGTCCATCGTTGACGATTTCGGGAACCTGGCGCCTTACAACACAGGCTGCGTGACGCCCACTGAATGCGTTGGGGCTCCCTTCAACGCGGCCACGAATATCGGTAGCGGCGCCAACTCTCAAAGTGCTTTCACTGGAGTCTTCCAGAACCGCTTCAATCCCTCAGCGGCCGCCATCTGGACCAAGGGGAAGCACACGATGACTTTCGGCGGCAGCTTCTCTTACACCCAGCTCAATACGCGCGATGACCGAACGAATAAGGGCACGGTCGCGTTCCTCGATTTCTCGTACTTTCTGCAGGGCTCACCCATCACCTATTCGGCTGATGGATTCGTCACCACCGCTTTCTTGAACGGCAATGCCAACCGCTACTATCGAAGCCGCGAGACCGGAGAGTACATTTCGGACAAGTACCAGATTCGTTCCAATCTCAGTATCAGCGTCGGCTTGCGCTTCGACTACCACGGCGGTCTCACGGAAAAGAACGGCAAACTCTATAATTTCGATCCCGCGCAGTACAGCTACAACCAGGACACTGACACGATCACTTCGAACGGTTTCATCATCGCCGGCAATAACCCGCTGTTTCCGACCAAGGGCGTGAGCAATTCCACTCTGACCGGCCGGCAGTGGGGTTTTGCTCCCCGCATCGGCGTCGCGTGGAGCCCGAAGATGTTCAATAGCAAAGTTGTCGTCCGCGCCGGCTGGGGCATGTACTACGATCGCGGCGAGCTATTCACGTATCTCTCGCCCGGATTCGCCGAGGGCGTGATCCCCGGCGGACCGTTTGGAGTCAACCAGTCTCCGCCCTATGTGAATGCGACGCTTTGCAGCCCCTTTGCCTACATCAACTGCGTGCCCTTCGCCTCGAGTTCGCCGGCCTGCGCCTCCTTCGATCTGGTAGGCGGTACCGCCTTCGAGAATCCTTGGGGTACCACTCCTCCCGTCCCTCCGACCGGCAATCCGGCCACCCTGGCGTTGCCCAATGCGGGGGCATATCGAAGAGGGATTACCCCTCTTCGCGTTTGCCGTTTACAAGCGGAACAATAAGCTTCCCTATACCATGAACTCGACGCTGGACATTCAATGGCAGCCGCGAAATGACCTCGCCATCGACATCGGATACGTCGGCAACCTGGGACGCCACGAGATTATTCCTATTCCCTTCAACCAGCCGAGAATTGCATCTCCGGGCAATCCGCTTTGCGGCCCGGCCCCCGTCTGCGCGGACCCAGCCGGCTTGCTCCCGCCAGTTCTACACGTATGGCTACTACCGTGCAGTCGGACGCCTCACGGCTTCTTCGACGCGATTCCCGCTATCGCTGCCGGTGCAATGGGCAACGGGCAGGTAATCCAGAATAACTCCGAGGGCGGCAACCTCGACCTGCGCGTTCCCTATATCGGCTATGCGGCGGAGTCGGAGGAATACACCGCCGCAGGAATCTCGGCTTACAACGCTCTGCAAGCGCACGTCGAAAAGCGTCTGAGCCACGGGCTCCAGGCGGGCGTTTCTTACACCTATTCTCACTCCCTCGATGAGCAGAGCGCTTTGGGACTCTTCTACAATGGCAGCAATCCGCTCGATTTGCGCGGCGGTTACGGAAATTCGGACTTCGACCGCACGCACGTTTTCAACTATCGACTATCACTATGAACTGCCCAAGTTCTTCGGGGTCAATTCGTGGGAAGGCAAAGTGGCGGATGGATGGAGCGTTCAAGGTCTCGTCACCCTTCAGAGCGGCCAGCCCTACAGCGTGATCGACTATTCGGGAGCCGTCGGAAGCATCTATCTACGGTATCAACGACGGAATTACGAATCCGATCGTTCCGCTCGCCCCCGGTTGCACGCCGAAGAACGCAGTGACCGGCGCGACGTGGCAATAACTTCGCTTTCCCGGCGCTCAAGGCGTCGTGCTTCGACGTGCCGTTGCTCGTCCCGGCGACCTGGGCGGCGCGATTCCTCCGGCGATACGTTCGAAACCAATTTCATTCCCAACGGCGGACAGCGCAACATTTTCCGGCAGTCCTGGCAAAAGGTCGCGGACATTTCGATCGTGAAAGCAGACGCAAATAACGGAGCGAGTTTCGTTGAGGTACAGCTTCGATGTTTTCAACCTGACGAACCATCCGAGCTTTGACATACCTATCGACAACGTCGATCAGAACTTGGCCTTTAGCGAAACCCCGGTGGCCCAGCCGCTTCGGAACGAGTACGACCCCGACTTTGGCCTCGGTTGCGGCACAGCCGCCGCGACCAACGGGTTCTATTTCTGCCCCACGGGTCTCGGGCAGGTTGTGCAAGACGATCGGCAGCTCGCGGCAGATTCAGATGTCGCTGAGCGTGCTGTTCTAGTTCTGATTTCGGCAAAGAGGGACGGCGGCGGTCGCTGCCGTCCCTCTTTGCTGTTCTTGCCTCGAAAATCGGCCCACGTGGGCCCATGAAATCGTTTCGTAGTGGTGGCAATTTTGGACGGATTTGTGCAGCTTAACCCCTCATAAGTTGCCAAAAACTGCCACGAAATGTTCGCGCGACAAGGGCTCTCAGCCGGCGCTGACGGTCACCGACAGGGTTTCCACCGGGGCTGCCTCGAACTGCCGCCGCAGGTCCGCGGTCGACGAAAAGAGCTTGCCCTTCACGTGCCGCGCGGGGAATTGGAAGCTCAAGGAAGGCTCGCTGAATGGGTAAGGGTCGAGCGAGAAGTGGCGCGAACCCACCGGCCGCACCTCCACGCGAGTGTATCCGCCGTCACGCAACAGCAGCGGATGCAGCAGGTTAGCCGGCCCGGAAAAATCCACGCAGGTGAGCAGCGAAAGATTGTCTGTCGCCTGCAGCAGCCGAAAGTGATCGAGGATCGCGTTTCCGCTCTTCTGTTCCGGCGCCACGCTCGCGTCCGCATCGATCTGATTTCGAAGCGTTTGCTGAAATTCCCTCTGCTGCTCGAGAAAGCGATCCAGCAGCGGCAATTCCGCCGGCGCAATCGTCGAGCGATCGGCGTGCTCGGTCAGTAAGCTATAGGTGTGCATGGAGATGAGCACGGCGGCATAGGGATCTTCCGCGGCGATCAGCCGAACGGCGCGGTCGCGCACCGCCAGATAGTCCGCCAGGTCTATCTCCTCGAATGCAGAGTACTTGCCGACGAGCTCGACGGAGAAAGCGCTGGGCTTCCCCTGCCGGGTGATTTCCGGCGCGGCGTCGCGCGCCGCCCAACCGTCGTCGTGGCGGGCGATTCCTTTCAGGACGCGGGCGCGAGGTTCGGGCGGCAAAAACTTTTCGTTGCCCCAGCGCTCGGCGAACGCTCCGGCGAGGCGAGCGTGGTCCGGATGCGTGACGAGCCACCATCCTGTTTCTGTTTCCAGGCGGAGCATCTCCAGTCTCCTTAGTAATTTACTCCGTTTCCGGGGTCCGGGCCGATTCGTGCCACCGGTGCAGGAAATACCACTCGAAAAACATGACCACAAAGAAAAAGCTGAAGCCCAGCACCGTGGCCGCGAGCACCAGCGCAAACAAGTAGTCGGTCTGCAATTGCGACGACGCGTAAAGAATCGAGTACCCTAATCCGCCCACGCCCACCTGGCTCGATCCGGCATAAAGTTCGCCGGTGATTGCGCCGATCACGGAAATCCCGCTGGCGATGCGAATGCCCACGAAAAGCGACGGAACCGCGTGCGGCAATCGCAGTTTGAACAGCTTCTGCGCGGGCGAAGCATTGTGCATCAGGAAAAGATGAACGAGATTCTCATCGACGCTGATGAGGCCCTGCGTGGTATTGGCGATGATGGGAGCGAGCGAGATGATAAAGGCGATCAGCGCCACGGCCGCCGTGCCCGCGCCAACCCACATCAAAATCAGCGGCGCAATGGCGACGATCGGGACGGTCTGGAGCAGGATCGTATACGGATACAGCATTTTGCGCACCCAGCGCGACTGGGCAAAGAGCAGCGCGATCACCACGCCGACCACGATGCTGGCGATGAGGCCGCCCAGAGATTCCTCGGCGGTAATAGCCAGCGAGGCCAGCAGCGACGGGAAGCGCGCCACGACCGCGCGGGCCACCGCCCAGGGCGAGGGCAGCATGTAGCGCGGCACGTGGAAGATCCACAGGATGAGCTGCCACACGATCAGCAGCGCCGCAAAAACGGCCACGCTATTCGCAAGAGTGACGAGCCGCTGTCTCACTGTACGAGCGCCTCCCGGAGGACGTGCGACGCGCGAGCGACGAGGGCTTCGAACTCCGGACTTTCGCGGAGCGCCGCGGTACGCGGAAACGGAAGATCGACCGGAAGAACGGCGTGGACGCGGCCTGGATGCGGCGCGAGCACCACGATCCGAGTGGAGAGAAATACCGCTTCGGCGACGGAGTGGGTGACGAACACCGCGGTCCATTGCCGCTCCGCGCGCAAGCGCAGCAGTTCCTCGTTCATCCGGTCGCGCGTCATCTCGTCGAGAGCAGCAAATGGTTCATCCATCAGGAGCAGCCGCGGATTGGTGGCCAGCGCGCGGGCGATGGAGGCGCGCATTTTCATGCCGCCGGAAAGCTCGCGCGGATAGGCCTCGGCGACTTCGCCCAAACCGACCAACCGGAGCAGCGAGGCGACTTCTTCATCGCGGCGCTTGCGGGGGACGCGTTCGAGCTCCAGCCCGAGGCCAACGTTCCGCGTCACGGTGCGCCAAGGGAGCAGTGTCGCATCCTGAAAAATGAAGGAGATCGTTTCGCGCGCGTTTTCGGGCGTCATGCCGTCCACGCAAATCGTTCCCGCGCTGGGCGGCGTGAGCCCGGAAATCAGCTTCAGCACCGTGGACTTGCCGCAGCCCGAAGGGCCGATGATGCTAACGAATTCGCCCTTGAGGATTTTCAAATCCACGGCCTGCAAGACGAGCCGGCCCGTGCCGTAGCTTTTTGTGACGGCGTCGAACTCTATCTGAGGGATCGCGGAGCCCTGCGTCATCCGGCGTCCTCACAAACTGGTAAATACAGCGCCGAGGGGCGGCCGGTGCTGTGATGGACGATCTGAGTGGAGCGCTGCCAGTCCCAGGAAGTTGCACGGCATGAGGGCACGCTGGTGCCGGGATTGCGGTCGTACAGCGGAAAAGCACAGCCGGCAATTTCGAGGCGAATGCGCTCGCCCGCGGCGAAGCGGCATGACGTAGGTTCAAGCTCGAATTCCCAGTGGTGGACCGTATCGGGTGTGTAGCCCGTCTTCGCAAAAAGCCAGCTGGAGCGAGCGACGCCGATGCAGATGAATTCCGCCACGCCGCCGGGCCGCACGTGCACGAGCTTAGCGGTAAAGTCCGCGTGGGCCGCGGACGTCGCGCAGTAGAGCGAGACGCGCGGCGTCCCAAAGATGGAAAGAGGCTGCTCGAGCGGCTCGGTGGTATAGACGAGCAGGTTGTTGCCGAGTTCGAGCGCGGATTGGTCGAACTGACCGCTCGGCGCGGCGGATCCTCCGGGCGCGATAACGGGCACTTCCGGATCGCATACGAAGATGTCGCAAGGTTTGTCGGAGGCAGGCGGCGTCGAGAAGAGCGCACCGTCGCCCTTCCGCGAGTTGGCCCGGCCCGCACTGTGGAGGTAGAGCGGGTAGTTGGCATCCTCAGGCCACTCGTCGGCGTTGCGCCAACGGTTCTCGCCGAGGACAAAGTGGCGGATGTGAGGCTCGTTCGCGAACTCGCCGGAATCCTTCAGCCAGTGATTGAACCAGCGAAGCAGGAGCGCGTCGGTATCGGGCAGCGCCTCCGCGCCAAAATCCGAGGTTCCGGCGCGATCGCCCCACGGGATGTGCACCCACGGCCCAGCGATGAGATATTGGAACTCGCGGGCGTAGGCGCTGGCCGCGTGTTCGAACAGCGCGACGAAGCCGTCGATGCTGCCCTTGAGATAGGTGTCGTACCAGCCAGAAATATGGAGCGCGGGGATGCGGATGCGATCAAGTTTTCCGCTGACGTCGAGCGACGTCCAGTATTCGCCCGGTTCGGGATGGTCGAACCAGTCGAGAACGTACTTCGGCATGCCTTCCCCGTGCAACGCGGGATGCTCGCGAAATGGCAGCACGCCGGTCTGCACAGCGAGATTGGCCCATGCGTGTTCGAGCCGGTCGCTTGCTTCGCGTAACTTGAGGCGTCGCGCGTCGGCCTTCAACATCTGCAGACCCCAGCCCAGGGCCGAGGCCAGGCGCAGCGCCCCGTGGTGATAGAACCAGCCGTGGTAGAGATCGCAAGCGGTCATGGCCGGCGCGATGCAGACCAGGCCTTCCGGCTGTTCGGCGGCGGCGAGGAGTTGCGTGATGCCCTGGTAGGAGAAGCCGTACATGCCGACGCGGCCATTGGATTCGGCTCTGGTGCGCAGCCAGGCGATGGTCTCGGCGCCGTCGCGCGCCTCGTGGCGGAAAGGATAGAAGTCACCTCCGGAATCGCCGCGGCCGCGCACGTCCTGAATCACGACGTTGTAGCCATGGCGCGCAAACCAGACCGGATGCGCGTAGACAACGGTGGAGGCGATGTCGCGACCGTAGGGCTGGCGCATCAGGAGCGTGGGGTATTGACCGGGGCTCGGAGGGTAGTAGTGATCGGAGACCAGTTCGACGCCGTCGGACATACGGCAGCGCACGCCGCGTTCGAGGCGCACGCCATCGCCACAGTCGATCCACGAAGCTGGTAGCGGCCGATCTTCGGTGTCAGGCGACAAGGATTTTGCCCTCGATAACGTGTCTGGCTGCTCGCCGCTGCGGGTGCAAAGCGACTACCCGCCACGGCAAGTGCGAAGCGACTACATGCTGCGATAAAGGCAGCGCAGCGGTAGCGCGGCGCGCGATCACTTTATCGGCACGGCTGAAGCCGTGCCCCGACGAAAAGCCTCGCCCCAACACGGCTGGGGCGAGCGCGGTGCGCAGGGGGGCACCGGAAGACGAAGAGGGATCCCTCGCTTCGCTCGGGATGACAACGTGGTTGGCGGCGACCGGATTGAGGACACTCATGGCTTGGACGGATTCGGGAAGCGGAGCATGGCTTCGAGGGCGGCGGCGAGGTGCGTCGCGGCTTGGTCGAGCCAGCGGGCGCCGTTTTCCGCCGTGGCGGGGCGCGGGTCGCCCATGACGCCGCTCGGAGCGATGTCGCGCGTGAGCCATGCGAAGGTGGCCGGAGCGTTTTCCGGCAGCAGCGCTTCCGGCTTGGCCACATCCGCAATGTAGTTGACGGTGTAGGCCGAGCGATCCACAAGTTCCGGCACCGAGGCCAAGCAGCAAAGCAGTTTCCACCTCGCCGGCGTGGAAGCCGTACTTGCGTTCCTGCGGAGTAAGACCTTCATAGATAACGCCGCCCGAACCGTGCAGGGCAAAAGTGCGCAGGCCGAACTCGGCGCGAAGGTCGCGGGCCATCACGTCGATCAGCGCGCTATTGCCGCCGTGCGTGTTGTAGAGCACAAGCTTTTGAAACTTCGCGGCGGCGAGGCTCGCGCCGATGTCGCGCAGCACGGCCATGAACGTGGCCGCGCTCACCGAGAGCGTGCCGGGGAAGCCGATGTGCTCGTTGCTTTTGCCGTAGTGCACCGGCGGCAGCGCGTAGACCGGCAGCTCCGGCGGCAGTTTGGCCAGCGCGTGGCCGAGGAGTAGGTTGTTGATGAGAGTATCGGTGGCCAACGGCAGGTGATGGCCGTGCTGCTCGATGGCCGCCGTGGGAAGAACGAGAAGCGTCGATTCGCGCGGAAGCGCGTCAACCTGCTTCCAGTTCAGATAAGCGAAGTTGCGAGCGTCCGGGATCCAAGTTTTCATGGGGTCTTCATGGGATAGTCATTGGGCGGGCGATTCCGGCTCGAACGTGGCCATCTTGCCCGGATTCAAAAGCCCCTTCGGGTCGTAGCGCCGCTTGGCGAGCAGTTGTACATTATCCGCGCGATATCGTCCACCGCCTTCGACGTAGTTCACGTGCGGATTGGCGACGAAGACGCCGATTTCGCGGCAGAAGCGGATCATATCGTTCAAGCGCTCCTCGGTGGTGTAGTAGACGATGCGGAATGGCCCCGGGAATCATGCGGCCGTCTCCGCCTTTCCAGAACTCCATGTGGAAGAGAATTTCGTTGCCGAAGCGCTGCTTCAGTTGGCGCATCTGATCGCGCACGGTTGCCGGATCAAAAGCACACTGGAGATAGGTGTACGCTTCGTCGGTTTTCATGGCCCAGAGCGTGGTGTGGTTCCAAGTGTAGTCGGAAAGCAGCGGCCGGGTGCGGAGGCCCGCGTACGCGCCGGAGTAGCTGACCTGGCCGCCGGATTCACGCGCGGCGGCCTCAAACGCGGCGAGCTGCGCTGCGGCGATCAAGAAAAAGATTAGAGCCTTGCCCTCCGGAGCGTATTGCTTGACCGGCGTGAAAAAGGAAGGAATCGGCCATTCGAACGGCGTGACCAGGCGCTTCGTCCAGGCCGGGTCTCGGGCGATGCGCTCGCTGAAGTCGAATGCGGCGTCGAAGGTATCGAATGCGACGGAGCACTGCGACCATTCCACGGCCGGGGCGAGCGCGAGCCAGATGCGCGCGATGACGCCGTTGGTGCCCCAGGCGTGCAGGATTTCATGGACGGCTTCGCCTTCGTGGTGCACGACGCGGGGTTCCGGTTCCATGGTGACTACGTCGAGGGCGCGCACGGTCTGGAAGTCGCGCAGGTTTCCGTGCGCGACGGAACCGATGCCACCCGATCCGCCGCCGAGAAAACCGCCCACGGTGGCTTTGACGATCGTCGAGGGATAGCAGCGCAGCTCCCAGCCGACTTTGCGCGCTTCATTCTCGAGCGCGCCGAGGCGCACGCCCGGCTGGCAGACGGCGACGCCATCGGGCTGGATCTCCTCGATGCGGTCCATGCGCGCGAGATCGAGCACCACACCGCCGCGCAGCGGAACGGCCTGGCCGTAGTTGCCGGTGCCCGCGCCGCGCACCGTCACCGGAAGATCGTGAGCGTGGCAGTAGCGAAGTACGCCTTGAATTTCCTGCGCGGTGACGGGCTGCACGACGAGGTCGCCCACTTTGCCGTCGAGCTGCTTGCGGAGGACCGGCGAGTACCAGTAGAAATCGCGGGAGAGCTGCTCGACGACCTGCGGATGCGTGAGGACGCGCGCAGCGTCGCCGAGGATGGCAGCGAGTTCGCGGGCGTGGGGCGAGTCCATGACCGAGTTCTGACTTTCCATTTACGAGGCTTCAGGGGTTAAAACCCCTGAAAAAACCGGCAACTTACGGCGGGGTTGAAACCCCGCCCTTCCACAAACAGCAGATCCCTGACCAATCTCCCGGGCTCGACTAGCCGTCGACCCGGGAGCCCTTCCTTGTCCCGCGCCCGCGAAAACCGCGGGAGAAGCAAAAACGCACGGGACTTCGCTCGGGATGACGGCCGCGAGATGGGTGCTCGAATAAGCCATGCCGCTTACGCCTTGCGTGCATTTCGTTTGCGCGACGTCCATCTACGGAAAGCCTTTTGCATATTCGGGTGCGTGAAAAGAGTGTTGCAAAGCTCGCGCAACACGGGTCCCTCAACGACGCACGGCATGTCCGATCGCCGGGACACTTCCCTGGCCGCGATGTGAATCTGAAGGACGTGGCGGTTCGCGTCCGCAATGGTCGCGCCGTAGACGACGCGGTCCAGCCCGGCCCAGAGGGCGTTGGCCATGCACATCGCGCACGGCTCGCAGGTGGAGTACATCGTGTATCCGGCGAGCGAAGGACGCTTGAGTTTCTTGCAGGCGAGGCGGACGGTGCGCGTCTCCGCGTGGGAACTCGGATCGTTTTCAGCGATGACGGCGTTGGTGGCCTGCATCAGGCGCTTCCCGGTGCGCGTGTTGACGATGAGAGCGCCAAAGGGGACGGGGCGGGGCGTAGTCAGCGTGCGCGCGGTGAAGCGGAACACGGCGCGCATACAGTCTTCATCGAAGGGACGTACGCGGGCGCGCCTGGCTGCCGGGGTCGCCATGGCGTAATTTAGCACGGCGGGCAAGGCGGGCAACACCGCAAAAATTGGCGCCGGCCGGCAGGCAGCGTGCTAACCTACGCCATGCGCAGGTCTTTTCTCGCCGGCACATTCTCCCTTCTGCTTCCCATCACCCTGATTGTAGCGGGCTGCCACCGATCGTCGGACGACGCGGGACTGACCAAAGTGACGCTTCAGGCGGACTGGTATCCTCAGCCCGAACACGGAGGCTTCTACACCGCGCTGGTGAAGGGCTACTACAAGGACGAAGGGCTGGATGTGAGCATCCAGCCGGGCGGACCCTATGTGTCCGTCGAACAGCAAGTGGCTACGGGCGGGGCGCAGTTTGGGATGAGCTCGTCGGACAAGATCCTCGAGTCGATCGGAGACGGGCAGCCGCTCTTCGCCGTGGCCGCGACGATGCAGCACGATCCGCAAGGCATCATGGTGCGCAAGGACTCACCGATCCATTCCTTCGCCGACCTGAACGGGCACACGGTGGCGGTCAAGACCGGGTCCACGTGGTGGGAATACATTACGAAGCGCTATCAACTGAACAAGGTTCACGAGGTGCCGGCGATGATGAACGTCGCGAACTTCGTGGCCGATCCGAATTACGTGCAGCAGGCGTTTGCGACGTCGGAGCCGTTTTTCGCGCGGCAGGCCGGCGTGGAAACTCGAGTGCTGCTCACGAGCGACGCGGGCTACAGCCCGTATCGCGTGATGTTCACGACGCGGGATTATGCCGCGCAGCATCCGGAGATTGTGGGCAAGTTCGTGCGCGCGTCGCTAAAGGGATGGAGAGATTACCTCAACGACCCCGCGCCGGCCCACGCCGCCATCGCCAAGCTGAATCCCGCGCTCAACCCGGAATGGATGCAGTTTACGTGGCAGGCATTGCGCGACGGGCACTTCGTGGCCGGCGACGATCCGAGCGGCGCGCAGCTCGGGCGGATGGTTCCAGAACGATGGGAAACAATGTATAAGCAGCTTCTGGATTTGAAGGTGATCGACACGCCGTTCGATCCGGCGACGGCCTATACGTTGCAATTCGTGGGGCATAACTAGAGAACATGGACCTTTTCGTGAGCGGCGGGACCGTGGTTACGATGGACGCGCAGTTTCGCGTGATCGAAGACGGCGGCGTTGCGATCGAAGGCGACTCGATCGTGGCGGTCGGTAGGCGCGCCGAGATCGAACCGCGATTCCGTAAGGCCAAGACGATCGATGCGAGCGGCACGCTGGTGCTGCCCGGGATGATCAACGGGCACGCGCATGCAGCGATGAGCCTGTTCCGCGGCGTTGCGGAGGATCACTCGCTGGACGATTGGCTGCAAAAGTATATTTTTCCCGCGGAAGCGCGAAATGTGGACGAAGAGTTTGTCCTGTGGGGCGCGCGGCTGGGCGTGCTCGAGATGCTACGCGGCGGGATTACGACTTACGCCGACATGTACTACTTCGAGGACGTGGTCGCGCGCGTGACGAAGGAAGCCGGGATGCGCGGCGTGCTGGGCCAGACAATCGTCGATTTTCCCGCGCCGGATCACAAGACGCCAGCCGCGGCCCTGGCATACGCGCAAAAATATATCGACCGCTGGAAAGGCGACCCGCTGATTACGCCGGCTGTGGCGCCGCATTCCATCTACACGCTTTCGACGGAAAACCTGAAGGCCGCGGCGGCGCTGGCGCGGCGCAACGGAGTGCCGATCCTGATTCATCTGGCGGAGGCGCCGTTTGAAAGCGAGCTGAGCCGGGCGAAGCATGGCGGCTCGCCGGTGGCGTATCTCGACCGCATCGGCGTGCTGGGACCCGATGTGGTGGGCGCGCACTGCGTCTGGGTGGACGCGACGGATATCGCGACGCTCGTTCGCCAGGTCGTCGGATCGGTGCACAACCCTTCGAGCAATATGAAGCTGGCGTCGGGCGTGATGCCCGTCGTCGACATGCTGGCAGCAGGCGTGCCGGTCGGCCTGGCGACCGACAGCGCCGCGAGCAACAACAATCAGGACCTGTTTCAGGAGATGAACATCGCGGCGAAATTGCAAAAAGTGATGCGCATGGACCCGAGGGCGCTGCCCGCGCGGCAGGTGGTGGAGATGGCGACGATCGGCGGGGCGCGCGCGCTGCACCTCGACAAGAAAATTGGATCGCTCGAAGAAGGCAAACAAGCCGACTTGATTCTGATCGGCACCGGCGCCACACATTCCACGCCGATGTACAACGTCTATTCGCAGCTCGTGTACGCGCTGAACGCGCACGACGTGAGGACCGTGGTGATCGCGGGAAGGATCGTGATGGAAGTGCGGGTGATGATGACGATGAACAAGCCGGAGATTCTGGCGAAAGCGCACGAATACCAGCGAAAGGTGGCGAGTTCGCTTGTCGAACCGCCAGCGGTCTAGGCGGCTAGACGCAAATCCTCAGGTTACGCCCTTCGGTACCGGTTCAGTTTCCCCTTGGCGCGTTTATCGGGCGTCGGGACGTTTTGCCGGCCCTAAGAAACCGGAGACGGTGGCTGCTCCAGCCTAGACTCGGCAGCACACCGTCGCACGGTTACTGAATTGCGATCACTAATCGGCCGTGATGCGCGTTGCCGTCAAATGAGTGGTCAATCGACGGTGATGCGGGTACCAGCCGTTATTCCCTTGACCTCCGCGATGGGGGTTCCAACGCCGACGAGATCGAAGCTGGGAGGCCAGAGTTTGAAATCGAAGTGACCGCTGTAGGAGTTGCCGTTGGGCGCGACCGTATCGGTTTCGTCGACGGTGAAGATGTTTGTAACGTATTCGGGGGGGGTGCCTACGTATTCGGGTGGGGTGCCTGCCTGGGCAAACATCAGACCGATATGGTGCAGCTTGACGCTGCCGTGGCCTAAGTCCTTCCAGACTCCGAAGCAGATATTACCGCCAGCGGGCGCCATAAACGCGTTTTCAAATTCAGTTCCATCCGAGTGCCATATCTTGAAAGATTCGAGGAACGGGAAGGGAGCTGAAGGGAAAATAGGGGCACCAAATTCGGACTCGGCGGTGTAATTCAGATGCCACAAACCCACGATGGTAGCAGGCTCGTTCAATTCTTCGGCCTCTTGATGGTTCGACGGTCCGTCGGCCGCTTGAGGGCTCAAGAATCGAGCCGAGGCAGCGGCTCCCGCCTTGTAAGGAATAACGCTGCAACCACCAGCTTTGACGCCGGAAGCGGTGAACAAAAGCCCCAATCCGACCAATGCAACAAGAGCGGAGAACCGCCCGCTGCGAAGCACCTGGAAGATTTTCGTTCGATTCATTGTTTCTCTCCTTAGAGTTCGTTCGAATCGGTTGATTCGGGCCGCCCTTATCGCCCAACGATCAGAGTTCGGCAATGCAAACTGAATCACCTCTCGAACATTTTGAGAACACCGGGTAAGTTACTCGTATCGAAGGCGTTGCGAACGATCATTTGAGTTTTGCGTACGGTCGTAGCTCGGTTATTGACTGCTGCTCGGACATGCCTCAGAATCGACCCGTTCTGATCCCCGGTTTCAGGCCCCCTCCCCGGGCCTTTTGGACATGAAAACGATGACCCAGCGCACCGCTCTATTCGGCCCCTATTCACTGGATTTGCGTTCCGGCGAGCTGCGGAAGTACGGGATAAGAATGAAGATGGGCGAGCAGCCCTTCCAGATATTGCGGATGCTGCTCGAAAGGCCGGGGGAACTGGTCGCCCGGGAGGAGCTTCGGGCGAAACTTTGGGCCGATGACACGTTTGTGGACTTCGACCATGGCCTAAACTCCGCCGTTCAGCGATTGCGGGATTGCCTTTGCGATACCGCCGAAAAGCCGCTCTGGGTCGAGACCGTTCCCCGCCGCGGTTATCGCTTCATAGGTCAGGTAGAGTTGGCGGGCGGAGCGGATCATTCTCGACTCAACGGTGAGGGTGCGGCACTAAGAGACGAGACGGCGGCTGGAAATGGCAACGTCACCGCCAGCGTGCGCCTTCCTGCTCAAGAGCGCGGCCGGGGCAAGGAATTCCGAAGCGCGGCGATCTGGATTGCCGTTGTAGCGGCCCTTCTGCTGGTGTGGCCGCTTATCAGGGTTGGTGCACGCTGGAAAACGGCACCCAAAGAACAGTCTGTTCCCATCCGTTCGATCGCAGTCCTGCCCCTGGAAAACCTCTCGGGCGATCCGGCACAAGATTACTTCGCGGATGGAATGACGGACGAGTTGATTACGACACTGGCCAAGAACCAAGCACTCCGAATCACTTCGCGCACTTCCGCAATGCGGTACAGGTCACCCCGCCGGCCGATAGGCGAAATTGCCAACGAACTCGGCGTGGACGGAGTCATCGTGGGCTCCGTAGTGCGGTCCGGGAACAGGGTGCGGGTGAACGCGCAACTGATCCGTGCGTCGAACGACAGCCATATCTGGTCGGAGAGTTACGAGCGCGATCTGGGCGACGTGCTGTCTTTGCAGGACGATCTCGCGCGCGCGATTGCGGAGCACGTTCGCGTCACGTCACGGCCTTCCAACGCTTCTGTGGCTAATTCGGCCGCGCCCTCGAATCCCGAGGCTCATGACGCTTACCTGCGCGGGCGATACTACTGGTTCAAGGATGAGTACCCGAAGAGCCGCGAGTTCTTTCAAAAAGCGATTGATCTGGACCCAGCTTACGCGGCCGGCTATAGCGGTCTGGCGGATTCGTATATTGGCCAGTGCGTCTCAGGTGAATTGTCACCCAAGGAAGCCATGCCGAGAGGGGAAGCGGCGGTCCGCAAGGCGCTTGAACTTGACGATTCACTTGCCGAAGCTCACAACTCCCTCGGAGCGGCCAAGTTTTTCTATCACTGGGACTGGGGCGGGGCGGAGGCCGAAAGCAAGCGCGCGATTGAACTGAATCCCAGCCTGGCTGAAGCTCATCATCTGTACGACTACGTGCTGAGTGCCATGAACCGCTTCCCGGAAGCTTTGCAACAGGAAAAGATGGCTCAGCAATTGGATCCGTTTGCCCGTCCTTGGGCCATGGGTGCGGCATTGGTCCATCAGCGGCGCTTCGATGATGCCATCCGGGAATATCGCTCCCAACTTGAAACCCTGCCTGACAATGCGGATTTGTATGGGAGTCTTGCCGAAGCCTACTACTTCAAAGGGATGCCGAAGGAATCGATCGAGAATGGCGAGAAAACGCTGACCCTCGCAGGCCAGCCCGAAGCGGCGGCCGAAGTGGATCGCCTTTGGAAGACGCGCGGCTTTGGAGCCGTGATGGAATGGGTCCTCGATCGAGCAAAGAAGAGCGCGGAAACCCAGTATCTTTCGCCCGTGAGACTGGCGGAACTCAGCGTCGCAGCGGGACGGCATGACGAGGCGATTCGCTATCTGCAAGATGCGCTGGATGAACGTAGCCCCAGGCTTGTTTGGTTGAAACAGGATGCGTATTTCGACTCGTTGCATTCCGATTCGCGCTACCAGGCCATCGTGAAACGGGTAGGCTTGCCCTAGGGGCTCCGATCATTACTCTTTGATCGCCACGCCCTCTGCGGCGCCGATAGACAAGCCAAGGTCGACGTTCCCGGCCTCCCAACAAGCCGCTAGGTTTGTCTAAAATGCGCCAAGGGGGGCGTATCTCCTGATAAGTCGAAAGAGAAGGGACGGAATGCAAACAGCCATCCGGTCTGCTCGCCCATAGCGTCATGGTTTCTCCGGTCAGGCAAGCTCCTTCGGTGCCAGGCAGCAAGAAAAAACTAATCTACGACCAGGACCACCGTGGCCCGCTTTCCACGGATACGGTCGCGACGTTGATGCTTCTACAAGCCGACAATATCGATCTGCTTGGCATTTGCACCGTGACCTGCGACATGTGGGCCAAACAGGAAACCGCCTATGCGTTGCGTCTGCTCGAAATCATGGGGCGCCCGGAAGTGCCGGTGTACATGGGCGCCCAAGAGCCTTTGCTCAACACGAAGGCCGAGGCGCAGATGCGCTACCAGATGTTCGGCGCGAGGACGCTCGGAAACGAGGGATATCTGGGGTGCTTCGCCAAAGACGGCGGGAGCCGCGACGAAGTGGAACCGCTGCCGCCACCCTACAGCCGGTTTGCCGAGATCAAAGCACAGCCCGAGCCCGCCGCGGACTTCATGATCCGCACGATTCGCGCCAACCCGAACGAGGTGACCGTCTATTGCGGCGGCCCCATGACGAACCTGGCGCTCGCGGCCATGCTCGCGCCCGACATTGTGCCCATCACCAAGGAAGTGATTTTCATGGGCGGAGGCATTCATCACTCCACCAGCTCGGTGAACGTTTATTTCGACGCCGAAGCGGCCAAGATCGGCTTTCGCGCGGGTTGGCCGAAATTCACTCTGGTCACCACGGACGTTGCCGAGCAAGTGCACATGGCGGACGACGGCAAGGTGGATACCATCGTGGATCGCGCCCACTCGCCGATCGCCGACCTGTTCCGCGAATACGAACAGAAGCCGCAGCGCGCCAATCCGCGAAGGCAATCGTTCCGCATGCCGGATGAAATGATGGCCGCGCACGCGATCGATCCTTCGATTTTCGGCGGCTTCGATGAAATGTATGTCGATATCGTGACGCACAACGACGGCCACTACGGCGATACGTCATTTTGGGACGGCAATTGGAAGGACGCCGGCGACAACAGCGCGCCCTCAGGTCAGAACAATCCTTCCATCAAGGCCGGCCGCGTTCAGGTGCTGAATAGGCTCGACAAGAAGCGCTTTCGGGAGCTATTCGTCGATTTGATGACGCGCCCCATCAATCGTTCCAGGGCATAGGACGAATTACCGGGAATTGCGATCAGGAAGAAGGCAAAAATGACGACAACGCGCCGGGAATTCATCAAGACGGTGGGAGCCGCTATTGCCTCGTCGCAGATTCCCCCGACTGCGATGGGCGCGCCGGCCGCTCCGGTTCCGAAGCCGGGGCCCGTACCACAGGCCGGCGGAAGGCGAAAGGTAATTTACGATCAGGATAATGCCGGTCCGTTCGGCACCGACATCCTTGGAACGCTCATGATGTTACAGGCCGACAACATCGATCTTCTCGGCATTACGCTTGTCACCGGCGACGCGTGGATGAAACAGGAGATGGCGTTCACACTGCGACTGCTGGAAATGATGGGACGCACGGAAATCCCGGTGTACCCCGGCGCCGAGTTCCCCATGCTCAATACCAAAGAAGAATGGCTGCTGCGGATGCAACTCTACGGCGGCAGCCGCGCGGAACCCTGGATGGGCGCTTTCAATCGCACGAATGGCGGGCCGGACGAGATCCAGCCCCTGCCGCCGCCTTACGATCGCTTCGCGGACATCAAGGAGCAACGGGACCACGCCGCGCGCTTCATCATCAAGACGGTCCGCGAAAATCCGGGCGAGGTGACCATCTATGCCGGGGGACCGCTCACGAATCTGGCGCTCGCGGTCTCACTCGCACCCGACATTGTGCCCTTGGTGCCAGAAGTGGTGATCATGGGAACCGGCTTCCACGTGGCCACCAATACGTTCAACATCTTTTTCGATCCTGAGGCTGCGCGAAAGGTGCTGCGCGCTCCGTGGCCGAAATGCAGCGTCGTTACGGAGGACATCGCGGCGGAGATTCACGAGGGCGATGAAATCATGCCGGGCCGCCGGATGATTGAGGAAATCGCGGGCCGCGCCCAGAGCCCCATTTCCGATCTTTTCCAAAGGTATGCCGTGGAGCCGCTGCGGCGCGATCCCAACATGAGTTTCTTGAGCATGTGGGACGAAATGATCGCCGCGCAGGTGATCGATCCAAGTGTTTTCACGAAGTCCGAAGAGATGTACGTGGACATTTGCACGACGCCGGGTCCGCGCTACGGGGATTCGATGTTCTGGCCCAAGAATTGGCAGGACGTTTCCGACGCAGGAAGGCATGCTGTGGCCGTGGCTCCGGCAGACCGGCGAGTCTTCGTGGACCCGCGGCAGTTCTATATGGGGCCGCCGCCTTCCGCGGGATTGGTTAACGTCCTGGTGGAAGTGGACCGCGATCGCTTCAAGAAACTCTTTGTCGATTTAATGACCAAGCCGATTCGCAAAGTCTGATCGTGTAGTCCTGCCTGCTTCCAGAGATCGGGACGCCTTATAGCGGAGGACATCCATGGACTCGTCGCCCCATTCATCGTCAAAGATCGCCATGGTCACCGGCGCAGGAAGCGGGATCGGCAAGTACGTCGCCGTTGCTCTTGCTCAGAACGGCTACTCGGTGGTTCTTGCCGGCCGGCGCAAGGAGCCGTTGGAAGCGACCGCGCTTGAAGTGAAGAAGGCCAATTCTCAGGCGCTCGTCGTGCCTGCCGACGTCGGCGATCCCTGCTTCCGTGCGCGAGCTTTTCGCGAAAACAAAAGACGCTTTCGGGCGGCTCGACCTGCTGTTCAACAACGCCGGCATTTCCGGCCGCGCGTGCCGCTCGAGGACTTATCGTACGAGCAGTGGAAGTCCATGGTGGATACGAACCTCACGGGCACGTTTCTCTGCACGCAGGAAGCATTCAAAATCATGAAGAGCCAGGAGCCGCGCGGCGGGCGCATCATCAACAACGGCTCAATTTCGGCGCACAGCCCCCGGCCGAATTCCGCTCCCTATACGGCGTCAAAACACGGAGTTACCGGTCTCACCAAAGTGACTTCGCTCGACGGCAGAAAATACGACATCGCCTGCGGACAGATCGACATCGGCAACGCTTCGACCGAATTGACGGACAGAATGAAGAAAGGCGTTTCGCAGGCGAACGGCACGATCGCGGTCGAGCCCACGATGGATCCCGCGGACGTTGCGCGCGCCGTCGTGTACATGGCGTCTCTCCCTCTCGACGCCAACGTCCAATTCATGACGGTCATGGCGACCAAGATGCCCTTCATCGGCCGCGGCTGATGGCTGGCGATGCGGTTATCCCGAAGGATCCTTCTGACGCGTCGCCTTCACACCCGTCAGAATCCCCATTCCCAGAAGCACGACCGCGCCCACTGCAATCCAGTGTGCGGGCACGTGCAGCAGGTATGCGGCATAAATCAGCCCGCCGATTACGATCGCGAATCCAATCGAATAAAGGCCGAATGACATAGCATCTCCGTCTTGAGTCAGCCGCGGAGTTGTGGCCCGAGAACTCGGCTGGCTCACCTTGCGGGAGAGCAAACTCGGAACGCGGCCGCTCCGCCGCCCCTGGCGTGCATCAACTCCGCAACTCCTATTCTGATGAACTGGCTTTCTGATCCTTGATCTGCAAATCGTTGACCACTTGCTGAACGTTCGGCACCGCAGTGGCCACCGTCTCGGCGCGCGCGCGCTTGTTCTCCGAGTTCACTTCTCCCGTCAGCGTGACTACACCGCTCTTCACTTCGTATTTCACGCTCTTATGCAATCTGTTCTGAATCAGCGCAGCGTCCAGGTTGTTTTCAATGCCTTGGTCCAGGTCGGAGTTCACGGCCTTTGCTTCTTTTTCTATGCCCACGGGAATCACGGCAATCTGATCCGCGACAACCTGGGCGCCCGCAAGGGATTTTGCAAGGGACTCGGCTTGTGACTTGTCGTTTTCACTGGTGACTTGTCCGCCGAGGGTCACGACGCCTTTATCGCGATCCTGACTGACGGAGACGTCTTTGAAGCCTGCTTGATCGAGCGATTTGCGAATACTGCCGGAAACATCGGGTGATGCGATCGTCCCGGAGCATCCGGCCACGGTCCCGACGGCGAGCAGCGCGAGCGTGGCCACTGACAATCTGAGCTTTTTCATTGCTTCTCCTTTGACGGATTCGAGATGGAAGCTAGACGCTTTATGGACGTGCCGGCGCTGGCTCCGGCTGGCCGACCAGCTCTTCAAAGAGCGTCCGAAAATGGATCATGGCCTGGCGCAAGTCTTCGGTGGTGGCCTGCCCCCGGGTTTGACGAAGCGCGCCTTGGTGGGCGGCGCGGTAATGGTCGAGAACGAGCGGATGGTCCACGGAGATATCCGCCGCACGCTGTTCAAAGTCGCTCATCGGATAGCCGCGCGTGGACATCACATCGCCCAGCAGTTGGTCGGCATCCGTCACCGCACCACCGGGACCGTCAACAAACCGCGCCTGGATTCTGCCCCAGGTCTCCACAAACCGCGCACGATCGCCAGGAGCGAGCGGCCGAATGTGCAAGCGCTCCACGCGTTCCGCGCGCTCGTCGAGCGCCGCTTCCGCTTGCCGCCGGCTCCCGCCTTGTTTCACGGTGCGGGTATATTCAGCGCCACCAAACTGAGCGCGTAGTCTTTCCGTTCGGCGCCTGCGAATGAAAAGCCAGACGGCGATACCTGCGAGGACTACCATGACAACAGCGATGGCTATAGCAATTTGCGTCGAGCTTATTTCCGAGAAGTTCATGACCTGCCTCCAATTTTTGATCGATTCTTTGACCCGAATCCAAGAGCCGCCGCGGCTGGGTTATGCGAGGTTGTGGCCACGTCACGGCTTTTCGATGACTTTTTCCAGCTGGCCGATTTTCTTTTGGATCTTCCCGGCTACCCTTTCGCCAATGCCTTCGCCTTCCAAGCCGGGATCGTTCGTCAGTTGACCTACCTTTTCCTTGATCTTGCCCTTCACTTCGTGAACCTTGCCTGCGACTTCATTCTGAGTACTTGGCTTCATTTTGTGGTCTCCTCTGAAATGATTCGAATTCCGGCGCGGGCTGAGCGACGTTTTCCCCGGAGGCAGTATGTTAAGAAGAAGGAAAGCGGATATCTGTACACAAAAGGACACTTTCAAATCCGATTGGTCACGGGGATTCGACCACTCATCTGAAATTAGGACACCGTCCGCCGTTTTCATTGCTTGTGCGCGAGATGGACGGCCCATATACTAGCCGCCATTTACAGTCCGAGAGGGCGCTGAGATGCATCGTTTCGTTGGAATTCTGGGCATGGCCACGATGATCGGGCTGGCGTATCTGTTTTCCACGAATCGCCGCGCGATTCGTTACAAGACGGTGGGCTGGGGGCTCGGACTGCAGATTGCGTTCGCATTTCTGGTGATGCGCTGGCGATTCGGGCAACTGGTATTTGAAAAACTGGGCGCGGCGGCGAACTGGCTGCTGGATTTCTCCTACTACGGCTCCTCGTTTGTGTTCGGCGACCTGGGACAGCACAATTCGCTGCGCGGCTTCTACTTTGCTTTCCAGGCGCTTCCGACGATCATTTTCATCGCCGCGGTTTTTGCGCTGCTCTATTACCTGGGAGTCATGCAAGTCATCGTCAAAGGGGTGGCGTGGGTGATGACCGGCCTGATGGGGGCGAGCGGGGCGGAATCGCTCAATGTGGCGGCGAGCATCTTCATGGGGCAAACGGAGGCGCCGCTGACGATCCGGCCGTTCCTGCCGGAGGTGACGCGGTCGGAATTGATGACCATCATGACCAGCGGCATGGCGCACGTCTCCGGGGGGATGATGGCGGCGTACATCGCATACGGAATCCAGGCGAAACATCTGCTGGCGGCGGTGATCATGACCGCGCCGGGAACGATTCTCGTTGCCAAGATGCTGGTGCCGGAGACGGAGAAACCCATTACGTCCGGGCGCGTGGAGATGGCGGAAATGGAGCGCGACGTGAACGCGCTGGGGGCCATCGCGCGGGGAACGTCCGACGGGCTGCACCTGGCGCTCAACGTGGCGGCCATGCTGATTTCGTTCATCGCGTTAATTTATTTGGTGGATGGGTGCTTCGGAGCGGTGAGCCATCGGCTGGCGATGCATGGGATCGGATGGTTTCCTTCGAGCATCGAGCAGATCTTCGGGTACATCTTTTCTCCGGTGGCCTGGGTGATCGGCATTCCCTGGCAGGATTGCCACGATATCGGGAATTTGCTCGGCTTGCGCATGGTGACAAACGAGCTGGTGGCGTTCCAGCGGCTCGGTCCGATGCAAGCGACGCTCGACCCGCGATCCTTCACGATCGCCACATTCGCGCTTTGCGGATTCGCGAATTTCAGCTCGATCGGCATTCAAATCGGCGGGATCGGCGCGCTCGCCCCCAACAAGCGGTCGGAGCTTGCCCGGCTGGGCATCCGCGCGATGCTCGCCGGGACAATGGCCAATCTGATGTCGGCCTCGCTGGTCGGAATCATGCTGCGATGACCCAGGTTCGCTCTCGCTCAAGGGCGCGCGCGAACGGCGAATTTGCGCGCGCTTCGCGTGCCGCGAAATTCATCCAGTCGAAGACGAAACTGCGGCCCAAGGTCGCGCTCGTGCTCGGATCGGGCCTTGGGGCATTTGCGGACGATCTGGCCTTCGCCTCCCAAATCCCTTACGACAAAATTCCCGGTTTCCCACGCTCAACCGTCGAAGGGCACGCGGGATCGCTTGCGATCGGAAAGGTGGGCGATGTGCCGGTCGCAGTGATGCAAGGGCGCGTCCACTTTTACGAGGGATATTCGGCGAAGGAAGTCGTTTTCCCGATGCGCGTTCTATGGTCGCTCGGGATCCGCGCCGCGATCCTGACCAACGCCGCCGGGGCGATCAATCTTGACTACAGCCGGGGCGCGCTCGTGGTGATTCGCGATCACATCAACCTCCAGGGCACGAACCCCTTGATCGGGGCAAACGACGAGCGCTTCGGACCGCGATTTCCGGATATGACGCAGGCGTACTGGCGGCCGTATCGCGAAATTGCACTCAGCGCGGCCAAGCGGATCGGCCTGCCGATTCACGAAGGTGTGTATGCTGCTCTTTCCGGCCCGAGCTTTGAGACGCCCGCGGAGATTCGGTACCTCAAGACGATTGGCGCGGATTTGGTCGGAATGTCCACCGTTCCGGAAGTGATCGCCGCGCGGCAGATGGGGATTCGCGTCCTTGGGATCTCCTGCGCGACGAACATGGCGGCGGGAATTTTGGATCAGCCGCTCAGCCATGCCGAGGTGATGGAGACCGGGGAACGCGTGAAGGGCCAGTTCATGGCATTGCTCCGCGCGGTGATTCCTTCGATTGCGGCGGATGTGAAGTAAAGCGATCCACCTTCCGAAGACGAAAGGCCTCAGGTCTAAAGACCTGAGCTACATTCCTTCAATCATTTATCAAAGAGTTTGCAGGAAGCTGGTGCCGTGGGGGATCGAGGCGGCGAAATTCGCGGCGACGGTTTGGCCCATGTCGGCGAGCGTGGAGCGGATGCCGAGATTCGCGCTGCCCGCCACGGCGGGCAGGCCGGGCGCGTCGGGGCTGTAGGCGAGAATGGGGACGTATTCGCGCGAATGATCCGTGGTCGGATTCACGGGATCAGGATCACACCCGTGATCGGCGGTGATCAAGAGAAGGTCGGAGGCGCGAAGCGCGGATAGGAATGGGCCGAGCAGAGCGTCGAACTCCTCGAGCGAGCGCGCGAAGCCTTCCATATCCTTGCGGTGTCCATAGAGCATGTCGAAATCGACGAGGTTCGCGAAGATCAAACCGCGCGGCCGCTGCGAGAGAGCTTCCGTCAGCTTGGCCATGCCGTCGGCGTTATTTTTCGTGGTGACGTAATCTTCCACGCCGCGGCCGTTGTAGATGTCGTGGATTTTGCCGACGCCGAAGACGGGCACGCCGCGATCGGCGAGCACATCGAGGAGCATAGGGCGCGGCGGCTCGACAGCATAGTCGTGGCGGCGCTCAGTGCGGCGGAAATTTCCGGACGGGCCGGTAAACGGACGCGCGATCACGCGGCCGACACGGTTCGGGCCATCGAGCAGTTTCCGCGCGATCTCGCACATGCGGTAAAGCTCGGCGATGGGAATTGCGTCCTCGTGAGCGGCGACCTGGAACACGCTGTCACCCGACGTGTAGACGATGGGAAAGCCGGTACGCACGTGCTCTTCACCGAGCTCCTTGATAATTTCTGTCCCGGAGGCGGGCTTATTGCCGAGAGTACGCCGGCCGATTTGCCGCTCGAACTCCGCGATCAAGTCCTTTCGGAAAGCCGTGGGGATAGACCGGGAAGGCGCGATCGAGCCAGATGCCGGCCATTTCCCAGTGGCCGGTCGTGGTGTCCTTGCCGGGCGAGACGGTTGCGCCCTTGCCGAAACTTCCGGCTGGGCGTGGCGGAGGCGTGAGATGGTCCAGAGGCTTGATATTGGCCAGGCCGATGCGAACGAGATTCGGGATGCGCAGCGGACGCGAGCGGGCAATGTGGCCGAGCGTGTCGCGACCGACGTCGCCGTAGTCGGCGGCGTCCGGAAGCTCGCCGATGCCGACGCTATCGAGCACGATCCAGATGATGCGGTCGAAGTGAGACGTGGTTTCCGCCAAGCCGATTCCCTGCCCCAAAGTCGATAGTATCTTGCTCGCCTGCCGGGCGACAACGGCGCGCACGATTGCTGGATGGGCGGCATCGCGCCAAGGATGTTTGCCGGGCGCGGCATGCTGCGCCCCTACGAGAGATCACCGGGCGACAACGACGGGTCTGTCCTTGGCGGCCTTGTCGGGTCTCGCGTCGAAGGGTAAACTTGCTGCAAACAGGGCCAGGAGGCATGCGATGCCACGGATCGTGCGTTGTGGAGTGATCCAAGCCAAGTGTGAATGGTCGTCCGAAAAGTACTCGCTCGCCGACATCAAAGAAAAAATGATCGCGAAGCACGAGAAGATGATCGCCACGGCGGCCAAGAAGGACGTCCAGATCCTCGGCTTGCAGGAGCTTTTCTACGGGCCGTACTTTTGCGCCGAGCAAAACGCGAAATGGTACGAACTGACTGAAAGCGTGCCGAACGGGCCGACGCTCGCTCGCATGCAGAAGCTGGCAAAGAAGTACAAGATGGTGCTGGTGGTGCCGATCTACGAAGTGGAGATGACGGGAGTTTTCTTCAACACGGCGGCCGTGTTCGACGCCGACGGAAGCTATCTCGGAAAGTATCGCAAGCATCACATACCGCACTGCCACCCGGGGTTCTGGGAGAAGTTCTACTTCACGCCGGGCAACGCGGGGTATCCCGTGTTCGAGACGCGATACGGCCGGGTCGGCGTTTACATCTGCTACGACCGGCACTTTCCGGAGGGCGCGAGGATTCTGGGATTGAACGGCGCGGAGATCGTGTTCAATCCATCCGCGACGGTTGCCGGACTTTCCGAATATCTGTGGGAGCTGGAACAGCCGGCGCACGCGGTGGCAAATCAGTATTTCATCGCGGCGATCAATCGCGTGGGAACCGAAAAGCCGTGGAGCATCGGCGAGTTTTACGGCAAGAGCTACTTCTGCAATCCGCGGGGAAAGATCGTGGCGCAGGCCAGCCGCGACAAGGATGAGCTGCTGGTGGCCGATCTGAATCTGGATGAAATCAAGGAAGTGCGGGAGACCTGGCAGTTTTACCGCGACCGCCGCCCGGAGAGCTACGACGAGATCACGCGCACGCAGGCCGGGACCGCGCGTTCCACGCAGGCGGCCAATTGACCAGCGCCACCGTTACCGCACCTCTTTGCCGGAACTTCATCAACGGCCGATGGGTGGAATCCCGCTCCGGGCAGACGATCGAGCGCCGCAATCCCGCGAACATCAAGGAAGTGGTGAGCGTCGCGCCGCTTTCCACGCGCGACGAAGTTCGCGAGGCGATTGCCGCAGCGAAGGCTGCTTTTCCGGCGTGGCGCGACACCCCGGCGCCCGCGCGCGGCGAGTGCTCGCGCGCGCCGCCGGGCTGATGGAGAAGCAAAAGGAAGCTCTCGCGCGCATCCTGAGCCGGGAAGAAGGCAAAACGCTGAAGGAATCGCTCGTCGAGGTGCAGCGATCGATCAACATCCTCGAATTCACGGCGGGCGAGGGGCGGCGGCTGAGCGGCGAAACGATTCCGAGCGAACTCGCGAAAAACTTCGCGTATACGATCAAGCAGCCGCTTGGAGTGGTGGGAGCAATCACGCCCTGGAATTTTCCCGTGGCGATTCCGGTGTGGAAGGCGGCTCCGGCGCTGGTTGCCGGCAACACGATGGTGCTCAAGCCCGCCGAGCTGACGCCCGAAAGCGCCGCAAAGGTAGTTGAGATTTTTCAGGAAGCGGGCGCGCCCGCGGGCGTGCTGAACATGATCCTCGGGGCGGGCGAAGAAGTGGGCGACGAGTTGCTGCGGGATCCCGAGGTTCGCGCGATTTCGTTCACGGGCTCGAACGAAATCGGCAGCCTGATCTATTCGCTGGCCGCGCGGCAAATGAAAAAGTGCCAGTGCGAAATGGGCGGCAAGAATCCGGTGGTCGTGCTGCGAGACGCGGACCTGGCACTGGCGGCGGACTCCGCTGCGGCGGGGGCGTTTGGATCGAGCGGGCAGCGCTGCACGGCGACGAGCCGTGTGGTGGTGGAAGATGCGGTGGCCGACCGATTCGTCGAGATGATCGTCGAGAGGGCGCGGAAGCTGAAGGTCGGGAACGGGCTCGATGCGGATGTGGACGTTGGACCGCTCGTGGACGAGAACCAACTCGAGACCGTCTTGCGCTACATCGAAACGGGAAAGAAAGGGGCGCGGCTGCTCGCGGGCGGGGACCGGATGTCCGGGGCCGAATACGATAACGGTTATTTCGTCGCGCCGACGGTGTTCGATCAGGTGCGCTGGGATAGCGCGATCGCACAGGAAGAAATCTTCGGCCCGGTGCTTTCCGTGATTCGCGTGCCCGACTTCGAGGAAGCACTGCGCGTGGCCAATTCGGTGAAGTATGGCTTGTCGAGCTCGATTTACACGAACGACGCGGCCAGGATTTTCGAGTTTATCGACCGGATCGAGACGGGGATGACGCACGTGAACGCTCCCACCGTTGCGAGCGAGGCGCAATTGCCTTTCGGCGGCATGAAGGCCACGGGCGTGGGGCTTCGCGAAATGGGCCGCGTGGCCATCGACTTTTACACGGAGCTGAAGGCCGTCTACATCGATTACACGGGTCACAAGCGCTGATCGTCGTCCACGCATAAACTCTTCACAATGACCGACGCGACGATTCTTCCCACCGACAAGCCGCCTGCCGATGCCTTCGACGCGCAGGCCGTGCGCAACAGTTCCCTCTACAACGAAGACCTCGCGCCCGTGCCGGCGGCGCGGCGCACCTGGGGAACCTACAATTACGCCGCGCTGTGGATCGCGATGAGCGTCAACATTCCCACGTACCTGCTCGCGAGCGCCATGATCGCCGGCGGCATGAACTGGAAACAGGCGATCTTTACGGTGTTTCTCGGCAACGTTCTGGTTCTGATCCCGATGCTGCTCAACGCGCACGCGGGCGCGCAGTACGGAATTCCCTTCCCGGTGTTTGCGCGCTCGGCGTTCGGAGTGCTGGGAGCAAACGTGCCTGCGATTCTGCGTGCGCTCGTCGCGTGCGGCTGGTTCGGCATTCAAACCTGGATCGGAGGCGAAGCGATCTACGCGATGATGCTGGCTTTGGCGCCCGCGTGGAAGAACTTCGGCTGGGCCGTGCCCGCGTGTTTTCTGTTTTTCTGGCTGCTCAACGTGCTGGTGATCGTGCGCGGCATCAAGACGATCCGGTTTCTACAGGGCGTCACCGCTCCGTTTTTGCTGCTGATCGGGCTGGCGCTGTTGCTTTGGGCGCGCGGCAAGGCGGGCGGTTTCGGTCCAATGCTCGCGACACCCTCCGCGTTCCACACTTTCGGGCAGTTTTTCCGATTTTTCGTGCCGTCGCTCACGGGCGTGGTGGCGTTCTGGGCGACGGTGGCTCTGAACATTCCGGACTTTACGCGGTACGCGCACAGCCAGCGCGAGCAGATGGTGGGACAGGCATTGGGCTTGCCGGCCACGATGACGTTTTATTCGTTCATCGGAATCGCTGTCACGTCCGCCACGGTGATCCTCTTTGGGCAAGCGATCTGGGACCCGGTTGCGGTGCTGGCTCGGCTTGGGAATCCATTCGCGGTGATCGTCGCGATGGTGGCGCTATTGATGGCCACGCTCAACGTGAATGTGGCCGCCAATATCGTTTCGCCGGCGAACGATTTCTCGAACCTGTGGCCGCGGCGAATCAGCTTTCGGACCGGCGGACTGATTACGTGTTTGATCGGCGTCGCGATGCAGCCGTGGAAACTGCTGGCGACGTATGGCAACTACGTCTCCGGATGGCTGGTCGGCTATTCGGGATTCCTCGGGCCGATTGCCGGCATTCTGATCTGCGATTATTTTGTCCGGCGGAAGACGATGCTCAAGGCCGAGGATTTGTACCGGCGCGGCGGCATATATGAATTCTCCGGCGGGGTGAACTGGAAGGCGATCGCAGCGCTGGCGATGGGCTGCGGCGTGGCGTTTGTGGGCCTGGTGTACGCACCGGTTCGCGTGTTGTACGACTATGCGTGGTTCGTGGGATTCGGAGTGAGTTTTGTGGCGTACCTGGCGCTGACGGCGGGGCGACGGAGCGCGGGAGAGTAGCGCCAATCGGGAGATTGGCGTTCCCGGGCTAGTCGCCGGAGGGCATGGGAGGCGTCGAGGAGGCGGCCGATTGCCGCACCCGGTCATTCCAGCTCATGGCCGCGAGGCCGCTATCGACTTCCTTCATGGTGATGCAGTTCTCGACGGGGCAGACGAGCGCGCACAAGTTGCAGCCCACGCATTCTTCTTCAATGATGCGAGGCACGTGCACGCCAAAGCCGTTGGTGTTTTTCTTCGCCGAGGCTCTTGTAAGGCTCGATGCACTGATGCGCGCCATCCTCGCAGGCCACGTAACATAGCTGGCAGCCGATGCACAGATCGGAATTGATCTCGGCGATGACCTTGTAATTCAGATTGAGATCGCCCCAGTCCTGCACGTTCGGCACGGCGCGGCCGCGGAAATCCTCGATGGTCTTGTAGCCGTGGTCATCCATGTACCGGGAGAGCCCGTCGATCATGTCTTCCACGATGCGGAACCCGTAGTGCATGGCCGCCGTGCAGACCTGGACAGTCGAGGCACCCAGCGCGATGTGTTCGGCGGCGTCGTTCCAATATCCGATCCCGCCGATTCCGCTGATCGGAATGCGCGCGTTTTTCGCCACGGATGACAACATGTGGAGCGCGATCGGCTTCACCGCGGGACCACAATAGCCGCCGTGCGAGGATTTCCCTCCGACGGCGGGGCGGGGCACAAAAGTCTCGAGGTTCACTCCCATGAGCGAGTTGATCGTGTTGATGAGGCTGACCGCATCGGCGCCGCCACGCTCGGCGGCCGCGGCGATATGCGTGATGCTCGCTACATTGGGCGTGAGCTTGACGATCACGGGCGTCTTCGCGGCTTCCTTGACCCATGACGTAATCCTCTCCGTGTATTCGGGCACCTGGCCGACGGCTGCGCCCATCCCGCGCTCGCTCATTCCGTGCGGACAACCGAAATTCAGTTCGAGAGCGTCCGAACCGGCGTCCTCGGCGCGGCGCACGATCTCGTGCCACGTTTCGCGCTTCGATTCGACCATCAACGACGCGATCACCAGATTTTTCGGATACCGCTTCTTGACCTCATAAATTTCGCGGAAGTTGGTTTCGATCGGCCGGTCGCTGATCAGCTCGATATTGTTGAAGCCCATCACCTTGACGCCGTTCAGGTCGATGGCGCCGTAGCGCGAACTGGTGTTGACGATAGGATCGCCGATCGTCTTCCAGACGGCGCCTCCCCAGCCCGCGTCGAACGCGCGCATGACCTGGCCGCCCGTGTTGGTCGGAGGGCCAGAAGCGAGCCAGAATGGGTTGGGGCTGGTAACTCCGGCAAATTTCACGCTTAGATCAGCCATCATTCACCTCCGGGGACGAAAACCATCTCAGCTGACGCTCCATTCGAATGGGCGACGCCTCGCCAAGCATTGCGCCGGTACAGCAGATCCCTCGCCCCCATCTGCTAAAGACGCGGCTGGGTTCGGGATGACAGCGCAAAGCCACTGTCGCCGGAGCGCTGCGTGTTCATTTTTTCGCGGGGCGCGGCGATCCGAGCCACGCATCCAGGCCGCTTGCGGCGGCCATGCCTTCGGCAACCGCATCCACGACTTCTTTTCCGCCGTTCGTACAATCGCCGCCGGCAAAATATTTCGGATGGCCGGTCTGATGCCGGTCGTTCATTCTGACCGTGCCGCTTTCGTTGAGCGCGAGACCTTTGACGGCGCGCAGAAAGTGCGTGGCGGGCTTCTGCCCGACAGCGCGGACGACCATATCGACATCGAGTGTGAACTCCGTGCCCGGCTGCGGCGACCGGAAGCCGGCGGCCTTTTTCGTCCGGCGGGCCGATCGCGGTCCGCACGCATTCGAGGCCGATGACTGCTCCGTTGCTTCCCAGGACACGCACGGGCTGAGTGTGCCAAAGGAAAGTGACAGCGTCCTGCTTGGCGAGCTGATATTCGTACGCGAATGCGGGCATTTCCGGTTCGCCGCGGCGATAAATCAGATAGACGGTTTCGGCCCCCAGCCGGCGGGCCGCGGTGACGACGTCGATGGCGGTGTTGCCCGCGCCGATGCAGGCCACGCGCTTGCCGACTTCAACTTCGTGCAAGGGCTGGATCTTCGTTTTCGCGATGAACTCGATCGCGCCGTAAACACCGTCAAGATCTTCGCCGGGCAGGTTGAGCGCCCACGTTTCGCCCAGGCCGACTCCGACAAAGATTGCGTCGAATTGTTTCTCGAGATCGTCGAAAGCGATGTCGCGTCCGATTTCCACTTTCTGCCGGAACTTCACGCCCAACTGCCGGACCAGATCGGCTTCGCGAATCGAGTCGGCCGCGCGCGTCTTATACGCCGCGATGCCGTAGGTATTGAGGCCGCCAGGGAGTTCATCGCGATCGAAGATCGTGACATCGTATCCCCACTTCGCGAGTTCCGCTGCGCACGCGAGCGAAGCGGGACCTGAACCGATGCAGGCGACGCGCTTCCCATTCGGCGCGCCGGCGCGGAAGAGCTGAATCTTATTGTCGAGCACGTAATCCACGGCGTGCCTTTGTAGGCGTCCGATTTCGATCGGCGCCTCACCCTTTTCGTGCATGACGCAGGCGCCTTCGCAAAGCACCTCCGTGGGGCAGACGCGGCCGCAGCTATGTCCCAGGATATTGGCGGAGAGAATTACGCGGGCCGATCCCTGCAAATTGCCGGTCGAGATCTTCTTGATGAAGGCGGGCACGTCGATATGCGTGGGACAGGCGATCGTGCAGGGCGCGTCGAAGCAGTAAAGACAGCGCGAGGCTTCGATGGCAGCCTGGCGCGGGTTCATGGCGGGCGCAATTTCCGCGAAGTTCTTTTCGTATTGATCCGGGGAAAGCTTCGGCGCTGTTTCGCGAAGCGGCATAGGGTAGTCCGGCTGGACTCTCCGAATCACGCGGCCGGGTGGGACGAAACGCTTCCAGCGCGCGGTGGTGCTTGTAAGGCCGTCATTCTAACACGATGAACCAGTTGCGCCATCTTTCGCTGTTGCCCTAAGATGCCTAACCTGCTGTTTCAAAGGAGATTCGATGCGTTTCGACACCGTGATCAGAAACGGCACCGTTGTCACCGCGACGGACACGTACGCGAGCGACATCGGAATCTCGGGCGGGCGAATTACCGCCATCGCGCAGGGGCTGCCCATCGAGAACGCCGGCAAGGTGATGGACGCGGCCGGGCTGTTCGTGATGCCGGGCGGGATCGACGTCCACACGCATCTGGACATGCCGTTCGGCGGCACGACGAGCGCGGACGATTTTGAATCCGGGACGATTGCGGCTGCGTTCGGCGGCACGACGACTCTGATCGACTTCGCCATCCAGACCAAAGGGCAGAGCCTGCGGCAGGCGTTCGAGACATGGATGAAAAAGGCCGAACGAAAGGCCGCGATCGACTATGCGTTCCACTGCATCATCACCGATCTCGGCGACGCGCAGCTCGAAGAGATGGGAACGTTGATTCACGAGGGTGTGTCGAGCTTCAAGCTCTTCATGGCGTATCCGGGCGTGCTGATGGTGGACGACGCCACGATTTTCCGCGCGATGTCCCAGGCCGCGAAGTACGGCGGGCTGATCTGCATGCACGCGGAAAACGGCGGCGTGATCGACGTGATCGTTCGCCGCGCACTGGCCGAAGGCAAACGCGCGCCGAAATATCATGCGCTCACGCGGCCCACCACCGCCGAAGGCGAAGCGACCAGCCGGGCCATCGCGCTGGCGGAGATGGCCGGCGCGCCCGTCTATATCGTTCATCTTTCGTGCAACGACGCGCTCGAAAAAGTCCGCGAGGCGCGCGATCGGGGATTGCCGGCTTACGCCGAGACCTGCCCGCAGTATCTATATCTCTCGCTGGAACAGATGGAGGCGCCGGGATTCGAAAGCGCCAAGTATGTTTTCACTCCGCCGCTCCGGGAGAAATGGCACCAGGAGAAGCTGTGGCAGGGTCTCGCGCACGACACGCTTCAGGTGGTGTCCACGGACCACTGTCCGTTCTGCTTCAAGGAACAGAAGGAACTCGGCAGGGACGATTTCACCAAGATTCCAAACGGCGGCCCCGGCATCGAGCACCGGCTGAGCCTGGTCTACACCGGCGGCGTGCACGGCGCGCGGTTTTCGCCGAACCGCTTCGTGCAACTGGTCTCGACGGCGCCCGCGAAACTTTTCGGGCTGTTTCCGCGCAAGGGCACCATCGCCGTCGGCTCAGACGCAGACCTGGTCGTGTTCGATGCGAACGAGGAGCAGGTGATCAGCGTCAAGACGCACCACATGCGCGTGGACTATTCGATGTTCGAGGGAATCCGCGTCAAGGGAGTGCCGAAGAGCGTGCTCTCGCGCGGGCGAGCCGATCATCGAGAACGGCAAGTTTGTCGGAAAAGCAGGCAGCGGGGAGTTTATTCGGCGGCAGAGATACAGCGGAATCTGAGCTACACCTCCCCGATATCCTCTTTCCACACGTCTGGGTGGTCACGGATGTAATCGGCCATCAACGAGATGCACTCCTCGGAGTCGAGATCGATCACGCGAATACCGAGCGAGCGCAGCCAATCGAGGCCGCCGGCAAAGTTGTGGCTTTCGCCGACGATCAGGGCGCTGAAGCCGAACTGCCGAACCAATCCGCTGCAGTACCAGCAGGGCGCCAGCGTCGTCACCATGATCTTGTCGCGGTAGGTGCGCTGCCTGCCGGCGTTGCGGAAGGCGTCCGTCTCGCCGTGCATGGAGGGATCGCCATTCTGCACCCGGCGATTGTGGCCCGAGCCGACGAGATGGCCGTTCTCGTCGAAGATCGCCGCCCCAATGGGCAGCCCGCCTTCGGCCAGGCCCTTGCGGGCTTCGGTCAGAGCGACAGCGAGCATCCCAGCGTAGATTGGATCCGGCTTCATTTTTCGTTCAGCCCTAATGCGGGGACGGAATGACCGTTTCGCGTTCTGCCCAGTGCTCGACAATGTCGCGAACAACTTTATCACCGACGCGCTCCGCCGCCTCCAGCGCCTCCGGGAAGGCCGGGTAGTTGCCTGCGGCCATCTGCTTCAGGCTTTCCGCAGCGGTTGCACCGGGCGCTTCTTGGTCGTAGTTGCTCACCGTGCGCAACACGAGCACGCGGCGCAAATCGACGCGGCCTGCCTGACTCAGAAACGTCAGAGCTTGCAGCGTGCCGGTGTCTTCCATGGCGGAAACCATGAAATTGCCCTTGCCGCTCGTGAAGTAGCGCACCCAGGAATTCGCCCACTCGTCCATGAGCTTGCCGTGCCAGAAGGTGCTGCCCGACAAGGCGTCGCCTCTCGTCACGAACGGCGGTTTCATCGCGTTCGGAAAGCCGGTGAAGCGCATCCGGGATGCGCGCATGGAGTCGGAGTCGGCAAGCGGAACGTCCCTCGTAAGCTGCAAAGCCCAGCTTACCAGTTGCGGGTCGAGCGTAAAGATTGGCTCATCCGCGTTGGGCGATGCGGGCTGCTCGTATGGCGTCGCCTTCCGCAAGGGGACGTAGCCCGTGGGCCAATCCTTCGGAATTTCGCGCGCGTCAATTTCATATCCAAGATCGCTGTCGATGACGTGGTCTGCCCAAACGGCGGAGCCGAGGGACACGTCGGCCGGGTCGCCGCCACCAATCCCCGCCACAATCCAGTATGCTTTCGAGAGGTCGAACCGAGGATCCGTGCCAAGCGCCATCACCGAGGCGGCCGCCTTGGCTGTGCCGACACCGGTCAACATGCCGAGCACACCGTCCTGGTTCAGACGCACGTGATGGTATCCAGCCGCGAGTGGAAGAACCTGGTCGAGATGCTCGCGCTCCACCCATAATTGGAATTCTCCGGGGGCATCTCCGAGGTCTTCGCCGCGTTCAAACATCGTGACCACGACGACCTTAATGGGGATTGGATTCTGAGGGGGTTCTGCCTGGGCGTGGACCGGACCGGCGATCGCTCCCAGCGCCGTCAGTGCCGCCAAGAAAAACCCTACAAGCCGGCTCACGAATTCTCTTCCTTTGGAGAGGCTGAAACTCTGCGGACCACCGCCAAGAGTTTACATCACGGCGACGATTGCGAAATTGTCTTTATCGCGCCGGGCAGTAGAATGTATCCGAATTCCCTGGTGGCAATGCGATCAGATATCGGATATGAGGATAGGAAATGAGTCGTCGCACCAGATGGTTGTGGATCATCGCTGCTGCCTCTGTCAGCGTGGCACTTGTGGTGTGGCTGACGACTGTCCAGACGGCTTCTCATCCGAAGGAAGGAACCGCAGAGCAAAGAACAGCCGTGGCGTTTACGATCGCGGGCGCAAATCCGCTCGAACTGCGCGCGTTTCTTGTGGGCATGCCGAAAGGCGGCGACCTGCACTTTCATTTGGAGGGCGGCGTATATGCCGAGACCTGGATTCGCGATGGAGCCGAAGACCATCTCTGCGTAAACGTTTCTTCACTGTCTTTCGTAAAGCGGCAATCGGGGGCGTGCGCACGCGGGGATGTTCCCGCGGAGCGCGCCTATCAGGATCAACATTTCTACGATGCTCTGGTCGACGCTTTTTCGATGCGCGGTTTTGTGCCGACTCCGGGTGTAACGGGCCACGATCACTTTTTCGATACGTTTGACAGGTTCCTGAGCGTGGACGAGCGCCACGCCGGGGAGTGGCTCGACGAAGTGGCCACTCGCGCCGCGGCGCAAAACGAACAGTATCTGGAATTAATGGTGACTCCGCCTTTCGGCCATACCGCGGCCATCGCGAAGGAACTTGGATGGCATGCCGATCGCGGATTCGGCGAATTTCGCGAGCAGCTTTTGGGGCGCGGATTGAAAGATGATGTCGCGGTGGTGCGCGCGTATCTGGACCAGGCCGAGTCAATTCGCCGGCAGAGCGAACACTGCGGCGAGCCGAATCAGGCCGTCGGCTGCACCGTGCAAATCCGATACATCTATCAAGTCCTGCGGGCATTTCCTCCGGAGCAGGTTTTTGCCCAGACTTTGCTGGGCTTCGAGGCAGCTTCGGTTGATCCGCGGGTGGTCGGCATCAATTACGTCCAGCCGGAGGATGCGTTCATAGCTATGTCCGACTACGCGCTGCATATGAGCATCGTAGGTTTCTTGCACGGCCTGTACCCCAGCGTGCACATCAGCCTGCACGCCGGCGAGCTCGCGCCGGGGCTGGTGCCTCCCGAGGGGCTTTGCTGCCATATCCGCTTGGCCGTCGAGCAGGCGCATGCCGAGCGGATCGGGCACGGCATTGACGTGATGCGGGAGGACCGGCCCTACGATCTGCTGAGGGAGATGGCCGCGAAGCACGTGATGGTCGAGATCAATCTGACCAGTAATGACGTGATCCTCGGCGTGACCGCCAAAGATGATCCGCTGCCGATCTACAGATGGGCTGGCGTCCCGGTGGCGCTATCTACGGATGATGAAGGCGTGTCGCGAATCGATTTGACACACGAGTATGTCCGCGCGGTCGAGACGTATGGGCTGAAATACGGAGACCTGAAGCAGATGGCGCGAACCAGCATCGAGCACAGCTTCCTGCCGGGCGCGAGTTTGTGGCGCGATCGAGATGGCTTTGGGCTTTCTGTTTCCGCGTGCTCGCCGGACACCTTGGGCGACGATAAGCCGTCGCCGGGATGCGCGGCCTTTCTGCAGTCCAGCGAGAAGGCGCGGCAGCAATGGGAACTTGAACGGCGCTTTCGGGCATTCGAATCAAGCCACTGAACGGCGGAGGAACGGCGAATGGCCATCGCGACATCCACGGCGGAACCGGAAAGGCGCCGCCCCAAAAGCTGGTACACGCACCTGTGGGTGCAAGTTCTCGTCGCCATGGTGGTGGGAATCGCGCTAGGCCAGTTCTACCCGCATATTGGCGTGCGCATGCAACCGCTCGGCGACGCCTTTATCAAGGCGATCCGCATGCTGATCGCGCCGATCATCTTTTGCACAGTGGTGCACGGGATCGCGCGCATGGCCGATATGGCGCGGGTCGGCCGCGTGGCGCTGAAAGCGATTATCTACTTCGAAGTGCTGACCACCGTCGCGCTGATTATCGGGCTCGTCGTCGTCAATATCTGGAAGCCCGGGCGCGGGATGAACGTCGATCTGGCCCACGTTGATACATCCGCCGTGCAGACCTATGTTGCGCACCCGCAGGCCGAGGGGGTGACGCAGTTTCTCATCAACGTCATTCCCGGGACGTTCGTCGGAGCGTTCACCGAGGGAAACGTCCTTCAGGTCCTGCTCATCTCCGTGCTTTGCGGTTTCGCGCTCACCCGGGTGGGAAGCGGCGGTAAGCCGGTGATCGATTTCATCGAGGCTGCATCGAAAATGCTGTTTTCGGTCGTTGGTCTCGTCATGTGGGCCGCGCCCATCGGCGCCTTCGGCGCAATCGCGTTCACCGTCGGGAAGTTCGGCGCGGGCTCGCTGGTCTCGCTAGGCAAGCTGATTGGAGGTTTCTATGTGACTTGCCTGATCTTCGTGTTCGGCGTGCTGTGGCCCATCGCGGGTTGGTGCGGCTTCAGCATATTCAAGCTGATGCGCTACATCCGCGAAGAGCTGTTGATCGTCTTCGCCACAACCTCGTCGGAAACGGTCCTGCCTCAACTCATGAGAAAGCTGGAGAGTCTTGGCTGCGAGGAGAGCGTCGTCGGACTGGTGATCCCGACCGGCTATTCCTTCAATCTCGACGGGACCTGCCTGTATCTCGCGACGACGACGGTGTTCCTGGCCCAAGCCACGAACACGCCTTTAGGCCTATGGCAACAGCTCGGGCTTCTGGCTGTATTGCTATTGTCGTCGAAGGGATCCGCTGGAGTGGCCGGTGCGGCTTTCGTCGTGCTGGCTGCGACGATTGCCTCGACCGGAACGATACCGGTGGCGAGCGTTGCGCTGGTGCTCGGGATTCACCGGCTCATGTCGGAAGGCCTGACGCCGACGAATGTGGTGGGCAATGCGGTAGCCACCATCGTGGTTGCAAAATGGGAACGCGCGTTGGACGAAAGGCAGCTCCACTCCGCACTTGAAGGAAAGCCGGAAACCGCGGCGCGGAGCTAGTTACCGCGCGCGAGCCTTGCATTCGAAGTTCGGGACTGCCGTTACCCGGCCTGCGGCCGGCTTACTGGGTCGCGCCCGCCTTTTCGACTTCCGCCTTGGCGGCGCGAAGCTTGCGCAACTCGGCGTGCATCCGGATCACAGCCATCCACATGCCCAACGGATGCGCACCCGCCGTCACGAGCGGATGGACCTGTCCGTCCCTGAACTTCTCGATATCGTCGTCCTGGAGAGTTTCGAGCACCTTTGCTTCCTCGGGCGTCATGCCATACTCCTTCGCCACGGAAGGAAGATCGTGCACAAGCCGGAGCCGCAGCTCGCGCTTGAACCGGCTGTCGTAGAGAACTTTGTTGAGCTTGTAGGCCGCCGGAGACGGGTGCTTGTAGAATTCGAAGCCACCCTTGAACGCATACTTGGCGGCTGCCTCGGCTCCTTCCTTGGACGGGCCCGTTCCCTTGAGGGGAAGGAAACGCATGACCGCATGGCCGTGATGCCACGTCGGCTGATAGGTGACCAACTCGCCCGGCTGATTTCCAATCGCTCCGAACATGATCATCCACGACAGCATTTCCGTGTTGCCGACCTCATCCAGTTGCTCGTTGGTGAGGTTGATCAGCGCTTGCTGATTTCCCTTTTCCATTTGCGCGATGGCCCAGTAGTCAAAGTCGAAGTCCGGCTTCGGGTACTTCCACGTGCCGGGAAAGTGCGACATCCCTCCACTGGCCACGATCGCGACCTTCTCGGGACGATTCGCGATCACCTTCGCGATCGCCTTTCCCAGCTCCGCGCAGCGCCGCGCCGTCGGCAGGGGCGGGAGATACGCATTGACGAAAATCGGGACGACGGGAATCGGGCGCTTCTCGATCACCCATTCGTATACGGCCGCGAACGCGTGTCCGAGGACGGCGTCCTGCGAGTAGCCCAGGTCAAAGCCGGCTTTCATGAGCTTGTCCAGCAAGTCTTCGGTCAGGGCTTCGTGGATCGGCAATTCGTATTTACGGCCGGCAAATTCAGCGTGGGAGTATTCGCCCGACAGGATGGCGAAAGTGGGAACGGAACTGAGGAAGAATGTCTCGAGATGGTCGCTGCCGATCACAATCACGGCATCCGGCTTGGTTTCCTCAAGTTCGCGCCCGATCTGGCGCATCGCGGCAATGTCGGCATCGAGTTGTTTGGGGTCCTCGCTCGGCGGCCGGTCGAAGAGCTGCGGGGCATGAACGGTAGCAAATGCTGCGACAATTTTTCCCATGGCTGATTACCCCCGTTTTCCTGGTGTCTGCGACAACATCTTTCAGTTCGCCGTTGCCAGGCTCTGTCGCGCACTTCGGCGCGAATCGAGCAGGCCTCTCTCATGATTGTGCGAAAAACGGCCGGACTTCGTCAAGCGAAACGTCCCGAGCCAAACGATGGTCGCGGACGCCGATCGCGCTCGCTCACGAGGTGAGCGGATCGAGCTTCTCGCTGTCGATCGCAAGATCCTTGATCGCTTTTTGAACGACGGAAGCCTGAATCTTCCCTTCGCGCAACAACTCATGGAGAGTCGCCAAGGTGATGAAGCGCGCATCCACCTCGAAAAAGTTGCGGAGGGCGGGCCGGGTCTCACTTCGGCCAAATCCGTCGGTGCCCAGAGAGGCCACGTGCCGTGGCATCCATCTGGCTGACCAGGTTCGGCAGCGCCTTCAGGTAGTCGGAAGCGGCAACGAGAACGCCCGGCGCGTCGGCCAGGCACTGGGAGACGTAAGGCACGCGCGGTTTTTCAGTTGGATGCAGAAGATTCCAGCGCTCCGCCTCGATTCCGTCGCTATACAGCGCTTTGTAGCTTGTAATGCTCCAGACGTCGGCCGCAACGTGGTATTTCTCTTCCAGAATTTCCTGTGCGCGCAGCACCTCGCGGAGGATCGCGCCGCTCCCAAAAAGCTGAGCGCGAAGCTTCGACTTATTGTCGCTGGCGGCCTTGTAGCGATACATCCCCTTCAGAATGCCGTCTCGCGATCCCGGCGGCATGGAAGGCATCGCGTACGGTTCATTCATCACGGTGATGTAGTAGAAGATGCTCTCGCCTTTCCTGTACATGCGATCGATGCCGTCTTCGATGATCACGGCGACTTCGTAGGCGAAGGCGGGATCGTAGGCTTGCAGCGTCGGTATGGGAAGCGCAAGTACGTGGCTGTTGCCGTCCTGGTGCTGCAAGCCTTCTCCGGCCAGCGTGGTGCGCCCTGCGGTACCGCCCATCAGGAATCCGCGGCAGCGCGTGTCCGCTGCGGCCCAGATCAGATCGCTAACTCGCTGAAGCCCGAACATCGAGTAGAAGATGAAAAAAGGAATCGTGTTGATTCCGTGAGTGGCATAGGCGGAACCGGCCGCGATGAACGAGGACATCGACCCGGCTTCGGTGATGCCCTCTTCCAGTATCTGACCGTCTTTGGCCTCCTTGTAATAGAGCAGCGTATTGATATCGACGGGTTCGTAGAGTTGTCCCCGGCTGCTATAAATTCCGACCAGCCGGAACAGGGATTCCATGCCGAACGTGCGGGCTTCGTCGGGAACAATCGGGACGATCAGCTTGCCGATCTCGGGATCGCGCAGCATCTTTCGCAGCATCCCGACGAAGGCCATGGTGGTGGATACCTCGCGCCCTTCGCTTCCCGTCAAGAATTCCCCGAATAGCTCGGAATGATGTTCCGCGAGCGGCTGCGAGCGAACCTTGCGTCGCGGCGTGTAGCCACCCAGCTTTTCACGACAGGAGCGCAGGTACTGAATTTCGGGACTATCCTCCGGCGGACGGTAGAACGGCACTTCGGCAATTTGATCCTCGCGGAACGACAGACCAAAACGTTCCAGAAACTCCCGGATGGTCTCTTCGTCTACCTTCTTCTGCTGGTGAGTGACGTTGCGTCCCTCGCCGGCTTCGCCGAGGCCATAACCCTTGATGGTCCGGGCGAGAATGACGGTCGGTGATCCCTTGTGTTCGACCGCGGCCTGGTACGCCGCGTGGACCTTCTTTGGATCATGTCCGCCTTGACGCAACGCGTGCAGCTTGTCGTCCGGGATATCCTCAACCATCTTGAGCAGCCGGGGATCGGACCCGAAGACGTGCTGCCGGATGTAGGCGCCCGTCTCGACAACTAGCTTCTGGTATTCGCCGTCGACCATCTCGCCCAGGCGTTTGACCAGCAGCCCATCGACATCCTGTTCGAAAAGCGGATCCCAGTCGGATCCCCAAATGACCTTGATGACGTTCCAGCCGGCGCCCCGGAACGCCGCTTCCAGCTCCTGGATGATGTGGCCGTTGCCGCGCACGGGCCCATCGAGGCGCTGGAGATTGCAATTGATGACAAAAATGAGATTGTCGAGGTTCTCCCGCGAAGCGAGAGTGATTGCGCCCAAAGCCTCCGGTTCGTCCGTTTCGCCGTCACCCAGGAATGCCCAAACCTTGGCATCCGTAACCGGCTTGAGGCCCCGATCCTCCAGATAGCGGTTAAATCGAGCCTGATAGATCGCCATGATCGGGCTGAGGCCCATCGAAACCGTTGGAAACTCCCAGAAGTTCGGCATCAGCCACGGATGGGGATAGGACGATAACCCTCCGCCCGGCTGAAGTTCGCGGCGGAAATTTTCGAGCTGTTCCGCGGAGAGACGGCCCTCGAGGAATGCGCGCGCATACACGCCCGGCGCGGCGTGACCTTGAAAATAGACGGTGTCGCCCTCGAAATCCTCGGTGCGTGCCCGGAAGAAATGATTGAACCCTATCTCGAAGAGAGTGGCGACCGACCCGTACGTCGAGATGTGACCCCCGATGTTGTGCTCCAGGCGGTTGGCCCGGACAACCATGGCAAGAGCATTCCAGCGCATGAGGCTCTTGACCTTCCGCTCGATTTCCTGGTCGCCGGGGAGAGCGACCTGCTGACTCACGTGAATCGTGTTCACATACGGCGTGTTCGCCGTGAACGGCACCTCGACGCCGCAAGCCAGCGCTCTGTCGCGGATTTCTTCCAGGATTCTAGATGCCAGCTGCGGCTTGCCCTCTTCCACGATGGCATCGAATGCCTCAATCCATTCCCAGATCTCGTCGAGTTCATCGACGTCCGAAGGATTGATGGCGGGACGCACGACCATGTTAGCCAGCTCCCCGATTGGATCCTCAGCTGATCCGAATCACGTCCGACTGCGTACACTTAAAATATACCTTACTTTTGCGGCGGAGTCCGTAAAGTTGAGCGAGCGATGGAACGAATAGAAGGCGTTTATCGAACCAATTTATGCAGCAAGCACTGTCGAAGTTCGTCGCGCGAGGCGATTTCCGTCAGCGCGGGTTGGGATGGTGCGACAGATTGACCATGTTTTCGGAATCCTTCTCGATGCACGGCGGCGCTTCGTCCAGCGGGTCCTTCTGGGGCGTCAGGGTGCGTGGCTTCATGGTCCAGGGCTTGGCGAATACCTTCGGGTCTTCGACCGTTACTTCGTAGTCGATGGTGTCGCCCTGCCGCGTGAAGCGCTCGATCACATGCAGGGCGTCGCTGTGAAAAAGCCCATTGTCGGCGAGCCAGGTGTCGTCATTAAAGTTGTTGGTGTCCACAACCAACGTGTCGCCCTCCCAATGGCCTACAGCATCCCCCAGATAAGTGGGATCGGCGTCGGTGCGATGCGGACGGCCGTCGGTCGGTATGATGCGCCAAAAATTTCCAGCCAAATCCGAGTAGAGAAACACGACTTGGCCGGGCGTCTGAACGATCTGGTGCGGAGGACCAATGCGCGGAACGCCGGGAGGCCTGCAAAAGAAACCGGGATCCAGCTTGACCTGCTGTTCGTTGTACTCCTTTACCTTGGCCTCAAGTTCAGGCTTGTAGGAGGGGCTGTACATGGGCGGGAGCGGGGCAATGGCGGCGGCGAAGGCAGGGTCGGGACGGTTCACTACCTTTAGCGTCTCCCCGTCTTGTTCCGCCGCGCCCAGAAACAAAAGCGGGCGGTACCAGATGCCGTTCAGATCGGGGTGCTTGTCCGCCGTGCGAGGAGTCTTCGTCGCGACGTCCGGTTTCTTTGGCGCAGCCTGCGCTGCGGGGGACGAACCCTGAGCGGCTGCACCCATCGGAACCGTGCACAAAGATGCCGCCGCCGCAAACATCACGATGAACTTGGCAAATGTGCGATTCATGTCGCTTCCCTCCTCTACCGTCCGAAATCGTAGGCGTGGCCGTCAGGATAAGTGATCTTCAAAAGCCATCCCAGGGGTTTCCCCTCGACTTTGGCCGGCCGGACAACCATGGTGACCGGTTGTCCTTCACCCAACATTGCTTTCGAAAGCCCAAGGTTGTGATAGAAGCGGGTCGGCAGAGATTCCACGGCCCACGTTGTGACCTGACCCTTGTCGTCCTTCACGTCGAGGTAGAGGTATACGTGCGGGTTCGTCCAATCGACTTTGGAGATGACACCGGCCAGCGTCATCTCCTTGTGCATATCAAACTCTGCTGCTTGGGAATGGTGCGCGAAGGTCGGTACCGCAACGGCGAGCAGGCCGATCGATGCGATCAAGAGCGTGAGTCTCACCTTCTTCATCAAGAAAACCTCCCCCCGGAGGTGACCCGTCCCGTTAGGCGCATATTAAATCCCACTCGCGCACGAGTCAAACATTCCGACGCGCGACGGCCAAGAACTTCTCTGCTGGGAGCTACGGCCCGTTCTTAGGTGGCGTCTCTCCCGGGTGGAGGATGGTTGAGACCTGCCCGTCCTTACCAATGGGGTTGCGGTTGTTTTCCTCACAAATGAATTCCAGCTGGTCCAGATCCCGATGACGCGTGAAGGTTCTGACCATGTGCCAGGGCTTCTCGAGGACGTCCGGATCGGTCAAGGTCATCGCGTCTTCGAGTTTGTCCGGAGCCGACGAGGTGAATTCGCTCCACGACATGTAGATTGGGGCCATGATCAAGGCGATTGAAGCCGAGCGGCGTCCGGTGTCCGAGGCCGATCGTGTCCACGACTAAGGTATCGCCTTCCCAGTGCCCGATCGAGTGCCCATTGAATGTAGGATCGAGATCGGGCGGATGGCCGCGTCCATCGGTGAACACGCGGCGCACCTGCATATAGGCTTCCTGAATGATCGTCACGCGTCCCGGTGTGAACAAGAACTCGACATCGTAGGGTTGAAACATAATGGTGGGCATGCCGGGCGGAAGGCAGTTCGCGCTCTCGGTGGGCGGCTCTTCGTTTTTCGCTTCGGCTTCCTGCAAGGTTTTCAACTCCGCCGCTGCAGGTGGAGTCAGAACTGGCTGCTCGGCCTTCGCGCCGAGCCCGGAAAAATCGAAGGTCCAAATGCCGGCCCAATCCGGCAAGGAGCTGACGGGGCGCACGGCAGCCTTGGCGGATTGCTCGGCGGCTCCCGAATTCGCCGGAGCGCTCGCAGTCTGGGCTTGGCACGCCACAGTCAGGCCCGCAAAAGCCGCACACGCCGCGAAGATTGCGAGTCGAATCTTCATGTTGTCTCCATTTCGAGAGCCCGTACCCAAATTGAAGCCCGAGCTCGTCCATATAATGGCAACGGCGGATATTGTGCATCAAACATGACTTTCTGTCTTGACGCATATTATAGTATTTAGACCTCCGAGGGGCATAACCGGGTTGCGGGTGGAATAGATTGAAAACGGGAATTCGTTGATTTGGGGGCCAAGATGAGGAAGTGCCTGTTTGGGTGCCTGGGCGCGATGATACTGCTGGCCGCGGGCTCGGCGTCCGCGCATCATTCCTTCGCAATGTTCGACCGTTCGAAGAAGATCACGACGGAGGCCACCGTCACGCAATTCCAGTGGACCAATCCTCATAGTTGGATTGAGATCGACGTGCCAAACAGCAGCGGCGGGACGGACCACTGGAGCATCGAGTGCAACAGCCCGAACAATCTTGCCCGGCAGGGCTGGAAGTCCAACAGCATCAAACCGGGTGATAAAGATCACGATCATGTATTGGCCACTGCGGAGTGGCGATAAGGGCGGCCTTTTCATATCGCTCACGCTACCGGATGGACAGGTCTTGGACGAAGCGGCATTCCGGCAAGCGGCCAAGCAGCAACCATGAGTGCCCAACGCGTGACGCCGCAAAGGCGATGACCATTGCGCAGCATGTGCTTTATAATTGGCGGTAAGATAGCCAAGGGGAGCCAACGATGAAAACTCCATTGATCGCATGTATGAGCGCGCTTCTGCTCATGGCCGCCGGGGCCGCGTCCGCGCACCATTCCGGAGCGATGTTTGACCATGACAAGCAGGTCGCGCTGACCGGCACGGTCATCCAATTCGAGTGGACCAATCCTCACAGCTGGATCGCGATTGAGGTCCCGAACGACGCCGGCGGGACGGACAAGTGGAGCATTGAGTGCAACAGCCCGAACAATCTCGCCAAGCAGGGGTGGAGGTCCACGACGCTCAAGCCGGGCGACAAGGTCACGATTTTCATCCACCCGTTGAGGAACGGCGACAAAGGCGGCATGTTCATGTCGGTGAAACTGCCCGACGGGTCAGTCGCTCGGCGATCCCAGCTATCGCGCCGCTCCCAAACAACCGGGCTCGCCGTACTAGTGAGTACTTAGAAGATGTTCGTTGAGGTCGGGCGAGCACTCGACCTCGGTAATATCGGTGTCATCCACGCGAACCCAGTGCTTGGTGCTGTCCCATTCGCCTTCCCAGTTCTTCGGGTCCCACATCTGGTACTTAATCTCCAGAGTCTTGCCGCCGTTTTGCAGGCGCATGCGCTCGATCATGTGAAACTCGTCGCTCACCGGAAGCCCCTGGTCGATCCAGTGGTGATCGCTGACCATGCTATTGGTGTCCACGACGAGCGTGTCGCCTTCCCAGTGCCCGATGGAGTCGCCGTTGAAAGTGCGAACGACGATATCCGCATCGGTGTGCGGCCGGCCATCCAGATAGATGATACGGAGAGCGTTCTCGAAACCGCTCACCATGTAGATGGCGGTCGGAAGCTGAATCATGGCGATGGGCCAAACTCGCGTCATGATCATTGGCATTCCCGCAGGATAACAATGACCGATGTCGTCGCGATACGGCTTGTGCTCGGCAGCGTACTTCTTCGCCTCGTCGAAGGCAGCTTGCGCCTCGGGCTTGAACGTCGGATACGGCGGCCCGAACATGAACGAACTGAATCCGGCGCTCAGATCAACCGTCCAAGTGCCGGTCAGATTGAACGGCGGCTTGGGGTGGGGCTTCGCGAGATTGTCGGGCGCGAGCGCCCCTTCGGGAAACACGGGCGCGGCCGGCTTTTGCTGCGCCTGAGCGTTTGATGCAATTGCGGCGAGACCCAAAGCCAGGACGATTCCCGTAACGAGACTCTTGTTGGATCGCATCACTTCCCCTCCCCTGTGCCTGTCATTTGCGACTGCCACTTTACGAATCTTGCCCTCGCACGTCAATGTCCTGCTCGTAAATAAGAGGCCCTCAATCCATTCGACAGAAAGGACGGCGGCAGAGTACTATTCGGTTCGCAATTTTGAGGGTGCCGGAAACCGAAAATGATACAAGCATTCTGCGACTGGCTTTCGAACACGCCTTTCAGTCTGAAAATACAGACGATCTTGTGGATCATTCCAGCCGTACAGACAATTCACATTCTCACCGTGTCGTTCGTGTTCTCTTCCATGGCCATGCTCGACTTGCGCCTGATGGGACTTGCGGGGCGACGCCAGCCCATTTCGCGCGTGGTGAGCCGCTGGGTGCCGTGGATCTGGGGCGCGCTCATCGTGCTGGCAACAACCGGCGCGATCCTGATCATCGGGGAGCCCGAGCGCGAGCTGCTGAACTGGGCGTTCCGCGCGAAGATGTTGATGGTCGCGACGGTTGCTTTGATCACGTTGCTGGTGCAGCGCCGCGCCAGGACGAACGGCACGTACTGGGAGACGCGACCAGGCGCGGCCAGAGTGGCCGGGTTCGTTTCTCTCGTGTTATGGGTCCTAATCGTCACTGCGGGGCGGTGGATTGCGTACGTCTGATTCTACTCGGGGAACCTAATCTCAATGCCCATCCTCAGGTTTTGCGCGTGGCTCGAAAGCACGCAAATGGCGGCCGCGATTCGCGAGTCGACGTGGTTGTTCCCGACGATCGAGACCCTCCATGTTCTTTCCATCCTGGTCGTGGTGGGATCGATCACCATGTTCGATCTTCGGCTGCTGAATCTCGGATCGCGCGACCGCAGCGTCACCGAGGTCTACGAGGAAATCATGCCGTGGGCAAGGACCAGCTTCATCTGCGCCGTGATTTTTGGCGGCCTGATGTTCAGCTCCAGCGCCACGAAGTATTATCACAACTTTCCGTTTCGAATGAAGATGCTGATGTTGCTGATTGCCGGTGCGAACGTGGCGATTTTTGAGTTCTGGACCTTCCGTGGCGTTGCCAACTGGAATCGGGGGGGGCGTGTCCCCCTGACTGCAAAGCTTGCAGGCGGGCTGTCGCTGGTCCTGTGGATTTTCATCGTCGGCTTCGGCCGGTGGATCGGCTTCACAAAGTGAGAGCGGCGAAGACATTCCTCGTGACGTCGTATGGCAAATCGAAAGACTCATGAAAAGAAAGCTGGGCCCGAAGACCTCGCAACCGCGGTTGGGATGTTGCCCCTTTGGCAATTGGGCATCGTCGAGCTGACAGGACACAACATCGAGGCTCGCGGCCGCGAGGAAGTCAATCGCCTGCTTCAAGAAGGGTGGCTCTTGTTACATATTTACACGCTGAAGTATGAGGAAGGCAGCCTCTGGCGAGAGCGGCCAATGGCAATTCTGGGTCGGCCAAGAGACAAGCAGCAGGAAGCGAATAAGGGCGGGGCCTGACGGACTCTCCATAAATTAATTTGACATATCGCCAGTCTTGAATCAGAATCCGCCGTTCAACGTGCTGGGGGTGTGATGATGTCTCCCGGGCTCGTAGCTTTTTCTCCCCATATCGCTTCGTCCCATTTGTGCCAGCCCCCAACATTTCTGTCTCGTGAATTTTCAGATTTTGTGCGGCCAAGCACCCCATATTTCATCACACTCACAGGCCCCTTTTCAGGACGGGCTGGTTAAGTTTCGATAACAGATCGAAGAGCGGGAGAGTCACGACATGGAGACGACTCGCAGGGATTTTCTGAAAGTCGCAACCGTCGGAGGCGCGGCGGCCACGTTTTTTGGCTTCGATCTTAAGCCCGCGTACGCGCAACTGCGCGAACTGAAGATCGCGCGGGCCACGGAGACGCGCTCGACGTGTCCGTACTGCGCGGTTGGTTGCGGCGTAATCATTTACACGATCGGCGACAAGGCAAAGAACGTCACGCCGCAAGTGATCCACGTCGAGGGCGATGCCGATCATCCGACGAACCGCGGAACACTCTGCCCCAAGGGCTCTTCGCTCGAACAGGACATGCTCAATCCGCGCCGACTCACGAAGCCGCAAGTCCGGCGTCCCGGTGCAACGGATTGGCAGGACATTTCTTGGGATGAGGCGCTAAGCGAGATCGCGCAATGGACCAAAAAGACTCGCGACGCTTCCTTCGTGGAGAAGGATGCGAACGGCCGCACCGTAAACCGGTGCGAAGGCATCGCGTTCATCGGCGGCTGCACGGACACAAATGAGTTCAATTATCTGGTCGTCAAATCCATGAGAGGTCTGGGCTTGGTGTATTTAGAAAACCAAGCCCGTGTTTGACACGGCCCCACGGTCTCAAGTTTGGGACCAACATTCGGACGCGGGGCGATGACCAATGGCTGGATCGACATCAAGAACACCGACATGATGTTGATCATGGGCGGAAATCCCGCCGAGAACCATCCCTGCGGATTCAAGTGGGCGATTGAGGCCAAGCGCAACCGCAATGCCAAGCTGATTTCCGTTGACCCGCGATTCACGCGCACGCTCCGCTACCGCCGACCTCTTCTGTCAGATTCGCGCCGGCTCCGACATTGCCTTCCTCGGCGGACTGATCCGCTACGCCATCGAAAACAACCGGATCGCGAAGGAATATCTGGTCAACTACACGAACGCAGCGTTCATCGTCAAGGAAGGCTTCAAACTTCCGGAAGATGGGCTGTACTCGGGGTTTAACTCCGCATCGAGCACGTATGATAAAACCACCTGGAATTATGAGGAGGGCGGAGACCTCGGCGGCAAGACCGGCGCAGCCGCGGCGTCGGGTCACGCGCCCGAACCAGTGCCAGGCAAGCCCGGGGGACCAGCGCCGCCTCCGATGCTGCCGCCGAATACCGCCTACGACCTGACGCTTCAACATCCGCGCTGCGTCTTCCAATTGATGAAGCAGCAGTATTCGCGTTACACCCCGGAGACCGTCGAGCGGATCACGGGCATCCCGAGGGACCAGTACCTCAAGGCCGTCGACCTATTCACGTCCGTCCGCAAAGATGGCGACATGAAGAAAGTGGCGACGATCATCTATGCGGTGGGCTGGACGCAGCATACCTTCGGAACGCAAATCATCCGCACCGCCGCCATGATTCAGCTTCTACTGGGCAACGTCGGAAGAGCGGGCGGCGGTGTGAATGCGCTCCGCGGCCATTCGAATATTCAGGGGGCAACGGACATGGCCGGGCTGTACGAGTCACTACCCGGGTACTTGAAAGGGCCGGTTCCCGACGATGCAGATTTGGCCACGTATCTGAAGCGCACCACGCCGACATCGTCGAAGCCCACGCCGTGGGATTCGATGAACTACTATGGGAACACGCCGAAATTCTTCGTGTCGCTGCTGAAGTCGATGTATGGCGATGCGGCCACGAAAGAAAACGGATTTGCCTTCGATTACTTGCCGAAACCCGGCCAGGATTGCTCCTGGACCCACATTTGGGACGACATGTACAACGGCAAGGTCAAGGGCATGTTTGCCTTTGGCATGAACGGCGTGATGATCGGCCCGGATACGAATAAGAACATCAACGCGCTGAAGAAGGCCGACTGGCTGGTGGTGGGCGAAATATATCAGGACGAGACCAGCGAGTTCTGGAAAGCTCCGGGAATCACTGCCGACGAGCAAAAGACAATCAATACGACGGTGTACCGGTTGCCCTGTGCCGGCTTCGCCGAAAAAGACGGCAGCATGACAAACTCGGCGCGCTGGGTCACCTGGAAATATGCCGCGGTTCCACCTCCGGGCGAAGCGCGGCTCGACCAGGACATCATCGCGCAGATTTTCCTGCGTGTTCGTGATCTCTACAAGAAAGATGGCGGAAAATTCCCCGACCCCATTCTGAATCTGAGCTGGGCCTACGCGGACGCGGCTCACCCGCCGCTTTCTCAAGTGGCTATGGAGCTCAACGGGAAAGCGCTGGCGGACCTGACGGACCCGGCCACCGGACAAGTGATCAAAGCGGGCCAGCAGTTGCCCGGTTTTGCATGGTTGAAGGACGACGGCAGTACGATGTGCGGCAACTGGATTTATTCCGGCTGCTGGACGGAAGCGGGAGCGCAGATTCAGCGGCGCGGTACGGAAGATCCCTCCGGAATGGGAGTTTATCCCAACTGGGCGTGGTCGTGGCCGGCCAATCGGCGGGTTTTGTACAACCGCGCGTCTTGCAATGTCGACGGGAAGCCGTGGGATCCAGATCGCAAGCAGATCTGGTGGAACGAAGCGGCCGGGAAATGGGCCGGCAATGACGTGCCGGACTTCAAACCAGACTCCCATCCGAAGGACCACATGGGCCCGTTCATTATGAATCCGGAAGGCGTGGGGCGACTGTTCGCTCCGATCGGAGTGCTGGCGGACGGGCCGTTCCCAGAACATTACGAACCGATCGAAAGTCCGATCAAGAATCCGCTGCACCCGGACCAGTCGAATAATCCCCTCGTGAAGAAGTTCAAGACGCCGTACGACAAGTTTGGATCGCCGGACGAATACAGCATCGTGTGCACGACGTACCGGCTGACCGAGCAGTACCACTATTGGACGAAAAATAATCCGATGAATGTCCAGTTGATCCCGGAACCGTTCGTGGAGATTCCGGTGGAGCTGGCGGAAGAAAAAGGTATTCGCGGGACGGACAAGATCAAGGTGATCAGCGCGCGGGGAACGTACATCGCCAAAGCGTTCGTGACGCGCCGGCTGAAACCGATGATGATCGATGGCAAGAAGGTCTACCAGATTGGATTGCCGATTCACCAGGGTTTTCGCGGGATCCAGGAGGATGCGGATCGGGACGCTCGGACGCCGGCGAACTTGCTGACGCCGGCGGTGACCGATCCGAACGCCCACACCCCCGAATCGAAGGGCTTCCTGGTGAAAGTCGAGAAGGCATAGGGAGCGGACGATGAGCCAGGCGTCAACAGAACTCATCAGGATCTCAGGACATGCCGGGACCGTCCCGGGAGCCGGGCTGAACCGGGAATTCCAGGTCTGCAAGCTGGTAGACACCACCACGTGCATCGGTTGCAAGGCGTGCGAAGTGGCGTGCCTGGAATGGAACGGTTACCCGTTCAGCCAAACGACCTTCGACAACACCTACCAGACGATGCCGGAGACGGCGTGGAACTACTGGAACCTGATCAAGTTCAACGAGCACGAACGGGAAGACGGCACCATGCAACTGCTGATGCGCAAGGATCAGTGCATGCACTGCGAGGAGCCCGGGTGTCTCGCGGCGTGCCCTGCCGATGGAGCGATCGTTCAATACGCGAATGGCATCGTGGATTTCCAGGAAGCGAACTGCATCGGTTGCGGCTACTGCATCACGGGATGCCCGTTCAATATTCCGAAGTTCAGTCCGGCGGCGCGAAAAGTCTTCAAGTGTACGCTGTGCAACGATCGGGTATCGCAGGGGCTCGAACCGGCTTGCATCAAGGCGTGTCCCACGGGCTGTCTGCATTTCGGAACGAAGAACGAAATGAAGGAACTGGCGGAGACGCGCGCCGAGCAGCTTCGCGAACAATCCGGTTTCCCCGATGCCGGAGTTTACGATCCCCCCGGAGTGGGCGGAACACACGTGATTTATGTGCTGCATGACGCGACGAATCCCGAACTTTACGGCGGCTTGCCCAGGAACCCGACGATTCCTTTGACGGTACGGCTTTGGAAAACGCCGCTGAAGTGGCTCGGCAATCTGGCGATCGTCGGCGGCCTCGTCGGGTTGGCCGTTCACTACCTGCGCTACGGCCCGAAAACCGAAGAAATCCAGGAACCTCCCAAGCAACCTGAACAAGGTGCAAAGCGATGAAAGACGAGGCGCATCTCCTTCCGAACGGGAGAATCCTACGGTACACGTTTCGCGAACGCCTGATGCATTGGGCCGCAGCGATCTCCTACGTATATCTTCTGCTCACTGGCCTCGCCTTCTGGTCGCCATGGTTGTTCTGGATTGCCGTGGTGCTAGGAGGCCCGACGATCTCGCGCGAACTGCATCCCTGGGCTGGTTTGCTTTTCGTTGCCGCCACGATCTGGATGTATGAGACGTGGGCATCTCAAATGCGGGAGACCGATCTCGATAAGGAATGGTGGCGCGCGCTCCCGCACTATATTAAGAATGAAGATGAACAGATACCAAAGGTCGACCGTTTCAACGCTGGCCAGAAGTCTCTCTTTTGGGGCTTCTTCTGGTGCGGGCTGGCGTTGCTTCTCTCCGGTCTCATCCTGTGGTTTCCGCAATACGTTCCCTGGAGCCTCAGGTTCCTACGCTATATCGCGGTGATCGTGCACCCGGTTGCGGCGCTTCTCACAATCGCCTTGTTCATGATCCATCTGTATATGGGGCTCGCCATTGAAGGCGGCGCTCTGCATTCCATCGTTCGCGGAGATGTGACGCAGGCATGGGCGCGCGCATTCCACCGCCTTTGGTACGAGAAAGTTTTGGGACAATCCGCGGCGAGCAAGTGAAAACTTCGAAGTGGGAGGCGCGCATTCGCCGCGCCGAGGAACTTGCTTTAAGTCATCCCTTTGCCGCCGAGGGTCTTCGTTTCTACGGACACGTCACCGGCTTGCAGAAGTCGCTCTACGCAAAATTTGAGGCCGAATGTGGTTCGCAGAAAAAAGCGGGGGCGATCGGCGCCCTTCGCGAGGAGTTTAACGCTTTCTTGCTCCTGCCTCTGTTCCCATCCTTCCTGTCGCGGATTGAAGAGCGCGCCCCCGGTCCTCTCGCGAAAGCGGCGCGTGACCTCCGCGCCTGTGATGGACAACGCTGGCAGGAGCTTCTGCCGGCGTTTTGGCAGAATGGCGCGGAGTCGCCTTCCGTTTCCGAACCTGCGGAAGCGCTTCTTTCATGGACGTTCCTGCAACCCTATGCGGAATACCTGGCCGACCACACCGAACATGAGCCGCTCCACGCGACTCCACCTGAATGCCCTCTCTGTTTGACCAAGCCGCAGGTGGGAGTGCTTCGGCCGGAAGGCGATGGCGCCAAGCGCACCCTCATTTGCGCATTGTGCGCGAACGAATGGGGATATCGCAGGATTGTGTGCCCTGCTTGCGGCGAGGAGGACGTCCATAAGCTCGCCGTCTACACAGCGCCGGAGTTTGGCCATGTGCGCGTCGAAGCCTGCGACACTTGCCGCACCTACATCAAGACGGTCGACCTGACGAAGGACGGCCACGCCATACCCGTCGTCGACGAGCTTGCAACAATCCCCCTCAATCTCTGGGCGGCTGAGCACGGCTACACCAAACTGCACACCAATTTGCTCGGACTCTAGCTCGAAGTCCCTCGAGCCCGTTGTGCCGCCAATGTAGCTAAGCAGGGCAAACCGATTTTCGGTAACCTGTCGCCGTATCGGCGCGTCTTGTCACCTAGCGTGTGGTTGGCGTATGATTCCGTTCCGCAGGGGGAAGCCGCGCAAGGGGGTAATCGAACATGTCTCTCGTCAAAGGTATTCACCACATCACGCTGTGCGCGGGCGCCGCACAGGAGGATATCGATTTTTTCACGAAGGTAGCAGGCCAGCGGATGATCAAGCAGACCGTCCTCTTTGACGGCCGCTACGCGCACTATCATCTGTACTATTCCAACGCGGACGCCGAGCCAGGGTCCGTCGCGACCACATTTTCCTACCAGAGAGTGCAGGGTCGTCCCGGCTCCGGTCAGATTTCGGCCACGTCCTACACCATTCCGAAAGGGACCGCGAAATTCTGGGTCGAGCATCTGGACCATCACAAGGTCAAGCACGGGGGCATTCAGGAGCGCTTCGGGCAGTCCTTCGTCCGTTTCGAGCACCCCTCTGGTCTCCAGTTGGAAGTCGTCGAAGATTCCGCTGACACCAGAAAAGGCTGGACGACGGACGAAATCAGCTCCGACGTCACCACCCGCGGCTTCCATGGCGCCGTGCTCTCGGTGCGCGAAGTTCCCGAAACGGAGCGGTTCTTCGTGGATGCGCTCGGCTTCCGCAAGACCGGGACCGAAGGCCCGTACCACCGTTTTGAGGTTGGGACGGGCGGGACGGCCAGGACTATCACGTTGGTCCATGAACCGGATCGTCCGGCGGGCAGTTGGATCTTTGGCGCAGGCACCCCGCACCATATCGCTCTGGACCTTGGCACTGACGAGAAGCTGACCGAGCAAAAAGCTCTTTACGAAGAGCTGGGTTATACGGACGCCTCCGAGATAAAAGACCGCATGTACTTTCACTCGGTCTATTGCCGCTGCCCCGGCGGCATCTTGGTTGAGGTTGCAGCCACGGTTCCCGGCGGTTTCTCCGTGGACGAGCCGTACGACCAGCTCGGTTCGAAGCTACTTCTGCCGCCATGGTTTGAGCACCAGCGTCCCGAGATCATTAAGATGCTGGACCCGATTAAGGTCCCCGAATCCAATCGGGTGGTCGCGGCCAAGCCAACCGCGCAAAGTGCGCCGGTAGCGGCTGCGCCTGCGACGGCCGAATCGGGCGCCTCCGGAGCGTCGAGGCGCACGTCGGCCACATTTGTTGGCGGCGATAAGCCACAGAAGAATTGAGTGGAATCTCTCGCGCATCCTCTTGCCCATGTGGATGATCGATCTCGTGCCGGGCGTGCGGCGATCGCCGGCAGCATCGGTTGAGTCGCGTCGTTTCAAGAGTGTGATGAATGAATAGACTCAATCTCGTAAAGATTGCCGGTCCACTGATTCTGCTGGTAGCGCTGCTCGCAGGCCCCGCATTCGGCCAGATGGACCCTTCCGGCGAATGGGCGCCCAGATTTGACGAGGACTGGCTCGAGCGCATACCCGGCCCGGAGATCGGCGACTACCTCGGGCTTCCCATCAACGCCGCCGCGCGCATGCAGGGCGATACTTGGGACGCCGCCCTTGTTGAACTACCCGAGAACCAATGTCGGGCGCACGGAGCGGACTACGCCTGGCGCGGCCCGTCGAACATCCGCATTTGGAAGCAGGTCGACTTGGCCACCCAGCAGCTCATCGCCTATCACATCTACACGTCGGCATACAGCGAATCTCGCACGATCTACATGGACGGGCGCCCGCATCCTCCCGACTACGCCGCCCACACCTGGCTCGGTTTTTCGACGGGCCACTGGGAAGGCGACATCCTCACGGTGTTCACGGACCATTTGAAAGAAAATTGGGTTCGGCGCAACGGCATCCCCCGCAGCGACCTCGCCACCGTGACCGAGCATTTCCTTCGCCACGGCAACTACCTCACGGTCGCCGTAATCACCTACGACCCTATCTATCTGACGGAGCCTTTCATCCGCACCACCGATTTCGTCTTCGCGCCTCAACAGACGATCGCCCCGTGGCCCTGCGAAGCCGTGGACGAAGTGGATCGCCCCGAAGGAGTCGTGCCGCACCATCTGCCGGGAATGAACGCGTTTCTCGACGAGTTCCCTGCTATGTACGGAATACCCCCGGAAGCGGCCAGGGGTGGCGCCGAGACGATGTATCCGGAATACATGCTGAAGATGAAAACCATGAAAACGCTGCCGCGACCGAAAAAAGCGAGCGCTCAATGACAAGAAGATTCCTCAATTCCCCTCAGCGGCTTCGCGTGCTCTTGCTCCTTGCCGCAGCCGCCATTCTCGCGACGGCCGGCTTGTCGCGGGTCACCTACTCTCAGGATACTCAGAGTCGCCCTCCGCAAGGCCAGAACCCCGCCAATGTCGAGGTTCACGTCCTCCCCGTACAGGGGCACGTTTACATGCTCGTCGGCGCGGGCGGCAACATCACCATGCAGGTCGGTGACGACGGCGTTCTGTTGGTGGATACGGGACTCGCGGGCACGAGCGACAAAGTCATTGCCGCGATTCGAACGGTCACCGACAAGCCGATCCGGTTCATCATCAATACTCACGTCCACGCGGACCATACCGGAGGCAACGAGGCCATCGCCAAGGCCGGCAACACCATCGCCGGAGGGAACGTGGTCGGCGACATCGGCGCGAGCGCCGGAAACCAGGCGGCGATTCTCGCGTTTCAAACCGTCCTGGACAGGATGAGCGCGCCGACCGGCCAGCAGTCGCCCACGCCGCAGGGCGCGTGGCCGACCGAAACGTACACGACTCCGGAACGGAAAATCTTTTTCAACGGTGAAGCGGTTCAGGTAATTCACATACCCGCCGCGCACACCGACGGCGATAGCATCGTCTTTTTCCATCGCTCCGACGTGATCAGTACCGGCGATATCTTTGTGACCAATCGCTATCCGATCGTCGACCTTCAGCGCGGCGGCAACATTCAGGGCGTCATCGCGGGGCTCAATCGCATCATCGAACTGGCTACGCCGGGACCCATGCAGGAAGGCGGCACGATGGTGATTCCCGGCCACGGCCGCCTCTGCGATCAAGCAGACGTCGTTTTCTACCAGGAAATGGTGACGATCATCCGCGATCGCGTTCAGGACATGATCAACAAGGGCATGACCCTGGACCAGGTGAAGGCCGCCAAGCCGACCCAGGATTACGATCCCCGGTACGGCGCAACGACCGGTATCTGGACCACCGATATGTTTGTTGAGGCCGTATATAAGAGTCTGAGCAAGAAAGACTAGTAAGGGCTTCGCGGCCCGCGCTATCTTATTGGAAGGATTATTTTGTTGCTATCAGGGGGGAGAACCATAGTGAAGAGCAAACTGTTTGTTCTGCTTGTCGCCGTCACGCTTGTGTCCGGCGGCGCAGCGTATGCTCACCACTCCTTTGCCGCCACCTATTTCGTGGACCAAGAGATCACGGTGGAAGGGACGTTGACTCAGTTCCTGTTTCGCAACCCGCACTCGTTCGTCAAGGTTCAGGCTCCGGACGCTAAAGGGGAGATGCAGACGTGGTCCGTCGAGTGGGGCGGTGGCGCGCAACTGGATCGGGAACACGTAACCCGGGACACGCTGAAGCCGGGAGACCACGTCATCGTCAGTGGCAACCCCGGGCGCGATCCCACCGAACATCGGATTCGCCTCCATAAGATTGTACGTCCCGCCGATGGATGGAAGTGGGAAGGCGTGATCATGTGAACGCGCTCCTCCTTCGAGCGCCGCAGTTCGCACCGGATTTGCTGGGAGCAAGAAGAATGAAGTATAGAAATCCACGCACGCGCAATTTTCTGCCATTCGTCGCTTTGGCATTCGTGTCACTCGCGGTTCCGGCGCATGTAAGCGCTCAGTTCGGGCCCCCGCCCCCGGCCATGCCCCCGCCCAATCCCCACGCCACCGAGCCGATTGACCTCACCGGATACTGGGTATCGGTGGTTACGGAAGATTGGCGGTTCCGCATGATCACGCCGGACAAAGGCGACTACGGCGGCGTTCCCCTCACGCAGCAGGGGCACGCGCTGGCCGAGGCCTGGGATCCCGCGAAGGACGTGGCCAGCGGCAATCAGTGCCGGCCTTACGGCGCCGCCGGGCTGATGCGCTTGCCCGAGCGCCTCCATATCACCTGGCAGGACGACAATACCCTGCGCGTTGATACGGATGCCGGCACGCAGACGCGCCTTTTCCATTTCGGCGGATCGCCCCCGCCAGGGTATCGCGCCTCAATGGCAGGGCTATTCCGTAGCCTCCTGGGACGGCACCAACCCGATGGGTATGTTTCAACTGCCCACGGTTTTCACCCCTAGGAACGGGGCGCCAAGACCCGGCGCCGAAGGCTACCTGAAGGTCATCACCACTCACATGCGTTCGGGGTACGTGCGCAAGAATGGCGCTCCCTACAGTGAGAACGCGGTCTTGGAAGAATACTTCGACACTTTCACGGAGCCCAACGGCGACTCCTGGCTCGTCGTGACCGCCATCGTCACCGACCCGCAGTATCTCTACCAGCCGTTCATCACCAGTTCGCATTTCAAGAAGCTTCCCGATGCGTCCGGGTGGAATCCCACGCCATGCGAGGAGAAGTGACACAGCCCGCGATCGCCGATATTCCCGCAGGAGGTCTATCAAGGACAGCGGATGTGGTTTGCTAATTTCCTGCAGTGGCTCCACGACACGCAATTCAGCACCACGATGCGCGAGGCGATCTGGGCCGAGCCCATCGTCGAGACCATCCACGTTCTTACGCTGACTCTCTTTATTGGATTCGCCTTCCTGCTCGATTTGCGCCTTCTCGGCGTCTGTCTGACGCGCAGGCCCGTTTCGCAGGTTCTCCATAAGCTAAATCCCTTCTTGTTTGTGGGCTTCGCCATCATGATTGTGACGGGCGTGCTCCTCTTCTGCGGCGACCCGCCGTCCTTCTACGCCACGATTTTCTTCAAAGTCAAAATGATTTTCCTCGTGCTCGCGGGCCTCAACGTCCTGATTTTCAACGCCACCATCGGCCGCAAGGTCGCCGAATGGGATATGGCTCCCAAAACACCGCGAGCGGCCAAGATCGCCGCGGTCATCTCCATCGTGCTCTGGGTCGCCATCGTCGCCGTGGGGCGCGCGATCGCCTACGACCTTCCGCCGCCATCATGAGGAGGCTTGCCCGCAATGGCGCTTAGAACTTTGGTGTTTCATTTCTGCCAGTGGTGCAACAACTCCTCTTGGGGCCACGGTGTGCGTGACTCCGTGTGGCTCTTCCCGTTCGTCGAAATATTTCATTTGCTCGCGCTCGGCGTGCTCGGCGGAACGATTCTGCTTCTCAACCTGCGCCTCGTTGGCTTCGGCTTTCGGGATGAGCCTCTTCCCGAATTGGCCCGCGAAATCCGTCCGTGGATGCTCGGCAGCCTCGCGGTGATGTTCGTTTCCGGCTTCCTTCTGTTCTCCACGGAGGCCGTGAAGATGTACGGCAACATCGGCTTCCGCTACAAGATGATCTTTCTGTTCTTCGCGATGATCTATACCTTCACGATCCATCTCAAATTGACCACCTCCGACGAGACCCGCGTCCCGGCGGTATGGCGCTGGCTGGCAGCTTTCGTTTCCATCGCCCTGTGGGCCGGCGTTGGCCTCGGCGGCCGCTCCATCGGCTACGTGTAATAGCAGGGACGCGGGAAGAGGTCGCATGCTGATCTTGTCGCTTCTCCAGGTGAACGAACCGCTGCCCTTGAATCCCATCGCGCGCTGGGAATGGGTATTCCCTGTCGTCGAGTCGATTCATATCTGCGGATTTTCTCTGTTGGTCGGGACGGTTACGATTCTCGATCTCCGTCTTCTCGGCCTCTGCCTTCGCCGCCAGACTGTATCGCTGCTTGCCAAGCAGTTGTCGCCCTGGATCTTGACGGGCATCCTTATTCAGCTGATAACCGGGCCGTATCTCTTATCATCCGATCCCCGCGAGTACGTGCAAGTTCCCGCTTTTCGAAACAAGATGATGTTCCTCTTATTGGCGCTGATCTATCACTTCACGGTCATTCGTAAGGCGACCGCGCTCGCGGGAGCGTCGGCGCCGTTGGGATGGCGCAAGCCCGCAGCCCTCGTTTCGCTGGGGCTTTGGTTCAGCGTGCTCCTGGCCGGATTATGGATTGGAAACCTCTGAGCGGCGTATCTGAACGAATGGGAGGCTTTCTGCGATGTCGCTTTTGACGTTCTGTCACTGGCTGAGCCAGACATCCTGGAGCACCGCTCTCCGCGAGGACCCTTATGACTATCCCGTCCTCCTGATCGTTCACGTTTTCAGCATTGCCTTCTTCGGAGGGATGGTTGCGATGGGCAACCTCCGCGTCCTCGGAATGGCCATGCGGGACACGCCGGTCTCGCAGGTGATCGAACAGTTCCGGCCTTGGAAGTGGATCGGATTTGCCATCCTTGCCGTCAGCGGCATAATTCTCACGGTCTCGGATCCCCTCGAATACTACGACAACATCGCCTTTTGGTTTTCGCTGGCGCTCCTTCTGCTGCTCGGCGTCAACTCATTGATTTTTCGCTTCGGGGTGTATCGCAGCGTGGCCCTCTGGGACAACGGTCCTGACATTCCGTTCAGCGCGCAACGCTGGGCCGGTGTCTCCTTGTTTCTGTGGATTTTCCTCGTTTTCGTGGGTAGGGCGATTGCGTTCTTCTAGTGCCCTCGCGCCCGATCCAAATATCATGAGTGATATAGTTTTTGTGTGCGCCCGAGACCTGACACGAAGGAATTATGACGTGACCCAAACCCGCAAGCAAAATCGCCCTGTCGTCCGTTGGGCTGAGCGCATTTCAGTCCTTGCTATTCTGGTTTTATTTTCAGTCGGGTCCCTCCGTGCTGCCACTGGCGGAAGCATCTCAGGAACGGTGTCGGATGAAAAGGGCGGCGTGATTCCCGGCGCTGCGGTCACCGTTCGCAATCTGGACACCACTATCGCGCAAACGACCACCAGCAATAGCGATGGATTCTACGCCTTCACCAACCTCCCCGTAGGACGCTACGAACTCGAAATTATTCACGAGGGATTCAAACCGTATAAGCGCACGGGCCTGGTTATTGACGTCAACACCGAGCTTCGGATCGATCAGGCACTGACGATTGGAGAACAAACGCAGGAGATAGTTGTCTCCAGCACGGCGGTTCAGGTGGAAACCGAAAGCACGCAGGTGGGGCAGGTTGTGACCGGTACCGAGATTACAGGGGTCGCTCTAAACGGCCGGAGTTTTACGGATCTCTTGGCCCTGCAGCCGGGGATTGTGCCCATGTCAACCCAGCAGCCCAACTCGATCGTCATGGCAGGGGCCACGGTAGCGATTGCTCCCTCGGGCAATTTGAATCCCGGCAACCAGTCCATCAGCGGCCAGCGCGAGGACGCCAACGGCTACATGATCAATGGAGGTGACGTTAAAGAATTGATGAACGGCGGGACCACCATCGTGCCCGATCTCGATTCAATTGCAGAGTTCCGGATCTTGACCAATAACTTCGATGCGGAGTACGGCGATTACAGCGGCGGCATCGTGAACGTGGTGACCAAATCCGGAACCAATCAGATACACGGCAGCGGATTCGAGTTTCTGCGAAACACCCTGCTCGATGCCCGCAATTACTTTTCTCCAACGCGCGGCTTCTTCCGGCAAAATCAATTCGGCGGCACGGTGGGCGGACCCATCAAGAAGAGCAAAGCGTTCTTCTTTGCCGATTATCAGGGTACGCGATTGGCCCAGGCCATCGACACGGGACTCATTTCCGTTCCTTCGCTCGCCTACCGGGCGGGTGACTTTATCACCGGCCCCAATGGGACTGGGGCCAGCCCGCTTACGGGAACCGTAGGAGGCCCGAATCTCGCCAGTATCCTCACGGGAGAACTCGGCTATCCAGTGACCTCGAACGAGGCTTATTACACTCCAGGGTGCACCTCAAGCACGTGTGTGTTTCCGGGCGCTGTGATTCCAATGGCAGCATGGTCGGCGCCGGCTCAATATCTAATAAATTCCGTCCCCTCTCCGAATAGCGGACCCTCCAATTTTTCAACCGCATCGCAAGGGCAAGATCTACGGGACGATAAAATGAGTTATCGCATTGACGGCAACAATCAACGTTGGGGACAGCTCTCGGCATACTATTTTTTTGACGACTTCACATTGAACGATCCTTACCCAACCGGGCAGGGAGGCGCGAGTGTCCCGGGTTTCAACGCCTTGAATACAGGCCGGTCACAACTGATCAATCTGGCAGACACGAAGACCCTGGGCGTTGCCAGTGTCAACGAGGTTCACTTCAGCTTCATGCGAAGCTCAAATACCGTGGGAGAGCCCCTTGGCGGCGTGGGACCAAGCCTGGAGTCACAAGGTTTTGTTACCTGTCCCGGGTCTGTCAGAACTCCCGGGTGTGCCGGCATTTTTCCACTGGCGCCGGCGATCGAGGGCATCGAGAATACGATCTTCAATTCATTCGTCATCGGGACGCCCATCACCAATCTGAAACAGGCGAATAACACTTTTACCGGGTCCGACAATTTTTCGACGGTCCGCGGAAACCACACCCTCAAAGCGGGTTTCGAGCTCAGCGTCGAGCAGATCAACGTGAATCCGAATCCCACTTTCAATGGATCGTTCCTATTCACTGGCACCGAAACCGGCCTCGACTTCGCGGATTTTCTGATCGGGGTTTCGACCAACTACAATCAGGCTGATTCGCAGCATTACTGGGGACGCCACAAGTACCCAGCGGCTTTTGTGCAAGATAGCTGGCGGATTAAGCCGAGCCTTACCCTAAATTATGGGGTTCGTTGGGAACTGATGCAGTATTGGTCCGAAAAGCAAAATCAGATCCCTACCTTTATCCTGGGAGAGCAGTCCAAAGTTTATCCCACGGCTCCAACCAGCCTCGTCTACCCGACCGATGCTGGAGTTCCCAATACGTTGGTGCCCGAAGGGAACCGTTTTTCGCCCAGGCTCGGCCTCGCCTATTCGCCCACGAAATCGGACGGAGTCCTGGGGAAGATTATCGGAGGCGCAGGAAAAACAAGTATCCGCACCGGATACGGTATCTTCTATTCAGTGATCCAGGGCAATACGATCGCGTTTGACGAACCCCAGCCTCCGTATGGCTTGAGCTACACGGGAAACGACACGCTGTTTGCTACGCCCTTCATCACAGCGTCGGACGGCTCCGTTCACGTGAATCCGTTTCCTTTGACGTTTCCTCCGTTGAATGCGTCCGTTAAGCATCCTAATTCGAGCATAGATTTTTCGCAGTTCTTGCCGCTTGCGGGAATGACGGCGCCTCCTCCAACCAATACATATCCATACGCTGAAAATTACTTTCTTTCGATCGAACGCCAACTGCCCGGAGCCACCGTGCTCAGCTTGAATTATGTCGGCTCGCAAGCCCACCACCTCCTTGCCGTCTATTCGGCCAATCCCGGGAATGCGGCTCTCTGCATGTCGTTGAGCCAACCGGACGAAGTGGCGCCGGGATCGCCCACCTGCGGGCCGAATGGAGAGGATACGACGTACGTTACCAAGGGCGGACAAACCGTCAACGGCACGCGAGGACCGTTGGGTTCAGCATTCAGCAATGACGACTATGAGGGGAGTGTTGCGAATTCGAATTACAATTCGCTTCAAGCCAGCGTCCGGCGTTCGGGAAAGACTCTGGATCTAATGCTGGGATATACGTACAGCAAGTCCATCGATCAGGCGTCGAGCCTCGCCGACATTCTCGATCCTTTTGACTTCAATGCAACGCGAGGGCTTTCCGCCTTCGATCTGAAGCACAACTTCGTCGCCACGTATAAGTATCAACTACCGTTGGAACGCCTGACGTCTCGCGCGACGGTATTGACGCAAGGATGGGCGGTTTCGGGAATCACCCGAGCCAGCTCCGGTTTTCCGGTAACCATCTCCACGGATCTGGACAACTCACTGATGGGAAGCCTGCCGAATGGGGTCAATAACCATAGCGCCGATTTGCCAGACTTTGCTGGCGGCCCGCTGGACCTTGACGGGAATCCGCGGAATGGCCGCGAATATTTTAATACTTCGCTATTTAGCGCAAACGCCTTGGGGACTTTCGGCGATTCCAGGCGCCGTTTCTTCTACGGGCCCGGGACGTTCAACACCGATCTCGCTCTGCTGAAGTCTTTCCAATTTTCCGAGTCAAAGGCTCTGCAGTTCCGGCTGGAGGCTTTCAACGTCTTCAATCACACTCAGTTCTTCGGGCCGGCGGCCGTCAATGGCGATTTTTCCAGCGCTCTGTTCGGCCAAGTGGTGAACGCCGCGCCGCCGCGGCTGATGCAGGCCGCGCTCAAGTTTACGTTCTGAGTCTTGCTCGCCCAAAACAGTCCGGCAAGCTCGTCTTTTCACGTTGCGGAAACCGCTTTGCCGTTGACCACAAACTTCATCACAGACCTGGAAATGGAGCTGATGCCCAGAGTGATACCGTTCTTGGCGGGATGAGTTTCGGCGACAACCGAGTCACCGAGCTTCAGTGAATTTTTCGACCAGCCTGCGTGAGACATGGCGAATGGAGATGCAAGCTCGATCGTCCAGTGTTGAACCATACCGTTCTCGGCTTTCACGTCCATATAGACAAGACAATGGGGGTTGACCCAATCGAAACCGGTGATTGTGCCGCTGAGGGTGACGGTTTTGCCGAGGTCGTACCTCGAAGTGCCGTGATGCGCAAGAATCGGGATCGAGATCAGCAGAAGGGCAAAACCCACAGCCAAGAATCTCGAAAGGATGTTTCTCATCCAACTCCTCCCGTACACCTTCCATCGTTGCCGGATGTCCGGCGGGTGATTTCCCCGATATTGTATATCCTCTTTGAATGTGTTTGACCACGCTCGGTTTTGCGCTTCGGCATCCGTGAATGGCCAGGTCAACGACAGTCACTTTTGAGCGCGTTGTCAGCGCGGCCGATCGGTGCTTGGTTCAACAGGCCGCAAAACTCAACTTCTGAAGTAGAATCCGCACGGGGGAAACAATGCCAATGGATGCTCCGGTCGGTGAATTCAACCTCAGCCGCCTCGAACGCGTGATCTCGGGTCCCGGAAAGATTGACGCTCTCGGAAACGAGCTCGAGCGGCGCGGGCTCAAGCGTGCGGTTGTCGTCACCGGCAAGACGCTGGGAGGCTCGCCGCTCCTCGCCAAGGTGACGGGAGCGCTCGGCTCGCGCTGCGCGGCCGTGTTCCCGCGCGTGCGGCAGCATGTTCCGCTGAGCGCGGTCCGCGAGCTGCTGGACGAGATCGAGCGCGCGAACGCCGATTGCCTGATCAGCTTCGGCGGCGGCAGCCCGATCGATTGCTGCAAGGTCGCTGCGTACGTCGTCATCACCGGCCGCGAGCCGATACCTGCACGCGCGGCGCCGGCCGCGGCGCCGCGTGCCGGCCGCGACATCGTGCACCTTGCGGTGCCTACCACCCTGTCCGCGGGCGAGTACACGCAGGTTGCAGGAGTCACCGACGAAACCACTCTGGTGAAAGAGGGCGTCGGCGATCCGCGCATCGCCGCGCGGACGGTGATCAACGACCCGGCGCTGACGCTCGAAACTCCCGCGTGGCTGTGGGTCGCGACGGGCATGCGCGCGCTCGACCACGCGATCGAGTCCATCTACTCGACCAAGCATCACCTGATGAGCGACACACTCGCCTCGAAGGCGATCGCGCTGCTCGACGAGCACCTCGCGCCTTCGATCCGGACGAACGGCGCTGAGCAGCTCGCGCATCGCGGCTACTGCCAACTTGCTTCGTGGCTTTCGATTTTCGGCGCGCTGAATACGGGCTTCGGGCTATCGCATGCTCTGGGACATCAGATCGGACCGCGGTGGAACGTGCCGCACGGGGTCACGTCGTGCATCACGCTGCCGCACGTGATGCGGTTTATGGCGGAAATGGCGCCGCAGCGCTTCGGCCCAATCGCGGCGGGCTACGGCATCGCGTTCGACGCGACGAATCTGAAGCCGGCGGCGCTGGCCTGCGCGGATCGCACGGCGAAATTCATCGCGCAGTTCGACGTGCCGCACACGCTCCACGACGCCGGCGTGCCGAAGAACGAAGCCGGCGAAATCGCCGGCACCGTCGAACATCATTTCGGCCGGCTCAACATCGTCGACCGGCCGGTGACCCAAAAAGAAATTGTCGCGCTGCTCGACGCCTCGTACTAAACGAACATCTAGGCGTTTTGCAGCGAGTGAAGCATTCGCTGCTCTTCGCCGTAGGGATCGTCCACTGCCTTGCACTCGTCGTTGAGGATCATCGTCGCGCGACGGGTGTTGTCGAACGCGGGCCAATTCGGAAGGCCTGGGTGATTTGGATTTCCGGTGCGCGCGAACGCGACCCACGCGCCGCTGACCTTGCTCGCCAGGGCGTAGCGGTCCTGGCCGTCACCCGTCATGGATTTCGCTACGTCCACATTGTCGAAGGCGAACGGAATCTCCAAGGTATGGAAGGCCCGCAGTTTGCCATCGTGCACTGGCGATCTCCACGTGAAGTAATACTGATAGACGGGCGCCTTCTCTTGCGCGGCCTTGCGCTCCGCTTCGAGGACCACGCCCGCGCGGAACGTGGCGTCCGAGGCGATAATCAAAAACAGATCGGTGTTGGTTGCGCTGGGGCGGCCTTTCTTATAGGCGGCGATCAATTGATCGACCTGATCGTCGCTGGCCTTGCGGACGGTCTGCTTGATGCGCGTATGCAAGCTGGCATCGTCAATCGGATCGAGCTGCTGATTCGGGAAGAACGTAACTTCGGTTTCGGTGGTGCCGATCAGCAGCGGGATGTCCGCGGACATGGCCGGCGCAACAGGATCGAAGGGATCGGTGGGCAACGTGGAACCATCAACGACCGGAGCAAGGGGCAGTCCGCCCGGGCCGGGAAAGCCGCCGCCGGGAATCCCCGCGAGGAGTTGGTCGGTTGACAGCTTCTGAAGTTCGTCGACTTGATCGGGCTTAAGGCCGAGCTTCGCGAGGAAGGTCTCTGCGCCCTTGGTGGCCGCGTCGCGCGACACGCCCCTCACATCCGCGCCACTCTCAACGATCGCGCGATGGAAGAGTCCTTTAGCGGGCGGCATGGCGAGCAGCGCGCTGACTTTTCCCGCGCCGCCGGACTGGCCGAAGATCGTCACGTTACCCGGGTCGCCGCCGAAATTGGAAATATTGTCGCGCACCCACTCGAGCGCGGCGACGATGTCGAGCATTCCGACGTTGCTCGCGTTCGCGTACTTCTCTCCGCCGACGCCGGCGAGATACAGGAAACCAAAAATCGTGAGGCGGTGATTGACGCCGACCAGGACGACATCGTGCTTTCTCGCGAGCTCGGTGCCGTCGTAGCAGGTGAAGCCGGCCGATCCGGACGTGAAACCGCCTCCATGCAGCCAGAGCATCACGGGCCGCTTGTGTCCGCGCCGGGCCTCGGGCGTCCAGACGTTTAAGACGAGACAGTCCTCGCCCATTGGTTCGTCGGGACACATCACATCGAATTCCTTGGGCACCTGTCCGTGAAAATCGCTGGGGCGCTGAGGACAGCGGAGACCGAGCATGGATGCGTCGCGCACGCCCGCCCACGGCTCCCGCTTCGCGGGCGGCATGAAGCGATTCGCGCCGGCGGTCGAGGCGGCATACGGCACACCCTTGAAAGCGTGGACCTTGCCCGTCGTCACCCCGCGAACCTTTCCCGCGGTTGTCTCGACGACGGCGCCGGCTTTGGTGTCATCCGCAAGTACGCTCCTCAGTCGTCCACTCATAAAAGCTCCTGCCGCCAATGTCCCGATCCCGGAACTGATGAACGATCGCCGATTCATTATCATTCCCCCCTAGCCGCTGAAGTTGATTCGACGCCTATCACGACACCCCCAAACGGCGGCTAGTGTACATCCAGTGCGCGATTTTGACCCCGTCGTTTTTGTGTCGGTCGACCTCCGGTTTCACTTGCGGGTAGGAGGCACCGCCATCGTTTGTTTTCAGTAGCTTGCGGCGAATTCTACTCGTGAGCAGTTGCGGGTAGAAGTAGGAGGTAAAAGAGGTCGAGGAAGCGGAGGAAGCAAAGGGGAAAACCCCAGTGCGTGGTTCGCGCACGGACCTCCTCGGTCGCTGCAAGACAGCGCGTCTCCGGAACCGAGCCCGTCATCGCGTCTCATCGTTCGTTCTTGCCCCCCTTCGTCGTCTCTTGTCCTTTCCCTTTCTCTTTCGCCCAATTCGCAAAGCAAGTTTCAGGCTGGCACATTGCGGCGGGAATTTCAAACGGTTGTTCGTGTAAAGAATCGGAACCGATGCGTTCCGTGATCGCCCTCCTTCGTGAGACGAAGACTGGCAGATGGACACCCTCAGCGTTTGGCGTGGCGCCCTCTTGGTCGATAGTCTTGAGGCATGGTTCGGCAGTGCGTCAGTTTGCTGGAAGGATGTTCGGAGCCGAGTGAATTGCTTCCGAGTGCGCCGTTATTCGACCATAGTCCGCTATAAGCTCCGCCAGAGTTCGTAACTTCCCGGAACGGGACTTCGGGGGAGCCGGGGGCACTTGTCCGGTAAGCGCGTTAATCAGGACCTTGCCTGATCCGATTGGACAGCATCCATCCTTTTGTCGGGCCACGAGAAAGCAACCACTCTGGTTTCCCCGATGGGCATTTTTTGCTGTTAGCTATCGTCCATGGCCAAACGACTATCGTGCGCGCGTGTCGAGGCGCCGGTTCTCAGCGTTGGGGAAGCCCCCGGCCTGTGCCGGGGGCTCTTGCTCATACGACAGGATCCGGCTTAGCGGCTGACCTGGACGCTGGTGCCTCCGGCGCCAGGGCCGCTCATGCGGGCGCCTTCACCGTTGGAGACAACCTTGACCCAGAGCGCGTCCTTGCCCTTGTAGTACGAGGTAGCGCTGGCCTTGCGCAGCGCATCGAGGCTCTCCTGCGGCGTACCCGAGGCTGCCGTGGCGAATCCCGGCAGCTCGAAGATCACCCACGAGCCGCTATCCAGTTCGCTCAGGCGCAGTGCCACGGACGGCCTTTCGGTGGTCACCTTGATCTCGGTGCCGGCGCGTATGTTGGTTTCACCGGTTAGGGTGACCTCCTTGCCATTGCGGCTGACAATCACTGGCGGCTGGGGAGGTCCGCTGGGCCGGCCAAACGGTGCGCCGGGACTGCCACGACCTGCCGCTGGGCCAGGATAGGCGCCTGGGCCAGGACCGCTGGCTGCGCTGGGACCGGTGGCTGCGGTTCTGGCAGGACCTGCGCCAGGGGCGGCGCCGAAACCGGGGATACCGGGGGCACCGCCGCTGCCGTCGGGGCCGACCACAGCCAAACGTCCGACATCGCCCTTGCACACGGCGGCATTCCAGGCCGGCCGGATCTCACAGGTGTCGTCGATGGCCATTCCGTCATTTTCGTCATTGATGAGAATGTAGGAGTCCGGGACACCGCTGACCGAGCCGTCCACGTCGTGGAACACCGCGGTCTTGTAGCTCCCATTGCCGTAATCATCGTTGCTCCACTTATGCTCCATCGGTGGGAAATACACCGGCTTGGCGTTGATGAATTTCGCGCGCTGTACGGTGTTGTTGGAGCTCATTCCGAAGCTGGTATACAGCAGGTAAGAGATCGCTCCCGTCTTGCGGGTCCCGTTGTCCTGGAAATTCACGAAGGTGTCATTGTCCAGTTCATGGCGGTAATCGTAGAACTCGTAGCCGCGGATCGGGAAGTCCGCGAGTTCGGGCTCCGGCAAGCTGCGGCCGTAAGCCATTTCCGCCGGCGTCCTGGGGTTGCCGATGTTCTCGGTTTCGCCCACGAACAGCGAGTCGACCACCCGTGACGTAAACGCGGAACGGCCGAAGTTGCCGGACGCATGCGTGTAGCCGATGGCGTTGTCGGCCAGCTTCAAGTTCTTGTACAGGTCCATCTCACCGCGGGTCCACATGCCGGTATTCCGGTTCTTGTAGGCGGTGAAATCCTCGATGACCGTCTCCACGATGGGGCTGTTCGCGTCAGCCGGATTGGCCAGGGCGATATGGCCGCCGGTCCTGAAATGGCCATCGGGCTGAGGGCCGCGGTCGAACATGAAACCGTCAAAGTTCGAATGGGCGGTGTTGCCCTTGAACTCCCGCACCCGCATTCGACGTGGCCAGGTTGTCTTGCTGACCTCCGAGCCTTCGAACGCGCCCGTCGGATGCTGCGGCAAGGCCAACCAGAAACCCGTCGCCTCGGACCCCGCAGCCACGTTGTCCCGGTAAATATTGTCCGGATTGGTGATCCAGAAAGTCGACGCTGTGTTGTCGGAAGGGATCAGAATGTCCTTGGCGTTCTGGCCTTCCAGATCGAAGTTCTTGCCGCCCTCCGATTCGAACGGACCGAGGTTTGTCGGAACGCAGGGTTTGCCGTCAGGATGACACTTGGTCTTCATTCCGAGGTTGTGGATGAACTCGTTGCCCGTTTCGACGCCGTCTTCCAGGAAGTAGCAGTGACCCACGGTGTTGTAGGCCACGTTGTTTTCCACTCGCACGTCGTTGGTGCCATGCACCGTCACGCAGCGGCTGTAGCTGTCGTGAATCGCTGAATTTTCGATGTACTGCCCTTTGCCTTCGCCGACCAGATGCCAGTGGATCGGATACCGGGCCAGATGCATGTTCTGACCCATCCGGTTCAATTCGACGCCCGAGACATACATTTTAGACCCGGTCATCGCCATGATATGCCCTCCGAAGTAGGAGCGCTCTGCGTCGTCCGAAGCCTGGATCAGAATATTTCGCGTCAGCAAGCCCACTTCACCACGCTCATCGACGCCGAACGTGACTTTGCCGAAATGCATGTACTTGAGGGGCTGATCAAGCGTGATCACGTTCCCTGCAATCGCGGCGATGGTTCGCTTCTCCGCCTGCGTGGAATCGAAGTCGGTCGACGCAAGGACGATCACGTCCCCTTTTCGCCAGCCACTGGCATTCAATACTTCGATCCGGGCGCTACCGGCCTTGGCTGTTCCAGCGAGTTTGGTCCAGGAATTCGTCCGGTCACCATGCAGGTTCAGGGTTCCGCCCGCGATCATGATCCCGCGGTCGTTACCAGGGACATTCTCGGTGAGAGTAATGGTCGCCTTGCGCGTGTGGGGCCTGGCTTCGGTGCCGATTTCCAGTTCCCCGTGCACCATGATCGACTCGGTGGTCAGCTCGATGTCGGCTTTGTCCGAGAAGCGGAGTTTGCCGTCGATTCGCAAGCCGCCCAGCGATGGCGGACTGACGTCGAGGAGCACATCCTTGCCTTTTTCAATGGTGACCGTGTCCCCTGCGCCTGGCACCTTCCCGTCTGGCCAGGTGCCAGGATTGGACCAGAGCTCCTGCTTGACCGCCTGCGATCCTTCTTCCTTAGCCGCCGCAACGAAGTCGAATGCGCTGACCAGGAAGAATGCCGGAACCAGCAACGCAAAAAGGAACGAGCGATATTGTCTTCTCATGTTATCACTCCCTCGTATTCAAAGGTGACCCCGCATCTTCGCGGCGCGCCGATCTTCGCGCGATTACGCTACCCCCGGGGCTAATGCGGCTGCATTATAGCTCGTCTGTCGATGTGTGCCAGCCGATTCGACCGATTCCCACTTTCGTTGCCGCGGGAATAAGCCAGTTCTCCTGCACTCGGCCTGGCCAGTACGGCTTGCCTGTCCTTGGATTCGCGAAGTCCCAATTCTCGACGTTCGTGTGTGAAGACTTAAAGTCATCAGACCGGTTTCTTCTGCCGGACTTTGTAACTCCTGATAAGTCGGGTTACCGGACAAGTGCCTTTAGCTGGCCAGAAACGGGGTTCTGGGAAGCGTTTCGTAGTGTCCCGGTCAGTTGGTCGGCCACTCAGAAACTATCTTCCGCAGCCCCTTCCGTTCTTGCGAACAGCGACCCGGACGAAACGTCGCTACTCGCGAAGACGCGTGGGACGGGCGGGGCAGCGGAAAAGGCAACCGCCAGCGGCGCTATTACTCGACGGTGAAACGGACGGGCTGAATGAAGATGGTATTGCCGGTCTGGACGGAGACATTGTAGTCGCCGGGCGCGACCTGCGGGACCTTCATGACAATCTTTTCCGCGCTTTGTTCGACGATGGTAGCCTTGAAATCGGTTTTCTTGTCGGAAAGGAAGACGGCGGAAACGTGGCCTTTGCCCAAATTCTCCCCGGTGACCGTAATCGTGTCGCTGACTTTGCCGGAAGCGGGGTCGACGGATGCGACGTGCGGCTCGTTCTGCGCGAAGAGCGGCGCGGCCGACAGCACCAAGAGAGCCGCCGCGGCCAGAAGCGCGAGTCCGATCAGGATGCCGCGACGGACCGATCTTGCTTCCACACCTGACTCTGAATGACGGCTTCGGGCTGGGGTATGAGCCATGGGCCACCTCTCGGATGCAAGCAGTTATTCGAGCACACCATAAGCCGCTGATTCCCTGTTGTCAAACGCTGATCGGGATAGCCGTGCCTGTGGGCTGCGCTTCGGATGACAGCGTCAAAGACGGGCGTATACTCTTCGGGCGATTGGAGGCGGCGATGAAGCGCGCATTTTTCGTTTTGTTTTTCCTAGCGGCGGGCGGGGCGTTCGCGCAACAGGCGCGGGTGCCGGAGATTCCCTACCGCTCGGTTCCCGACTTCCTGAAGCTGCCGGCAGACCTGTATTTCGGCGAAGTCTCGGGCGTGGCGGTGAATTCCAGCGGGCACGTGTTCGTCTTTTCGCGCGGCAACACGACGGGTCCGGCCTACGGGGCCAGCGCCGCGCAACTGCTCGAGTTCGACGCGAACGGACGCTTCGTGCGCGAGATCGGGCACAACTTGTACGCGTGGTCGTTCGCGCACACGGTGAAGGTCGATCCGGAGGGCAACATCTGGGCCACGGACAAAGGCTCGGACATGGTGATCAAGTTCAACGCGGCGGGCCGGGTGGCGATGGTCTTCGGTCGCAAGCAAGAAGCGTCGGACGAAGGGACGGGGCCGCTGAAGCACGTGCGGCCGCCGCTGCCCCCCGTGGACGGGATGTTCCGGCAGGTGACCGATGTGGCGTGGGACGCGGCGGGCAACACGTACATCAGCGACGGGTACATCAATTCACGCGTGGCGAAGGTGGACAAGGACGGCAATTGGGTGAAGTCGTGGGGCGAGCCGGGCGACGGGCCTGGACAGCTGAATGTGCCACACAGCATCGCCGTGGATGCAGAGGGGAATGTCTACGTAGCGGACCGCGGCAACCGGCGGATACAAGTGTTCGACAGCGACGGGAAGTTCCTGCGGCAAATTACGATCGACGTGCCGGCGCCGCCGGATGCGCGTCCGGCGATCGGCCCAAAGCCGACGGCGACGACCGGAACGATGGCGCCCGGCGCGCCCTGGGCGATATGCATCACGCCCGGTCCGAATCAGGTGCTGTACAGCTCGGATGCGTACCCGGGTCGGATTTACAAGCTGACGCTCGACGGGAAAGTGCTCGGCATGCTGGGCGAATCGGGAAAACAGCTCAAGCAGTTCGGGTGGATTCACGAGATCGCGTGCCCGTCGGAGAATACGCTGTACGTGGCGGAACTGTTGAACTGGCGCGTGCAGAAATTGATTTTGGAGCCGGGGCCTTAGAATCCCACGATCTCGGTGAGGCCTGCTTTGTGGCGGATTCGTTGTGACGAGGGCAGAGGGAGCGTATGATGCGCACGATCAAGAGACCCAGTTCGAAAATTTCGGTTCAGATTAAAGAGGCCTAGGTGTCAGGATCATTCAAGAACGCTGCACGCGGACTCGTTGCGATTGGCCTGACGCTGCTGATTGTTGTCCCGATTGCCTCGGCGCAAAGTTCGTGGGCGACGCTGGATGCGCCCCCGTCGGGAATCGCGCCTCCCGGAGATGCTCTTCGTCCCGGCCACCTCGGCCGCCAGATCGGGAACGTCGAGCAAACCATACATTTCTATCACGATCTTCTCGGACTGGAACTGCGCGGCACCCGCGACCAACCGCGCCCATTTGGCAGGAACCGCGGGTTGCAGGAAGTTGCGTCGCTCGCCCAAGGCGTGCCGAACCCCTACGATCAGGCCAGCCGCGTCGCACTTCTTCCGATCCCCGGGACCGCCGCAGCGCCGGGCGGCCCTGAGATGACCATCGAGGCCATCGAAATCAAAGGAATCCCGACGCACCCGTTCAATCCACCTTCGACCGATCCGGGCGCCTCCTACCTGAAGCTCATCGTCACTGACCTTGATGAAACCCTTGCCCTTCTGAAAGGCGAGCTCTTTTCCGTTATCACTCCCGGCGGAAATCCTGTCGAGCTCTCCGGCTGGCCGGGCATGGAAGGGAAAATCCGAGCGGTCTTCGTGCGCGATCCCGATGGATACCCGGTCGAATTGATGGAAGTGACGCCTGCGCCGCCAACAACCGCCGCCCCGGGCAGCAAGGTGCTTGGCGCGCGCGTGACCGTGGTGGTGGACAATCTCGAAAAAACGGCCCGCATGTACCAGAGTCTGGTCGGGCCCGATTTCAAGTTTTGGGTGAGTCCGTCGCTGATGGGCGATAAGACGTATGAGGACCTGACCGGCATACACGGTCAGTTCCGGCTGGCCGAGGCGATGGTTCCCGGCTCGCCGGTGGTGATGGAGCTCATCGAATACAAGAATCACAACAAGCACTTTCACCGCCCATACTTTCAAGATCCCGGCGCCGCGCATTTCCTTTTCATGTCCAAGGACGACGATGTGATGATCGACCGGGTTAAGGCAGCCAATTTGCACACGACGAGCCCGTCAAACGCTCCGGTTTTCATAGCTCCGACGACGCGCATGTTCTTCGTAACGGATCCCCAGGGGTTCTGGCTGGAGTTCATGGACAACGGCGTAAAGAAGGACCCGACAACGAAATAGGGGCTAAGATCTGCTGCTAACCTCCCCGGTGCGCTCCTCCGCGGCAATGCGGGCGTAGGTCATCCTGGAAGCCCAGGTTGAGATGAGATTGTGCAGCCACGCCGGCGGCCATCTGGGATATGCTTGCGCGGTTTGCCCGGGGCCAGTTCCCGGGTTCCAAGGGGGAATCCGATGAAAACGAGCACGGACCGCATCCTGACGACGCACGTTGGCAGCCTGCCACGCCCGCAGGACGTGGTCGATCTGCTGTTCGCACAGGACCGCGGCGAAGCCTTCGATCAGGCGAAATTCGACGAGACGATGCGGCTCGCGGTGGGCGACACGGTGAAGAAACAGGAGGAGTGCGGCGTCGACGTCGTGAGCGACGGCGAGACGAGCAAGATCAGTTACGCCACCTACATCCGTCACCGGCTGACCGGATTCGAAGGCGACTCGGCACGCCCGACCCCGAAGGACCTGGACGATTTCCCGGAGTACCGCGACCGCTTGGTGAAGAGCGGGCATTCGGCGACGTACAAGCGGCCGGTGTGCAAGGGACCGATCAAGGTGAAAGACCTGAAGCCCGTGGAGCAGGACATCGCGCGGATGAAAGAGGCGCTGGCGAAAGCGAAGGTGGTCGAGGGGTTCATGAACGCCGTTTCGCCGGGAACGATCGCGGTGTTTCAGCCGAACGAATACTATCCGTCGCACGAGAAATATCTCGAGGCGCTGGCAGAGGCGATGCGGGAGGAGTACGAGCTGATCGCGAAGTCGGGGCTGCTGCTGCAACTCGATTGTCCCGACCTGGCCATGGGCCGGCACACGCGATTCAAAAATTTGAGCGACGAAGAATTCCTGCGCAACGCCGAGATGCAGGTGGAGGCGCTGAACCATGCGCTGGCGAACGTGCCGGCGGACCGCGTGAGGCTGCACGTCTGCTGGGGAAACTACGAAGGCACGCACATCGATGACATGGACTGCATGAGGATTTTCCCGATCGCGATCAAGGTGAAGCCGATGGCGCTGCTGATCGAAGGCGCGAACCCGCGACACGAGCACGAATGGGAGGCGTGGACGAAGATCAAGCTGCCGGAAGGCAAGGTGCTGGTGCCGGGAGTGGTGGCCTCGAGCAGCAACTATGTGGAGCATCCGGAAGTGGTGGCGCAGCGGCTGCTGCGATACGCGAACGTGGTCGGGCGCGAGCGCGTGATCGCGGGAACCGACTGCGGTTTCGGGACGTTCGCGGGATTCGGGCCGGTGTATCCGGCGTTCAGCTGGATGAAGCTGCGGTCGCTGGTGGAGGGCGCGAAGATCGCGTCGAAGAAACTGTGGGGGCGCGCGGGCTCGGCGAACTGAACGGCGAGGTTGAGATGATTGAGGGAGCGCGAGCGAGCCTGCCGACGCGAATCAGCGTCAAGCCGAAGGACACTCCGACCCGGCATGTGGCGGCGGACATCTGCGTGGTGGGCGCGGGGATTTCCGGGACATCCGCGGCGATCGAGGCGGCGCGTCTCGGGCGCAAAGTGGTTCTCGTCGATGGCTTGCCGAGCCTCGGCGGACAGGCGGTCAATTCCATCATCGGCTCCTTCAGCGGACTTTTCTCGAACGGGCCGGCCGCGCGGCAACTCACCCACGGAATTGCCGACGACATTCTGCGCGACCTCGGCGCGCAAGGAGCAGTGCATCTGGCGCGCGGGCGCACCTGGGAATCCAGAGCATTTGCGGAATCTTCTACCCGAGCGCCTATGGGGCGAACGGAACCGGGTGGGGCGCGTCGATCGGGAAGATCGGATCGATCGTGGGGCCGCTGTTGGGCGGAATTGTGCTGTCGTCGCGGCTCCCGGTGAAGATGACATTCGCGCTCCTCGCAATCTGCCCGCTGATCGTAGGCGGCGCCAGGTTCGCTATCGGGCGGCTGCAACGCCGGATGTCACAGAGCGACGAGACCCGGCACGACACGGGCGGCTCGCGTCACTCGCAACGGGGATTGGCCGGCCAGAGTGAGCTTCTGTTTTCGACATCTATGGCGCGCACGGCTACGCAGGCGCCAGAACTCCCGCAAAGCTGAAATTCCGTACTCGAGTGTTAGCGCTTGTGTGCTCTATGGCTGCTGTGGTGTCTCTCAATATGATGGTTGTTAGAGGGGTGTTGGGGATTATGGTGCGCGCGGTGGTACTGGTACCAATGAGGGGCGGGTAGCGCGTAAGCGCCGCTCACCGGCTGACCGAGGAGAGATCCACACAACATAATCAAAGAGATAGCCGTCACGGCCAGTTTTTCACATCTCATGGCTTTGCCTCTCATGCCCAGGAATGCGCAAAACGGAAACGTCAAACGCCTCGCTGGCTATGGGCTGTAGCATTTGGATTGCCAAGATCCAAAATGGTCAGAAAGTTGCTGGATTTTCCTTACCTCGGGGTAACATCGTTACTTCGGAGGCCCAAGTATGGAACCCTCGACCGTCCGGGCAAAGGAAGGCGCTCGCATCGCCGCTCCGCGAACGCTCGGCGAGCCTGGGGTCAGCAAGAGCCTGCTCGATCAACTGGCCCTCAAAATCCTCGGTCGTCACGGCGAAATGTCTCTGATCGACCTGGCCAGACAGATGTGCCTCCGCCTCCCCGTTGTGGAAGGCATTTTTCAATCTCTTCGGCGGGAGCAACTCTGCGAAGTAAAAGGCATGGAACTGGGCACCTATCGCATCGTCCCCAGCTCACAGGGCAAGGCTCGGAGTATGGAACTGCTGGCCGCGAACTCGTATGCCGGGCCGGCTCCGGTGTCGCTCGCGGACTACACCACTCAGGTACGCGAGCAAAGCGCCCAGAAGACGATCATACGGGCTGCAGACCTGGTTCGGGCGTTTGGGCCCCTGGTGCTTAGTGCGGATATGTTTCTGCGTCTGGGCACGGCCGTGGTGTCCGGCACCTCCATGTTTTTGTACGGTCCCTCCGGAACCGGCAAGACCAGCATCGCAAATTGCATTGCGGACGCTTACCAAGACACAATTTGGATCCCGCACGCGATTGAAGTGGATGCCCAGATCATTACGATTTACGACCCGAGCATACATCACCAGATCGAGGGCCCGATTTCCGAGGAGCCCGAAGACGTTGACCGCCGGTGGGTTCCGTGTCGCAGGCCGAAGGTGTTAGCGGGCGGAGAGCTTTCCCCGGATGAATTGGACCTGCAATTCAACGCGGTGAGCCGATTCTATACCGCCCCGCTGCAAATGAAGGCAAATAACGGCGTACTGGTGCTGGACGACTTCGGACGGCAGCGAATCCTGCCCGACGTGCTCTTAAACAGGTGGATGACTCCGCTGGATCGAGGATATGATTTTCTGGCCCTCTCGGGCGGTAATAAGTTCGAAGTTCCCTTCGACCTTTTTGTCATATTTGCCACCAATCTCAATCCGGCGGATTTGGCGGACGAGTCTTTTCTGCGCAGAATTCCCAATAAAATCAAGGCGGACTACGCGACCCCCGAACAGTTCGCGGACATCTTTCGCGCGGAATGCGCCGCGCGCTCGCTTTCGTTTGATGACGCGATGGCGCAACACCTCATTCGATATATACAGCAGGAAATGAACAGGTCTCTTGCGCAATGCTATGCGCGCGACATCCTCAATCAGATTATGTGGAACGCCGCGTATCAGGGCGTGGAAGCGCGAATCACTACGAGCGCACTGGAAACAGGCTGCCGAAACTACTTCCTCACGGCTGCACCTGAAAGTCGAGAGACAAAAACGCGCGGCCGCTGATTTTGAACTTCGAATTTCCACCTTCATGAGTTTCTATGGGATGGTGATCCATGCGGTGCAGGCGCGAGGCCGCGATTCGCCGCCATCCGGATACTGCGCAACCACCGCGAGGAGATGCTTGCCGGATTCGAGGGTGAGCCGCGGGCTGGTGCGCATGATGCCGCTGACAGGTCCCTTGGCGTCCGGGGGCGTGGGAATCGTGAAGAGTTTCGAGCGCTTGGATGCGCCCGCGGAAATGTCGTAAACGACGAACTGCCGGACACAGCGCTTCTCGATTTTAGCGGTGCACGCGGGCGTGCGCCGGAAGTCGTAATCGAACTTCACGGTGAGGCTGTGGCTTGCAGGGGCGGCCGTTTGCGGAAGCTGCGACCGCGCGACGCCGGGGGGCGCGCCGAGAAGAATCAAAACCGCCACGACACAGCCCTGGAGCATTTCAGCCGGAATCCGCGACAAACCTATCGCCCGGCCGCCCCGTGAGGAACTTCCAAGTAACCGGTGATGCCGTCTCTCTCTACCTTTGTAGCTATCACCTGAAGCGCGGGAGCCGTGCGAGACAGGGCTACCTGCACCACTTCGTAAAGCGTCCGATCCTTCAGTTCGACGCATGAGTGCTGGACGTACACGCACAGGGTGTAGCGTTGATTCTTCGCGTTGGTAGACTTCAGCGCGACGGTGACAGGGCCCAACTGTTCCGGGGACGCCCCGCGGCGAAGCTCGAACGAAAGAGCGGAGCGGTCCGTTTGCGCCAACAGCTGATTCAATTCATCCTGACTGCGAAGAATTGCCCCGTGCTGAGATCCGACTTGTCCGGCAACATCCGCCAGCCGGTCGGTTGTCGCCTGCCAGGCTTCACGATTCGCGCTCGCGTCGTCTTGCGCAGCTCCCAAGTCCTTTTGCAACGCCGCGAGCTTCTGCACGGTTGCGGGATCAGGTGTTGCGACCCGCGGCTGCTGAATAATGGTCGGGCTTACGCGGTATATGACTTGGCCTGGCGCCTTAGAAGTCTCGTCGTTCTGTGCGACGACCGCCGGTTGTTTGGAGTTTGCGAGCGATTGCGCAAGGCCAAGGCGATGGTTCTCTTGCTCCAATCGATCGAGGCGGTCATCGATTTCACTCAGGCGTTGCTGGACTTGGAGCAAGGCGCGCGTGTCCGCGGCAGAGACGTTTCCGCCGCCTTGCGCTTGCGTCATGACCCTATAGCCAAAGAAGCCCAGGGCGGCGACGGCGGCGACGCCCAGTACGAACAGAACAATCGCCATCGGGCTCGGACCGCTCGTCTGCTGAGCCGAAGGGACGAACATCTCACGATCGTATTCAATACCTGAACTTTTGTGATCCATTTTTTCGCTCTCACAATCTGAAATTGATCAATGCGTCGAAATGCGTGCCGGATAACGCTCCGTCAGCTTCAGCGTGACCTCTTGCGTGTCGTTCGCCAACAATCCCAAGGTGCGTTGGGCAGTATCATCGCGCTCGTCCCGCATTTCGACCTTGTATTTGCCCGGTGCGAGCATCAACAGCAAGGGGGCATGGCCCACGAAAGCGCCATTGACATAAATCTGCGCGCCAGACGGCGAAGAGCGCATTAAGAGCTTTGCCGCATCACTGCCGGCCTGTTCTTCAAGGGCTTTGCGATTCGCTTCCTCCGCCGGAGGTCCGTCATGGGCGATCAAATGGGGCGAGCCGGTTTCGGTCTTGGGAGTGGCCAGTATAACGGGCTGTACCTTTTTGACTTCGCTCGTCGCGGCACCCGCCGAGGCAGTGGTTGCCCCATACTCCACGGTTGCTTGTGCGCATGCCGGGTGTGCCGCAAGAAATGCTAGAAGCGCCACTCCGCCAGCCAACACGAATCGCGCAAACACGCCTTTAGGTGATCCGGCTTCAGTCATCTCGGCATTCCAATCGGCAAGATTTCCGCAGCTCACGCACTGCACAAGCCCAGACACGGGTCTGCTCCTCGTTCTAGAGCAGGAATGATACCAAAGCGCTCCGCAGTTTCTCCCGGCAACGCTCACCTGGCCCAGGCCTTAAGCCTCTATTTACATAGGGATATCAGGACGCCAGAGCCAGAAGGGGAGTAGAACATGGGCTGCGGAAAACCAAAAAATCTCAATCGGGCGAGTGCACCGTATCCGAATGGTGACTATGACCTCCTCCACGAGGTTTAGCCGAGCCAAAGCGCAGCTTCTTCGAACATAAGGCCCCGACAAGCGCGCCGACAAAGAAGGCGAGGGTTCAGCCCCAGAAAGACTGCAATTATTTCGACCAAATGACCCAGTGACTTCCGCAGCTTTTCGCCTCACGGCTTCCAGTATTCCCAGTACCAAAAGGAGACATCCCGTAAGGCATTGTCAAAAAAGACCTTAAATGTCGACTGTTACCGAAGGGTGACTCATGTCTTTGGAAGTGGACGTGCCCATTATGGGACCAGAGGGCAGATCAAAGGTGCCGGATAGTGACCTGAGGGAACCCTCTTGACGCTTCTCTTCCATCTCAGAGGCTAACTTGACGAAGGGGCATCTGCGCTACAAATTTATTCTCGGGCACTCCTTGTAGGGAGGATTATGAGCTCAGATCAAACCATACAGCTGTGTCTCATGGGCAAAGATTCGGGTTTAGCAGAGGCAATGGCGCGAACGCTGGGAGAGGGTTTTGCGGCCCGACATATCGGCGATTTCGAACTGAACAAGTGGGGCGAGTGGAAGGATCGCTGCGACGTCGTATTGCTTGATTTTCGGTCAGAAAACGGGAATAGCGAGCGCGGATTTTCCCTGATAGACGAGATCGATAGGTGTCCTGGCCGTCCGCCCGTAATTGTGTTGTGTGATGAGGATGCCCGGGCTTTGACAATGCAGCTCCTGGAGCGCGGAGCTTACGATACCCTGCCAAGCCCTCCCAACATCGTCGAGCTACGGCTGATTTTACAGCGAGCGCATAAAATGCGCGCCGCCGAACGAGAAATCGAACGCCTTCGCGCGAATGCCCGGGGCGCCGGGAAACTTCACGAATTGCTCGGGACTTCCGCATCGATGCAGGAGCTTTTTGCCTTAGCTCAAAAGATCGCGCCTTGCGACGTCAACGTCCTGATTACGGGTGAAACGGGGACGGGCAAGGAGCTTTTGGCACGAGCGATTCACCAGATGAGCGGACGCGCCTCCCGCGCTCTCGTGACATTCTCCTGCGCAAATCTTCCCGAACACCTTGTGGAGGACGAGCTCTTCGGCCACGAAAAGGGAGCTTTCACAGGCGCCTTGATGAGTCGAAGGGGGCGGCTGGAAACGGCAGACCAGGGAACACTTTTTCTCGATGAAATTGGAGACCTGGGTCTGGGTCTGCAACCGAAATTTCTACGAGTGTTGCAGGAGCGGAAATTCGAGCGATTAGGGACAACCGAGACAACGAACGTTAACATCCGGCTGATCTGCGCAACCAACAGAGATCTTGGGATGATGGTGCAGCAAGCGACATTCCGAGAGGATCTTTACTATCGTCTAAACGTCGTCCAGATGCACCTGCCGCCGCTGCGGGAGCGGCGTGACGATATCCCCCTGCTCGCCCAACATTTCCTCCAGGTTTCCGGGCAACAGTTCAACAAGAAGGTAAAGCGATTTTCCCAACTGGCCTTGCACGCCCTCGAAGAATACAGCTGGCCCGGCAACGTCCGGGAATTGGAGAACACCGTGCAGCGGGCGGTTGTGCTGTCCGAAGGCCATACGGTGGACGTCTGGCATCTACCCAAGGGAATCCGCGGTGCCTCCGAAGAACCGACTCTGAGCCGCTCCTACGAGGACGAGGTTCGACAGTTCAAACGCAGACTTCTTCTCCGGACCCTGCAGGAATGCGGGTGGCGCAAGGCCGAGAGCGCGCGCGCCTTGGGTGTGGCTCGCGGCTATTTGCACCGCCTGATAAATCAGTTGGAGCTCCGGCAACCGGAAGAAGAGTATCTGTCGGCAAGTACCCGCGAAAAGCTGCCGCCGATCAGGCAGTTCAACTAGACCAACGGCGCGATACGGATGCAGTTCTCGAGGGTGAACGTTGAACGATACCGGTGGTTTCCAAGATGCCGCGGCTAGCGCATTTGTAGAGCAGACATGTCTGCCCATTTGCGCGAGTCACAAAATGACGATGGCGGTTGGGGGTTCCATGCCGGCTCCGGTAGCCGCGTGGAACCAACGTCATGGGCGCTGCTGGCCCTATACGAATTTTCTCCGACGGATGAAATGGATAAGGCGGCTTCGGGCGCGATCCGCTTTTTCCGGGACTCGCAACTAGCGAACGGATCCTGGCCCGCAGCCGCTGGTGAGACGGACGGGATCGTGGGTTACAGCTCTGGCGTGCTGGGCCTTGTTGGCGGAGCAGAAGGAGTCCCAGAGTCTCGCCCGAGGCATGCACTGGCTGCGAGAAGACCGGCCCGGCGATTCCGGACTGTGGTGGCGCTTGCTACGGCGGCTGACCGCCAACCGGCGCGTTTCGGCTCAGAGTGATTCTTACTATGGGTGGAGTTGGACGCCGGGAACCGCGAGCTGGGTTGAGCCCACGTCCTACGCACTCATCGTGTTGCGGAGCGTCCCGGCAGCGACCTTGCCTTCTGAGACCCGAAGCAGGTTGAAAGTCGCGGAAGAGATGCTCTATGACCGTATGTGCCCCGGCGGAGGATGGAATTGCGGCAATCCCATGGTTTACGGAGTGGCCGGCGTGCCTCAGGTGGGACCGACGGTTTGGGCGCTTCTAGCCTTGCGAGAGCGTTCTCCGCGACCCGAGATCGAAAAAAGTCTGGAGTGGCTTGAAAAAAATTCCGACAGCATCGGGAGTCCCGCGTCCTACGCTCTAACGGACATTGCACTGCGGACATTTGGCAGGCGTATCCCGGCGTCCGGCGCCTCGCTCCGCCACCTTCGCGAGCAGAATGATATTCCATGGAGCATTCCGGAGATGGCCTGGGCATCCTTGTCGACGAGCTCACAACAGCGTTGGCTGCATTTGGTATCGCCGAGTGAGAGGCACTGAATTATGCCGAGACCTGCCCCTTCGCTGTTGCCACCCTTTTCGCGGCCGCCTTCGCGTGTCGCGATTCGGCGTGTCACAAGCTACCAGTCGGACCTCGCTGCTGTGCTCTATGAAACCCTGCGAGAGTTTGACCTGCCAGTGCAGGGGAAGACGGTGCTATTGAAACCGAATCTGGTGGGCGGCGATCCTCTGGGCATGATGAACACACATCCGGCGGTGATCGCGGCAAGTCGTGAGACGTTCCTGCGATTAGGGGCCGACAAAGTTCTAATCGGCGATGGCCCGGCCATGGATCGCGATACGCAGGCCGTCATCGAATCCATCCAACTTCGCGAGTATGCCGGGCCGCTCTCCCGCGTATTCGTGGATTTGAACGTGGACGACGTGGAGCGAGTGGTTCTAAGAACGCATGCTTCGCGTCTCAGGGAGATCTATTTACCCAAGACCGTAAGAGGCGTGGATTTCCTGGTTTCGTTACCCAAACTCAAGACCCATCACTGGGCGGGTGTAACGCTTTCATTGAAAAACATGTTCGGTGTTGTGCCGGGCAGCTGTTACGGCTGGCCCAAGAATATTCTCCATTGGGCGGGTATCGATCGGGCCATATTGGATCTCAATGCCGCGCTCCGGCCGGACTTCGCGATCGTGGACGGGATTATCGGCATGGAGGGAAACGGCCCGATTCAAGGAGTCTCGAAGGCCGCCGGAGTTCTCGTCGCCGGCGACGATCCGGTCGCGGTTGATGCCACCTGCGCTCGAATCATGGGTCTCGCCCCTGAGAAGATCAGTCACATCGCCCGCGCCGCTACTCTTCTCGGCCACATCGAGACGCAAAAAATTCGCCAGCTCGGTGAAAGCATCGCCAGCACCTGCGCGCCGTTCGCAGTCCTCGAATCATTTCGCCATATTCGGCAGAGTAGCGGCCTGAGGGCACTGGAATGAAAGCCACACTAGCAATCGGAGCAAATAGATCTTGCCGTCTGAAATGTGCCCGAACGGCGACGGGCCGACCGCTCGCGCAAGCTTTTGATCTGAGCGCCAGCTAGAGCGGCGAAGGAGCACATGAGCGAATCCGAGGTGACAGTGAACCAGATATCGCCCACAAACGGAGTCACTCTTCGTTCCGCCGCGGAGACATGTCCACGGCCGCTGACATTGGACCAGTCCGCTTACGGCTCTCTTGATCTTCTTCGTCGCGTGTTCTCCTATCCGGCGATGCTGGGTACCATTCTTGTGGGTGGCATTTACTTGAACGCCCGCCGATTCCCCGTGGATCCCGATTGCTGGTGGCATATCAAGACGGGCGAGATGATTCTCGCGACGCACCACTGGCCCCACGGCGATCCGTACTCGTACACGGTCGCAGGGTCAGCCCTGGCTCTCTTACGAATGGGGTGGCGATGTTCTCCTCGCCCTGGCGGCCCGTCTGGGAGGTCTGCGTGGCCTCGAAACGTTCCTCATCATCGTCGCCAGCGCGGTTCTGCTCGGGGTCTATTACCTTGCGACTCTCTGTGCAGAGAACTCCAAGGCAGGTTTCGTCGCTGCGGGAATGCTTTACCTCCTGGCAATCCCCTCCTTTTCGCTCCGGCCACAGATGCTCGGTTACCTGTTTCTTGTGGTTACACTGATTATCCTCGAGCGTTTTCGCCGCGGTCTGCGCGGAGCAACATGGTTACTGCCTGTCTTGTTCCTGGTCTGGGTCAACACGCATGGCTCGTGGATCATCGGACTGGGCGCTGTTGCCGCTTATTGGCTTGCTGGCCTATTCGAGTGCCAAGTCGGCGGTCTGGAGCTCCGGCGTTGGAGCCAGCCGGATCGCGTGCGCCTATCTCTCGTCTTCCTTCTGAGCCTCTGTACTCTGCCAATCACGCCGTATGGCATGGAACTCTGCACCTACCCGTTCCAGGTCGCGTCTTCGCTCCCGCTCAGCGTCGCCAACATCCTTGAGTGGCAGCCGATGCCCTTCAATCTGCCGGGCGGAAAATTCTTCCTGGCCATTCTGCTCGGGTTCATCGTCGTGCAGATCATGTTCCGCTTCATCTGGCGCCTCGAGACGCTCGCACTTTTTTTGTTCGGGGCGGCTATGGCCACGATTCATGTCCGTTTCCTGCTGCTCTTCGTTCCGTTTTTCGCGCCTGTGCTGTCCATCGTCCTCGCTCGCTGGGTCTCGCCCTACAATCGTGCCAAAGATCAGCCCATTCTGAATGCCGTCTTGATGGTCGCGTTGGTCGCCGCCATGGTTCACTACTTCCCGTCTCGCGCCGAGCTCCAGGACAGGGTTGCCGAAAGATTTCCCGTGGGAGCGGTTGAGTATTTGAACCACCACGATGTCCCAGGCCCGATGCTGAATGCCTACGGTTTCGGCGGCTATTTGATCTGGACGCGCGGCCCTGAGCACAAGGTATTCATCGACGGGCGCAGCGAACTCTACGAAGCCGGTGGATTGCTCAACGACTACATCCAAGTCATCGGCATTAAGCCCGCCGGCTTTCGCCGTGCTCCGTTCTTACGGGATCAAATCTATTCTGATGGATCAAGACGAGCCGCTCGTCACCGTCCTCAACGCTTTGCCCGAGTGGCAAAAGGTCTATAGCGACACTCGCAGCGTAATTTTCATCCGCAAAGACGCCGCAGACCAGATGCGGCCTGCAAAGACCTCCAAGCTGGCTGGACAGGAGTGAATATGACTCTCCGAATGATCGATCGCAGGCGCGGTCCTTCGCAGCTCAGCTTCTCGGGCGCGGAAGGACGCCGTCTTCTGCTCTCCGTCGTGATCCCGTGTCACAACGAAGAGGAGGTTCTCCGCGAAACGAATCGGCGTCTTCTGTCGGCCCTCGAAAATATTCCGATGCAGCTCGAAGTCATTTACGTCGATGACGGCAGCACCGATTCCACCGCCGAAATTCTTCGCGACCTCCATACCGGCGATCCGCGCATCCGCGTCGTACGATTCTCGCGCAATTTCGGCCACCAGATGGCCATCACCGCCGGTATCGAGCACGCCTCCGGAGACGCCGTAGTCTTGATCGACGCTGATCTCCAGGATCCGCCCGAAGTCATTCTCGATTTCCTCGATAAGTGGATGGACGGCTACGACGTCGTTTACGGCCTGCGCACCGAGCGTGAAGGCGAATCCGCCTTCAAACTGTGGACCGCGAAATATTTCTACCGCTTCATCGGCAAACTCTCGGACACGGAAATACCGCTCGACACTGGCGATTTCCGCCTGATGGATCGCCGCGTGGTTGACGCTCTCCTCGCCATGCCGGAGCGCGATCGCTTCGTCCGCGGCATGGTGAGTTGGATCGGATTCTCGCAAACGGCCGCTCCCTATCGCCGCGCCGCCCGCCACGCCGGCACCACCAAATTCTCGCTCATGAAGATGCTGCGCTTCGCCATGGACGGGATTGTCTCCTTTTCGATTCTGCCGCTCCGCCTCGCCACGTGGGTAGGATTCGCTGCCTCCGCGATTGCGATTCTCGGAATCCTCCTGGCGATCGTCGAGCGCATTTTTGGCGTGCCGGGCCTGGTGAAAGGCTGGGCCAGCCTTGTTATCGCCGTCCTCTTCCTCGGCGGCGCTCAGCTCATCTGCTTGGGAATCATCGGCGAGTACGTGGGCCGCATATACGGCGAATCGAAGCGCCGCCCGCTCTACGTCGTGCGCGAGCGCATGGGGTTCCAGCAGCAAAGATCAGAGCTTGCCTTAACGTTCGTTCAACAGGCTGGGGCGGGAAAGGCCGATGTCAATGTCAAGCGCTAGAGCGGGCCAAGAACTTGAGCGCTCGGCGGTCGAGTTTGACGCTTTTGCCTCGCGCTATCAGGAATTCGTGAATCGCAGCGTAAGGATTTCAGGCGACACATCCGATTATTTTGCCGACTACAAGGCCGCCTACATTTCCCGAAAGATTGCACCGAGCGGCGGCAAGTTGCTCGATTATGGTTGTGGAGTCGGTTTGCTCGCGGGCCATCTGAAACGCCGCCTGCCCAACGTGCAGATCGATGGCTTCGACATTTCTCAGGATTGCGTGGATCGAATCGACGCGAACTTGGTGCGACAGGGAATATTTACTTCGGACCCGAACGAAGCTGGGCGTTCCTATGACGTAATCGTACTGTCCAACGTCCTCCATCACGTTAGGCCGGAGGAACGTCCCGATTTGATCCTTGAGATAGGATCGCGTCTCGCGAAAAACGGCAGGGTCGTGATCTTCGAGCACAATCCTATCAACCCGCTCACACGCTGGGCGGTTTCCCAGTGCGTGTTTGATCAGGACGCAATTCTTTTGAAGGCCCGCGAGATGCTTAGCTGCCTGCGCGCCGCGCGCCTTCGTGTGCTGACTCACGATTACGTCGTCTTTTTCCCGCGGTACCTCGCTTGGCTCCGGCCGTTTGAGCCATTCCTGCGCTGGTGCCCGCTCGGTGCTCAATACGTCGTGATTGTTGACCGCGCTTCTGATTAAGGCGGCTTAGATAAGGTTCGATCGAATGACGTTCTTAGTCAGGTTTTGTATCGAGAGGAACGCGAATTGATGACGAGCGGTCCAAATCCCATAACACGACTGCAGCCCACCCAAGCACTGCCGTCCGTCGGAGACTCGGAAAGCACGATTGTGCGTCCGATATCATCTAGGCGATGGGAAGCTGCGGCTCGATGTGCGCTGTGGTTATTCTCTTTCCCGGCGACGTTGGGCGCGCTGCTCGTCGGGGGCGTGTTCCTAGCAGGACGCCAGTTCGATGTGGATCCTGATGTTTGGTGGCATATCAAGAACGGCGAGATGCTCCTCCAAACTCACCGTTTTCCGGTGACCGATCCGTTCTCGTTCACCGTCGCGGGACAACCGTGGATGGCTTGCGAATGGCTCGGTGACGTGTTGTTCGCATTTGTGGCGCGAATCGGCGGCTTGCGAGGACTGGATGCGCTTTTGGTAATTCTCGGATCCGCAGTAATGGTGGGCCTCTATGTCCTGGCGACGCTCCGGTCGGACAGCTCGAAAGCCGGTCTCCTGGCTGCCGCTGCGCTATTGCCCATCTCGACGCTCTCATTCACTCTGCGCCCGCAGATGCTTGGCTTTCTCTTTCTCATCCTGACATTGATCGCGCTTGAATTTTTTCGTCGCGGCAAGCATGCGGCCATATGGTTCCTACCCGTTCTGTTTTTCCTGTGGGTGAACACTCACGGATCGTTCCCGATCGGCCTCGGCACAATTTTCGTGTACTGGATGAGCGGCCTCGTCGGCTTTCGTTCGGGTCACCTCGAAGCTCGCGCATGGAGTCGCAGCGAGAGAATTCAGCTTTCAGCCGTTTTTCTCGCATGTCTTTCGGCGCTGGCCCTCACACCCTACGGAACTCGACTCGCCGCATATCCCTTCGAGGTTGCCTCCAAACTGCCGCTGGGCGTGGCAAGCGTCCAGGAATGGCGGAGCATGCCTTTCAACGAGCCCGCAGGAAAATATTTCCTGGTCTTGCTTTTGGGTTTCATTCTCGCTCAAGTGGCGTTCGACTTTACCTGGCGGATTGAGGAGTTGGCGCTATTTCTCTTCGGAACCATGATGGCCTGCCTGCACCTGCGCTTTGTCCTCGTTTTCGTGCCCTTCTTTGTGCCGCTTCTAGCCGTAATCTTCGCTCGCTGGATGAGGCCTTACGAGAAGGCGAAGGATCAATACGTCCTGAACGCGGCGTTGATCGCCCTCGTGGCCCTCGGCCTCGTACACTACTTCCCGACGCGGACGTATCTTGAGCAAAGAATTGCCGGGAATTTCCCCGTACGAGCCGTGGAATACATCCGTCAGCATTCAACTCCCGATCCTATGTTCAATGCGTATGACTTTGGCGGATATCTCATTTGGTCGCGTTGGCCCGAGCACAAAGTGTTTATAGATGGCCGCGCTGACCCGTACGAGCGCGGCGGCGTTTTGGCCGACTATCTATACGTGCGTCACACCGAGCCGGGGACGCTCTCCGTCCTTCGAGCCTATGGCATCCAATCCTGCCTACTTCAGCGAAACGAAGCGTTGGCTTTTGTCCTCGCCGCCTCTCGCGATTGGAAAACGGTTTATTCGGATGACCTGAGCGTCCTGTTCGTCCGTCGCGGCGCCAGCGAACGAGGAGCGGACTCTTCTACATCGGCGCCAAATGGAGCGGGTGCGAGCTCGCTCCGCCCGTTGTATCTAGTCCGAGACCGAATGGATTTTGGCGAACAGAGCGAAGTGAGCCCAGAACGAGCTGTGGCGCGAGATATGGCAGCTTCTCAACAGAGCCGATGATCGAAAGAAAAACAGACCTCGGAGCATCCTCCCCGGCGTCCGCAAGCGCGCTACACGAACGCGAGGCGGAATTTCATGACGCCTGGGCCAGCAGCACTCCCACGGACGAAGTGCTGGTGCGCGAATGCTTTGAGGCAGCCACGGCCCTGGAAAACCAGTTCATCCTGAAGCGGCTGGGTAGATTGAAGGGCAAGAAGCTTCTAGACATCGGCGCTGGACTCGGTGAGTCCTCCGTGTACTTTGCCCTCCAAGGGGCGCGCGTGACGGCTGTGGACGTTTCGCCGCGGATGGTTGAGAAAGCGATCGCGCTGGGGAAAAAGTACGGCGTCGAGCTGGAGGGTGTGGTTTCGGGAGCCGAGGACCTAAACGTATCAGAAGGCGAGTACGACGTGATCTATATCGCCAACACGATCCACCACGTTCACGACCGTGCCAGGCTGTTCGAGCAGATGAGTCGCGCGCTCAAGCCCGGTGGAATGTTTTTCTCTTACGACCCGCTCGCTTACAACCCGGTCATCAACGTGTATCGGAAAATGGCCACACAAGTCCGGACCGAGGACGAGGCCCCGCTGACGATTGCCGACATCCGGATGGCGAAAAAGTATTTTCGCGGCGTCGGGCATCGCGAATTCTGGATCTCCACGCTTGCCCTCTTTCTGAAGTACCTGCTGATCGATCGCGTACATCCGAACCAGGATCGCTATTGGAAGCGGATTCTGCGTGAGAAAGCGGACGGACTTGTGGTGGTGGACTCCATTCCGGGCCCTCGACGGGGCCCTGACGCGGATCCCGGGCGTTCGCTGGATGGCGTGGAACGTTGTGATATGGGGCGAGAAACCGAGAAATGTATAGGGTCGAAGTACTGAACGCGCGATCGACGGCAAGAACGGCTGGGCTATTGGAGATGCAGCCCAGAGCTTTGGTGATAAGTAGCGTGTTTTGAGAGATTGACGTGCCAATCTCTAAGGCCGTCTCCAAACCAGCGTACCGAGGTTTCGAGTTGTCTCCTAACGGAGACGTTTGCGAGCCCGGGGACAATGTTTCTGCTACGAGGGCAGGGGCAAGCAACGTAAGTAATATGAAGCAAAGCAGTTAGGGTCGAAGGGGATGCGGTAGCGAAGTGGTCCCCCAGATGCTTATGAGAGCAGGATGGCGGCAGCGTCTTGCTTGCCGCTTAAACCCAAATCTCTTAGGAGGAGAGTAATGAAAAACCTTTTCGTGCGGCTGTGGCAAGAGGAAGAGGGCCAGGACCTCACGGAGTACGCGTTGCTGGTCGTGTTGCTCGCTTTGGCAGCGGTTATCGGGATGGGTAAATTAGCCACTGCGATCAACGGCGTATTCACTGCAGCAGGGAGCAACCTGACCGCCAACACGTAATACAGCCTCGGTTTTCAACAGGGGCAACCCAAAGGATTGCTGGCCGCCGACCTAGCGTCGGCGGTGGCGGCGGTCAGAGTCCGTCCAGCTTTCGGTCGTCAAAAAAAATGGGAGGAGGGGTGATTGCATGAGAGGAATCCTGAAGAAGCTGTGGGTCGAACAAGAAGGACAGGATCTGACCGAATACGCGTTGCTTGTCGTGTTGCTTGCTTTGGCAGCGGTCATAGGAATGAACAGCTTGGCCACTGCGATCAACGGCGTATTCACTTCAGCAGGGAGCAACCTGACCGCCAACACGTAGTCGGTGAGAGGACCTGAAGAAGCTCTCGGTCGAACAAGAAGCACAGGATCCTACCGAATACACGTTGCTTGTTGTGTTGCTCGCTTTGCGGCTGTTGCGGGGATGAACGCGTTGGGCGGTTCGATCAACAACGTTTTCTCCGCAGCAGGAACGAGTCGACCGGCAGCACGTAATCGAAGAGTTAGCGTGAGGGTCAAGGAATAAGGAGTTCGGATTGGATCTATGAGTGCAACGCAAACCGTTTGGGCTTTCGCGCTAGCTTTCACTATTTGCGCTGGTTGGATCGATTGGCGAGTGCGTCGTATTCCCAATTGGTTGACCATGGCAGGCCTCTTTCTCGGCGTCGCCCTGCACGCATCGTTCGCCGGATGGCGCGGCGCTCTGATGTCGGTCGAGGGAGTAGGCCTGGCACTGGTCGTGCTGTTGCCGCTGGTTCTCATGCGGGCGTTAGGAGCGGGCGATTGGAAACTAATGGGAGGAGTTGGCGCATTCCTGGGGCCGTGGATGTTTTTGTTCGTGCTGTTGGCGAGCGTGTTTGTATCGGGGCTGATGGCCATGTTTCTGATGGTCCAGACGAAGCGCGTGAAGGAAACGATGCGCAATCTTGTTGTTCTCATACGAGGCTTCTTCGCGTTTGGCTTGCGCGCCCATCCGGAGATTTCTCTCGACAATCCTTCGCTGCTCAAGCTGCCTTTCGGCGTGGCCGCGGCGCTCGGTACCTTGATCATTTTCATTATGGCCCAATGGGGACTGTAAGAAGGCGAATGAGAGGATTTAAATGAACCGGAATCGATTAGTAATCGGATTGGCTTTCGCGCTGATCTTGGCGTTCCTGCTCAGCGCCTTCGTTTATCGACAATTCAAACGCGTGTCTTCGCAGTCTGTGGCGGTCGTGCCCACTCGCCACATCGTGGTCGCGGCTGAAGCACTTGAATTGGGCACCCTGCTGGATGCTTCGAAACTCCGCACCATTTCATGGCCCGCGAATGACCCGATCTCCGGTGCATGTAGCGAAGTGCAGGAATGCACGAATCGGGCATTGATTACATCTGTCCAAGAAAACGAACCCATTCTTGATAGCAAGCTCGCTCCGGTCGACGCGGGCGCAGGTTTATCGGCAACCATTCCGCCGGGAATGAGGGCTGTCTCCGTGGCTGTAAACGACGTCGTAGCGGTCGCGGGGTTCGTCACGCCGGGAACCACGGTGGATGTTCTGGTGACCGGCACCGCGCCGGGCGCGAACATGGGCGGGAGTGTCACCGAAACAATTCTCGAAAATATCCGGGTTCTTGCCGCTGGGCAAAAAATGGTGCAAGACCGTGAGGGCAAGCCGGAAACCGTTCCGGTTATCACGCTGCTTGTAACTCCCGAACAAGCCGGGAAGCTGACTATGGCCAGCACGGAAGGCAAAATTCAACTCGCGCTGAGGAATACAGTCGACTCAAAGGCCACAGCTCCCGCGCCGGTGTTCGAGACAGCCCTGTTCGGATCCTCTGCCCCGGCCGTCGTGCAGCCGACTGTTCTGAAGCACGCTACCGCTCATAAGGAACCCGCTGAGAAACCGTACGAGATTGAAGTGATAACGGGAAGTAAGCGTGAGATTCGGTCTTTTCCGAAGTCTGAGTAACGAATAACTGGGAGCGTTCGAATGCGCAATGATTCTAAAATCCGAAACGTTGTTCGAGCGCGCTGGGTCGCTGCACCTGCGTGTTTAGCGATATTGTGTGCGTCGGCAGCTTTGGGCCAAATCCCCGTTGCGGCGCAGCCGCAGGCAACGATCGAAGCAACCCAACCATCAAAAGCAGCCTTGTCCGCGGTTTCGTCGCTGGCGACACCCGCGCCACAGCAAGCTTCCGAGGTCCCGGAGACTCTCCATTTGCTGGTGGGCCGCTCGTTGGTCATAACATCGCCAACCAGGATTAAGCGCATTTCGCTCGCGGACACATCCATTGCGGAAGCTGTCGCCATCACCCCTAATCAGGTACTGGTGAACGGAAAGGCTCCCGGGGGCGTTTCACTCCTGTTATGGGATGTTAACGACCAAAGCCAAAGTTTTGAAGTGTCGGTCGATATCGACACTCTCAGCTTAAGCCAGAAGATTCACGAAGTATTCCCGAACGAACCCGTGCAGATCGAGACCTCAAAAGACGTGGTGATGCTTTCCGGGCGAATCTCATCCGCCGCCGTCGCGGATAAAATTCTTGAGGTGGTAAAAAATGCCACACCCAAAGTAACAAGCTTGATGGAGGTCCCTCCGCCTCCCAGTGGGGAAATTCTTCTCGAGGTTAAATTCGCCGAAGTGGACCGGACCCGCGTTACCCAGCTTGGTTTTAACTTGCTCGTTCCGGGCGGCAATACCGTCGCTGCAGTCGGAACCGGACAGTTTGGGTGCGACTGTGCTCTCAGGCCCCCTAACGCCGCCAGTCACCCACCACTACAGCCACGACGACAGGCACCACAACCGCGCTCACCACGACTACTCCCACAACCGCGTTCACGTTGAGCAGCCTACTCAACATTTTCATTTACAATCCCAGTCTCAATCTGGGAGCGACGATCCAGGCGCTCCAGCAACGGGACGTACTTCAGATCTTGGCCGAGCCAAACGTGTTAACGGCTTCGGGCAAGGAAGCGAGTTTCTTGGCTGGCGGAGAATTTCCGTACCCAGTCGTGCAGTCCTCAGGTGGCTCGACAGTTCCTGTCGTTACCATTCAGTTTAAGGACTACGGAGTGCGGCTTGACTTTCACTCCCACAATTCAGGAAGACGGGATGATTCACTTGAAGGTCGCACCGGAAGTAAGCGCACTCGACTATTCGAATTCAGTGACGATTTCCGGCTTCACCATTCCGGCGATCTCGAGCCGGAAAGTATCTTCAGAAATGGACTTGAAGGATGGGCAAAGTTTCGCGATCGCAGGCTTGGTGGACAACCGCACGACGGAGCTTTTGTCGAAAATTCCGGGCATCGGAGATCTTCCGGTTATCGGTAAACTGTTCCAGAGCAAGTCTGTGAGCAAAAGTAAGGAATGAGCTCTTGGTGATCGTGACGCCGCGAATTGTTCACCCGTCGGACAAAGCGCCATCTGGGCCCGTGTTTCCGGAACCTTTTCTCGGACCAGTGAGCGGACAATCGTTGCCGTCACCAACAGCGTCGAAATAAGGAGCTCGCACTTGAACTTGCGTCTCGCGAAAGATTTTCCCGATCGAGGGACACGCACATGCTGACCGTCGCAATTGCCACTGGCGACCAGACGAGCGGCAGCCAGCTACTGGCGGCTTTGGCGCAAACAGGCCTGGTTGGGTCGGTAAAGCAATGGACTGTACCTATGGATAAGCTCCCCGACGTCGGGGAAACCATGCCGGACATTGTCCTGCTTGATCTGGCAAAGGATCCCGAGCCGTATTTCACACTGGGAGCCCACCTGCGCCGGCTGAAGCCCGATATTCGATTGATCGCTTGTTCTGCTCTGGTGCCCCCGAATCAGCAGCTATTGCTCGATGCGATGCGTAGTGGCGTCCAGGATTTTATTCCCAAGCCGGTGAAGCCTGAGGTTTTGGAAGAACTCCTGAACCGTCTAGGTCAAGACATACAGCCAGGCGATCGCAGATCTGTCGACAAGCTAATCGTCTTAATGGGCTCCAAGGGCGGCGTAGGAACGACGACCGTGGCTGTCAACTTGGGAGTTCAGCTCGCCATGCACGCGCAAAAACGAACAGTGCTGCTCGATTTTGCGCGTCCGCTTGGAAACGTTCACCTATTGCTTGATCTTCGTCCGCGCTTTGGCGTCCGTGATGCGGTTGAAAGCCTCGATCGTCTCGATACTCATTTCCTCGGCGGCCTTCTGACCCAGCATAAGACGAAGCTGGAAATTCTCGGCGGCGTTTTGTTGCCGGAGGAGTGGCAATCCATCCCGATCGAGCCCATTGAGCGCATCGTCAACGTCGCTCAGGCCGGCTTCGATATGGTTCTGGCGGACCTCGGCTCCCAGTTCTCTTCTGAATGGGGCTCAGTCCTGAATAGAGCTCGTATGATCTTGATGGTGGCGGAGGCGAACGTGCCGTCGCTGTGGACCCTTGAGCGCCGTTTGGTTGCTCTAACCGGTCTGGGCGTCGAACCGGATCGGATTCGCATCGTGATCAATCGGTGGCACAAGGGAGATGACGACGTTCTGAAGGCGATCGAGAAAAATCTCAAACGCCCCATCTTCGCGTGCCTACCCAATGATTTCGGGAAAGCCAACACAGCCGTCAATCTAGGGGCGCCACTGATGGAAAACCATAACAACAACCTGAGCAATCGCTACCGCGCGCTGGCGGCCCAGTTGGCCGGCACGGAAAATGTGCTGCCGGCGCAAAAACGGAGTGGTCTCAGTAACTTTTTTACAACGAAGAGGTAAGAGAGCATGCCACCCATTCCATCTCCCTCAGCCCGAGCTGACTTAACTGCGGTCAAGGCCGCAATCCATCGCAAGCTAATTCAGAAGCTCAACTTGGAGCGGCTCGGGGGCGTAAGACGCGAAGACGTGCGCAGAGAAGTGTCTCTCATTCTCGAGGAACTTGTCGTTAGTGATTCCACTCCCATGAACTTGCAAGAGCGAGAGAGCATCTCGCAGGAAGTGCTCGACGAAGTATTCGGACTGGGCCCACTTGAACCGCTCTTGGCCGACCCTTCTGTTTCCGACATCCTAGTGAATGGCTTCGACAAGGTGTACGTAGAACGAAAGGGTCTTCTGGAAGCGACATCGGTGCAATTTCGGGATGATGCTCATTTAATCAGCATCATCGACCGAATCGTTTCCGCAGTGGGTCGCCGCGTCGATGAGTCAACGCCCATGGTCGATGCGCGACTTCCCGACGGTTCCCGTGTGAATGCCATCATTCCTCCCTTGGCCGTCGATGGTCCCTGCCTCTCCATCCGAAAATTCGCTCAACAGCCTTTGACAGCAGAAGATTTGATCGCTGGAAACGCCCTCACGGCGCCGATGCTGGAGCTCCTGCAGGGCTGCGTACGGGCTCACCTGAACATATTGATTTCGGGTGGCACGGGCGCAGGCAAAACAACGCTGCTCAACGTGCTCTCGGGTTCTTTGTCCGATCGCGAGCGCATCGTCACGATCGAGGATGCTGCTGAGTTGCAGCTCCATCAGTCCCACGTCGTGCGATTGGAAACGCGCCCCCCGAACATCGAAGGAAAGGGCGCTATCGCTCAGCGGCAGCTCCTGATCAACACTTTGCGCATGCGTCCCGACCGCATCATTGTCGGTGAGGTTCGCGGCGAGGAAGCGCTTGACATGTTGCAGGCCATGAACACGGGTCATGATGGATCTCTCACGACGGTTCACGCCAATTCTCCTCGGGACGCTTTAAGCCGTTTGGAAACCATGGTCGCGATGTCGGGGTTGAATATTCCCGATGGCGCTGTTCGCCGCCAAATCGCTTCGGCCATTGACCTCGTGGTTCAGGTTACTCGGTTAAGCGACGGCACGCGCAAGGTGACGAACTTGGCTGAAATAACCGGCATGGAGGGGGATGTCGTAACCATGCAGGACATCTTCATTTTTCGCAAACGGGGGATCAAGGAAAACGGAGAAGTTATGGGTACGTTTACCCCGGTTGGAATCCGTCCGAAGTTTGCGGAGCGTTTGACCGTTTCGGGTATCAATTTACCGGTCTCGATGTTCGATGTTCCGGTGGGACGCTAGTGAACCTTGTGCGCATAGCGACCATTTCGATCAGCGCGAAGCGGAGGCGCTCTGTCTCGCTTCGTCACCAACGCCCCGAGACAGGGAGGATGACATGGCTCTTCTAATTGCGCTTCTTACTTTCGTCGTCGTCATTGTTGTCTTCGGCGTAATTTGGATGCTGACGGGAACGGACAAGCGGCAGGAGATTGTTCGGAACCGGATGGCAAGCGTGCGAAAGGCGGAGAAGCGGGGCGAAGTCTCCATGGATTTGAAGCTCGTTCGGGACGAGCTATATAGCAGCGTTCCGCAATTCCAGCGCTTGCTTATGCGTATGCCCTGGTCTGGGGGGCTTCAGAACTATATCAACCAAGCTGGGTTAAAAGTGAAGGCCGGTAAGGTGGTTCTCTGGATTGCGGTGTTGGCGTTGGCCGCCTACGTCTTGGTGGCATTTTTCTACAACCAGGCTATCTTTGCAATCTTTGTTGGTTTATTCGCCGCCTCGCTTCCAATCCTATTCATAGCATGGAAGCGTTATCGTCGCTTGGCGCAATTCGAGGAACATTTTCCTGAAACACTGGACCTAATCGGACGGGCGGTTCGCGCTGGCCATGCTTTCACGACTGGTCTTGAAATGGTTTCCAAGGAATCTGCTGAACCGGTGGCAGGCGAATTTCGAACCACCTTTGAGGAACAGAACTTCGGTCTCCCCTTGCGCGATGCTCTCCTAAATCTCACCGAACGCGTTCCTTTGATTGACGTACGACTATTCGTTACGGCGTTGCTGGTCCAAAAGGAAACAGGTGGCAACCTTGCGGAACTGTTGGACGAACTCGCGCGGCTCATACGTGAGCGGTTCAAGATTTATCGCGACGTAAGAGTGCGGACGGCTCAAGGTAAATTAACGGCTTTAGTGCTCATCGCACTGCCGGTGGTAATGCTGGTCGTGTTGAGGATGTTGAATCCAAGTTACGTGGCAGTGCTGTTCACAGATCCCGTCGGACCCAAGCTACTGGGTGCAGCGGCATTGATGCAGATCTTGGGTGCGGTGGTTATCTGGAAGATCGTTCACATCGAAGTCTGAATCGGGAGGTATTAATGCTCTGGGTCATTAGCGGCGCAACGTTTTTCGCGTGCATTCTTGTCGTCGCCGCTTTGTATTATGCTTTCAGTTCGAGCGAAACGGTGGTGGCTACACGTGTGGCGCGCGTGCTCGATTCCTCCATACGAGTAAGCGAAAAAGAGGAGCCTATCGAGAAGAAGCCGGGTTGGCTGAGCGAAGCGATCGCATCCCTAGGGAAAATGCTTCCTGCAGCTGGGGGACAGGCAATGACTCGATGGCAGCTCGCGGCCATTCGAGCCGGCTACCGCAGCCCGGACTCGGTCCTCGCTATTCGCGGTATGAAAGTACTAATGCCGGTTCTCCTGGTGGGATTTGTACTGTTGACCGGGATATATAGCTTCAGCCCATTTATTGTTTTGCTGGTGGCAGGGTTTCTCGGGTATCTCCTTCCGGAGATGTGGCTGAACTGGCGGATCAAGGCGCGCCAAAATCGCTTGCGCCTTTCCCTTCCCGATGGACTGGACTTGCTTGTGATCTGCGTGGAGATCGGCCTCGGTTTGGATCAAGCTCTCATTCGAGTGGCTGGCGAATTGCAAATCGTTCATCCCGAATTGAGCGAAGAATTGCAGTTGGTCACCGCTGAGATGCGCGTTGGTAAGAGCCGAATCGACGCTTTGCGCGAGTTGGGGCGCCGCACGGGCCTCGATGATATTAAGTCGCTGGTGGGTATGCTTATTCAAACGGAACGTTTTGGTACGAGCATTGCCCAATCGCTTCGCATTTGCTCCGAAGAGTTACGTACCAAACGGCGCCAACGTGCGGAAGAACAAAGCGCCAAAACGTCCGTAAAAATGGTACCGGCCCTCGTTTTCTTTATTTTCCCGGCTTTGATGGCGGTCATCCTGGGTCCCGCGGTGATCATGCTGGTACGCATGATGGCGGCGAGGTAGTCCAACAATTAGAGAGTAAATTTCAGCACGTCAAGGAGCGTTATGGATACAACAACAATGATTCGGGTTGGGGCGGGAATACTCGCGGTCGTGGTGCTGATCATCATTATTATGCGGCGACGCGGAAAGTCGATCGAGTAAACGTGGGGCGTTTTGTTTCAAAAGTCTTCTGAGGGAGCGGCCAGCCGGCAATGAGAAAGAATCACCGGGACAGGACAGTCTACGTTTATAACAAAACACGCGAGACTTTCGTGGCTACGGAAGCGACTGTGGCGGACAGCTATTTGCGGCGCCTGGTGGGACTGCTCGGAAAGACGAAACGCTGGGCTCGTCACGGATGCGGTCTGTGGATTGTACCGTCTCGCGGGGTCCACACGATCGGCATGATGTTCCCCATTGATTTGATCTTCCTCAGCAAAGAAAAAGAAGTCGTTCATGTTGAGGAGTTCGTGCGTCCCTTTCGAATTTCTAGCGTGTCTCTCAGGGCGGCTAGCGTGCTCGAAGTTCCGGCCCACACAATTTACCGGACTGGAACCAGCGTAGGAGATCGACTCGAAATCGCGCGGCTCAGGGCGGCGAACTGACAAGTCGTGAAGGTGTCTGAGTTAGGAGACATACAACCCGTTTCGCCTTTTCGAGGAGATAGCAGCAATTCAAGGCCATGACACCTACCGCGCCGTCACGCGACTTCCGTGCAGTCAAGGAAACCGTCCACCAGAAACTCCGTGAAAGATTGGATGTAGGCCGGCTTGCGCAATTAAGCAAAGAAGCCGTTCGAATCCAGTTAAAGCAAATTGTTGACAACTTGGCAACTTGGGAAAGAACGCCGGTAACGCTGCAGGAACGGGAGCGGATTTACGCTGAGGTGCTCGACGAAGTATTTGGGCTTGGTCCGCTCGAGCCTTTGCTTAAGGATCAAACCATCTCCGACATTCTTGTGAATTCCTATAACGAGGTGTACGTCGAGCGAAGGGGACGCCTCGAACGGACATCCGTCCAATTTCGCGATGACGCACACCTGATGGCCATAATTACGCGTATTGTTTCCGCTGTCGGGCGCCGGGTGGATGAATCTTCTCCCATTGTAGATGCCCGGCTTCCCGACGGTTCGCGCGCGAATGCCATCATCCCACCACTCTCGATTGATGGTCCGTGCCTGTCCATTCGCCGTTTCGGGCGGCATTTACTCGAAGCCGACGACCTCGTGCGGAATAACACTCTCACCGCACCAATGCTGGAATTTCTTCGGGCTTGCGTCTACGCGCGGCTAAATATGGTTATCTCCGGCGGACCGGGTTCCGGAAAGACGACATTGCTTAATGTGCTGTCGTCTTTCATTTCTAAACGGGAGCGGATCGTCACAATCGAGGATGCCACCGAACTTCAGTTCCGCCACGATCACGTAGTGCGCCTGGAAACACGCCCGCCGAACATCGAAGGGTCCGGCGCGATCCCCCCCCGACGCCTCGTCATCAACGCGCTCCGCATGCGCCCCGACCGCATCGTTGTGGGCGAGGTGCGCGGCGAAGAAGCGCTGGACATGTTGCAGGCCATGAACACAGGCCATGATGGCTCGCTCACGACCATCCATGCGAGGGCCGGTTACGACGCGATCAGCCGGCTCGAAACCATGGTGACCACCGCAGGTCTGGATGTACCCTTGCCGGTTATCCGTGCGCAGATCGCGTCAGCGGTTAATCTCGTGATTCAAGTGAGCCGCCTGCCCGACGGTACGCGGAAAGTGGTCAACATCACTGAAATTACGGGAATGGAAAAGGACGGATCGGTCGGTCTCCAGGAAATTTTCGTATTCAATAAGACGGGCATTAGCGAGGACGACGTTATATTGGGTGACTTCGTTTCCACCGGCAAACGCCCTCAGTGTCTCGAACGTCTGGCGGGGGCGGGCGCAAGCGTGCCGTTGTCGATGTTTGATCCAAAGGGTATTCAAATTCATAACTCCACGATAGAGCGTCTGAGCAGCGCTAAAGACCTTGCGTCCCGTGAGGAGTTGGCTGCGGCGCTGGCCAGTAAGGCCGTGTCCCTGGGTCAGCTCAATCGAATCGAAGATGAGATTGAGGCATATGATTCGCTTATCGAAAAGTTCAATGCCGCGGTTGAATCCTCGCTCCGGGAGTATGTAGGGCGCGCCCTCATGGGCAAGGGGCTCGCACTCGAGAGGCTGAACCGCACGGACGAGGCAATTCAATCCTACGATTTATTGGTTAGCCGTTTCGGCGACGCTACGGAATTGGCATTGCAGGAGCGGGTAGCCACGGCTCTCGTGCGCAAGGGGGCTATGCTTTCCCTGCTGAACCGGCGGGAGAACGCTATCGAGGCCTACGATTCCGTCGTAACACGATTTGGCGAGGTCATCGAGCTTTCGCTGCAACAGCAGGTAGCGACAGCGCTTGTCAGCAAGGGCATCGCGCTTGGACGACTGGACCGTAGGGAAGAGGCTATTCGAGCCTACGATTTGATGGTGAAACGATTTGGCAAGGCCACGGCTGTTTCGTTGCAAGAGCAAGTGGCAAGAGCACAGTTAAGTAAGGGAGTGGCGCTAGGCCGGTTGAATCGAAACGAAGAGGCGGTCCGTGCGTACGACGAAGTGATGAAGCGATTCGGCGACTCGGCCGAGTTGGCGTTGCAGCAGTATGTGGCCAGGGCGCTGTTGAGCAAGGGAGTCGCACTCGGCCACTTGAACTGCCGAGAAGAGGCGATCCGGGCCTACGACACGGTCTTCGAACGGTTCGGCGCCTCCTCCGACCCGTCGCTTCAAGAGGAAGTAGCCAGAGCTCTGGCCAACAAAGCAATCGTACTCGACGGCTTGGGCCGTAGCGAAGAAGAAATCGAGGCGTGCAACTCCGTGATGCAGGAATTGCGTCGCCGCCATCGCACCGTCGCTCCGGGAGCACCCGGCAACGGTGCCTCCCATTAGTTCAATTGCGGTTGCCCGTCCTCGGCAAACATATCGAGCCCCACTTGAACCAATTGTGCTTAGTCGCGAGCGTTCCGCGAAAAGGAGGTCTGCGAAAGCACCTTAGGAACGACGAATATCAAGCGCGCGGAGTGAGGGGCCTCAGATGACAAACACTCTCCGTCCGATCCTGTTCGTGCCCTGGCTTCTGCCTCCTGGTCGTGCAGATGGTCGTATGCATCGGTGGCGCCCGGTTGGGGTCTGACGGCCGTGCGGATTTCCGCCAGTTGTGTACCGCTGGGTATATGGTTCGGTCCGGAAATGCAAACCAAATCCACGGTTACGATACGGCGGCGGCTTCGCAATCTTCCTGCGCGTGAATCTCCTTCAACATCGCCTTTAGTTCGACTTCTGCACGGGCGCCTTCTCTGTGGCGCCGGCGAACAAAGCGTTAAAAATCGCCGCTGGGGACCAGCCGCGAGACCGTGAGCTGCGACGCGATGGTCGTGAAGACCTGGTTCAACGCAGTGAGCGGCACGGCGTTGGCACATACGGTGATCTCGGTGGGGTTGCTGGAATCGTGCATGGGCACCGAGAAGAAATACTGCGACAACGGTGTCGACGACATGCCCTGCATTGTCGAGCAAGGGGTTGGGTAATTACCATCACCACTCAGAGCACCAAATTTGTACGACGTCTGGTCCGTGGCGCAACCCGTTAACTCGGATCCGTAAGAGATTGAGTAGATCAAGGTTCCGTGATTCTTCGCGTAAGTCGCCGCTTGAACAGCCTGTTCGCAATCATCCAAAGGTGGGTAAACCAAGCCGGCATTCGGCCCATCCACCTCCTTCACGTTTCCGTACATGTTCTGACCACTGGCGTTACCGGTCGCATTTGCATCGCCATCACTCAGGATGACTATGATGTTCTGCACACCCGGAGTATTGTTCTGCGTAAGGTAGTCTTGCGCCGCCTGAATGGCGCCCGCATAGAAGGTGTTGTAGGCGTTCGCAGTTACGATACCGCAATTATTGGTCCCTACACCGACGCTCTTGAAGATGTTCGAGCCGCTGTTCAAGCCGGAAGTGTCAGAGAAGCGGTAATTGCTTTGGAACCCAAGTATCAGGTACTCCGGATTGTTGTTGTATTCAGCCCATGGGACACTTGTCGGGGGGCAGGCGTATTCATGCGGTGCGTATGTCGTATTCGCAACTGTGTTCGTCAATGTCGAACCCGTTGCCAGTACCGGACAATTGGCGGTGGTAACACCCGCAGCGGTGCTGCTGCACAAACCGGGGAAAATCATTATGCCGACTTGATCGTCAGCGTTCAAGGAGGTTCCGGGCTGGCTGCTCGCCGTGCAAGTTGTCAGAGTCACGGAACAGGGATCGAGCTCCTCTAGCAGAGTCTGGATACCATACTCCGCGCACTGCTCGGGTGTCACCGATGTCCCGTTCTGCGTGCAACCTGTGTCTAAACCACCGCCCATCGACCCCGTCGCATCGAGGACCATCATTATGTGATACGGCGGAATCAGCCCGCCCTTGGCACTTGCGACCGCGCTTGCCTTGAGCGTGAGCAAATGGAAACCGAATATTGAGGCGAAGAACGTTCGCACCTGCGCTGTCTCTTGCACTTGAATCATGTTACATCCCGAAGGGCAACTTGGATAATCAGCACAGGCGGGTAGCCCTAAAGTGGGGTACGTGGCCGGGTTGACGCAGGAGAGACTGACTGAAAGCGTAGGACTCCCCACAAAATTGGAATGCGCGTTCAGCTTCCCCGTCACGGCACTGTAGTTGAACGCCGCAGTCGTTGCGGTCGGGGGAGAAGTATTGGGGATGGCCCCCCCTCCCGCTAACGCCGCCGCCTGGGTTGCAGACAACAGTTCCTGATAGGAAAAATAGATGTAGCCCAGGTCGACCACGATCGCGGCCAGGCCGAGGAGGACGGGGAGTAGAAGCGCCACGAAAGCGAGCGACTGCCCGCGCTGGCCGTCGCGAACCGGGTGCACAAAGGAGTTGCTCTGCCTTTTCATTGGATGCTCTCCGCAGTTTGCGCCGTCAACGTGCAAGTACTGGACGCAAAGTTGGTTCCGAAGACCTCGAGATTGCACGGATATGTGACCATTACCGTGGCGGTGCCGCCCTGTGTAAGATCTGACGCCGGCGCCGAAGTGTTGTTGGGCGCTGCGCAAGAGGGGTTAGCCTGGTTGCTCGCAAGAGGGGAATAACCCGCAATCGTAATCGTGAACTTGAGATTCGCTTGTGTAAGGTTGGGAGTGGCTGCGAAAACCGGGCCGCTAACCGTTTTGCATGGGTCTAAGGTCTGCCCGCGGCTGATCGCAAGAGCCTGCGCACCCGCGGTCACGGCATTCGTCATCTCCAGATAGTTGTTGAGGGCGATCCCGAACACGATCATGCCGAGCACCAGGGTCACCAGAATCGGCAGCAGGTAAGCGAACTCCAAGAGCGCCTGGCCTCGCTCGTCGCGAGCGCGGGCCCGTTTACCTCTGCGCCGGGCATTGACGCGCACTCCCGGTGACGCCACCGTCCGCCTCCCTATGCGTATATCCATGATTCTCTGGCCTCCGTGACATGAGTCTCTATTCGAAATTCCCAAGGGTCGAATGGCTCAAGATGCGTGATCTGAGTTCTGCCGGGTACGTGCGGGGACGCTACATCCTCATAGATACCCGAATCGCAACCTCTCGTCAACTCCTTTAATATCATGTGCGTTACGCTCCATGACGCCTAGTACTCATATACGAAAGGGGCCGCAGACTTTTGCACAAAGAGCGTCATCGCATTCAGCTCGGAGCGCATTTCGAAGCCGTCTACGGCCTCCGCGTGAGTGGGCGTCGCAGTCGCACGACAGCCGCATTCGAGATCGAATCGTCCACAACATACTGAACGGAAGTAAGTTACTGGCGATGGAGCGCTCTCAGCCATCGCCTTCATTTAGGGCGCCGTCCAGCTCACGGTTCACCCTGGAGGCTCCGTGCCTAGGGAACTTGCAATTCGGCTTCCTTTATTCAACTGCTTTCAGATCAGGGCGTTAGGTTCCATACCGCCTAGTACTCGCGCAGACAAAAGGAGCTGCAGCCTTTGCCAAATTGCCGCGATTTGTATATCAAATTGCCTTTGGCGTTTTGGCTTGGCGGTCTGACTTGCTAAGATTGGGCTCTGGTACGACTGGATGCGCCGTGAAACTCACCCAATCGGGGTTCAATTAGACCGTGTACGCGACGGTTCCTGACGCGTGGCGTCACGTCTCGGGCCGCAAGGCGCGCGGTTGTGCGTCGGCTAAAGTCACAGCGGGCGCCTGCCGGGCGCGCAGAGTTGGTCGTCGGAATCTCCAAAGTGGTAGTCTCTCTCGACGCGTTTTGACTTAGGACTCATACGACCTTATGAGCAACGATCTCATGCCGCGACTCGCGGTCCGAAATTCTGGCCAGCGCACGATTCTGCTACTTTTCGCCGTGTGCATTCTCCTGCCCAATCTTTCTCTGCTTTACAGTCAGAGGGCGGGCATCGCTTATCGCGACTTCAAGATTTTCTACATCGGCGCCCTCATCCTGCACGCAAATCGTGGAGCGGAACTCTACGACCCTGATCTGCAATTGCAGCTTCAGACATCTCTGCTTCACATTCCGGTTGAGAAAGCGCTGCCCTACAATCACCCGCCGTTTGAATTGCTCTTTTTCTTGCCGTTAGCCCGCCTTTCCTATGCTCACGCTTTCTATCTTTGGATGGCAATCTCAGCGTGCCTGGGGATGATCTCGGCTGCGCTGCTGGGTCGAAAGTTGAACCGGCTATCGGAATGTTGGAGTGCGCTGCCGTATGTCCTCGTGCTCTGTCCTTTCTCGTTTCTGGCTTTGCTGCTGCAGGGGCAAGACTCTGCGGTGGCGCTGTTTGTGGTCCTGCTGTGCTGGCTCTCGCTGCGGCGAGGCGCGAACTTCTGGGCCGGATTCTGGCTGGGTCTCGGATTATTCAAGTTTCAGTTCTTTCTTCCTCTTACGGCGCTGCTCGCCGTCTGGAGAATCAAGTTGCTGAGTGGTTTTGCGGTTTCGACGGCATTGATCTTGGTCGTCTCGGGAGTCTTGGTGCATCCGGAGGGGGTCGCTTCGTATTTTCAATTCGTGACGCACATGGCCCGTGCTTCATCTGAGGGGGCCAATCTGAAATTCGGCTATCCGCGATTGATGCCAAATCTCAGGGGATTGATTTACGGTATTGCGAGCCACGGACATGACTCGCCCCAGCAGACTTCAGCCGTTATCGCTGTTGTGGTTCTGTTGTTACTGAGTGCGCTGATCTTTACCTGGGCTGCGCGGCAAATCGTGATGACTCGATCGAATTCGGAGGAAACCAACGACCTGGTCTTTGCACTCGCTGTGACCGTGAGCTCACTTCTGAGTTTCCACCAACTGGCGCACGATCTCGCGGTGCTTACATTACCCTTCGCTATCGTTGTCAACCGCCTCCTCATTCCGACCGCCGAGCGGCGTCCTCGCTGGTTCGCCCTGGCGGGAATAATCGCGGTCTTTTATCTCTTGCCGGTTTATCTCCTGTTGCACGAGTGGTCTTTTATTTTTCTTCTCGGCGCGGTCCTCCTCGCTTTTGCGATTCTGGTTTCCCTCGAATTGTCGGATTCCTACGCGCAGGGGACAAAAACGGTTCGGGTATTGTCCGATTAGAGAAGACGCGAGCGAGAGAGATCGCGCCTCCAGGGCCGCCAGAAAGATTGCGCTTGGAGCAAGGCATTGGCATTTCAGACTACCGGCTGCGCCGCGAACTGAACTGCCGGCCCGGCTCGAAAATGGAATTCGCCGCCCGATGCTGGTAGCATACTCCCGTCCACGCGCTCAAGTTGTTGCGACGCGCGGGGCAGACGTTCTTTATCTGCCGGTGTCTCGACCAATTTCCAGCCCGGTGCCAGTCGGACCCGATTCTCGAACCTCAACAAATGAAATCCATCCGGTGCGCTGGACCGCCCGCAATTTCCATTTCGCCGCGACGCTGGCCTTGACGCTCGCGCTTCCCTTTGCCATGCAAGCCGCGCGCTTCCCCGTTCGCTTCAATTGGCCACAGTATTTCGTCAGCTACTGGTTCGTTTTCGGCTTCCGTTCGATCCTCGGTGCCGCTCTCTTTCTTGTCATCGGCTGCCCCGAGCAATTCCGCCTCTGGCTCAAATCTCCCCCCAGCAAAGCTCCTCTCGCCACGCAATTCGCCCAGCTCACAAGACGCGCCGCCGCAGTTTTTCTCCCCGCCGCCTATCTTTTCGTCGGCCTGATCGTGGCCTTCTCATACAACGACATCATCGCCGCGCTGAAATTCAATTTCCATGCCGACACCCGACTCAATCGCATAGACGCCTGGATGATGCATGGCTTGACCGTCTCGCACCTCGCCCATCTTGCCGCTGCCCGCGTTCCGCTTCGCACGTTCGACATCATGACCTTCGTCTATTTCCTTCTGTTCCCAGCGCTCGGCTCCACTCTCGTTTTCCTTGCCCTGCAATCCGGCGCAGTCCGCGCCATGCAATTCGTCGGCGCTCTGATGACTTCCTACGTAATCGTCGTCGGATGCTTCTATCTGATTCCCGCCGTAGGCCCGTTCGTCATCTGCCCCGATCATTTCTCCGTCTTCCCTCGCACAATGAAGATGTACGCCAGTCATTACGAATACATCGAAATCCTCAAAGGCTATATCGCCGGCCATCGCCCGAACGTCCTCGCCCCCCACTATTTCGCCGCGCTGCCCTGCATGCATATCGTCCAGCCGCTAATCGCTCTTTGGTTCGTCCGCCCTTGGAAGCGCGTGGCCATGGCCTTCCTGATCTTTAACATTCTCCTGATCCCCTGCATTCTGCTCCTCGAGCAACACTACGTGATCGACCTCCTCGCCGCCATCCCGCTCACAGCGTTGGCGATAGTAATGAATGATGATGGTCTTGAATGGCGCCCGGTCCAGGCGGCGCAGCCGGTGGGCTGTCGGTAGTCAAATAACTTCGGGACGTGACAAGCAAAGTCCCCGACTGGCAATTCGCCCCACTAATCCCCTCGCCCCCAGTGAGCACGGACACCAATGCTCACGGGCGTGATCCTTGCCTTGCTTGTTTACAATCTCCTCATCTCCGTACGCCGCCCGTCGACCTCGGCCAAGTCCATCGACACCAAAATCGCGAGAGCAATCAAAATCCCGCCCAACCAATAAACCCGCGACCAGGCAAACAAAATCAAATAGAACTCATAAACGTAAAACACCGAAATCAAAATCAGGAAACCTGCAAATCGTGGGTCTCCGATAGCTCGCGGCGCAACGAACCGATCCACGACAATCGCAAACGGCAAGGCCAACAAAACCAAGTCATGCCCCAGAATATGAAAGCTCAAAATTACGCTAACAATCGCGGCTAGTGAAAATGCGAGATCGAACCCCTCAGCCGAATCGGCCTGCCTCGTCACTATCCGCCGGACGACCCAAACCAACGCCAACAAACTGATCAAACCAACGATTACGACGACTCCGGTAGCCCACGAGCGCGAAAGCACTCTTCCTCCGCCGCTGGCAATCCCATAAGCCAATCCACGTAAATTCGGGATGAGCCGCGGATCCATGCCAAATTTCAGACTGACTCCCTCCGAGGAAGCCCGCGCCATTCCGGTGAGCGAATAAATATAAGAAATCACCCCCGCCGGGCGAACCATGATCAGCGAAATCAATCCCAGCAACACTGCAGAAACCGAAAACCCTTTCAGTAACTTGGGCTTTCGAAACGCCAAAATAATCGCCAGAGGCAAAAACACCTGAAACTTGAAAAGCCCTAGACCCAGCCAAAACCCCCCGCGCGCATCCGTCCCATGCCTCAACGAAATCCAAGCTGCAACCAACAGAAGCAGCGCCACCGCCGAATCCTGCCCTCGAGAATCACCATGAAGAAAGGAAATAAACACAACACCAGCGCATAGGGCATTAACCGCCAGATCGCCGGCAGTCGAGGAAGCTCCCGCCCGATTAGCTTCGAACTGCCAATCCCGCACGCTATCGAAATCCCCATCCACAAATAGAACGCAAGCGAATAAGAAAGTCCAACCAGGGGAAGAAAGAGCAGCAGCTCAAACGGCGGATGATTGTAAGGAAGCGCCTCTTCTGGCTTGATGTGCACCAAAGCCGTCTCCGCACGCACCTGTAAGTCCAAGTTGTAAAGCTGCGCGCCGGGATAGGTCCGCAGAATCCAGGCACCCGCGTAAAAAATCTTGAAATCGCGATAAGGAATGCCGTCGCGCTTGACATAGAACAGCCCAAGGTTCGATGCGAGGATGCAGAGCGACACAACGGCCAGAAAAAGCCGTGCATCAAAACTTCGCGTTCGGCTCTGAGGCATGAATTCCTGGCTGCGATTCCAGCCGGATCGCCAACATCGGCCCTATGTCTCCGGCGGCGCCAACGCGAGAGGCGAGGGCTGGACTTCCTACGTTAACCTTACCACGCAGCCAGACGCCTACTGAATCAACTTGCCCCGACCTGGATTTAGTGGCGATACCTCTCCGCGCTTGGCAGGTCCACAGGGCACGCGAAATAGCCGACGGCGGTCTGCGACCTAGCCCCAGAACCGGGCCAGGCCGCGTCCTTTGACTTTAGGCTGCTCGAACCCCTGAGTAGCCGGTGTACCCTAAACGCCGTTCGGGACCCTCTAAGGTGTAACCGAGCGGAGACGACTATTTAACCGGCACTTCTTATTAACCATATCATAAGTAATGACTTATCACGCCCCTACCTTTGGCACAGCCTTTGCTACTCCTCCTCCGAGCCATTCCGGCAATTCGTTTGGGGTGGGTCCAGGGAGAGCACCGCATGCGTAGATTCATACCGATCGTAGGACTTGCCTTGTCTGTTGCCGGATGCGTGTTGACGATACAACACCGCGCTCCGAAAGATGCGAAAACTGCTGGATTGCGGAAGGCAACGCCGTCCTCCGCGTCGCAGGTATCCCGACAATACGGTAGGTTACCTCTGGCGTTCGAGCCGAATCTTGGCCAGTCCAAGCGGCGAAGCCAAATTTCTGGCCCATGGCGATGGTTACTCTCTTTTCCTGACCTCGAGCGAAGCAGTACTCACGCTGCGAGAATCCCCCAAGAACAAGTCCGACGAACACGCGCGCGCCGATGTGTTGCGGATGCAGTTGGTCGGCGCAAACGATAAGGCGCCTTTTTCGGCGATCGACGAACTCCCCGGCAAGAGCAATTACCTGATCGGAAACAATGCAGCGAATTGGCACACCAACGTTCCGACGTATCGCAAGGTCGCGGAAAAGGGAATCTATCCTGGAGTCGATCTCGTTTACTACGGCACGCAGCGCCAGCTCGAATATGATTTTGTCGTTGCGCCGCGAGCCGATGCCGCGCCCATCCGTCTTGCAGTTCAGGGCGCGCAGAACCTGCGCATCGACAATCAAGGTGAACTCGTAATGGCGGTCGAGGGCGGCGAAGTCCGCTTGCACAAGCCGGTCGCCTATCAGGAAGCGGGCACCGAAAAGCAATTCGTTGCGGCCAACTACGCGCTCGATGCCAATCACGAGGTGCACTTCGAGGTCGGGCCCTACGACCGGAGCCGTTCACTCGTGATTGACCCGATTCTGGCTTATTCGTCCTCTTGGAGGCACGAATATCGACGGAGCCAATGCGATCGCGGTCGCGCCGGATAACACCGCGTTTATTGCTGGCGGAACCTTTTCGACGGACTTCCCGACCGCGCATCCGCTTCAGCCCAATCGCGGGGGTCCGAACGATTTTCCTCGGGACGCATTCGTCGCCAAGATCAGCGCGGACGGCTCGACTCTTCTCTACTCGACGTACCTCGGCGGCTCGCTCGAGGATGTAGCGAATGGCATCGCCGTGGACCCCTTCGGAGATGCATATGTGACCGGGACGACAGCATCAGATGATTTTCCCGTTACGCCGGGCTCATTGAACACCGAGTGTGGCGGCGACGGAAAATGCGGCGCCACGTATAACCCGCAGGCCTTGATCGTTTCGAATGCTTTCGTATCGAAGCTGAATCCGGAAGGATCGGGGCTGATCTATTCGACTTTCCTGGGGGAATACGAAAACGTTCACGGGCAAGCCATTGCCGTAGATGCAGACCAGAACGCATACGTAACCGGCCAGACTGTGGGGAATTCGCCGTCCTACAGTTCCGATAACCCCGACCGGCCGTGCCGCCGCCTTTCCCAATAACAGGTTCAGCCTTCCAGGGTACGATCGGGGGCGGTGGACCAGATTGCTTTATTACCAAGATCAGCGCGACGGGGACCACCGTCCTGTATTCGAGCTACCTCGGCGGCTCTAACGAAGATGTCTGCTACGGTATTGCGGTCGATTCCAATCAGAATGCTTACGTGACTGGTCTGACGTACTCGACCGACTTTCCTCTGTCTAACGCGATTCAAGCCTCCAATGGTGGCGCAGGCGACGCCTTCGTGAGCAAGGTCAATACGAATGGGACGGGCGCCTCGTCACTGGTTTTCTCGACTTATCTTGGCGGCGCTGGTCTCGATCAGGGCAATGGCGTGGCAGTGGACAACAACGGACACGTGTACGTCGGCGGACTCACGAACTCAGGCGGTCTGCCGCAAGGAACAGGTTTCGGGACGTACTCAGGCGAAGGCGACGCGTTCGCGGCGGAGTACGCCACGCCCCCCTCTGCCAGCCGCTCTCGTCTATTTCAGCTACGTCGGCGGCACACTGGCGGATGAGGCGAACGGGATCGCGATCGACTCCTTGGGTGATGCCTATATCGCCGGATCAACCGTTTCGACCGACTTCCCGAGTAACGGCGCGCCCTTCCAACCGGTATTTAATGGCGGCAATGCGGATGCGTTTGTAACTGAACTCAATCCAACGGGCTCGGCCTTTGTATATTCCAGCTACCTCGGCGGGACCAACACGGACATTGCGTACGGGATAGCCGTTGACACGACCGGCTCCGCTTACGTGACGGGCCAAACCTGCTCGCCGGACTTCCCACAGTCGAATCCGTTGCCGATCACTCCGGGCGGAAATTGCGATGCGTTCATTTCGAAGGTCAGCATTCTGCAAGGAATCGCGGTAAATCCATCGGGACTGAACTTCGCAACGCAAAGCCTTAACACGACCAGCCAGCCTTTGACGGTGACCATCACCAACGGACAGAATGCCCTGAATATTACCGGCATCACCCTCAGCGGAGCCAATACAGCGGACTTCACGCCCACCCAGAACTGCGTCGAGTCAATGGCTGCGGGCGCCCAGTGCACTATCTCTGTAACGTTCACGCCGCCGGCCGCGGGCGTTCGTCAGGCTTCGCTTACCATTACGAATTCCGGGATTGCGAATCCGAACGTCGTAGTGGCGCTCACGGGGAGCACTTCGTCCGTTACTCTATCTGCGTCGACGCTGACGTTCGGAACCGCCCAGAATCCTCAACCGGTAGGGGCCACCAGTGCGGCGCAGAGTATTACGGTGACCAATAGCGGCGTAGTCGCGGTGACGATTTCGAGTATTACCGCGAGCGGTGATTTCGCTGAGACCGACAACTGCACGAAAGCACCACTACAACCCGGGACTAACTGCACCATTAACGTCACGTATACACCGTCCGGACCGGGGACAGGTGTCGGGGCGCTTACCATCGATGACAGCGCACCCGGCAGTCCGCAGGTGGTTCTGCTGACCGGGAACGCGGTCGTGCAACAGTTCTCGATTGCCGCGGTTTCCCCCAGCGCCACGATATCGGCGGGCCAATCGGCCAACTACATGCTCTCGATCACGCCGATTGCCGGCTTCAACCAGCCGGTTACTCTAAGTTGCAGTGGACTCCCCTTCGGCGCGTCGTGCCTGGCCACTCAGAACCCCGTTGCTCTGAGCGGAAGCACGGCGGCGCAAGTGGGCCTGGAGATTACGACCGTAGCTCGGACGGCCGTGCCGCCAAGCCCTGGGACAAGGATGGGACCGGGAGCAGGCGTTTTGAAACGTCTCGAACTTCCGTTGTTCGTCGCTCTGCTCGCTTTGTTCATGCTGATGACACTGGGCAGATTCAAGGACCGCCGGGCAACGGCTACGCTGTTGTTCGCAGTCGGCGTTTTGATGCTGTCCGTCGGCTGCGGCGGTGGGACCCAGCAGGGCGCGCCCTCGGGAACTCCCGCGGGGAACTACGAGGTGACCATAACCGGCACGTCGGGCTCCGCAATACAGTCGACGACCGTGAATTTGCGGGTCAAGTAGAGTGATATTTTCGACAATGCAGTTGAGGACTCTGAGCTTGCAGGTCCGATAGAGTGATATTTTCGACTGAGTGAGGAGTTTCGCTCCGGAGCTTTGAACTTTCCAAAGGCCAAGCCTCTGTGGCAGCGGGGTCAGACATGACCCTCAAGGAGATAAATAGATGAAACGGGTCATGTGGCTCGTCCCAGCAATTTTGCTCTTCGGCGTCGCGGCCAAAGCGCAGGACACGCCTGCGTGGGAGGTTTACGGGGGTTACAGCTATTTGAGGGCGAATGTAACCGGCACAAGCTTCAACCTCAATGGCGGGGGCGGTTCCGTCTCAGAGAATCTGAACGACTGGTTCGGAGGCAGGTTCACGGTCAACGCATACAGCGGAACCATTGACGGTACCAATGTTTCCGTCCAAACGTACACGTACGGTCCGGTTGTTACCTACCGCAAATTCAATCGCCTGACACCCTTCGCGGATTTGCAATTGGGAGCCGTACACGCGAGCCCGGGCTTTCTCGGAACTTCCAAGGGGGCATATAAATTTGCGATGTCCGCTGGAGGCGGCGTGGACTACGCATTGAACGAGAGAGCCGCAATTCGCGTTCAAGCCGACTACCTGATGACCACGTTCTTCAATACGCACCAGGACAACATCCAACTCTCGGGCGGCCTGGTGATCCGCATCGGGACAAAATAGCAGTCCGTACCTGTAACTTTCACGGATGTACGGCGCGAAGATGCTGATTGTAGCTCCTCTGCTCATTGCTTGTCTCTCGGTGGTGATATCGATCAGCGTTTTCGCTTCGAGGGGAAAGCTCCATATGCCGGCATATGTCGGCATCGCGTTTCTGGCGTTTGCGTTCAGCCTGCTATTTGGAAGTCTTGCAGGCATCAAGGGAATTCGCGGCTCTGCGGTCGCCGTGGCTTTGTCGATTGCCTGTTATTTGTGCATCGCCACAACGGTCGGCTCAATTGTGGCGCTTCTCTTCTACCGCCAGCCGCCCGAAATCTGATTCACTTCCCGCCGATGGATTATTTCAGCGAAGCAGTTCTTAAGAACAGTCAATAAAAGGAACGCATTACCTCGGAACTCACCCGGAGTCCCCGGGCAACCACATCACATCTGGTTCATTCAGCAAAAGGAGTTGACGCGGACTGCAACTCCTTGCCCCAAGGCCGGAAGCGCGACTTGTGTTTGACATGACGGGGTAGGAGGGCTAGGCTTTCAGGCGAAGGGGAAGCTCGAAACGGGCTTTCGGCTTAGATGCGCGTATTAACAAATTTCCGCAGTTCCTTTCCTCCGTGGTGTACGCGAAGAACGGGCACCAACGCAACGAATCGAAACTGCCCAAGGGTATCTGCCCGAAAGGGCGGGCGCACCGATAACGAGGTTCGCAACATGAGATACAGAAACCGCCAAGCGGGGCAATCATTGGTGTTTGTGGCATTGGGGATGGTGGTTCTGATCGGAATCCTCGGCCTGGCCATAGATATTGGATACTACCGCTACGTGAGGCGCGAGTTGCAGACCGCGGCGGACGCCGCGGCGCTGGCGGGCGCCATGGACCTGAGCTACTCGGATGTGACTACAGCGGCCCAGGCCGCGTCCTCGGAGAATGGGTTCGCGAATGGGTCGAACGGCGTGACGGTGACGGTCTTTAATCCTCCGCACGATGGGCCCTACGCGAGCTCGAATTTTCCCACGTACGTCGAAGCGGTGGTAACGCAGACGAATGTGCCGCAGTTTTTCTCGAAGGTTCTGGGGGTGAGGCCCATCACGCTCTCGGCTTCCGCGGTGGCTGCCGGGGGCATCAACTGCATTTATGGCCTGGATACCAACGCCGGCGCGCTAACCGCTTTCCTCACGGTGGTTAATTCGTCGTGTGGTGTCGTCGACAATGATAACTTGGACTTGTTCTTGGCGGCCCTTTGTGCCCCGTCTATCCAGCTCTTAGGGACACAGACGCCATTCGGCCTCGCCTGCGGGGCCGGTTTCAGGCAGGTGAAGCCCGTCAAGATCACGACGGCTGTGCCGGATCCGTTGGCGAACGTCAACGCGCCGGGTTACAGCGCGCCCACGCCGTGCCCGGGAGGCGGGGTGACGGTTCTAAATATCACGACGGCCAACGTCGCGACCTATAACCCCCTGACGTCGGCATTGGCAGCGGGCCACTGCGGCGGAGTGAAGATCACCGGCATCCCTGCGACTACCAATTTTAGGATACAGCCCGGCACGTATTACGGCACCTTGAGCGGGGCCAGCGGAACCGATGCGGTCTTCACGATCGTAAATTCGGCTGTGACCTTCAATTCGGGTTCTTACAATCTGTATAACACCGACACCAGCACGAACCCGAATCCTTCGGCGTGGGGAATCCGGGTCAATTCAGGATTTTTCGGCCAATCCCAAGTGAGCTTCGAGGCTGGGATTACAACATTGTCGGCGGAATTACGGACGGAGGAGCGGGCTTCTCCGGATCGTTCATCAACTTCAATAGTACCGCCGGTTCGTCGAACACTATCATTCTGAACGGCGGCGGCTTGATCTGGTCGGGAGTTCAGGCACGGGCGGCGGCACGGCCGGGCAGAGCAGCGGAGGAGTGACCTTCTACAATACCGGCACAGCCAACCCGACGACCTATGTCGCGACGAAGTACGGTCCCATTAACAGCTACTTCGACTTCTCGGGAGGGTTCTGCGGTGCCCGGTGTACCTTGGAGGCTCCGACGTCAGGACCCTTGGCCGGTATTCTTTTCTTCCAAGATCGCGCGAATGCCTCCGCGGCGACTTTCGCCGGCGATCTGAACTTGAACCGGGGCAGCGGGCTCATCGCCCACACCGGCGCCTACTACTTCCCCGATGCGACGGTGAACTTCAATTTTGACTTTGGTATGGGCGCGCCCTACACGCTTCTGGTCGCGAAGAACGTCAGTTGGGTCTTTAACTTTACGTTCAACAACAATTTCCGCGAACTTGCCGAACGGCTCGCCTCTTCGGCAAGGAACCGCGATTATCGTGCAGTAGGAGAGAAACAGATGTGGAGGACGCAAAGCATGCCATCGAACGCCAACCCGACCGCGCGTGCCGGAAGGCGCGCGGCCCACTCTCCGGGTCTCCGAGCGCGGCTCGAGCCTCGTGGAAGCATCCCTATTGTCCATCTTCGTGCTGATTCCGCTGTTGCTCGGCGCGATTGATTTTGGCCGCGGGTACTACGTGAGCATAGAAGTGGCCAACGCCGCCCGTGCAGGCGTCCAGTATGGAGCGCAAAATCAAGCTACCCTGCAGGACACGACGAATATCGTCAAGGCGGTTGAGAACGAGGCGCCGGACGTGTCCACCACCTGCGGCAGCGGGAAGAACGCGTGCTGGGTGAGCGGTTATCCTCAAGCGCAATGGGGCTGCGAGTGCTCGAATCAGACGTCCGCTTCGGGAGGCACTTTGAACAGCAACTCGTGCAGTTGCCCAAGTGGCCACGCCGTGAACTTCGTTTGGGTACAGACCAAGGTCACATACACGCCCATGTTCAATTTCCGCGGCCTCTTCCCCCCTATTACTCTGAATTCCGAGGCCAGAATGCGGTTCTCGATTCCGTAAATGAGGCTGCTCGTGCGCCCCCAGAACATCAACGACAGCAATAACCGCAGTAACCAGAGGAAAGAGCGAGGCGTTTCGGCGCACGCTTGAGTTCGGTCTGGTCATGACCTTGATCTTGTTTCCTTTGATGTTTGGGATCATTGATTTCTCGCGGGCGATGTACGCGTACCACTGGGTGTCCTACGCCGCCCGGGAAGGCACTCGATGGGCCAGCGTGCGCGGCGCGGCCTGCCCTACGTTGAATCCGTTGCCCGGCGGATGCCCGGCGACGGCAGCGCAGATTCAGACTTTCGTCCAGAATATCCACCCGCCGGGAATGGCTTACGTGGCGGGGAGCTGCGCCACTCCCGGTTGTGTTTCTGTAACCACGAGTTGGCTTAACCCCTCGACCGACTACGGCGGAAGCGCGACAGATTGCACCAACGGAGGCGTCCTCGGGGTCAACAGCCCGGGCTGCATTGTAGAGGTGCAGGTGAACTACCACTTCGGCTTCAGCCTCCCATTTCTGAGAAAGTCACCGGCAGCACTGTGAACATGCAGAGCACGTCCCAGATGGTCATTTCGCAGTAATCCGCGCCGACAGAAATGTGCGAAAAACTCCGGAGACTACCACTCCTCCAGGTTGTTTGCGTTAAGCTTGAAGGAAACAGCGTTTCGTTGAATTGACAAAAATTGGCGATTGCAAACCCCATCCGTTGCAGGACGCGAAAATTGTCTCTCTTCGATGACGCCTGGATGGCCAAGGCATAGTGTACGATTGGAATCCCTAGGTCCCACACAGAGCCTGTCGAGATCTTTGTAACTTTCTTCCTCTGGCCTTAAGCCGTTTGTCCTGAGCTTCAAGGAGGTCGTTCGCCCCTTTTCCACCCCTAAGTGGCGGCCGAGGCCTAGTGCATACCTGTCGGACCCGCAGATCTAGAACCTTGCCCCGGAGCCTGTTTGCAGAATCGGTCGATCTAACCGCTGGAAGAAGCGGTAATTTTTGCAAGGAAAACAATGGGAACATTGACGCGCCCCGTAAATCCAGAAGGCGTCGGCGACGAATCCGAAGAGCGCGAGCGCACCAAACGGCTTGCCGAACGATACCGTTGTGCGTTCGTTGATCTTGCGGGAACAGCGAATCGATCCAAAGCTGCTGCGCAGCATTCCCGCCGAACTGATGTTTCGCTACACCTTCGTTCCGCTCGAAGCTCACAACGGTTCGCTGGCGGTAGCTCTTTCCGATCCGAGCCGCCTTGCGATGACGACAAGCTGGGCTTGCTACTCGGCAAAAAGCTGCAATTCACGTCGCCACTGCGACACAGATCAACGACATGCTGAAGCGCGCCGAGCAATCGCCAGCGCGTCTGACGAAGCCACCTTTGGATTCACCGGTCACGCCAACACGGAAGACAAGAGCACGAGCGACGAAAATCTCTCAATGGATAGACTCACGAGCGATACAACCACGAGTACCATGATTAGCTTGATTGATACCGTCATCTTTACGGCTCTTGAGCAGCACAAGCAACGTTCCGTTCACATAAAGATGCTCCAATTCGGAAGTCAGGGTGAAATATCGGATTGACGGCGTCCTGCAACACGCCATGCAGCCTCTCGCGAAGGATTGGCACGCAACAATCCTTTCGCGCATCAAGGTGATGAGCGAACTCGATATTGCCGAGCGCCGAATTCCACAGGACGGCCGGTTCCGCGTGCGTTACAAAGGCCGGTTCGTGGATTTTCGCGCGTTTCGATCATGCCGTCGGTGCATGGCGAGGATGCCGTTCTTCGCGTCCTCGACAAGGAAACCCTGAGTGAAAAATTTCGCAGTCTTAATCTCGACGTGGTCGGCTTCGACGGCGTCGACGTGGCGAAGTTCCGGCGCTACATCCGCGAGCCCTATGGCATGGTTCTTGTAACGGGACCCACGGGGTCGGGGAAAACGACGACCCTCTACGCTGCAATCAACGAAATCAAGAGTGATGAGGACAAGATCGTCACGATCGAGGATCCCGTTGAATACCAGGTACACGAGCATCACCCAGATTCCGGTAACAAAAAAAGGGGCTAACCTTTGCTCGCGGCTTGCGCTCCATCTTGCGGCATGATCAGGACAAGATGATGGGTGGGAATTTCGCGACCAGGAAACGGCCCAAATCGCCATCAATTCGGCCCTTACGGGTCACCTTGTGTTCACCACCGTTCGTGCCGAACAACGTGACGGATGTGATCGGCCGGTTCATCAACATGGGCGTCGAGCCTTACAATTTCGTTTCCGCGCTCGACTGCATCATGGCCCAGCGCCTCGTGCGAGTCATCTGCCCGCACTGCAAGAAACGCGTGGATTATTCTCTCCGAGGCGTTGCGCGAATCTGGCCTGAATCCTGCCGAGTGGGCCGATGTTGCGCTGTACGAGGGCAAGGGCTGTCTGATCTTGCGGCAGCGGTTTTCATGGAAGGACCGCGATCGCCGAGTTGCTCGATCTCTCCGATCGCGTTCGCGAAATGATCATGAGCCAGCCACCACATCGGAAATCAAACGGGCAGCCCGCGAAGAGGGCATGACGTTCCTGCGCGATTCGGAGCTCAATAGATTCGCGCGGGCGTGACCACACTTCGCGAGATCAACAAAGTCACGTTCCTCGATTGAAGCTCGTCGCGCACCAGAACTGCGTTCGTTGATTAGTCCGCTATTCGTCCCCACCGAATGAAGGCCGCCGCCAATGGCCTCTCACCAGCAACTACGGTGCGGAAGTTGTACGAGTGAGCAATCCCGAGCGTTGTCACACCCTTGGATCACCGATTGGATTCATGCGTACTAGCAAGTCATGGATGGGTGACGAAAGCCATCTTGCCAGGTGAACGAAAACTTGCTTTTCTGGCCGTGGTCTGATCTCCGTCAACGCTGTTCTCCCTTGCCGTCGGCGCCATCTCGCTCATTCCGCGTGTGTTTCCTCTCTTGCTGAGCGAATGGCAATGGCTTCTTGATTGCTTTCTGCTACGCGGCGCAACCCCGCGGTGGTTGAACACCAGACGGTTGCGGTAGTTGGTGTGTCAACTTTTGCAGCTTCACTAAAGGCGGCCCGCTGAAATGGAGTACAGCGCAACGTGTCCGACGGATCGACTCGTTGTCAATCTCACGTCCTCACCGATCGACGGACGAACCAGTGTTGCGAAACGCCGAGACCAATTTGGAATTTCGCACCACCGACACACAGAAGACATTCCAGAGTTTGCTTCTTCGAGGACCAGTCAAATAGTCTCAGGCTGCACGGAAAAATATTTGCAAGGCTGTGGGTGGAGTCGCTTCCAATCGCGTTTTCGCTTGTTTGCCCTGCTAGGTCTGTTGGGCGTGTCGTTCTTCCCGGGGTTGGTTGGCGCAGGCGCAGCCGGCCACCGACGACACGTATGCCGAAGCCGGGCACAGCGGCAACAATGGGACGGCCCACTCGTTCTGGTCATGCAGAGCCCGAACTACAACACGTATATCCACTTCAATATGGGTGTGTTTCCGCCGACGCTGACGAGCAGCGAGATCGACAAAGCAACCCTCAGGTTCCTCGTGGACAGCATCTCGAATTCGGGACAATTTTCGTTGTTCCGTTTATATTTGTCGCCGACATGGACGGAGAGCACGCTGACGGGTTTGAATGCGCCTAGTTGCGACACAAGCACCTCGCCAGTGGCTATGGAGCATCTGGAGCGAGCAGATCAAGATTACATCGCGGTGGACGTTACTGCGATCGTCCAGTATTGGTACACCAACCCTGGGACGAATAACGGGATTGGGATCATGGCTTCGAATCCGGTCGGTAACGCAGCCGGCGAGGCCAACATAACGTGTGACTTCGAAGGAAGACACAGACACCAGTCATGATACGGAGTTGGATCTAGTGGTAGCGGCAGACCCCAGTGACCCGCCGGCTGCGACAGGCCGGACGGGACCAACTGGTCCGACGGGGCCAACGGGTGCCACAGGTGCGACCGGAGCGGGCGCAACCGGCCCGACTGGCCCAACAGGAACAGCCGGCACAGCTGGCGCGAAGGGAGCGACGGGCGCAACTGGCTGAGAATCTGAGTGTCACACGTCACAACTGGCCCAACAGGAACAGCCGGCACAGCTGGCGCGAAGGGAGCGACGGGCGCAACTGGTGCGACCGGAGCGGGCGCAACCGGCCCGACTGGCCCAACAGGAACAGCCGGCACAGCTCGCGCCGAGGAGCGACCGGAGCCGCCGGCGCAACAGGTACAACCGGCGCGACCGGAGCAACAGGCGCAACAGGTGCGGGAACAGCCGGTGCGAAGGGCGCTACAGGTGCGACAGGCCCCACAGGTTCGACAGGCACGACGGGAGCAACAGGCGCGACAGGTGCCGGAACAGCCGGTGCAACTGGACCCGTAGGCGCTAGGGAGCCACGGGCGCGCCCGGCACAAACGGCGCCACAGGTGCTACAGGGCCGCAAGGGCCGACGGGACCGGCTGGGCCGACGGGTTTGGACGGCCAGGATGGGGCACAGGGCCCGACGGGACCTGCGGGTCAGCAAGGATCGCAGGGTCTACCCGGATCGAACGGTGCCAATCGGAGTAACCGGTCCGGCAGGGGCAACCGGCGCAGCGGGTGCAGGGCTCAACTGGCAAAACGGCTGGAGCGCACAGAGCTACAATCCCAACGATGCGGTTTCTACCAGGGTTCTTCCCTACGTTGCTCCGAGCGGTGCAACGGGCGGACAGGTTCCCGGCGTAGACCCCGCATGGCAGTTGTTGGCGCTTGCAGGCAGCACCGGCGCCACCGGCGTTGGCGGCGCGACCGGCCCTCAAGGTGACGCAGGTCAAACTGGTTTGCAAGGACCGACTGGGCCGATGGGCGCAACTGGCAGCGCTGGCCCCTCGGGCTCTCAGGGAAATCTCGGACCAACTGGACCGCAGGGCGGTCAGGGTGCCCGCACAGGCGCACAAGGACCCGCAGGTCCGGACAGGCGCGCAAGGTTCGCAAGGGCCAGCGGGATCCAACGGTGCGAACGGTGCCGCGGGAGCCGCTGGTGCGACCGGCGCAACAGGCGCAGGCCTGAACTGGCAGGGCACGTGGGGGGCCACAGGTTACAACCCCAACGATGCAGTTTATTACCAAGGTTCTTCCTATGTTGCTCCGAACGGCGCAACGGGCGGACAGGTTCCCGGCGTAGATCCCGCGTGGCAGCTCCTAGCACTGCAAGGCGCCACCGGGACTGTCGGACAATCCGGAGCGACGGGCAACATCGGCCCTGGAGGTCCCACCGGACCAGCAGGCCCGCAAGGGAGCTCGGGTTCACAAGGTTCCGCCGGGGCAACAGGTCCCATGGGCCCAGCAGGTACAGGCGCAACTGGAGTCGGACGGGCGCGACCGGACCGGTCGGACCGACCGGACTCGGATGGGCCGGCATCTGGAGTGGACTCAACTACGGGGTTGGCTCTGTTGTGTACTACCAGGGGTCTAGCTACGTCGCCCCAGCCGGCGCTGCTGCAACGGAAATCCCTGGCGTCAGCCCAACATGGCAGCTCTTGGCGGAACTAGGCGCGACAGGACCTACCGGAACCGCGGGCGCGAACGGATCGACCGGCGCTGCTGGGCCCACCGGCGCAAAGGGCGCCGCGGGAGCTGTTGGCGCAACCGGGCCAGCAGGTGCAACTGGCGCGACGGGCGCTGGAACGACAGGCGCGACTGGACCGACTGGAGCGAAGGGCGCAGCAGGCGCAGCCGGTGCGGCAGGCGCAACTGGTCCAACGGGCTCGGCCGGCGCGAATGGCACGAACGGAACGAACGGCACAAACGGAGCGACGGGCGCGACGGGAGCAACGGGACAAGGATACACGTACGTCGGCAACTGGGCAGCAAACACTCATTATTTGGTGGATGAGGTTCTCACCGGCACACGGGTCGACTTCGTGGCCGTCAACAATTTCGTTTCCGGCGGCACATTCGATGCCGGCAACCTGGCGATCTGGGCCGCGGCCGGCAGTACGGGTGCGACCGGAGCGAACGGAACAAACGGCACGAATGGCGCGACGGGAGCAACCGGATCCACCGGAGCGAAAGGCGCAGCAGGCGCAACTGGCGCGACTGGCGTTCAGGGAAACACTGGACCACAAGGTGCAACCGGCGCCGTCGGAGCCACTGGCGCGCAGGGTACGACAGGTGTCCAGGGCATCCAAGGTCCGATTGGTCCAACTGGTTCACAGGGCAGTCAGGGTATCCAGGGCATTCAGGGTATCCAGGGTGTCACCGGTCGACCGGATCCAGGGCATTCAGGGTATCCAGGGTGTCACCGGCTCGACCGGAGCAACCGGGCAGCACCGGCCAGGGTTTCAACTTCATCGGTCCGTAGCGACCTTAACCACAACCCCTACGACGTGGTCACCGAAGGCGGCTCGACCGATGCGGCATTGGTAGTGAATGGCCCAGCCACCAGCAATGTTACTGATCCGGCCACCGACGCTGCAGGTCCCGCCACAACGTGGGCACTCGAAGCAGCCATGGGCGCAACCGGCAGTCAGGGTATTCAGGGTATTCAAGGCGTCCAGGGTATCCAGGGTCCCACCGGCGCGACCGGCGATCAGGGCATTCAAGGTATCCAGGGCATTCAGGGTATCCAGGGTCCCACCGGCAGACTGGAGCACCGGCGAGGGTTTCAACTTCATCGGTCCGGTACGCCGCGACTGGGAACTACAACCCCTACGACGTGGTCACCGAAGGCGGCTCGACCTATGTGGCATTGGTAGTGAATGGCCCAGCCACCAGCAATGTTACTGATCCGGCCACCGACGCTGCAGGTCCCGCCACAACGTGGGCACTCGAAGCAGCCATGGGCGCAACCGGCAGTCAGGGTATTCAGGGTATTCAAGGCGTCCAGGGTATCCAGGGTCCCACCGGCGCGACCGGCGATCAGGGCATTCAAGGTATCCAAGGCATTCAGGGTATCCAGGGTCCCACTGGAGCAACCGGCAGCACCGGCCAGGGTTTCAACTTCATCGGTCCGTACGCCGCGACTGGGAACTACAACCCCTACGACGTGGTCACCGAAGGCGGCTCGACCTATGTGGCATTGGTAGTGAATGGCCCAGCCACCAGCAACGTTACTGATCCGGCCACCGACGCTGCAGGTCCCGCCACAACGTGGGCGCTCGAAGCAGCCATGGGCGCAACCGGCAGTCAAGGTATTCAGGGTATTCAAGGCGTCCAGGGTATCCAGGGTCCCACCGGCGCGACCGGCGATCAGGGCATTCAAGGTATCCAGGGCATTCAGGGTATCCAGGGTGTCACCGGCTCGACCGGAGCAACCGGCAGCACCGGCCAGGGTTTCAACTTCATCGGTCCGTACGCCGCGACTGGAACGACAACCCCTACGACGTGGTCACCGAAGGCGGCTCGACCTATGTGGCATTGGTAGTGAATGGCCCAGCCACCAGCAATGTTACTGATCCGGCCACCGACGCTGCAGGTCCCGCCACAACGTGGGCACTCGAAGCAGCCATGGGCGCAACCGGCAGTCAGGGTATTCAGGGTATTCAAGGCGTCCAGGGTATCCAGGGTCCCACCGGCGCGACCGGCGATCAGGGCATTCAAGGTATCCAAGGCATTCAGGGTATCCAGGGTCCCACCGGAGCAACCGGCAGCACCGGCCAGGGTTTCAACTTCATCGGTCCGTACGCCGCGACTGGGAACTACAACCCCTACGACGTGGTCACCGAAGGCGGCTCGACCTATGTGGCATTGGTAGTGAATGGCCCAGCCACCAGCAATGTTACTGATCCGGCCACCGACGCTGCAGGTCCCGCCACAACGTGGGCACTCGAAGCAGCCATGGGCGCAACCGGCAGTCAAGGTATTCAGGGTATTCAAGGCGTCCAGGGTATCCAGGGTCCCACCGGCGCGACCGGCGATCAGGGCATTCAAGGTATCCAGGGCATTCAGGGTATCCAGGGTGTCACCGGCTCGACCGGAGCAACCGGCAGCACCGGCCAGGGTTTCAACTTCATCGGTCCGTACGCCGCGACTGGGAACTACAACCCCTACGACGTGGTCACCGAAGGCGGCTCGACCTATGTGGCATTGGTAGTGAATGGCCCAGCCACCAGCAATGTTACTGATCCGGCCACCGACGCTGCAGGTCCCGCCACAACGTGGGCACTCGAAGCAGCCATGGGCGCAACCGGCAGTCAGGGTATTCAGGGTATTCAAGGCGTCCAGGGTATCCAGGGTCCCACCGGCGCGACCGGCGATCAGGGTATTCAAGGTATCCAAGGCATTCAGGGTATCCAGGGTCCCACCGGAGCAACCGGCAGCACCGGCCAGGGTTTCAACTTCACCGGCGCTTACGGCGGCACGGGCTCTACCTACAACCCCTATGACGTGACGACGGAGAACGGCTCGAGCTACGTGTGCAATACCAATTGCAACACCGAGGATCCGGCCACCTCTGTTTCCATCGCGGACAACAACTGGTCGCTATTGGCTTCGATCGGCGGCACTGGGCTGCAAGGGCCAGCGGGCACGAACGGAACGAACGGCACCAACGGAGTGACGGGCGCGACCGGGCCGGCCGGCAACGACGGGACAAATGGCACGAACGGCACGACGGGTCCAATCGGAGTGACGGGCGCAACGGGTTCGACTGGTCCGGGGACGATCAACTGGACCAACGCATTCGTACCGAACAACAACTACAACGTGAACGACGCCGTGTCCTACAACGGCTCTTCCTACATCGCGGTAAACGGCAACACTGGCGCGACGACTCCGGACGTGGATATGACCGACTGGAATCTGTTGGCCCAGGCAGGCGCAACGGGTGCAGTTGGCGCAACCGGAGCAGTTGGCGCAACCGGAGCGGCAGGTCCAACCGGAGCAGTTGGCGCAACCGGACCATCCGGCAATAACGGCACGAACGGTACGAACGGCACAAATGGTGCGACCGGCGCGACCGGTGCGACCGGCGCGACTGGTGCGCAGCAGGCAGAGCCCGAATTCTGGGGCAACAGCAACGCAGCCGGTGTAGCCAGCTGCAGTGGTACTGTGGGAACAAGTTGCTACAGCAGTGTCATTGGCGCAGCCACACCAAACACGTCCACCACGACCGGGAACGCTATCGTCCCGACGCCCGGCGCTGCGATGAACTTGTACGTCGTGCTTTCGGCCAATCTGACCGGGAGCCAAACCGAGACGTTCACAATCATGCAGAGCGGTTCGCCCACAACCATGACGTGCCAGATCACCTCCGGTACCACGTCCAACTCCACCCCCAACTCATGCAACGACACGGTTCACACTGTCGCCTACGTGGCCGGACAGACGATCAACATTCGGATGGCCAGTGGAAGCAGCAACACGGCGGCAACCGGAGCTTGGAGCATCCAGGGTCCTGTTGGAGTTCCGATCGGACCGACGGGTGCGACTGGCGCAGTCGGTGCAACCGGCAGCACGGGACCGACGGGCGCAACTGGCGGCACGGGTGCAACCGGCTCAACAGGTGCAACCGGCGCGACCGGCGCAACCGGCCTCGGCAGCGTGGCTGTCGGCACCACGACGACAGGCGTTCCGGGCAGCACTGCCTCGGTCACGAACTCAGGTACTTCTCAGAGCGCGATCCTGAACTTCACAGTCCCCCAAGGCGCAACTGGGGCAGTGGGAGCGACCGGCCCGGCCGGCCCAACGGGTGTAGGCACGACGGGTGCGGCCGGAGCGACCGGCGCAACCGGCGGCAACCGGGACAAGCGTCTCGACGAACATCGCAACGGTGTACGCTACTAGCAACGCAGGGACGCAGGGGACTTCGCCGATTGCGTTCGTACTCTGCCCGGCCGGTGACGTCGCGCTGGGCGGCGGCGGCTACGACAGCATCACCAACGACGCCCACATCGGCACAATTGGTCCGATTACCGCGGCCGTGCTTTCAACCGGGATCTCCGGCACTGGTAATACCACTCTGACTCTTACCTCTGCTGGGCTTCCTTTTGCGGTCGCAAGCGGTGACACGATCATCGTCGGAGGCGCAAACACTTTCGACACATTCACGATAAACCACACTGGCGGTTACACGGCGGGTACGACTAGCCTGACCGTCACCCAAACGGGAACAGGTAACACTATTGCCGCAGGCTCGTACGTCTACGATACAGCTGCCACCGCCTGGCGTCCTCCAACCTCGGGTGCGGGCACCTTCCCGGCGGCACCGTATGGCTGGTACACGACCAACTTCGACAACAGCGCATCGACCGCGTATGTAGTCTGCTCGAAGTAACGTGTGGCGTCCGGACGGCGCGATCGCAAGTCGCACCGTCCACCAGAAAAACAGAGCGGCGGGAAATCAACCCCGCCGCTCGACACAACGCAAGACGGACACGTTTTGAATTTTGCGGAGCGAGCATCCTAACGAGCCGAAAGACGAAGTTGCGAATGTCCGGTTCGGAAATTTGGCGCACCGAATAAAGTTTCACGAGTGACGCGGCAGCGCGAACAGCTCGCAAGAGAATTCACCGTCATTCGACGAGTCCCTACTGGATGCCGGGCGGCCCGGCATCGGCGTCAAGTCACTCCCCAGGTGCAGCGGGCCGCGAGGCCCGCAGCGTCCATGCCCACGCAGCGCCACTCCCTAGCCGTTCCTCGCCTCGGCGGGAAACAAGAGCGACGACATCGTTTACGTCACCACCTACGAGTTGTACGACGTGGAGGAAGGCGACAAACTCTTCAAACGTCAACCCCCGAACTGACGCAGAGGGATCATCCCTCGAACTGACCCAATGTCGGCGTCCCAATGCTGGGACCTGACAAGAATACATGTGCTTGCTTTTGAGGCAGATGGTGGGTTCGTTTCGTAATTTCGTCATGAACCCTCCGTGTGGACGTTCGGATCCACATCCATGGTCGCGGGGGGCGGGACAACCGCGCCGACCGGGCTGCTTGGAGTCTTTCGATTTCGCGAAGGACGCGGACATTCCACCGCTGAAGATTGGTTTTGTATCGAACTAGCGCGCCCAAGCGATCTGGCTCCCGTAACATTCGACTGCGACACTCCCGCTCCAAAAGTAACTGCCAACGCTGCCCTCGCTCCACAAGGTCGCGCTCCTCTGCCTTCGCCTGATCGCGGCTCTTATAGGCGGATGTGATGCGTTTGTTCAGCACGGCCTCGCGGGTCATCTGTGCCGCGGCAGCGTAAGCTTCAGCAGCCTGGCGAACAAGGCCAGCCGTCCAATCGTCGAACGCATCGAATTCGGCGTCGTCGTCCGGAATGCCGGGAATGGAAATCTCCCTGAATTCCTCGGGGAGTTCCGCCCAAATAGCCTGCAGTATGGCTACGGCGATGACTTTGTGCATCCTCCGTCCCTCTCGCAGGACGGGTAAGTTCTCGAGAATTCCTGCCAAGGAAGAAGCCATCGTAGCCTTCGCGCGAGCCTCTGCGGGGCCCGGTGGTTTGCCACAACCCGGCTCCGCGCGGTCCTCCAAGTCCTGCTCCACCGCAGCAACGGCGGCTGCGGCCACCCCCACCTCATAGCGGACGGCGTACCATAGTCTCCACGATGTGATGGCAAGTTCGTTCGCGAGTAGCACCTCAAAGACGCCGACAGGCACAAAGCGTTTGAAGATACGGTCCCTGCGCTTTTCCAACTCTCTGAGGCTCTTGAGTCCCGGGGGGATAGGACGTACGGATAGCAACCCGTGCTTTACAGCGTTTCTCGAAGACACGGCCTTTCCAGCCGGCGTCTTCGGCCCAGTTGATTTGAGAGCGTTCCTGCGGTTTGCTTCTAGCTTTTTCTCTGTCATGTTGCCTCCAAAGAAAAAGGGCAGACCCGATGCGTCTGCCCTCTGGTTTTCGGGTGCCGTCGTTACTATGACACCCGCGCTAATCTTTTAGCTAAGGCCTACAGTTTTGAATCCAGATTCGTTCTTGTCCTAGAAGTGCAACCCCACTTCACGATCCATCGATCTGCGGAGGCCTGCTGGTGGCTGTAGAGATTGAGTCGATTGGTGGCAGGAGCGAACGCGCGGACTCGCAGGGCTTGGCTCCCCGCGGGAGACGAACGTGCCTAATCATGTGCTGATCGCGGGGAATCGGAACAAGCACTCGGTCTCCAGATGGAACCCTACTCGCATGCCGCACCTCACCTCCCTTGTATACGCCCAGAAGAGTCCTTGCCGAATCCTCGGGGTCCTCGATCAATTCGACCAAGGATCCATCTGCGATCTCGGCGAACTCTATTTCGACAACGGGAGGCGTGCCAAAAGGCTTTCCTGATGGTCCGATTCGTGGTGCTGGAACCTGAGTCTTTCGCCCGCCGGTCCTTCTCCGGTCGGCTCTACTCGACCGAGCGCGCCTTATGGAAGTTGAATTGGTTCCTGCGCGATTTCGGTTATGACATGGAATTGCTCAGCCAGGATCAGATGGATGAGAAGGCCTTGCTCAACCTTCGCGGTGTCGTCAGGACCACACACGTCACCCTGAACCGCCATACCTTTCAGAACCTGGAAGCCTTCGCCCCGGCAGCCGAGTGGGAAGAGCTCTCCCATACCGACGCCAGCGAAACTCAGGCGCAGGAACATCGATGATTTACAGCTACACCCAGATCAGCCAGTACCTGCGCTGCCCCCGCAGTTATCGATACCGCTATCTCGACGGCTGGCGGGAGAAGGACACCCGGGCAGCCATGGTCTTTGGCCGCTGCTTTGAGAAGGCTCTGGGAGCTTACTTCGAGCAACGGGACTCGACCGTAGCACTGTTCAAGGAATGGGAGGCCTTCCGTGACTCTCCCTTCGAATACCGGAAGGGAGAGTCCTGGGATCGGCTCCTGCATCAGGGAGTCCACCTTCTTGAGAAGTTCGTACGGGAGGATCGTGTTCGTGTTCCCAAGGAAAACCTGCAGCTGAAGATCACTCGCACCCTTGAGGGAGGCAATGAGTTCGTCTCGTATATTGATGCCATCGGTGAACTCGATGACCAGCACTACCTGATCGACTGGAAAACTACCACCAGCCGCTATGCAGAAGAGCCGGAAGGGCTTCTGTCCCTCGATCCACAGCTCATTTGCTACTCCTGGATCAGCGGCATCCCGGATGTGGCTCTGGTCGTATTCGTCCGCAAGCAGCTACCCGAGATCCAATACCTGAAGGCCACCATCTCAGAGGAACAACGCAAGGAATTCGGCCGACTGGTTGAGACGACCATCCATGAGCTGGAATCAGGGCATTTCGCCTCGCACAGCGGGATCCGCTTCCCGCAGAACGGCTGTGTGAGCTGCCCTCATCTGGGTCTCTGCCTTGATAACCAGCAGTTGATTGAAGCGAACCTGATCCGCCGGCCGGGAGCGAGTGACCTTGATTGGCTTGACGAGCTTGTGGACTAACGGATTGCCGATGGCAGCGCCGAAACTCAATCGCCGGCGGGCTCTGTTTGTGATGGCCAAGATTGAGGAAATCTTGAGCTGGGAGAAAGCCATCCATCGGGAGCGCGATGCTCGGTTTGTGGAACTCGGCCGCTACCTGTGTGAGGTCCGCTCTGGGCAGTATTGGCGGCTCGACAATCTGGCGTCATTCGATGATTTTCTCGAGAGGCGCTTTCCGGAGTCTCGAAGGAAAGCGTACTACCTGATGGCCATTCACGAGCATCTGCCGCGGATTCCGAAACCGGACCTCCGGGAGGTGGGATGGACCAAGGCCACGGAGCTCGCGAAAATCGCGCGCCGGGAGGGACAGCGCTTCGAAAGTGCAATCTGGTTGCACAAGGCTCGCTCCATGCAGACCGAGGAGTTCAAGCGAGAAGTGGACCGCCATTTGACAGGCCAGGACACTGAGCCCTGGGAGATGCTCTACTTCAAGGTATACAAAAGCCAACTTGGGGTCGTCGAGCAGGCGCTCGAGACCGCCGCGCTGATGCTTGGGACCGACAAGTCGCGCGGTTATTGTCTGGAGATGATCTGTGCGGACTTCCTCGCGGGAGCGAACCTGGAAGCTGGCGAGGAGAATACGTTGTTCTTAGCGCTTGCTCGGCTGATCGGTGCTCTTCCCATGGCGCAGAGAGTGCAGTTGCTGGAGATCGTGAGGAACAGCCTTGAACGGGTTCAAACGGAAGCGACCACGACTGAGGCTTAGACCCGAGAAGTATCGCCAGCTCTCCCGCGAGGTGCTCGCGCGCGATGGGTGGCGCTGCCAAGATTGTGGGAGAGCGGAAGATCTTCAGGTCCACCACATTTGCTCGCGCAGCCGGTTGGGAAGCGATGTTGAGGAGAATCTCATCTCGCTATGCGCACCCTGTCACCGAGCGAGACATCTTCACCGCCAAGCACAATAGGCAACTACGTACGGCAATGGACGGTCGGAAAACCGAGCGAAGGGAATGTCGCGAGGAACCCACCGGCCAGAATTCCCAACCCGTCTTCTACGAAAATGCTGGGCAATACGGATTCGCATCGCCGTCTTGGCGGCACCGTTTGTCAACAACAGCGTTATCGTGACCCTGTACTAGGACGGATAGGTTAGAACCACTGGGCGAAAGCATCGCACGGACTTCTTCCCTGTCTCGAAACCGCAGAAACGAATTGAAAGAAATGTCTAACTAATTGCTCCACTCGTGAGTTGGTTTCCCGATTCCCATTTTCCGTCACGATTCGGTGACGACATATTTCGTCACGTGTGTCCGAAGAATCCCCTTCGCTCGCAAACTCGCCGCCCGCTCGATAACGTTTTCGCTTTTTTCCATGCTTGTCGCACGTCTCTGATCGCGAACTACTTGCGTTTGTACAGATTTTGTCACTCGGTGGCGAGTCTCTCGCGCCTCTCGCGCATTGGCGGGGCAATTGCTTATTGCTCAGCAGGTTCCCGTAGTTTTCGTGGCGCTGGTACGTATAGAACTTTCTCGCGCCGCGCGTTGGACGAACGAAAAAAACGATGTCTCTTACGATCACTGCCGAAAGCGCTGCGCAAAGATTGCAGTTCCCTGCCGGCTCGCTCACGCGCGACCCGCGCATCCTCATCATCGTTCCCGCTTACAACGAATCGAAATCGCTTCCGGCGTTGCTCCATTCTCTGCGCAAGGAATCTCCCGGCTGCGATGTCGTCGTGATCGACGACGGCTCCACCGACCGCACACGCGAAGCCGTCGACGGCCTCGCTCGCGTTGTTACGTTGCCTTGCAATCTCGGCATCGGCGGCGCCGTGCAGACCGGTTTGCAGATCGCTCTGCGCGAGGATTACGACCTGGCCATGCAAGTGGACGGCGACGGACAGCATCCGCCGCGCGAAATCGCGAAGCTGCTCGCGGCCGCGCGCGAATCCGGCGCGGACATGATTGTCGGCACGCGCTTCCGCTCCGAAGGCGGATTCAAATCCACGGCTGCGCGCCGCATGGGCATTCGCGTCTTCTCCGGCCTTCTCTCCGGGATTTGCCGAACCGCCATCACCGATCCCACGTCCGGCTTTCGCGTCCTCAGCCGCCGCGCGATTCGTCTGCTCGCACATCGCTACTCGGAGGATTTTCCCGAAGTCGAAGCGCTGGTGGTGGCGCATCGCGCCGGCCTGCGCATCCTGGAGGTGCCCGTCGTCATGTCGGAGCGCACCGCCGGGCGCTCGAGCATCGGCCGCCTGAAATCGATCATTTACATGCTGAAAGTTCCGCTGGCCATTTTCATGAATTTGCTGCGCAAGCCGGAGGTCAATTTCTAGTGAAGCACTCGCTGCTGACGAACTTGGCGGTCTGGCAAACACCCGCGCCGGGCGGAATGCCGGAACACGGCCAATCGCTTGCGTTCCTGGTGACGCTGGTGATCTTCGCGCTGGTGATGGGTCTGGTGCTGAAGCGCAAGATCACCGAGCGCTTCGCCATCCTGTGGATGGGCATCGCCTTCGCGCTGATGATCGCGTCATCGGTCGGCTACAACTATCTCTTCCGCATCGCGCACATCTTCGGAATTCCTTACGCGCCCTCGGCGCTTTTCTTGATTGCGATTTTCAGTCTGACGCTTCTGGTGATCGAGCTCTTTACCTGGGTCTCGAAATTGAACGAACGCAGCCGGGTTCTCGCCCAGCAAGTCGCGCTGCTGCGCGACGCGCTCGATCGAGAAATCTCCGGGCGCGGCGGCGAGACTCCGCTGCGGGACGCCGCTCCTCTCGCCAGTTTCCCCCGGGAGGCCCGGTCCGGCGATTCGCATCCGGCTGCTGCGCGCGCCAGCAACGCCGGCGTTGTGGATGACGTTGAACCGGTGATGGTCATCCGCAGAGTGGGAGAGGCGCTCTGAAGTTTTCTTGTGGTGGAGCTTTTGGGGGGCGTTGCGCATTGGCCGCTCGTCGGGGTGACGGGCCGCGAAATGCGAAAAGGACGATTAATTTGACACTGAGTACACACACTCATTTCCGGCCGGTTTGCCGAACGGCAATCGCACATTCTAGGAAGGGGCGTTCCATGACGCCATCGACGCGTATTCGTCTTGTTGCCCTGCTCGGATTCTTTTTCCTGGCGCCGCTTCTCGCCTCGGCGCAGGCGCCGGCCACCGACGATACCTATGCCCAGAGCGGAAGCAGCCTCAACAATGGCGCCTCTTCGTCTCTGCTGGTGGAAAGCCCGAGCGTGAGTACGTATATTCGCTTCAATCTCGCGGCCTTTCCTTCCACTCTCACCAGCTCCGATGTGCAGCAGGGCACCCTGCGATTGTTTGTCAACAAGGTCACCATGCCCGGCAGCTTTTACATTTGTCGTTTGGCGGCGACCCCCGCCGGCGCAACGGCCTGGACGGAAAGCACGCTGAACGGCGTCAATGCGCCGGCTTGCGACACGACTACCGCGCCCATCGCTGTGTCCGTAACGACGAGCCAAAATTCGGACTATGTGCTCGTGGACATCACGCCGATCGTTCAATACTGGTACGCCAATCCAGGAACCAACAACGGCATTGGGTTGATGGCCACGGACCCGGGCGTCGGCGGCGCGAACTCCATCGAAGTCACGTTCGTCTCGAAGGAAGCGCAGCAACTCGGTCACGACACGGAATTGGATCTTGTCTTGAATGGTACGGGTTCGGGCTCAGCCTCGCTCGCGAGTGAAGCAAGCCAAGCGGCTCCGGCGGCCACAGGCTCTAGCGGCACCACAGGACCTACCGGCCCCACAGGGCCGACGGGTGCAACTGGAGCAACAGGACCGACTGGCGCGAAGGGCGCAACGGGCGCCACAGGGCCGACGGGCGCAACCGGAGCAACAGGCGCTGGAACGACCGGGGCAACCGGTGCGAAGGGCGCAACCGGAACCACAGGGCCGACGGGCGCAACCGGAGCAACAGGCGCTGGAACGACCGGGGCAACCGGTGCGAAGGGCGCAACCGGAACCACAGGGCCGACGGGCGCAACCGGAGCAACAGGCGCTGGAACGACCGGGGCAACCGGCGCAAAGGGCGCAACCGGAACCACAGGGCCGACGGGCGCAACTGGAGCGACAGGCGCTGGAACGACCGGGGCAACCGGGCCGACGGGCGCAACCGGCGCGGCAGGCGCTGGCGCAACTGGGCCCGTGGGGCCGACTGGCGCGGCGGGCGCAAATGGCTCGGCTGGACCCGCAGGGGCAAATGGCGCGACAGGTGCGACGGGTCCCACAGGACCCCAAGGTCTGGTTTGGGCCGATCCAGGATGGGACAGCGGCACCACCTATAACCTGAATGACGCCGTGGACTACGAGGGCTCGTCCTACATTTCACTCGAGAATAACAACACGGGCAACCCGCCCAACACGACGCCTTCTGCGTGGTCAGTGCTGGCACAGGGCTTCTACTTCGTGGGCCCGTACGCCTCAACCACTCCCTATGCTTTGTACAACGTGGTCAAGGAGGGCGGCTCGACGTACGTGGCGCTAACGAGCGTCACGGGTGTTGACCCTGCGACCGACAATGGCACCCACTGGGCAATCCTGGCAGCCGCAGGCGCCACGGGCGTGACCGGGCCAAGTGGCGCTGGAGTAGCGGGCGCGACCGGAGCGACCGGCCCAGCCGGAGCGACGGGCGCCGCCGGTCCTCAGGGACCAGCCGGTGAGAACGGGCAGAATGGGCAGAATGGCACACAGGGTCCTGCTGGGCCGATCGGGCCTTCAGGGCCTGCAGGCGCAACCGGACCAACGGGAGCAACCGGATTGGTGTGGGCAGGCGATTGGGGCGCGGCGAATTATGCGCCGAATTCGGTTGTGTATTTCAACGGATCATCCTACGTGGCACCCGGAGGTGCCGCCGGTACGGACGTTCCGGGCTCTTCCGGAGTTTGGTTTTTGCTGAGCGAAGTGGGTTCGACAGGGGCAACCGGAGCCAACGGCTCCACTGGCTCCCAAGGGCCCACCGGCGCGACAGGACTGGCAGGACCAACTGGACCAATCGGGCCAACCGGGGCTAGCGGGACGAACGGCGCGATTGGGGCAACTGGGCCCGCAGGCTCCACAGGACCTACGGGACCGCAAGGGCCAATTGGATCGACGGGAGCGAACGGAACAAGCGGCGCCACTGGGCCCGCTGGCCCCGCCGGTCCTACCGGACCGCAAGGGCCGATTGGATCGACGGGAGCGAGCGGAACAGGCGGCGCGACTGGGCCGGCCGGCTCCGCGGGGCCTACCGGACCACAGGGAGTTGCCGGGAGTCAAGGGTCAACCGGGCCGCAAGGGCCTGCAGGCACACAAGGAACCGCTGGTGCGACGGGACCGACTGGAGCGACCGGTGCGACGGGGCTTGTCTGGGCGGGCGTCTGGAGCGGGGTCAACTACCCCGCGAACTCAGTTGTCTACTTTCAAGGGTCGTCCTACGTGGCGACTGCAGGGGCATCCGGTGGCCAAATTCCGGGTAGCGACCCTGTTTGGCAGATTGTGGCGGAAACTGGCGCGACTGGCGTCACTGGGCCCGCAGGCCCTGTCGGAACCGCAGGTGCCACCGGTCCTACTGGGGCCAAGGGGGGTGCCGGAGCAACGGGTGCTACCGGGCCCGCAGGGCCAGCCGGCGCGACTGGAGTGGGAGCAACCGGCGCGACCGGTCCCACAGGTACCAAAGGCGCAGCGGGTGCGACTGGACCAAATGGGCTGACAGGTCCGGCGGGACCCACCGGTGCGGCTGGTGCCAACGGCAGCAACGGTGCTACAGGCACAACGGGAGCGACGGGAGCTACTGGTCAAGGGTACAACTACCGTGGGCCGTGGCAGCCAACCACCCAATACTCTGTAGACGACATCGTCACGTACGAAGGCCAGACCTACATGGCTGTCAATAACTTCACCTCCGGGAGCTCCTTCGATTCCGGGAATCTGGCGCTTTGGGCTGCAGCTGGAGCGACGGGTCCTACTGGCGCGAATGGGAGCAACGGCACGAACGGTGCAACGGGCGCAACTGGAGCGACCGGTGCGAAGGGCGCTGCAGGCGCAACAGGGGCCACTGGGACAACGGGCTCGAGTGGAAGCACGGGTCCGACGGGAACAGCAGGAGCAACAGGGCCTACCGGACCGGCTGGTGCAACGGGTAGTACCGGTTCGGCAGGGCTACAAGGCCCGACCGGACCTCAGGGTTTCACCGGACCAACCGGTGCAGCGGGTGCCACTGGCCCGGCTGGCGCTAATGGTGCGACCGGCGCGAACGGAGCGACTGGACCACAGGGTCCGACCGGACAGCAGGGTATTCAAGGTCCCGCTGGAGCGACTGGCGCAACCGGGTTGCAGGGAATTCAGGGCGCAAACGGCGCGACGGGCTCTACGGGTGCGACGGGTGCGACAGGCGCAACGGGACAGGGCTTCACTTTCGAGCTTGCCGGATACTCGCCGGCGGTGGATTACGTCCCGTACGACGTCGTGCAGTATCAGGGTTCGACTTACGTTGCGGTTAACGCCAATGGTCCGCCGTCCACTATCGAGGCCCCAACGAATCCAGCGTTCTGGTCGTTGATGGCAGCGGCGGGGGCAACTGGGTCCACAGGTGCAAACGGCGCGACGGGCTCGACCGGCGCAACGGGCGCTAGTGGAGCAACCGGCATTCAAGGAATTCAAGGCGCGACCGGACCGCAGGGCATTCAGGGAAATGCGGGTGCTACAGGCGGCCAAGGTATTGAAGGCGTGCAGGGCAACACCGGGCCGACCGGAGCGACGGGCGCTACGGGTCTCAACTGGCAAGGCGGCTGGGTGGCGCAGACGTACCACGTGGACGATGCAGTCTATTATCAGGGTTCGTCCTATGCCGCACCGAACGGGGCGACGGGAGGACAAGTACCCGGGGTTGATCCCGTATGGCAATTGCTGGCGTTGGAAGGCGCCACGGGAGCGACCGGCGCAACGGGCGCGGTGGGCGCTACTGGAGCCACCGGTATTCAAGGAATTCAAGGCGCGACCGGACCGCAGGGCATTCAGGGAAATGCGGGTGCTACAGGCGGCCAAGGTATTCAAGGCGTGCAGGGCAACGTCGGGGCGACCGGAGCAACCGGCGCTACGGGTGCGACTGGCCTGAACTGGCAGAGCAACTGGCAGGCGCAGACGTATAACCCCGATGATGCCGTGTTCTATCAGGGCTCGTCTTACATAGCTCCGAGCGGCGCGACGGGCGCACAAGTCCCGGGTGTCGATCCGGCGTGGCAGTTGCTGGCGCAGGAAGGCGCAACGGGTGCAACCGGTTTCACCGGAGGAACTGGTGCGACCGGCGCGACAGGTGCCACAGGCGCAACGGGTGCCAATGGAGCGACGGGCGATCAGGGTATCCAAGGTCCGACCGGGAATCAAGGCAACCAGGGAAACACGGGTGCGACCGGCAATCAGGGTCTGCAAGGCGTGCAGGGCAATACCGGCGCAACCGGTGCCACGGGTGCAACCGGCGCTACGGGTGCGACTGGCCTGAATTGGCAGAGCACCTGGCAGGCGCAGACGTATAACCCCGATGATGCCGTGTTCTATCAGGGCTCGTCTTACATAGCTCCGAGCGGCGCAACAGGCGGACAAGTCCCGGGTGTCGATCCGGCGTGGCAGTTGCTGGCGCAGGAAGGCGCTACGGGTTCGAACGGAGCCACTGGCGCGATTGGTGCGACGGGAGCAACAGGAGCAACCGGCGCAACGGGTGCCAATGGAGCGACGGGCGATCAGGGTATCCAAGGTCCGACCGGGAATCAAGGCAGCCAAGGAAACACGGGTGCGACCGGCAATCAGGGTCTGCAAGGCGTGCAGGGCAATACCGGCGCAACCGGTGCCACGGGTGCAACCGGCGCTACGGGTGCGACTGGCCTGAATTGGCAGAGCACCTGGCAGGCGCAGACGTATAACCCCGATGATACCGTGTTCTATCAGGGCTCGTCTTACATAGCTCCGAGCGGCGCAACGGGCGGACAAGTCCCGGGTGTCGATCCGGCGTGGCAGTTGCTGGCGCAGGAAGGCGCAACGGGTGCAACCGGCAACAACGGCGCGACTGGTGCCACAGGTGCAACCGGCAGCAACGGCGCGACGGGTGCTACAGGGGCAACCGGCAACAACGGCGCGACGGGTGCTACAGGGGCAACCGGCAACAACGGCGCGACGGGTGCTACAGGGGCAACCGGCAACAACGGCGCGACGGGTGCCACAGGTGCAACCGGCAACAACGGCGCGACGGGTGCCACAGGTGCAACCGGCAACAACGGCGCGACGGGTGCCACGGGTCCAACGGGCGCGAATGGCACGGCCGGAACGAATGGTGCGATCGGTGCGACGGGCGCGACCGGGGCGGCAAATTTCACAACCACAACGGGCTTCACGCAACCGGCCGGCGGCAGCACGGTCAACGTGACGGTTGGCAGTACGACGTGGATGGCCACGGGAGAAATCCTCGCGGTCTCTACGGGCGGCTATTACTCGGTCAGCTCTATTACAAGCGGCACAGTCGTAGTTCTCACCAATCTTGGCTACCCGACAAACGCAGCTTCGGGCGCGGCAATCCCCAGCGGCGCCACGGTTACCGGGGCCGGAGTACAGGGCGCGGGAATTACGTTGGGCCTGGTGTCCACCAGCAACGCAACCGGCGTATTCACGCTCACAACCCTGTACGGCGGCGTTGATGGGCCGTGTTCGCCAACCACTACTCAGGCGAATTGCGCCCAAGTGGTGACGACGGCAGGGACGGTCAACGACCTGACGGCAACAATTAGCGCCAACGTCGCCACCAACAGCACCGTAACGTTCACCGTTATGCAAGGAGCGACCCCAGCGGCGTTGGCTGCGACAACGGTAACTTGCACAATCACGGGCGGTACCTTCTACAGCGGAACGACTACTGTGACAGGCTGCACGGATCAGACCCACACCGCTGCTTTCACACTCGGCCAGTACATTGCCATGCGCATTACGAGCACCGGCACCGCCCAGACCGGCGTAACTGCCGTTTGGGCCCTGGGGGGCCCGTCGAGCTTCGTTGCCGGCGTCGTCGGCGCAACTGGACCCACAGGGGCGACTGGTGTGACTGGCCCGACCGGTCCGACCGGCGCTACCGGCGCCGCGTCAACCGTTGCAGGTCCCACGGGTGCAACGGGAGCGACGGGTGCAACCGGTCCGACGGGTGCGACCGGCGTGAATTCATTCACAACTACAACTGCGGCGTTCAACCAGTTTGCGGTGGGCGCGACAGGCAGCGTCTCCGTCTCGAACACTTCGTGGATGGCGGTGGGTGAGACGCTGTTCATCACCACCGGCGGCCATTACACCGTCACCTCCATCACGAGCCCTGCCGTTGTCGTGCTGAACAACCTTGGATACCCGGGGAACGCCACGCCGGGAACGTCGGTCCCGATTAATTCGACGGTTACCCCCGACGGCGTGATGGGCGCGACGGGTGCGACCGGTGCAACTGGGCCTGCAACTGTGCAAGTTGGCACAACCACCACGGGTGCACCCGGGAGTACAGCGTTAGTTACGGCCGACCCTGCGTCGACAGGCTCAACCCTGATACTCGACTTCACGATCCCGCGAGGGAGCACCGGCCCGACTGGAGCGACCGGCGCCACCGGCACAAATGGAACGAATGGGACGAACGGAGCCACGGGCGCTGCGGGGCCTACCGGGGCGACCGGGGCGACCGGGACGACTGGTGCGCAGCAATCAGAGCCTGAGTTCTGGGGCAACCCCAACGGAGCGAACGTGGTTTGCAGCGGGACCAACCTCACGCCGTGTTACGGCACAGTGTACGGTGCCGTCACGCCGACCACTAGCGCGACAAACGGCAATTCGATCGTTCCAACCAACGGCGTGGTCCAAAATCTGTTCGTTTCACTCTTTGGTGCCACCGTGCCTGCCGCGACCACCGAGACGTTCACGATCATGAGGACGCCGGTTACGAACGGCGTCGCAGGGACACAGGTTGCAACGTCGGTGGGCTGCGTGATAACAGCTGGCAACACGACTTGCAACGACCCCAGCGACACGCAAACCTTCAACGCCGGCGATGAAATCAACATCCGGATGGTCCGAAATGGAACAAACTTCGCGCCCACGAACGCCGCGTGGAGCATCCAGGGTCCAGTTGGAGTTCCGGTCGGTCCGACGGGTGCGACAGGAGTCACAGGTGCAACAGGCGCGACGGGTGCGACTGGCGCTACCGGCGCCGGAGCAACCGGAACCACTGGTGCAACCGGTGCGACGGGTGCAACCGGTGCGACGGGTGCAAGCGGACCGACAGGTCCGACTGGCGCTGCGGGTGCAAACTCGACCGTGCCGGGACCACAGGGCGTGACTGGGCCCACGGGTCCAACCGGCGCTACCGGTGTGGCCGGGAACGGGTTTACGTGGGTGGGCCCGTGGGCTAGCGGCACGGAATATCCTGTGAATCAAATCGTGTCGTATAACGGTTCTTCGTGGATATCGATACTGGATAATCCGAACACTGGTCATGCGCCGGAGACGAGCCCGACATACTGGCAGAATCTGGCGGACGGGTTCAACTTCACGGCCGCCTACAGCAGCACGGGGAGCTACAACCCAACCGACGTGGTAACCGAGAACGGGTCGACATTCGTGTCAGTCTCAGCAAACAACCAGGGCAACGACCCTTCACAAGACTACTTCGTGAGCGGCGGACACAACTGGCAGTTGCTAGCTCTGGCCGGAGCGACGGGCGCAACTGGTCCGGCGAACACCACTGTACTTGTCGGGACAACGACGACTAGCGCTCCTGGAGGCGCGGCAGCGGTCACGGGGGTCACGGGTTCGGGGACTTTGACTCTAAACTTCACGATTCCGCAAGGCACCACGGGACCGACCGGAGCCACGGGCAGTACCGGTGCGACGGGTGCTACGGGCGCGACCGGAGCAACGGGTGCAAACTCGACCGTACCCGGTCCAACCGGCGCGACGGGTCCCGCGGGCGTCGGCCTAACCGGTGCAACAGGTCCTACGGGCGCGACTGGGCCTGGCGGGGCAACGGGATCCACGGGCGTGGGTATGCCTGTTTACGGGCCCGGCAGCGTTAACTTTGCGAGTTCTTCGGGTGAACCTTCTGGTGGTTGGACGAGTGTTCCAATATATGTCGCGCTCTCTGCTCCGGCCTGCCAAAGCCAGACCACGAACGCTTGTAACACAGCGGTGGTTCCTGCATCGGGCAATATAGGGAGTTTCACGTTCACGTTCTCGAGTGCGGTGAACACAGGCGACGTCTATACTATCTCTCTGCTGTCGTCCACGAGCTCTAGCGGCACACCCTCAACCGTACTAGGGACCTGTACGGTTGGGTCCGGAGCTACGAGTTGCACCGATTTCGGAAGTTTCCCCGTCTCGCAGGGGAACTTTATTCAGCTGGAGGTGCAGGAGACTACTGTTGGCACAGGCGCCGCCGACACGGGAACTTCCACGACCGCGGCCGCCGAAACCACTACCGGCACCATATCTAACCCCTTCATGGTCGTCGGCAACGTAAACTTCGTTGCCGCCACGACAGCGCAACCGACTTGGTCGCACCCTTTCACCAACACGGGGACATACACCTGCACCGTGACCGATGCTTCAGCCACCGGACGCACGTTCTTTGTCACCAATAACACGACCGAGTCGATGACCATCACCGCCAGCGCCACCATCTCAGATACGGTGAACTTCAGTTGTGTCGGCTATTAGGCGACAACCGTCAAGACGAGCGGCGGGCCTTCGGGCCTGCCGCTCGCAGCTTTCGACCGGCTAATGCTCGATCTGGTCAAGGCAACGATGCGGATACCACGGTGTGGCTGAGTGGTCTGTAAAGTGTGATCGCCAATGCTGGCACAGCAGTGTACCGGTAGCGACCACCGCAGTTAACTCTGCCATTACACTCGCTCCGGGCAGTCGTCCACGACCACGACGGCGGCATTCACCGTGATTGATTTGGCGATGTAAACCGGTCAGTGGACGTCGAGCTTCTTCTGTGACTCGGCCCAGGCGAGGTTGTTCTTCGCGAGCTGAAAATCGGGGTTGAGCTTTATGGCTTGCTTAGCGGCCTCGATCGCCGGATCCCACTGACGCAGGTCCTCGTAGGCGGCCGCGATATTGTTATAAGCCTCAGGGAAATTGGATTTAAGTTGGATGGCCTTGCGTGCGGCGTTGATCGAATCCTGATAGCGTTTGGCGTTGTGGTAGATGAGCGAGAGATTGAGATAGTTGTCAGGCGTCGGATGTGTCTGGGCGAGAATCTCGGCGGCTGTTACCGGGTCACGCAACGTTGCGCCGCTCGCCAGATAGCGCTGGGCGGTCGGGTCCCCCGGCGCGAGGTTCAGTGTATCCTGTGCCAATTGCTTGAGAGCTGGCCCATCTCCCTGCTGGGAATAAATCTGCATCAGCAAGTAGCGCGGATCAACCCACTGGGGATTTTCGGTGATCGCGGATTTAACCTCGGCGATGGCTTCTTGAATTCGTCCCTGCCCATCGAGCCAGCGGCCGTAGTAAAAATGGGTCTGCGAGTCATGCGGAGCGAGGAAAATGGCCCTGCGGAAGTGTGCTTCGGCGTCCTTATTTTGATTCAACACGCCGTAGGTAATTCCGATATTGATCTCTAATATCGGATAGTTGGGAGTCAAGGCTGTGGCGCGAAGGAAATAGTCGAGCGCCTGCTGGGTCTCGCCTTTTCCGCAGCAGCGTGAGGCCATAGTTCATCAAGCCGCGGCCGTTCTTGGGACTCTTGATAGTGACGTCGTAGAAGAGCGTCTCCTCGTTCCGCCATACTCGATTGCGTTGCACCGTTCCCAGAGCGTAGCTCAGGAGCACCAGGGCTGTGACAATTTGCACGCCGCGGACGATCACTGCACGCTTCTGTGGCGATCTGTCGATCCATTTGTAAATGGCGAGGGCCGCTGCCCAAGTGACGCTCAGCATCAATCCCACGAACGGGAAAAACATGCGGTGGTCGTTTTCCGTTTCGGAAAGAACGAAGAACGAGGTCGGCGCGGACGCACCGAAGAACCAAAATATTCCGAAGGCGATGGGCCTGTGCTCGCGCCGCTTGATCGCCCAAAAGCCCACGGCCAGGAGCACCACACAGAACAAAATTCCCACGATCGCCAGAGGATCAGACAGTTCTGAGAAGGGACTCAGGTCGGTGTCGGCGCTCAGCCACATTGGCAGGAACAAAGATCTTACGTAACGCATCAGCACGTACGGTTGCGTCCCTCGGTACAATGCCGGCGGAATCGTTGAAGGCAGATAACTCTTCGAGGTCATCTCGACGTTCATCACCGCCATCACGACCGAGACAAGCAATGCAGGCGTCGATCGCACCAGGGCAGGCCACCAGCGATTCCAGTTGGCGTCTTCTTCAAAGAGGAAGACGTAGACCAGCACGATGCCGCCGAAAACCACGGCTGTGGCTTTGGCCATCGAGCCGACGATCACCGGAAGGAGGTAAATTCCGAACTTGCGCAGACCGGGATAGCGAATGTAGAGCACCATCCCGGCAACGACGCCGACGGTGGCATAGAGATCTGCGCGCTGGCAGATGTAGTTCACCGTTTCGGCGATTGCCGGATGCAGCCCATACCAGAGCGCAGCAAACAGAGCGATATAGCGATTCGCGGCCTGGGGCTTCGCCGCGTCCATCAGGTAGCGGTACAGCAGATACATCAGCCATAACTGCACCAGGAACCAGAAAAACGTCGAAATGTGAAACCACAGCGGATTGAGACCGTGACCAAGCTTGTAGTCAATGGCCAGTGACAGCGAGACAATCGGCCGCCAGGTTTGGTTCGCCTGAAGCGGAGTGTAAGTCGTGGCATCGGTGAAGAAGCGGGGAATATTGTGCAAGTCGCGGATATAAACGTTGTCCACGACGCTGTGCCAATCGTCGAAATGAAAGCCGTTATGAAAATGATTGGCATACGCCAAAACAACTGCCGCCACAGCCAGTCCGACAAGTAGCAAAAAACGTCTCGGGTCCGCCAGGTTGGCCTTCCGAGTTATTGCCGTTGGCCGAGCCTCTGTTGGCGCTGCGGCACCGCGCGCTGTCGTAGCGCGAGGCTCGATGTCCGAATTCGAGGTTTGTGTGCCCATGTCCTTCTGGGAATCCGTGTGAGAATTTTGTCACAGCCAGAAAGTCCCTTCAATGCAAGGAACACGACGAACTGTCGTACGTATAAACGACCCGCTGGACGATCGGGCGTTGCCCGAAAGAGCGATCGCTTGTTACAGGCCGGCTCGGCTTTGACGGTACCTCACCTCCGAAGACGCCGAGCGTTCTCACCAATAGGCACACAAATCGCACTGCGTAAAGTTCGGACTTCAGCCCCTCACGTCTCCTTGCCTCTTTCGCTCGTTGGGTCGTTTCCCTCGCCGGAATTAGCCCTGCGTTCGTTAGGCTCTTTTACCATTTGCTAACGAACGACCAAAATCCACCTTGCGGTTGCCGAATGGCCGGGCGATCCTAGGCTCAACTTCAATGAACTCACAGGATATACCGCCCGACAACGCTGGAATGCCGCTCCAGGCGCCACTCGAAGCGCCCACGCCAGAAGAGCCGCAGCCGCTGTCCGAAGAAGCTGCGCTCAGCCCACCCAGTGGCCTAACGCTTCGCGACTGGCTGCGAATCGGGGCGGGCGTCCTGATTTTCGCACTGCTCATGTACCCGATCGTGCGACGCCTCCGGAGAAGCGCCGCTCCGGTCACCAACAGTCCCACGGCTTCGGAGGCGACAGCACCTCCTAGCTTACTGACTATGTCTTTCCGCTATTACCAGGCGAAAAGATATCCGGAAGCGATCGCTGCGGCCAAGGCTGCGTTGACGGAGGACCCAAACTCCGCCGACGCCTACAACAATATGGGCGTCTCGTACGCGGGGCTCGAGCAGTGGGATGACGCTATCCGGTGCTTGCAAGAGGCGGTTCGCCTCCGGCCAGATTATCAACTCGCCAAAAACAATCTGGCGTGGACCGAACAGGAAAAACTGAAACAGGCTTCCGCGCAAACAACGCCGGAGTATCTCTTAAACCAGTCGGTAAGAGAGATTCAGGCGGGCCAATTCCAGGAGAGTGTGGTGGCGGCCCAAGCGGCTTTGAAACTCAGACCCGACTATGCCCCGGCGTACAACAATATCGCCGTCGCCGACATCGGGCTGCATCGATACGACGAGGCGATTACTGCGGCACAAACCGCGCTGCGCCTGAAACCGGATTTCTCGCTCGCAAAGAATAATTTGGCGTGGGCGTTGAGCGAGAAGCAGAAGAACAGTACTGAACAGGCCAAGACCCGATGACGTTGATGAAATGCCGGTGATGATCCACGATGAATCAGGCGAGGCGAATCAAAGCATCGACAACGCCGCCTGGTCCTCACGGCTAGCGCAAGTAATCCTCGTGTCGCTATTCCTGCTGAACTGCTACCGGGCCGCGACGCAATCCTTCGTGCATGACGAGGCGCTGACCTTCGAGATTTATGTGGATGCGCCCGTGAGAAGGCTTTTCGAGTTCTATTCCACGAACCATCATTTCCTTTTCACCCTGTTGATGCGTCTCTCGTCGGCGTGCTTCGGCAATTCCGAATTTGCATTGCGCATTCCGAGCGTCCTGGCGGGTGGGCTGTACTTCACCTCCATCTACAGATTGTGCAGAACCGCATTTGGCGACGCTTGGCTGTTCTTGCTCTCAGTGTTGGTGATGGCCGCGAATCCCCTCGTGCTGGACTTCATGGTTGCGGCGCGAGGGTACGGGCTGGCTCTTGCGCTGTTCACTTACGCGTTGCTGCAAGTTGCCTATTATCAAATGCCTGCCTCTGTCCCAGCTTCAAGGTGGAGCCTAGCGAAGGCCGGCCTCGCCATCGGGCTTTCCATCGCCGCCAACAACGTGCTGTTGCTTCCGTCTATGGGCCTCACCGCAGCGCTGGCGTTGCTGCTCTGGAGACGAAACCGCGCGATGGATGGAAGCCGCCGTTCTGGATTGCTCGTGCCAGCCGTTACTTTCATTGGATCATTGCTGGCTGTCGCGTATGTTTTCTTCCTGACGTCACCGTTCTTCAAAGTGAGGGCCGAAGATTTCCGCGACCTCCGCGTGGTCAACGACTCTGCCACGGCGAGCTTGTGGGATCAGATCCAATGTTCCCTAGCCCACAACGCGGGGCTGGCTGGGCTCAATTCCCACGGGGCGATCCTGGAAGCCGTGCGCTGGGCAATTGGCTTCGTGCTCGCCCCCGCGGCCGCCTTCACTGTCGCTTTGTTCGGATGGCGAATGTTGCGCTGCGCGCCGCGCGCAAGGGCGCTCGTGACAACAGAAGCTCCACCTCCAAACTCGGTTCTAGCCGCCTTCCTTTGTTCCTGGAGTTTGATCGGGGCTTGGCTGATCTCCGTGTATCTACACTACGCCTTTGACGTGCCATTGCCGCGCGATCGCATGGGCTTGTACCTTGCGCCGCTGGCGGGCTTCTCATTGGCGGGCGCGGCTGACATTCTTCGTCGCCGCCGCGACCTGTTCCATCTGGCGGGGGAAGCATTCCTCGTTTCTACGATCCTTGTGGCCGCATTCTATTGCTGGCAGGTGAATTGGACGCAGTTTTACGTCTGGAAATACGACGCCGACACTCGCGCCCTGCTGGAACATGTCGCCAAGCAAGTAGAATCGGGCAAAAGCCACCAGATGGTCCTGGGAGGCTCCTGGGTTTACGAGCCAAGTTCCAACTTCTACCGCATCACGAAGCATTGGACCTGGATGGAGCCTGTGGTTCGGGGGCCGAGCGGTAGAGCCGCCGACTTCTATCTGCTGACGCCGGAGGACAACGGGGTCGTGCAGGAACTGAATCTGGAGTACGTGGCGACAGGCAAAGTGTCCGGCGCGGTGGTTGCCGCAGCAAAACATTGATGAATGACAAACATCGGCGAGCCCGAGGAAGCGGGCAGCCAGCGACACGGCCAGAAGCACTCTGAGCAAGCCAAGCACACCGACAAATGACGTTCAAGTGAGAGTCACCGCGATTCACAGGCCGTCGGCGTTTTCCTCGCACCTCGCTGTTGTGGGCGTAGTCTTGATCGTGCTTGCGGCAGGTGCAGCGTCGGCGCTCGAGGCGATGAGGCCTCTTTCTCCGGCGAGTGCGACGGACGCAATCACCCTGGAAGAACGTCGATTCGATTCGGTGAAGCGCGTTTTGCCCGCGCACGGTGTGATCGGTTACCTTAGCGATATAAATCCTCAGGGTGAAGGCGAGGCCGATTACTACGTTACGGAGTACAGCCTGGCGCCTCTGCAAGTATCCCAACGGCCCGATCACGATATCGTTGTAGGCAATTTCCGCAACGTCGTCGCCGCAACCGCCGCGATTCAACAGAACAGACTCCGCGTCGCCCAGGACTTCGGCGGTGGCGTTCTGCTGCTGAGGCACGAGACACAGTGATGCGTTTGCTACTCGCGGGTGCCATGCCCGCTCTCATCGGACTCTTTCTGGTTCAACTGACTGCCTCACGCCTCGGAATCGTGCTGCAAGCATGCCTGGCCATCGGACTTGGGATTGGGTGTGTTTCGTGCAGCTTCTTTATTTCGCTCATGACCGGCATCCCCGTGTGGATTCTGGAGTTGGCGCTGGCTGCCGGATTTGGTGCGGCCCGCTGGCGGCTCGACAGGACCGAAACCCACGCGCAGTCGAAGGCACCGATGACTGGGTTGGAAAAGTGTCTGGCAGCGGCTCTCGGGGCTGTCGTTTTGTTCGGCGTCTATGGCTTTGTGAACGTGACGCGGGCCAATCCCCACGGACAATGGGATGCTTGGGCCATTTGGAATCTGCGCGCCCGCTTTCTCGTAACTCCGTACTGGCGCGACGCATTTTCGCCTGTGTTGCCCTGGACTCACCCCGACTATCCGCTATTGCTCCCGGGGTTCATCGCTTACTTATGGCGGGCTAGCGGCGCGCGACAGCTAGCCGTTCCCGCAGCGACGGCGTTTGCATTCACGTTCGGAACGGCCGGAGTTCTGATCGGGGCGCTCGCAGCGCTGAAAAGTCGCGTGCACGGATTTCTGGCTGGGATGCTGTTAATCGGAACTCCTTTCTTTGTTGAACATGGCGCCGCTCAGTATGCGGATGTTCCTCTCTCTTTTTACATGTTGTCGACATTCGCGCTCTGCGCACTGCAATATCGCTTCTGGCCGGAGGGATGGGGACTCGCTATTCTGGCCGGGATTGCCGCCGGAATGTCGGCATGGACCAAGAATGAAGGATTGCTTCTGGTGGTGATATTGCTGCCGACACAAGCACTGATCGGAGCCCGCTCGCACGGAGGACGGTTCGCCGCAAAGCAATTCGGCTTGTTCACAATCGGATTGGCACCGCTTATGACCGTCGTACTATGGTTTAAGCTCGTCTTGGCCACGCCAAGCACGAATCTAGAGTCTGTGAGGTCTGGATCCCTTCGCTCGCTAATCTTCGACTTCCCGCGCTGGGTGATCATGGGGAAGGCGCTGATCGAGCACGGGTATGCGTTCGGTGGACTCGGTGTCAGCGTGTTTCTCATACTCGCCGCTTACTTGGTATGCGTTGGTGTGGACTGGAAGGAGAATCAAACGAGCATACAGGTGTTGTCGTTAACTCTCACTCTCCTGCTGGCTGGATACTGCGTCTTCTGCGTAATCGCGCCGTTCGACATAAACTGGCAGATTAGCACAGCCCTCGATCGCCTTGTTCTACAGCTATGGCCCTCAGTGATATTTCTGTCCTTTCTCGCAGCTCGTTCTCCGGCGAGTTAGGATATCTCTGTCCGTTATCACACCTCACAGGATTGTCCTGTTCAGCACTGATGCGATTCTGGCACGAACAGATGCAGCGTCGATTCCGCTCTCCGAAGAGTTCACCGGCCCAGCGCTAGCATGAAGATAGTCCCCCTCAATAGTGCGGGACTCAGAAAGGCCGACGCGCGCAAAACGTTGAGCTCGAATTCTCGCAATCACAAGTTAGCGGGCCATCAGCCTTCGGATGTCGGTGACGGCCAGATCCTGCACGCCGCTATCCACGACAACGGTCACAAATGTACTGTAATCACGCGCTCCTGCGATGACCACGCCGACTGCAACAAGAACGATCAGCAATCGGTGGTCAGCTCGAGACATCGCTCCACCCGCCGCCGTCACTAAGCTCCAGAGCCCGATACCCGCGAGGAGCGCAAAAGTGCCGTTCGCCGGACTTACGTAGCGGAGGCTTTGCATTCCGGGGAAGATACTCGCGAACGCGAAGAAACCGATCGTCATCGACGCGGCGACAGACGCATAGTTCGGGCCTGAGATCGTTCCGGCCTTGGAAATCGGGTGCAGCAGACGACGCGGAACCACGCTCACGGCAGCTCCTATCAAAGCAAGCACGGCCGGTAGCGGTCCCACAATCCAGAGCAAGTAAGGAAACTGGTACCAGGGCCCCGTGCAGCACGCCTCGAGATAACTGAGCCCGGGAGTACCGGGATGCAGCGAGTGATTCAGAGCCGAAAGCGCAACCGCTGTTTTTCCGGCGAGAGCGCCCCAGATTCCCACCGTTGCCCCGATCGAGGCTACTCCTGCAAGCGTCAACCAGATCGCTCCTTGCCACCACTTCAAGCGGAAGATCAGATAGCCCAGTAGCCACATCGCGCAGATGCCGTAGGAAATCAGGCCTGTCTGCTTCGTCAGGAGGTTCACCATACCGACAGCGCCAAAAAGAGGATAAAGCCACAACCGCCGCGGATTGCGAGCGATCTCGCAGGTGAGGTAGACCGCGACAAGCCCAAAGAAACCGAACGCGCTGTCCTGCCACGCTCGCCGCGCCATACCGAGCTCTGCCACCGAGGAGGCCAGGAAAGCGACGGCCGTGAGAGCCACCCATGGGTTGAAGAATCGCACTCCGATCCAAGCAATCAGGAACAGCGAAAGGCAACTGGACACCAAAGAGACCACAGCGCCGGCTCTTTCATCCTTCACGTCGCTGAACTTCATGACCGCCGCGACAAAGACCAGATGCCCGATTCGTGTTGGCGAGGGGTAGTTCCATCGCACCGGGTCACGCTCATACTCCGCGAATATGGCAGGCATGCCAGAGAGGCCTTGATCCGCTAGCCGCCGCGCGAAGTCGGTGTACACGCGTTCATCCGGGCTACGGGATCCGACATCGTCAAAATGGACCAACCGCAATGCACATCCCATGCCGATCGCGGCAGCGAGCGCTATCCAGGCGATGAGCCGCTGTCGCGCTCGTAGCTGATCAATGCGCTGCAAGTCGTTTTTGCTCCAGCGCCCAGTTTAGGTTGTTTCTCGCGAGCGGGAAGTCGGGCTTAAGGCGCAGCGCTTCTTGTGCCGCAGCAATGGCGAAATCCCAAAGGTGGAGAGCCGAGTATGCCGCCGCGATATTGTTGTACGCATCGGCGTAATCCGGCTTCAACTTCAAAGCAGTCTGAGCGGCTGCAATCGATTCCAGGTATCTTCCGTGCTGGTAGGCGTACAGCGAAAGATTTAGCCACTGCTCGGCCGTCATGGTGGAGGAAACCAGCGAGTCCGCGCTCGGGGTCACGGACAGCGAACCGGCTTGAGCCGGCGCCGACTTGTCATTCTTCTGTGTCGCGGCGGTGCCGCAAGCTGCCAGCAGCACAGCAAAACCCGCGGTCACCAGCCACCGATGTGTCCGTGCGATTTGAAAAATCTGCGCAATCACCCATGCCGTGACCAACGCCAAGCCCGCATAAGCTGGCAAGAATTGATTAGGGGCTGCAAAGAGCATCACCAGAAACCAGGCCATACCGAATGCGAGCGGCCGCGTGGCGCCACGCCAACTTGCGTACGCGCCAATTCCCAGGAGCGCCACCAATGTCCCGACCTCGATCGCGCGCGGCAGGGGCTCCGTCAGGGATTGGATTGGATCTGCGAAAGCGAGCAACGCATGGATCGCAGTTCCCGGCGCCCACGGGGCCGCGGAATCCAGAGCCGTCGGCTTCACAACTGCGAGGAGGCTTACCATGGCCGCAGGCACACATTGAACAAGACTCCGCCGAACAGCACTCCACGAAGGGCTCTCTTCAAAAAGTAATTTGTACGCGAGGAGTAACAAGGCAAAGCCTAGCGCCATCCGATCACACAGCGCGGCCACGGCAACCGGAGCCAGATAAACCCAACCTAACAAACCCTCGAACTTGCGTTGATAAAATACAAAACCCAAGAGAATTCCCAAGAAGCTGATAAGGACTTTGACGTCAGGGGAACTGCCGAGCAGTTGCGCATTCGACGGATGCAACCCAAGCAGGACTACGGCAAGCAATGCGGCCGAGCGCGTCGTCGGATTCGGAAGCGACATGCGAAGAATCCCGACGAAGAACACCGCGAGCGATGCGAGGCCTCCCAGGAGCAAGACGAGACTAAGCAAATCGATGGAGCGCGGACTGGAATAGGCCAGCCAGATATCGGCGAGCGCGGTCATGAGAACAATGGCCAGCCCTCGCGCCTCGTTTATGTTAATCAAGCTCTGCATAATCAGACTCAGGGATTGTGCGGACGGTCAATGGTTTTGAAGCTGCTCCGGTGAGAGTGAATGCGGGAGTTTGTTTCTCGCGAAAGTCGTGAGAATGGTTGGCATAGGCGCCAAAAGCAGCGAGGAAAGCCACGGCGCAGGCAAGCCAGAAGAGTTTTGGGTGCGCTAGATTCGGGGCGGCGCTCGAGTTCGTTTCCTTGGCGGCTCCTTCAGCGCGACGCTCAGTCTTGGGAAGCATGGTATCTGTGTTACGCATTCTCAGTTTTCGGATGAACGTAAGAATTTTTACACAGTTCTTGAAGGCAGTCATTTCTCCGGAAATGGGACTGTCGCTATCCTATAAACAGCAGAACGGTGTTTTCCATCCGGGCGCAGCGAGAAGCGGTGCGTGTCGTGCGGGAAGAAGCAAGGCCCAGCGAGCGATGCGCCTGGCACCCACGCAATAGTCTGGGATGCCGGACGCCGGAGGAGTTCGCGGCGAGCGTCGCCGCGCGACCGGCGCCTCCTCTCCACGCCGGTCGCTTCCATCGTCCCGGTATGGGAAGAATCGAGTGTACGACGGGACCAAAAACGAGGAGCAGGTCAGCTTCCACCTTCGAATCACCCTTCAATCTTTCCAGTCCTGCCCGGAATGCATCTTAAGACACAGCGCGCAATCTTTTCCTGTGCACCAGAAAAATTCTGAACCGTCTATTCGAAGCGGGAACAAGAATGCTCTTGTGTCCCAAGTGAAGCCACAGTAGCTTGACGCTGACTAAAGGTTTCTGGCAGAGCTCATATGACCCAATCCAGTGCCGATGGCGGGCGGGATTTACTGCCCATCACGGCGACTCCGAGCGGAGCACCTAGCGCGCGCGTTGCAATTGTGACGGATGGCATGTGGCGTAAGAGCCTATCGGCCATCCGTGCGTTGGGTAAGGCAGGTTTTCGTGTCCATGTTTTGGGAGATAGTTGGATCACGGTTGGCTTCTGGTCGCGCTTCACCGAACAGCGCGTGCTGGCACCGGATGCGAAAGAGAACGCGGCTGGATTCGGCAGAGCGCTTTCGGCACATCTCGAGTCGGTAGCCGCTTTGATGCCGACCGGCATCAAGCCAGTGCTGCTACCCATGGAAGAGGATTCCCTCCGTTACGTCGTTCAAGAGCGAGAAGCTTTGCGCATCCACGCCGACTTTCTGGCGCCGGAACCGGATGCACTCGCGGTGTGCCTGGATAAAGGAGCGACAATGGCACTCGCGGCCCGTCTGGGCATCCCTCATCCCCGCACCGAGGTTGCGGAATCTGCGACGGCTCTCTTGGAGATCACCGCTGATTTTGCCGGCTCCGAATTTGTGGTCAAACCGTTGCGGGGATCCGGCTCTCGCGGCGTGCGCTACAACCCGAGCTTCGATCCTGAGACCGCAGAGGCCTATTGGAAAGGTTATGGACCGGCCTTAGTGCAGGACCGCATTGCCGCGGAAGGGGATGCCATCGGTGTTTCGCTATTATTCGGCGCGGACGGCGCATGTCTCGCACATTTTTGTCACAAGCGGCTGCAACAATACCCGAATTCCGGTGGCCCCAGCACCGACAGGGTCGGCATCAACGATCCTGATCTGCTGGAAAAGTCCCTGACGCTCATGCGCGCCTTGAAGTGGAAGGGCATTGCCATGGTCGAATGGAAGATTGACCCACGTGACGCGACGGCCAAGCTTATGGAGATTAACCCGCGCTTCTGGGGCAGTCTGGAGTTGGCCGTTCGTTCCGGCGTCAACTTCCCTGTCCTGTACGCCCAAGCCGCGGCCGGGCAACCGACGACGTATGCACATCCTCTCAAGGCAGTCCGCTGCCGTTGGCTGGTGCCGGGCGACATTTTACGCTGGATTACGGCGCGACCAATAGAACGAGAGCCTCTATCCATTTTCCTTCGCGGGTTGCCTCGCGAAGCCGAGGAATGGGACCCTCAGGATCTTCGCGGCGCCCTCGCCTGCGTCGTTTGCCAGGGAATGGCCGTGCTGCAACCGAAGTATTGGAAGTTTCTGTCGCGATGAGCCGGCATACGGTCCAAGCAAGCGGCATCGATTGGAACAAATTTGAGGCCGTCATTTTTGATGTCGATGGCACGCTATTCGATCACCTCGCCATGCGACCATCCATGGCGGCCGCGTTATTGCGCCACGTGCTGACACAAAGGCGTGGTTGGCGCGATCTTTTCGTTGTCCTGGTGTTTCGGCGCGTACGCACCCGGTTGGCAATCGCTGAGGCCGAAGAAATCGGCCATCGCGAATTCGAAATTACGTCGAAGGCGACAAAGGTTTCTGTTAATGAGGTAGAGGAGATTGTCGCGCGCTGGCTATACCAGAAACCACTTTCCGTCATTAATCGGCATACCTTTTCCGGTGTTGACGCATTCTTAGCGATGTTAAAGGAACGTGACATTCGGACCGGGGTGTTTTCCGACTATCCGGCCGAGGATAAATTAAGAGCACTCGGGTTATCAGTGGATGTCATTCGTGACGCCACCGATGCCGATATTGCTCGTCTGAAGCCAAATCCAACTGGTTTTCTCAAGGTTGCTGAATTACTGGGAACATCTCCCTCGCGCTGCCTTATCATTGGCGACCGTGACGATCGGGATGGAGCGGCGGCGAAGAGAGGTGGCTTCGTTTACCTCAAGAAGACGTCAGGGAGGCGACAGCCGGCTCAACATCAATTCAGCAATTATCATGAGCTCGTTGACGAACTGGCGGATATGCGGCCCGTAAGATGATCATCGAACACTGAAGAGTCATGACGCGGCAGTTCCTGGCTGAAGTCTGAAGGACGGGTCAAACACAGGGACGGAATCATACGCGCCATCCTTCAAGTAATCCCGAAAGGGAAGCCCCACTCCCTGATCGAGAATTCTGGCCACTTTCCTAAACGTATTACGGCGGTTGAGCCATAGCACGAAGCTCACTAAAGCGGTGGCTTCGCGCATGACGACGAATTTTTCTTCTGGATCGAAATCATAGGGATGGCAATAGGTCCATAAAGCGGTGGCTATGTTTTGACGCCGCAAAAGGTTAACCAAAAGGAAGTCCGGCAAGTAACGCATATAGACGCCACCCAGAAAGGGCATTAATAAAGGGCCGATCCGGGCGATCGGAACCGGAATTTCGACCAGGGAATCCTTCCAGCGGAATGGTTGCTGCGGCGCTCCGGGAAAGCCGTAGAGGGGATGTCGAAGGGGCAGGACGCTGGATGTATAACGAAAGCCAAGTTCCTCCAAGATCGGCAGGGCCCACAGCGTCCCCGGCGTAAGCGAAAAGATGGGCGCGCGGAAGCCAATCACTTCTGCGCCAGTCAAATCCTCCAGCAATGCTTTGGAACGCCGCGTTTGGTTTCGGAAACGTTGCGGATCCTCCTTATCAAGCGGAACATGCGCATAGGTGTGAAACCCGATCTCATGACCGTGATGATGAATGCTGCGGATAAGTTCTGGGTGCCGCTCGGCAATTTCCCCAAGGACGAAGAAGGTACCCTTTACTCCACGTTCGTCTAGGAAATCGAGAATCCTGCGAGTGATTTGCGGATAACGTGGATCGGGGTTGGGCGAAGGGTGATGGTCCTCCAAATCCAGTGTGAATGTGACGTTCATCGATGGTTAAGCTTCCCGGGCAATTGACTGGACGGTCGCGTCAGTAAGGCAGGGCACCTCAAGCCGGACTACGCGGAAGCCTACAACAATATCGCCGCTTGAATCTCGCCAGGCTTCAATCCGGTGCTGAAAATGCCAATTCTTGTAAATCGTTTGGGGAGAAAGGCGGCGAATCTGAATGTGCAGATCGCTCCGATTGCCGTAAGTAGAGGACAGCTCGTGCATCGTCCGGCCTCTCACTGGCGCGCATCTCCGAGCCGCGTGCGAACCACCTCGAGTGTCTCGGCATCACCGGCAGCTTCCGCCATTTCGAGCATCTTGCGCCACACCGGCAGCGCCTCCTCGGGCTTCCCGCCTTGGTCAAGGGCCTTGGCGAGTTGCAGCGTCGCCCCGTAATGATCCGGATTGCGAGCTAGCGCCTCCCTGAACCGCGCGGCCGCCTCACTCGGATCTGCTCGTTTGTAGAGCGCGTCCAGACCCGCCTGCATCAGTGTCTGGATCTCCTTCGCTGTGATCAATGCCCTAAAATGACGCGCGAGAACCGAACCGTCGCCCGGACTCGACATGATGTCCTCAAGGTCGGGGACAAATTCCATTACCTGGAATCCATCCGCGCCGAGGTCTTTGTACCCGCGCAGATAGGCGTCCGGAAACCCGAGGACGTGTCCGAACTCGTGCGCGAGCGTGCGCGGCGCCACGTCGTGGGGCCCGAGTACGATCGCGCGCCCGGCGGTGAGTTGAAGCGACGCCGCGCCGGTCGTGAGGACAGCCCCGTCCGCGGGAAATCGCGCGACGTGTGCCTCCAGGTCGATGTGCTCGCCCTTGGCGGGCGGCGCGCAGGCCGCAGCCGGCGCTTTCCCATCGTCCGTCGGTCCGCAGTAGAGGCGCTCGGGCGGAATCGCATTGACGGTCAGGCGTACGCGGTACTCGTCCTGTCCATCGTACACGTGCCAATACGTCTCGATCGCGCGCCGAAACGACTCGATTTCAGCGCTGTCGAGGATATCCGTATAGAACGGCACGGTGACGATCCGTACTCGACCGGCCGGGGAATCGACCCGCACGAAGGCAGGAGGGTCTAAGTCGACCACACGAGCTTCGGACTCTGGCACAGGCGCTGCAGGCCGTTCCAGTTTGTCAGCCTCGGTGTTCAGGCGCGCGGTGAGACGATCGAAGAGTGGCCGGTCGTTCGCAATTTGGCGCTGCCAGAGCCAGTTGTAGTCGATGTTGGCGTCGATCACGCGGCGGCGATCCACGGCTTTCTTGTAGTCCGCGACGATTGCTTCATACGCCGTGTGCCTACCTTCCACTGGCCCTTGGGAAGCCTTCGCGAGGTCCGAGTCTAGCCGCTCGAGGCTCGTCATTTCGCGCGAGATCAGGGTCTCGCTCCACGGCCAGCTGAAACTTACAACGTGGGGCTTGGCGGGCGGTCCGGGCGGCGCGTCCGAGACGATGCGCGGAAGAATCTGGTAGCCGTACGCAATAGGTGGCGGCGGTTCGACCGCTGGTAGCAGATCCGGGGCATCGCGGCGCAACTGCTCTGAAAGGCCGTTGTGAATGCGGTCGAGCCGTTCCTTGAGTGCTTGCTGGTGGACTTCCACCTGGTGCCCGCGCACCACATAGGCTGGCTCAGGCGCTGGAGCCTGCGCACCAGTCAGACCCGTAGCGCCCGTCAGCAAAATGGCCAATGAAAGCGGGGCGGGCCCTCGCATAAAGAAAGTATAGCGTGTGACAAGCCATTCACCCGGCTATGGCCCGTATCGGTTTCGGCAAATGAACCTGCACCGGAGCGGCGTCAACGCCTAAAGTGTTTCTTCCAAGCGCAGAAGGTCGCTTCGCTGAGCCCGGCTCTCAGCACACATCCGCCACCCCTTGCCACTTTTCACCTGCGGGAACACGTAGGTGACTTGCTCGTTCATGTGACCCTTCCGGGGTGTGTCTGTCGTCTCCCTTCCGATCATTCAGGGGACCGCAGACGGATTGCTTTCTCAACTTCCCTTGGCTCAGTTTTCGCGTCACGGGTCACGATTCTGTCGATTCCAAGACTCGTGTTGGCTCGTAACACAAACGCAAGCAAAGCTATTCAGTAGCCGAAGAAGCTCATCCAAAAGGAGATTGAGATAGCGGCGCTGACGGCAATGCCATCGCAAGCACGAACGCACACACCAAGGTCGAATCGAGGTCCGCGACCTCGCCCACAAGACCGGGCCACCGAGCGCGCCCAGAGTCTAGGCTGGTCGAATCCCAGGGTCGCAAGGCATACGAGTTATTTGAAGTCTCCCGGCTCCAAGTAAGTATGACCATGGTATAATGACCATGGTGGTGTGGAGGTTTGGTATGAAGAAGATGGCAGCAGGTTCCTTCAAGACAAATTGTCTCGCGGTCATGGACCAGGTCCAGGCCAAGCACGAGAGCGTCGTAATCACGAAGCACGGCAAGCCGGTGGCGAAGCTCGTCCCACTGAATACCGAGGCGGACGAGATCTACAATTTCCTCGCGGGCAAAGGCACCGTCGCAGGAGACATCGTTTCACCCGCCGTTTCCCCTGAAGATTGGGGCGAGCTCAAGTGATTCTCGTCGATACGCATGTCGTGGCCTGGTTGGCGTTTGACCAAGATCAGATCTCCAGGAAGGCAAGGACCGCAATCGACGGCGCGCGCAAGGATGCGGACGGCTTGGCAATCTCCGATATCACTCTGTTGGAATTGGCCACACTCGCGAGTAAGGGCCGAATCCGCCTCGAGATTAGCCTCGAGTCCTTCCTGCAGGAAGTCGAGTCTCGGTTCGTCGTTCTGCCAATCAGTGGCCGGGCTTGCGCCCGCGCCATGGGACTTCCAGCGACTTATCCGAAAGATCCAGCAGATCGCATTATCGGGGCTACTGCGCTGGTCGAAGGGCTCTCCTTGCTTACGGCCGACCGTGAGATCCGCCGGTCGAGAACGGTTCAAACGATTTGGTGAGGACGACGGCTGTTTTCGCGATCGTGGCGCTTGTCCTGTCTATAATCCAGCTATGAACCTCCGGACGCTCACAGGCGATTAATAGTGCTAGCGACGCAACCGGCGCCGAATCCGTTGTCGATATTGACGACCGAGACATTCGAGGCGCAACTATTCAGCATACCGAGGAGCGCGGTCAATCCTCCAAAGCTCGCGCCGTAGCCCGTACTCGTCGGCACCGCGATCACCGGCACGCCGACCAGACCGGCGACAACGCTCGGAAGCGCGCCCTCCATGCCCGCAACGCAAATAATCACGCGCGCGGCCTCCAGATCCTCCCGGTACGCCAGTAAACGGTGTATGCCGGCCACGCCGACGTCGAACAAGGTTTTCACTCGATTACCCATGACGTCCGCGGTTACCGCCGCTTCTTCGCCTACCGGAATATCGCTCGTGCCCGCGGTAATCACGAGAATCAGACCTTTGGCGGCGGCTGTCCGATTACGCCGGATGGTGATAGCTCTCGAGAGTTGATGAAATTCTGCGGCGCGGTTCAGGCGGCGAACGGCGCGGTATATCCGCTCGTCGGCGCGCGTAATCAGAATATTGTGGGTCGTTCGCGGTCGCAACATCCCGCGGACAATTGCCGTGATATCGCCGGGAGTCTTGCCTGGCGCGTAGATCACTTCGGCGAAGCCCTGACGTAGCCCGCGGTGGTGATCGATCTTCGCAAAGCCTAGGTCCTCGAACGGCATGTGCCGAAGCTCGTCGAGCGCTCGCGAGACCGGCGTGCGCCCGCTTCGCACAGACTTCAAGAGTTGCTCGATGTCACGCGCGTCCATAGCACCCGCAAAGAGTCTTACTTGGTATTCAGCGCCGCGTTTAATGAACCTTGCCGATAACCTTGGGGATCGAGAGCTACGTCGGCAAATCCGGCGCTCTGGACGCCCTCTTCAATCTTGCGGGCGGTTGCCGGCTCCAGCGCGCGCGGCAATTCTCGGGGATCGATCTCAATCCGTGCTAAGTCGCCGTGGAAGCGCACCCGAAATTGGCGAAAGCCAAACTCGCGCAGAACACTTTCCGCACGTTCGATGCGAGATACATTTTCGACAGTCACTCGCACTCCGTATGGAACACGCGAGGCCAGGCACGGAGATGCCGGCCGGTCCCATGTCGAAAGTCCGGCGCACCGCGAAAGATGCCGAACTTCCGATTTGGTCAGATTCGCTTCCAGCAGAGGCGCGAGCACACCATGTTCAGACGCTGCGCGGTGGCCGGGCCGAAAGTCGCGCAAGTCATCTGCGTTCACGCCATAGGCCACCGCGGCAAATCCACGATCCGAGCGCAATTTCGCCAGTTTCTCGAAAAGTTCTGTTTTGCAGTGGTAGCAGCGGCTGGCGTCGTTGACGACATACAAAGGGTTTTCAAATTCCTGCGATTCGATGAATTCGTGGTTCAAGTTCACTTCATTCACGAACTGGGCCGCGCATTCGCGGTCGTAGGCGGAAAAACTCGGGGACAGCGCCGTAACGGCGAGAGCCCGATCGCTGAGAACGCGGGAAGCAGCCCAAGCCAGGTATGCCGAGTCGGCTCCGCCAGAGAACGCGATCAGGACAGATCCGAGAGAGCCTAGCCGGGCGAAATAAGGCTTCCTGTTTAGCGAGCGCGTCGCACTCGCTCGTCTGCGGACTTCGTTTGACGATCGCGCTGCAACGTGTTCCGGCATCTACTTCGATGCTCCTTGTTGCTTTTGGAACTCGAACATCACTTGACCGATTACTTCCTTGAGCGGAACAGAACGTTCCATCGCAAGTTTACGGCACTCCTCGTATTCCGGCACTGCGTTTAGTATCTTGCCATTCAGACGGGCAACCTTCACCGGAATCGAACCGAGAGTCGTTTTCACCAGGACGCTTTCCCTCTCTAATGTGTGCCGTCCGGCCATGGAATGCCGCACGCCGATGGTCGTGGTTTCCCGAAAAATCAATTCCGTAAGATCATGGCTCCTCGCAGAGTCGCACAGCACGGTGACCAACTGACCCGGACGGTTTTTCTTCATCTGTATCGGCGTCGAAAAAACATCCAAAGCTCCAGCCTCGAGCGCCCGCTCGGCGAAATATCCATAGAGTTGCGGATTCATGTCGTCAATGTTCGCTTCAAGAACGACAATTGTTCCCTCTTCGAGCGCACCTTTTTCCTTGGCGGCACTCTCACCGATCAGTATCCGCAGGACGTTGGGCTGCTCGGCTAGCTCCATCGCACCGGCGCCATAGCCGATTGCATCGACGCTCATTGGCGGCTGCGCGCCGAAACCTGAGGCCAAGGTCGAAACAATTGCGGCGCCCGTCGGTGTCGTTAACTCGCGCAAAATTCCATTGGAATACGTCGGCGCACCGCGAAGCAACTCGGCGGTTGCCGGGGCAGGTACCGGCAAATTTCCGTGTTGAGCCGTTACCACGCCGCCGCCAACGTTTAACCGGGAACAAAAGCACTTCTCGATATCCAATAGCTCGAATCCGACGGACGCTCCAACGATATCGACGATCGCATCTACCGCGCCCACTTCATGGAAGTGCACTTTCTCGATGGGCACGCCGTGCATCCGAGCTTCCACCTCGCCAAGACGCGTGAAAATATTCGAGGCTCGCTCGACAACGCGGGGTGGCAGCCCAGCCTGCTGAATCAAATCCAGGATCGTGGAAAGAGATCGATGGTGGTGGTGCTCGGAAGTTTCCACGAGCACACGCGTCGCGGCCAGGCCTCCGCGCCTGATCTTTTCCGCTGAAATCTTCCACCCGGAAACCGGAAGGCGGCGCAACTCGGCTTCGATCTGCGCCAGATTGGAGCCCGCGTCCACAAGCGCACCAAGCACCATGTCGCCACTGATCCCGGAGAAACAATCGAAGTAAGCCGTCTTCATTCGGCCATATCCTATCGCAGGCGTCGTACTTCGGACGAAACAATTGTTACCCGGATCTACTTGCGATGCTCAAACTGAGTGCAGATATGCGAAAAGGGAAGACAGAAGGCAACTGTGGGGTGATGCGTCCCATGATTTCTGGGACCGCAACTCATTTCACGGAGTACCGGCCGGCTTGCCGCCATCCACGGGGATTCCAACTAGAATTTGCACGGCGATGGGAGCTCCTTGTTGTATTGCAGGCTTGAATTTCCAGCGACTGAAAGCGGCGCGAGCGGCTTCGTCCATCAGCGGCAGAATGCTTTGATAAACCTGGATTTCATCGACCGATCCATCGGCGCGCAGCGTGCCCTTGAGGACGATCATCTTGTGAGCTTTGATCTCGGGAACCGGCAAACGCTGGAAGTCAAACTTGGATTCGGCCTGAGGCGGCACGATCCCCTGCCCCATATGCACGACCCTCGAGACAGATTCCGTGTTGGCCGGCCCCGATCCGCCTAGCGGACAGTATTCCATCGTCCAATTCTTTCCGGGCATTTCCAGAAAAACCGTTTCCACAGTTCCGCACTGCAGGGCTTGGTAAACGTCGAGCCCGCCGCCGCCGATAGGCCCCGCCGAAATGGTCAGCGCATTCTTGCGAATGGCCAACGACGAAGGAATCGCGTAAACCATGCTGGGAAGTGGATCTGCCTTGAGCAGGCCGCCGCCTCCGGCGCCGTTTCCGCCACCACCACCGCCGCCAGTTCCGCCAGCAGTCCCTCCGGGTGATCCACCCTTGCCTGACCCTGAGAGATTTGACGATCCGGTTCCCGAAGGCGAACCCGAGACCGAGCCACTCCCAATCCCGTTTCCGTTTCCGCCCGCTCCGTTGGGGATCGACGGGCCGGTGACAACAAACAGGGCGCTGCCTGCGCCACCTGACATGGAACCTCCGCCAATGTTCGGCGCCTCCACAGTGCCACCGCCCCCACCGCTGTTGCTGCGGGACATAATCACGGGGCCGACGTCTATGGGCAGAATCGGTTGCTTCGTCGAAGTACTGAGCACGGTGAGTCCAGCCGGCACTTGGTTGGAAGGCGTCGGCGACGGTACAGGCAGTGCGGCTACATTCCTTGCCTGCAGGGTGGGCTTTGAAGCGCTGGGATTGTATTGAAACGTCGGCTTTACGGGCGTATCCAGCGTCGTCGCCAAAATTACATCTGGCAATTTCATTTGACTTGTAACCCGCAGGACCGGAGGAGCAGCCGTCTGGCTAGGAGCCTTATGCACGGTTTCGGGATGGGCCAGCCTGGGAGCGGCGAACGCGCCCTTCGACGGAGCTTTTTTCTCAGCGGGAGGAGGTGCTTCCTTCTTGGCGGGGCCCACACGTGGCGCGACCTTTGGCGGCTGGGGTGGCGGCAAGTAATAGATCGTCTCAATCCTGTTGGGAACGAACTCAAGCTCGGGCGCATCAATCAGCAACACAGTCGGCACGAAGATCAACAAGAAGACCGCAACGCAGTGCAGTACAAACGAAAGGCTGAGCGAGGCGCCGCGAAAATATCGGCGTCCAAACATCGCCTTGCGGAATAAAGCATCCGGGGCGAAGATCGCTTTTGTCGTGCTGCTGCACAGCACGCGGAGAGAACCCCACCAGCCGGAGTATGACGGCTCGCGCCTTACGGTGAATGTCGGAATTCTCGCAGAACGAATCTTCAGACGAGAGGGCGGTTCGGGCACACCGCCAAACTGCGGCGCACCGAGTTGGAAAACTCCGCCCGTGAAGTGTTGACCTTGAAAGCTCACTCAGTGTTCCCGCTGTAACCAGCCGGCGTCATCCGATCAGGAATCAGCGGCTGCGAACAGGCGAGGCAAAGTACACCCCACCATTACCATGGTATCTCGGAGCACGTGCTGTACCAATGGCTTAAGGTGTTCGGGTGATGGGGCGTTTGATGCCGGAAATTCACAAGGAGTCATCATTTGGATACAGGTAGGCGGAGGGCCTGACCGTTTTTGGTCACAAGAGACCGCGCGATCAGAAGGAACTTGCGGGCAGACTCGTTGCGCTGGCCAACAAGACAGGAAGATTTTTCTGAACTGTGAGAGCTTTTTTCCCCAGGCGGCTTTCGACCTGCCGGCGGGCGGTTCGAACGGTTTCCAGTTCCTCGCCGCCCCCGGCGGCAAGCAGACTTTCCGCGCGCACGAAGCAGGCGTACGCAAGATCGTCACGCAATCCGCGCACCCGCAGAAACTGGCCGTAATTGAACCAGTCGAAAGCCTCGGCGTGCGGGTCGCCGATTTTCGCATCAAGAACCAGCCCGCGTTGATAGGAGCCGGCGGCGCCTTGCGCGTTGCCGGCTTTTTCCTGCAAATCCGCGAGATGAGCGAGAGCCAGGCTTTCGAGTTTCGAGTCCTTTGCGCGCTCGGCCAGCGAGATCGCCGAAGCGTATTCCGCAAGGGCTGCGTTGGTCTGATTCAATCGAGTGTCGTCATCCGCCGATTGAACCTCCGCCGAGGCCTCCTGTTGCGGCGTGACTGCTGAATCGTCCAGATGGGCAGCGAGTTCCAAGAACGAACGCCAGTGGCGGGTCGCGGAGGCAAGTTCGCCTCTCTGATCGAAGGCTTCGGCAAGGTAGAGATGTGCGCTGACTTGGTTTGGATCCACGTCCACCGCCCTTTGCCACGAATCGATCGCCTCCTCCGGCTGATTCAGGCGGGCGGCCAGCAAGCCGTAATTGACGAGAGCGTTTGGATCGCGCGGAAAAATCTCGAGCATTTTCTTGTAGTGCTCGTATGCATCCGCGTAGCGGCCGTCCGCAATCATGGCCCGGGCGCAGGCGTGTTGAAGCGCGGCATTGCGGGGACTGAGGGCCACCGCACGGGTCAACGCCGTGACTGCCTCGTCCCGCCGCCCCGCCTGGGTCTCGGCCGAAGCGATGCGCGCCTGGACCGCGCTGTCGTAGGGATTCATGCGCGCCGCGCCGTATAGAGCCGCAAGATTCTTGTCGTCGGTACCAAGAGCGAAGTGCACTTGATCTGCCACCCCCCAAAGTAAAAGGAGACCGACGACGCTAATGCGGAAGGCGGGGGCGAGCAACACACGCGCCGCGCTGACTGCGGGCTTTGTGTTTCGCGCCGGTGCACCGGCGATCCGGCCGGATGGAGCGTTTTCGGTTCGCCCGATCAAAACCGAGGCGATCCGCGAATCGCGGAGCTTCCAGATGGCGCCGTCCAGCAGGAAATGGTGAATGTTCACGAGTGCAGTGAAGATCAGAAAGCTGGTCGTAAAATCGAAGCGGAAGATGTAGCTCACGAGCCATGGTCCCGGAATGAAAAGCGCGATGCCCCCGGCGACCAGCGTCAGAAAGTATCCCGCGATACGCCAGTTCGATTGGCCGGCGCGCGCGTCGCGCCGCTGGTAGTAGCTCGTGATCCAGAGGTACTGAGCCGAATGCAGCACGGCCAGGATTCCGCTGCTGTAGCGCGTCTGCGGAATCTGGTATGTGGAGCGCAACTCGAGAAAGGTCGGCAGGACGAACCATAGAAATTGCGTGGCGACCAGCGTCAGGGGCGCCGCCATCGCTCGGATGCCTCGGCGTAAGACGAGTTGCCCGAGGGCAAACCAGGCGCAGGCTACAAACACGAGGCCGAGGGCGATCCGCGCAGGAATTGTGAATTGCGCCGGCAGTCCCAGCGAGAGAATCAGGGGATCAACAGAGCCACCCGTTTCGAAGCTCGCGAGCAGCATCACGTAGGAAGCGATGAACGCGGCCCGCAACCAGCGGCGCTCGCCCGGCGTCATGGCTGCGTCGCTGCGGCGAACGAACATCAAGAGCAGCCCGTAGTTTTGCCCGCTATAGTGCCACGGGCTCCAGCAGATATAGAGCGTGAACACCCACGGCAGCAGGCGATAGGATGCGTGCAGCAGGATTCCGGTTAAAACCAAAAGGAGTGTAAGGTGCAGCGTGAAGAATTTGTATTTTTCGAAGTCCTCGCGCGTGTGGTAGGCGCGATAAACGGTCGCCATGAAGTGGGGATAGTTGAAAACGATCGCAAGGAAATAGAACGCGATCACCCACGAATGTGCGCCGGAAGGCACGAGCCACGCGAGCGCAAGAAGCGGAGCGGACCAGGCCCCGCAGCCCACAAGCAGGTCGAGCCACGGCCGGTAGATCCACGGCCCAGCGGGATGCGTAGGCGAAACTGCTTCAGCTCGGGTGCTCACGTTAGTCCTGTGTTGGAGGCAGTTTACCGGGTTCGGGGGAAGATCGTGGCGCGGGCTGGCCGGCGAATGCTGAAAGCGTAACTTTCCGTGGATCGGCGCGCGGAAGCCCGTGATAGGTTAGAACGCTCTCGTGGCTGGAGGGGACGTGCGTTTCTGTCGATTCAACGACGATCGACTCGGAGTAGTGGAACAAGGGCTCGTGCGCGACGTTACGCCGGTTCTCGATGAGTTGCCGGTGTTTCGCTATCCACTTCCGCTGGGAGATGCTTTCATCGCAGCTCTGCCGAATTTGCGGGGGCGTATTCCAGCGGCAACTCTCTCCGCGAAGGCAATCCCTGTCTCAAGCGTGCGCCTGCTGAGTCCTGTGGCCAATGCGAGCAAGGTAGTGGCCGCTCCGGTCAACTACAAGAAGCACCTCGAGGAAGTCGCAGCCGATCCGAATCTACACCACCAGAATGCCGCTCACGTTCAGGCGATCCATCAGTCGGGTCTGTTCCTGAAGGCGACCAGCTCGATCGTCGGGCCTGCGCAGGGGGTCGCGATTCGGCATCCGGATCGACGAACGGATCACGAGGTTGAGCTGGCCGTGGTGATCGGCAAACGCGCCAAAGCGGTGAAGCGGCAAGACGCACTCAGCTTCGTCGCCGGCTACTGCATCGGCCTCGACATCACGGTGCGGGGTCCCGAAGAACGCAGTTTGAGAAAGTCGATCGACACGTATACGGTGCTGGGGCCGTGGCTGGTGACAGCCGATGAACTGCCGGATCCGTCGGGACTCGAACTTTCAATTTCGGTCAACGGCGAGCGTCGACAGCACGCGAACACGCGCGACCTGATTCTGGGCGTGCCCGAGCTAATTGAGTTTGCCAGCTCCTTTTACACGCTATTTCCCGGCGACGTCTTGCTGACGGGAACACCGGAAGGCGTGGGGCCGATCCGTCCGGGCGACCTGATGCATGCGCACATCGAGGGCATCGGCGAAATGGACGTGCCGGTCGTCGCGTCTGAATAGTCGCGACACCGGCGAAAAAGAGGGCGGGACTTCAGCCTGCTTTGACGTCTCGCTGTTCGCGCCAAATGCCGAGCTTTTCCTGAGCAACGCGGTCGGAAAAACTGAACAGGACAGCTTCGCTCTCCGCTCGATGGCGCTGAGGCGCCCAGCTCGGAACCACAAAAACATCGCTTTCGCCCCATTCAAACGACGCGTCCCCTACCCGGCTGCGGCCCGTGCCTTCCACGGCCACGAAGACGGTGCCGTCTGTCGAACGATACGGCGCTGTATCGAAACCGCGCGGCAAGAGTTGGATGGCGGCGCTCATCGTCGGCATCACAGATCCACCCGTCAGCGGATTGGCGTAACGCAGCTTCACACCGTGGCACGGATCAATTGGTCCGTTCCTCGCCAGTGTGACGAGAGTTTCGCGTGCGCGTTCGTATCGATAGTTGAGCAACGGAGAAGAAAGCGACTCGGGCTTGCAGCCATCCGGGAGAAGCGTCCCGCCGTAGCGGGCCTCTGAATCGTGCGCCGGTCGTGCGACGGGAGCCTCTGCGGCGTCGCGACCCTCAGAGAAGCTTGTATCGAACAGGTTGACGATCGGTACGTCGAGTCCATCGAGCCAGATCACCGGATCCGGGCCGTCGTTCCCGTGGTCGTGCCAACTCCATGCGGGCGTGATGACAAAGTCACCCCGCGCCATGTCCGTACGCTCGCCATCCACAGATGTATAGGCGCTGGACCCTTCGAGAAACAGACGAAGGGCGCTGGCGGTGTGGCGATGCGCGTGCGCCCGCTCTCCCGGCATCAGCAGCTGAAGCCCTGCGTACAGGGAACCTGTGATCTTGGATTGCCCGGGCAGGCCCGGGTTTTCGAGGATGAGCACGCGCCGCTCGGCTTCCTCCGCCGACAAAAGCGAACCCGCAGCGATCAGATCCGGCCGCACCGAGAGGTACTTCCAGTGTGCAGGCTTGGCCGTGGGTTGAGGAGAGCGCGTCACCAGGCCGCTCAGGCGCTCCCAAAGCGGCGCGAGATGCTGCCGCGCAATTCGGTCGTAGTAGGCCTTTCGGGCCGCTGCTTTCTCGGGCGATATCGTGCGAGGTTCCGCGGTCATGCTCGAGAGTCCTCCTGCGAATCGATTGGGGCCAGATTCGCCTCGCGGCTGTAGGCACTCGCATGCCCCGGTGCGAGATTGCTGAGCAGGATCGAAATGCAAGCGCACCCCGCCACAGCGGTGCCGAAGAGCAGCATCTGGCTGGGCTTCCATCCAAATGACGACAAGAACATTCCCCCTAGCAGCGGACCAACGATCGAGCCGATCCGGCCAACGCCCAGTGCCCATCCAACGCCGGTAGACCGCATGGAAGTCGGATAAAAACTGGCTGCCAGCGCATTCAGGCCTCCTTGCGCGCCGATGATCATGAAACCCAGGGCAAAAGTTAGAGCCAACACGACGGAAAGAGAAACAGACAGAACTGCGAGCAACGCGAGGAACAGACCGGCCAACGCGTACTCGGCCAGCAGAACGGAGCCCGCGCCGCGCCACCTTATGAGATAGCCCTCACCAAGACATCCGAAGATGCCACCAAAGCTGATGAACGCGGTCGCTGTCGACGCGGCTGAGACGGACATGCCGTCTCCTCTCAGCAGCGCAGGCAGCCAACTGCCGGTGAAATAGATGAGGAGGAGATTCATGAAGTAAGGAAGCCAGAGCAAGACGGTCCCGACGGCGCGGCCTTCGGTGAAGAGGCGCACGACCGGAACTCCCTTGTGTGACCGCTCCGGAGGAGAAACTGCGAGATCCACTTCGGCCGTCGCGAATTCCGGCGAAATTCGCGTCAGGATGCCGCGCACTTTCTGCGCGTGCTTACCCTGGGCAGCCAGGAACTGAATCGACTCGGGCAGCAGGACAATGAGCAGAAGCGAAATCACAAGCGGCAACACACCGCCGACGTAGAAGACGGAGTGCCAGCCCCATTTAGGAATCATCACCGCGCTGACAAAGCCCGAGAGCGTCCCTCCGAGCGGCATTCCGATGAACAATACTGGCACGAGGATCGGCAAGAGCCGCCGGGGAATGTATTCGGCCGCAAGCGCTACCACGTTCGGCATCGCGCCACCCAGTCCGAGGCCGGTGAGAAATCGCAGGACCAGTAGTTCGTCAAAAGATCTCACTTGCGGCGTCGCCAGCGAGAATGCCGCGAAGCTGAATATCGAGCATATGACCGGCCACTTGCGACCCCACAGGTCCGCGATCGGACCCGTTGCCATCGCGGCAATCATCAGTCCAATCAGGCTGGAAGCGAAAATGGGGCCGAATCTGCTGACCGGGACGTGCATCGTTTCGGCGATGGAGGGCGCAGTGTAGTTAATCAGCTGCGCATCGAAGCCATCCAGGACCAGGACCAAACCGCACAGGGCAACGGTCCAGACCTGAAAGGGGCTGAGAGAGCGCCGCTCGATGATGTCGCTGACAGTCAGAGACTGGGTCACGCTCCCCACGTCAACCTCCGCTGAAATCGCCTGGGAGTTCTGCGCGCCGGGCAAGGCCCGAGTGTACACCGCAAACGGCAATCCATGGCTGGCTCAATCAGGGTTTGCCGATGCGCAGAACGGGCTTGATCGTTTCGCCGCTTCCTGCGTCGGCGACGGCCTGATTGATGTCCTTGAAGTCGTAGAACCGCACGAGCCGGTCGAACGGAAACTCTGCCTGCCCGGTACATCTCGATGAGCTTGGGAATAAAGAGCCAAGGTATGGAATCGCCCTGCACGATGCCGCGAACCGTGCGGCCCAGAAGCAGATGGGTCATGCTTATGGAGGCTTCTGTGCCTCTTGGCCCGCTGCCGATCTGCCCGGCAACACCACATATGGCCAGAACATCCACGGCCAGTTTGAGCATCTCCGGCCGCGCGGTAATTTCGAGAACGTAGTCAACGCCCGAACCCGTGATGTCGGCGATGCGCTGCCGCACATCTTCCGTTCGCGCGTCGATCGTATGTGTGGCGCCCAACTCCGCGGCGAGCGCGAGTCGTTGCGGGATGATATCGACGCCGATGATCGGATTGGCGCCCACGATGCGCGCCGCCATCACCGCCGCCAAGCCGACCGCGCCGGTGCCGAAGATCGCGATACTCGAATTGGCGGATACGCGGAGCGAGTTCATCACCGCGCCCGCTCCGGTCTGCAAGCCGCAGCCGAGCGGCGCCAGCAGTTCGAGCGGCAAGTCGGTCGGAACTTTGACGACGTTGCGCTGGGTGGCGAGCGCGTAGCTGGCAAACGAAGACTGCCCGAAGAAGTGTCCGTGGACCTCGCCGCCAGCCGCCATCCCCACCCGATGCAGTGCGTTCGTGCCGTCGAGACGCGAGCCGCCGAAGTTGATCGCCATCGCGTGCTCGCAATAAGGATAGCGGCCGCTCAAGCAGAATCGACAATGGCCGCAGGTGTCGTAAGACAGGACAACGTGGTCGCCGGGTCTCACGGCGGTGACCTCGGCGCCGACTTCTTCCACCACACCGGCGCCCTCGTGACCCAACACGATCGGCAGTCCCGCCGCCTGAGTGCGGTCGCGGACGTGAACGTCGGTCTGGCAGATGCCGGTGGCGACGATTCGGACGAGAATCTCGTCCGCGCGCGGCGCATCCATCTCAAGTTCTTGCAGCACAAACGGAGCAGCAGTCTTTTCGACGACCGCAGCCGTGATTCTTCGGGTTCGAGCTCGGGAATCTTGCGTCAATTAAATCCCCTGCGTTGCGCGCGCGGACTTACGGCGCTTGAGGCGCCGAGGCCATCTTTTCACCGGACGCGCTTCGCGTCGGAGGTTTGGCCAATATCAAGAGGATGGCACTCAGGAAACACAATCCAGCGATGACGAAGAAAACCTGGGAATACGTGCCGTACTTGTCGTAGAACCATCCTGCGGTCACCGGCCCGAAGGCGCCCAGAATCGTGCCTATCGGCATGGTCACGCCCAGCACCAGCGGGTATACCTTCGGACCATAATAATTGCTGAGAATCGTCTGGAGACAGGTGAAGCAAGCCCCGAACCCGCTTCCCATGCAAATTGCATACGGGTACAGAGCGACGGGTCCAATCGCCTTGGTCGCGAGAGCGATCCCGATGCCAAACAGAGACGCCGCGACGGCGAATATGTAACGAAGCTCGATGCGGTCCCCCAAGCCTGCCACTGTGAACTGTCCTATCAGCGACGATAGTAAGAGCACCGAGAGTGACCGCGCCGCAGCCCCCGGCGTGTGACCTAACCCTTCGAGATGGGAAATGCCGTGCGATATGTAAATGAAGAAGCCCATGAAAAATCCGAGGTACGTCGGCATCAATAGCCACAGCGTCGGAGACTTTAGGACATCGCCGAGAGCCCAGTCGTCCGTAGTCTTGTAAACCCCGCGGGGGCGCTGGGACCCGGCCTGCTTCGTAGCGCGTTCTAAGTCCGCGCTGCCGTCCGGCACCTGCCCCAGCTGCGCCGGGCTTTCCCTTACAAAGAGCGCCGCAACCAGCGCAGCGCACAGAGACATCGTGGCCATATACCACCAGGCCATCCGCCAATTCCCGCCCGCGCTCGCGATGATACGGTTCAGCAGGGGAACCGCCGCAAAGCCGCCGATGCCGGAAGCGGTCAGCAGCATGGAAATAGCGAACGCGCGCTTTCGATGAAACCATCGCGCCATGCCAACCTGGGGGGCGATTGTGCCGGCCATGGCCGCTCCGGGCCCGACAATGACTGCGAGAACCAGGATCGCCTGAAGGATGCCGTGCACCCACAAGGCCATGAGCAGTCCGCCGCAGGAAACCATGAGCGTGCCCACGACCAAGGTAAGTCGAATGCCGAATCTGTTGATCGACAAGCCCACGAGCGGACCCGGAAGTCCCGCCATCAGACTAAACGCGGAGTAGGCAAGCCCCAGTTGCTTGCGGTCCAGGTGCATCGCTTTCGCCATATACGTGTTGACCACGCTCATGCCGAACGTGGGAAACGCGAAGTTGAGGATGATGATCGCCCAAAAAACCAGCAGAAGCGTCCAGCCATAGAATGAATTCTTTGCCACGGTATTCCTTGAACCGACTGAAAGCGCGGGGATGTTCCATCATTGCCGCACGCCTGTCAACCGCATAAGCGGGCGAGCACCGCAAAGCGGCACCGCGAGGGCACTCTTACGCGCTGGCCCTTGCCGGGCCGAGTACCCACGAGGACAAGAACCCAGGATGGTCGCCGGATCGTGAAGTTCGGATGGCCGATGACTGCGAGCGCGCGCTGCCATTACTCCACGCCGCCTGGCCCAGCGCATCGGCGAGCGGCCGAGCCCAATCAGCATTTGAATGCAAAATCGCTGCGACGATCTCGTGGTCATTTCCGCGAATCCGGAGCCGATGCGTCAGCGCATCCGACGCGCGGCAATCGTGTGTGCCTTCGTACAAGGGTTTGAGATCGAGTTCCGCCCCGCACGCTTGCGACACAACAAGGTCCGAATGAGGCGTCAGCCCGGCTACACTGCCACCGCACCTCGCGAGATGCGCCCGCAGAGCGCCGTACCAGAGACTAGCGATATCGCCGCGTGTGCCGAAAGGGGTCGCGCCCCGCCGGATGAACGCATCGGCAAACCCTCGGCAATCGGTGTAGCGCTCGTCGTACAGGACAGCGGTTATTCGCGAGGGATTCGCTTCTCCCAGGGCAGTCGTCGCCGATGCGCTCGAGCCCAGAAGCGCGGCCGAGACCGCGAGCGTACCAGCGTCTTTCAGAAAGTTTCGCCGATCCAGGAATTGCCCCATTTGATCCTTCAATTGTGGCCGTCGCGAGCCGAGCTTGGCCTTGTCAGATATTCTGCGATCGAGTCCAGCTCGCTGTCCGGCAGCTCGACGCGATTGTGTGGCGGCATGCTGCCGATGCCCGCCCGCACGACGTGCCGGATGTAGTCCGCACTTAGGTCCGTGCGATCTTCGAGAAGCGCCTTGTCCTTTCCCAGTCGCCGGCCCAGCATGAACGTGCCGGTGCCTCCGGCCACATGGCAGTAGCCGCAGCGGTCATGAAACAACTTCTTGCTCTCCTCCAGATGGTGCGCGGTATCGTCCGCCGCCAGACCGCCTGTGCCGCAAACGGCGACGCACGCTGCCGCGGCAACGACCATCAGCAGCCGCTTCACGCTTTCTTCTCCTGCGCAGCGGACGCTCTCCCGCGCAAGGCTTTCGGCCAAATGCCCTGTTTCCCCGGCGCGAGAATGCCGTTCGGATCGAGCGCGTCCTTGACGGTTTCGCTGAGCCGCAAGAGCGCGCGGTTGTTGTAATCGAACGTGTTCGCCACCTCGTCCATGAAGGAAAGGTGCGTTCGATACTCGCTGTAGCCTTCTTTGGCCGCGTCCTCAACCAAGACCTTGAACAAGGCGCGCACCTTGGCGGTCATTGCCGCATCGTCCTGATCGTAGATCATCATATTGATGTTTGTGACGTACCGCTCGAAGAGCGTGAATGAACCGTAGTAGTCCATGCCGATTTCTTCGTACCTTTTCCGCGTGCCGTGGAACTGCTTGAGCACGTGCTCGCTCGTGGGCGGAAGGACCGGCGAAAACCCCACGTGCCCGCCCCGGCCGCCGCGCCAGTTGACAACCTGCAACGCGTTCACGCTCGGGACTCCCGCGCCGGAATCCGCGATGGGATCGCCGCGATGCCACTTGGTGACGGCGAATTCCTGTTTCGTGTACTTCGCGAAGGCGTTCTTAATCACCCGCGCGTTCACTTCGTTGATCTCGTCGTAGCCGTACAACCTGAGGTTCACACCCCACCAACCCAGGTTGAACTTCCGGAGTACTTCCTTCAGGACGTTTTCGGGCATCGCCCCTTCGCCCTGATACCACTCGCTGCGCTGAGATTGCACGGCGGCGAACCGCAGGGAGTTGCCGAGGCTGGGACTCTGTTGGAAGACCCCGTTCAAACGGAGCGGCGCAAGCGCGTCAACGGCCCAGCCAATGTCGTCGGCGTCGGGAAGCTGCATGTTCAATCCCATCGTCGATTCCGGTTCGGGCATGAGCCACAAGCCCACTTTCGTCACGATGCCGAAGTTCGACTGTACGAACACCTGATCCCACGAGGGCCCGTAACCATACTTGAAAAGCTGCCAGCAGGGGCTATTGGACATCGCGCCCGTCCCGGTGCGGACGATTTCGCCAGTCGGGAGCACTACTTCCATGCCACAGATGTGCCCAGTGTTGTCTCCGTACGGCGTGTAGCCGTAACCGCGCTCCAGTGCATTTCCGACCACGCTTCCCCACGCATTGCCCGGCACGGACATCCACAGCGGAATCTTGTTCTCTTGCAGATAATTGAAAAGATCGAAGAAACCGACGCCAGGCTCAAGCAGGCAGTATCCGAATCGTTCGTTCACTTCGAGGATGCGCTTCATCCGCCCCAAATCGAGGATCACGGTCCCGCTCATGCGCGGGGCCGAGCCGCCGTAACCCAGATTCTTGCCACGCGAAATCGGCCAGAGTGGAATTTTGTGTTCGTTCGCTATTCGAACGATCGCCTGCACCTCTTCCGTGGATTGCGGGCCTACCGCCGCGGAAGGAATATGGTCGTTCGCATCGCCAATGGAGAAGGCGTCCAGATAGGTATGGCGATCTTCCTCCGTCGCCAACACCCACTGCTTGCCGACGACACCCACGAACGCGTCGAGCGCCTGCTGAAAGCTCTTCTCAGAAACGTTGGGTGGGAGAACGAGGGCCAAGTTTGACTGCTCCCCAAGCCTTGAAATCAACCAGCCACTAGGCTGCTGCGATGCGGAAGATCTTTTCGGATGTCGCGTGTGCGATCTTCTCGACGTCCGCTTCCGGCAATGGCGCCGAGTTCATGAAATTCGCCGCCTCGACCGACTCTTGATACGGATAGTCGATCGCGAAAATGATATTGTCGGGCCCGAGCGCGTCGTTGCAGTATTTCAGCACTTTGTGATCGTTCATCCCACTCGTCGTAATCACAAAATTGTCCTTCACATATTGGCTCGGCGTCTTTTTGAGCTTGCCATGCCCCCGCGTAAACGCGTTGTACATGTAGTCGATGCGATAGAGCCAATACGGCAGTCCCTCGCCCATGTGCCCGAGAATGATCTTCAGGTCCGGGAACTGGTCGAACACTCCGCTGACGATCAGTCGCATCGAGTGCAGCCCGGTCTCCATCTGGAAACCCCAGATTGCACCTGCCAGGTTGGTGTCGGCGTGGGTCATGAACGAGCACGGATCCGGCATATTGCGCGGATGAATGTAGATCGCAGCCTTCGAAGCCGTGGCCGCCTCGAAAATCGGCCAGTATTTTCGATCGTCCAGATATTCACCGTTTGTGTGCGAGTTGACTATCAGGCCATTGAGCTTGAGCTCGTTCATCGCGCGATCGATTTCCTTCACGGCCCGCTTGGGATCCTGGGGCGCGAAGCTCGCGAGGCCCGCGAACCGCGCCGGATGTTTCTTGATCACCGCAGCCAGTTGATCGTTCGCCAGGGTCGCGAGGCTTGTTGCCGTATCGGCATCGAACATCTGCACGCCGGGTGAAGTGAGCGACAACAGGTGCACATCCACGCCAGCCTGGTCCATGATCTGTATGCGCTCGCCCTCCAAATCGAGCAGGCGGCGGAGCAACGGCTGGGCGCCCGCGGTCGGGTTCAGAAACCCTCTCCACATATCGAGGTCCGGATTCGAATACGAAAGCCCGGCGACCCGGCGGAACTCCTCCACTTGCTCCGGAATGGCAAATGCCTCCTCGGTCGCAATGAGCCGGTATTTTCGCTTGGCCGTTTGAGGTTGGTTCGCGGCCTCGGCTGCCGCCGGGACGCCCGCCGCGAGCAAGCCTGCGGACAGCAGTTTCGAAGAACCCTCGAGAAACGCCCTGCGGTCCATGCCCATATTGCTTCTCCCCCGCGGCAATTCGCATTGCCTTGCGACTCCGCCAAATCGTGGCCGGCGCGAGGGTGTTAGCACGCCCGGTTTTTTCTTGTCAAGCAATTTACGGCTACGGGTCAGACGCCTTCGACGAGCGGCGCCCGCGATGTCGGCTCGCCTACTGATGGGAGTCGTGAGACACATCCACCTTGCCGGCGAACGATCGATAGACGAACACAATGTATCCGATAGCAAGCAACATCCCGATGAACCACCACACCAATCCGACCTTCAAGCCGTATGCGCCGGCCTTGGCGCCCCCTGCCGTCAGCGCGAAAACGGGATTGCGCGCCGGAAGCACGAGCGGATACAAGCCGAAGACAACGCTGGTCAACATTCCGGCCAAATAAACGCACGACGCGAAAAACGCCCCCCGTTCATTTCTCTTGGGGAGAAACAACTTCATGGCTGCAACCCCTGCCGCCGCAAACAAGGGAAATAAGGCTCCCCACGGCCATCTGGCGAAATTCGCGAGCACCTGAGGCTGCACGCGAAGGGTCACGGCGGTAATCAAGATCGTCAGCGCCACTGTGACCCACCACGCTTTATCGGCGGTTCGCGCGGCTCGCTCGCTCAGCGCACTCGTCGTTTTCATCCATACCCACAAGCTTCCGTGCATCACGAGCGCCGCCAGCGCCAGCACGCCCACCAAAATCGTGTACCAGTCCAGAATCCCGGTTTCTTGGCCCAGTCGAAAGTTCGTCCACAGCGGCTCGAAAAAATATCCACTGGCATCGAGCGGCACGCCTCGCACCACATTTCCGAGAGCCACCCCGTAAAAAACCGCCAGCAATAGGCTCGACGCGCAAAACAGGAAGTCCCACAAAGGCTGCCAGACCGCGCTTCGAATGTGATTGCGAAACTCGATGGATATGCCCCGCAAAATCAGCAACCACAGCACAATCATGAGCGGCAAATAGAATCCACTGAAGCCGCTGGCATAGAGCGCCGGGAATGCGAAATATAGCGTCCCGCCCGCCGCCACCAGCCATACTTCGTTCCCGTCCCACACCGGTCCAACGCTAGCCAGGACCTGCCGGCGCTCGTCGTCCGTCTTCGCTACCAGGAGATGGATGGCCCCGGCGCCGAGATCGAACCCATCTAACAAAACGTACGCCGCGATCATCAATGCCACGAGGCAAAACCAAATCGCTTCCATTTCGCCTCCTCGCTATGCCGGCAGCGCCGCGCCACTTTCGCCGTTCATTCCGCGCGGTTCGGGCCCTATTTCAATCTCGCGCCACACCAAGAACAACCACAGAATCGCCAGCAACCCGTACATACCCAGGAATCCGATTAGTGTGAACCACACATTCCCTGCTCCGACGCGCGGCGACGCTCCGTGAGCCGTCCTCATCAACCCATAAATCAGCCATGGCTGACGCCCCAGTTCGGCCGTCATCCATCCAGCTGTGTTCGCGATGTACGGCAGGGGCGCGCACAGCATCAATAGCCACAACATCCATTGCGATTGGTAGAGCTTTTGCCGCCACAGCAGCAGCGCCGCCACGACCATCACCGCGATGAATATCGTCCCCAGCCCCACCATCACGTGATAGCTGAAGTAGAGCAGTGGGATCCGATCCGGCCACAAATCTTGCGGAAAGTTGTCGAGCCCGCGCACCTTGGCAGTCCATTGCCGGTAGGTGAGAAAGCTCAGCGCATCCGGCACGGTCAGGGGATTGTCCAATCGCCTGCCGAGGACATCCGGCTGCCCCAAAATTACGAGTGGCGCCCCCTGCTGCGTCTCAAATAATCCCTCCATCGCCGCCAGAGTCACAGGCTGGTTCTTGGCGATCATCTCTCCCTGCATATCTCCCGTCGGGAAAAGTTGCAAGCAGGCGGCAATCGCGCCGACAAGCACTCCAGCCTTCACGAACGTTCGCCCGTAGGTCTCATCGCGCTTCGTCAACAGATAAAATGCCCCCACGGCAGCCATTACGAAGCAGCCGGTCTGTACCGCTCCCAACATGTTGTGCGCGTACTGCCAAAGCGCCCACGGATTCAAGATCAAGCCCCAGAAACTCGACAGCAGAATTTCCCCATTCGCACCCAGCGTGTACCCGGTGGGATGTTGCATCCAGGCATCCGTCGCGATAATCAGATATCCCGACAACCACGATCCCAGCCACACCAGAAACGCGGCCCACCAGTGGCCGATCCGTCCGAGCTTCTTCTCGCCGAATAAAAACAGGCCCAGGAAACTCGATTCCAGAAAAAATGAGAAGATTCCCTCCATGGCGAGCGTCTGCCCGATCACGCCACCCGCTGCCCTGGAAAACGCCGCCCAGTTCGTCCCGAACTGAAATTCCATCGGGATTCCCGTCACCACCCCCAGCACGAAATTTATGCCGAAGATTCGCGCCCAAAATCGCGCCGCGCGGTTGTAGTGTTCATCCCCGGTCCTCAGCGCCTTTGTTTTCAGGTAGACGAGCAGGAAGGCCAGGCCCATCGTCAGTTGAGGAAAAATGTAGTGAAAGGTCACCGTGAAGGCGAATTGCAGGCGGTGCACTCCGAGGGCTTCTTCCATCGGGCCTCCCTGCTGCGACTTAACGCGCTCTGCGCAAACATCGCAATGAGGATGACGGCGGGAGCTGAAACGATCAGAACCCGCGATGTGCGCCGGCCCTGGTCTGGCGGACGAGGGTTACTGGGCGCCGGCGGCGTGCGGTGGATGGCTCGCGAAGTATTGACCAAGATTCGCCGTAAGTTCTTGCAGTCCGGCGCGCACGTTCTTGTCTAGGGCCTCGACAACGTCTGTGACGGTCTTGCCGCTGACCGGCTCATCATGCGAGTAAGAACTCGTCCAAAGGGTCTCGCCTATCTTCGGATCAAACAGCTCGATTTCCAGTGAAAACCGTCCTGCTAACTCTGGCTTGTCCACTTCGTCGAGAGCGTACAGATGGCCGCGGACAAGGTAGTCGCCGCGAAAACTGCTGCTGACTTGCGCGACTGACCGGTACTGTCCCGACGAACGCAAGGAAGAAACGAGCATGCCCTGGACCATTTCCGCGGGCGATTCGGCCCACCGCTCGTACTCGTAAGTCCCGAGCCGCACCGATCCTGAACCGAAAACCAGGCGGTCGTCGCGATAGAGCAGCGGAGCCGTAATTCGGGTGACCAAAAGCGTGATGGGAAGTTGTGTGGAGGAGGCAGTGACCGGGATCGGGCCCGAATCCAGCACGTAGTACTTCACGGGCCGCGCAGCTCCGCACGCCGAGCAGATTCCCACCACCACAAAGAGCAGCGCGGCTTCCCGTATCCGGCGTATCACGAGTCTTCGCTTCCCTTCTCTCACTTCGGCGGCGCCTGGCCCGGCTCGCGCGGCTTCGCGCCGGACGCGCGGATCAGCGTGTAAGGCCGCGTCTTGATGGTTTCGGTGAACGAGTTCAGATTCTCGGTCACGTGCCGCAGATTATCGATGATCTCGTCCAGGGTCTCCGAGTTCGCGCCCAGCGTGCGATCGAGCTGGTCGGTAAGCTGGACCGTCGAGCTTAGCGTCTGCCGCAGGTTGCCGATGGCTGCGTGGAGGTCGGGACGATCTTCCGTGATCATGGCGTCCAGATGCGCAAGCGCGTCATTGGCTTGCGCTGAAGTCTTGTGCAAATCGTCGATCAGCGGGCCGAGCTTGGTGCTCAGATTGTTGAGATTGCTGACCGTCGAACGGATTGCCGGACGATCCTCGTCGAGCATCCCCCGGACATTCGCCAAGCTCGCGCCTATGTTGGCGCGATTCTGGTCGTTCAGCAGGTCGTTCACGCGGTCAAGCGTAACCTTCAGCGCCGTGGCGCGGTCATTCAGATTGATCAGCAGATCATCTGCGTGCGGGCCCAGCGTGCTCACCGTCGTGAGAAGATCCGAAAAGCTCGTGTACTCGACGGACTTCAGCGTGGCGCCGCGGCTTGCCCGTGCGGCTGCGTTGGTTCCGGGATTGACCTGGAGAAAATTGTCGCCGAGGGGGCTGGTGCTTGTGATGATCGCCATACTGTCGGTCTTTACCGGCACGCTGGGGTGAATCGCAAAATCAATTTTCATCCGCGTCGGGTCGCTCGGGTCGGGCTCAACTTTGGACACTCGGCCCACCGGCGGGCCGCCTGCGTAGCGGACCTCCGACCCGGGCTCGAGTCCACCCGCATTCTTGAAATAGGCGTGATAGGGAATGTCGCCCGAGTTGAAGCTTCCCGAAAGAAGAAACACCGTTAGCACGAGAAGCCCCACAGCCACCAGCACAAACAATCCCACAAGAGCCTGCTCGCGCTTTGACTCCATTTGCTTTCCGACGATCCTCGCTCGGGCTGTTAGCGCCCAAGAATGCGGGGGAGTATATCACGACCCCGGCAGAGGGCCAGACTTAGCGTCGCTCCGGTGGGTTTTCCCCGGTCAGCATTTGCAGGTAGTCAATTTCGGCGTTTAATTCAGGCTCCGGAATCCGGTCCATGAATTGTCGCACCCGCGGCTGCTTGCTATCGCGCAATTCCTCGGGTTTCCCATTGGCGACGATGTTTCCCTTGTCGAGCAGGATCATGCGGTCGGCGATTAGGAACGCGCTCGCCAGCTCGTGTGTTACGACAACCATTGTTATTCGGAACGCCTTCTTCAGCTTCAAGATCAACTCGTCGATGCCTGCGGCGATGATCGGGTCGAGGCCGGCCGACGGCTCGTCGAAAAACAGGATTTCCGGGTCCATGGCGAGAGCCCGGGCGATGGCCGCGCGCTTCTTCATCCCACCGCTCAATTGCGCGGGCATGTAATCCTCGAAGCCCGAGAGTCCGACCTGGTCGAGCTTCAGGCGCACGATGATTTGGATTGTGGACTCGTCGAGCGGCGTGTGCTCGCGGAGCGGCAGCGCGACGTTGTCGCCCACGCTCATGGACCCAAAAAGAGCCCCGCCCTGAAACGACATCCCTACTTTCTTGCGCAGCTCGTCGCGCTCGGATTCCGACATCGCGGTGAAATTCCTGCCGCGCATCAAGATTTCGCCGCTGGTCGGCTGTTCCAGCCCCACCAGCGTACGCAGTAGAGTGCTCTTCCCCGATCCGGAACCTCCGAGGATGACCATCGTCTCGCCCGCCGGCACGCCGAAGCTGATGCCGTGCAGAATTTCGCGCTCCCCGTAATTCACGCGCAGGTTCCGCACGGAAATGGCCGGGCCGCCCGAATCGTCGTTGCGCATTTGTTCCATCGCCATCGCGGTTCTATTGCGGCGCGGTGAAATAGAAGATCGCCGTGAAAACCAGGTCCACTGCCACCACCAGAAAGATCGACTTCACCACGGCCGCCGTCGTGGATCGCCCGACCTCCTCGGAGCCAAGACCCGTGGAAAATCCTTCCTGGCACCCGACAGCCGTGATCACAAGCCCGAACATCACGCTCTTGATGAGTCCCGTGACAATGTCGCGGAGGACCAGCGCGTCAAGCGTGGCGCGAAAGTATGTCGCCCAGGTGAAGCCCGCGTTCGTGACGCCGAAAAGGCCGCCGCCCAACACGCCCATGAAATCCGCCCAGGTGGTCAGACAGGGCATCATTACGGCCATGGCCACGAACTTCGGTGCCACCAGAAAATGGACCGGCTCGAGCGCCATGGTTTCGAGCGCATCGATTTCTTCGTTGACCTTCATGGTGCCGATTTCAGCCGCGAAGGCCGAGCCCGACCGCCCGATCACGACAATCGCCGTCATCAGCGGCCCTAACTCGCGGGTCATCACAATCGCGACGGCGCTCGCGATCAACTGCAGGGCCCCGAGCTTTCGCAGTTGGTACGCGCCTTGTAGCGCCAGAATCGTGCCCACAAAAAGCGATATCAGCGAAACGATGGGAATGGCGCCGACGCCGACAGACATGGCCTGATGGATCGCGCGGCTGAAGCGAATCTTCCGCCCGCGGAACGGATCAATGACTACGGCTCGAGCTGCTCCGCCCGAAAGTTTCGCCAGACTACCCACGTAGGCCAGGCCATTGATGGTGGCTTCGCCGATCGTTTCTGTCAGCGCCATTCTTGAACTCGGATGGACTCGATCTCCAGGTGAACTCGTGCAGCCGCCGAAGCGTCACTTTGCGGGGGACGTGCTGCCGCCTCCGCGCAGAGCTTCCTCTTCGCTGTTGTGCACCTCAAAAACGTTGATGAGCTTCGTGAGTTCCAGGACTTCTCGTGCCGTGCGGCTCAGCCCGTACAGAGCAAATCCGCTCTTCAGGTCACGCGAAATCTTCAAACCCTCGACCAGCGACGCCACGCCCGCGCTGTCGATGTACTTCACCTTTTCCAGATTGACGATCACGCGAGGCAAGCGCTTCTCCTTCAGGAGGTCGATCAGCGTCTTGCGCATTTCCGGCGAATTGTAGAGCGTGATTTCGCCGACTACATCGACAATCGTGATGTTGCCGACCTGACGCGTGGAGATATCCATGAACGCGGCCCCTTTTATCGGACGCAGAGTGTTGTGCCAGAGATTTCTTTCAGATGCAATCACTTTCGGCTTGCGCGACCTGCGGTTGGCGCAAAACCGCAGGAATGGCCGGGATCGCGCGCTGCAGGAATGGTCGGGGGCACGGATTTGAACCGGGGATCTCTTGCACCCAAGGAGGCTGCCTACCCTCCGTAACCACGCACTTCTACGTGCGGCGCGTAAACCGAGAGTCTGGGGTCCCAGGGGAAACCCGATTCGACTGCGTCACTCCCAGCCCCCTTAAGTTGCCAGTCCCCACCACTCGTCCATGTGTCCATGCGGTCAACTCTTAAGCGGCCTGTGATTTCTTAGGTGATCCGGCCTCTCGATCTTGGTGTAGCGTGTAACACGATCTCGCTTCAAGGTCTGCGTCGCGATTTCCCGGAGGCTTCTGAAAGCGTGGCTACGTGGCTTCCTGTTGCGGCCTCACGACGAGGCTCGATCTCCGTCGCGCTGTTCTCTATCACTCTGTTCATGAGTGCCGCCCTGCTGTTCCTGATGGAGCCGATGTTCGCGAAGATGACCTTGCCGGTGCTGGGCGGCACGACGGCGGTCTGGACCACCTGCATGCTCTTCTATCAGGCGATGCTGCTCGCAGGCTACGCCTTCGCGAATTTTTCAACGCGTCGGATGAACCCCCGCTGGCAAGCGCTCCTGTCCGTAAGCTTGGTGCTGGCGCCCTTGGCGATTCTCCCCTTCAGCTTCCCGGCCGGGCGCGTCCCGCCCATAGAGCGAAACCCAATACCGTGGCTGCTCATGATCCTGACGATCATCGTCGGACTCCCATTCCTTGCCCTGTCGACCGTCGCGCCAACACTCCAGAAGTGGTTCGCCGGCGTCGGCCACCCACTCTCGAAAGATCCATATTTCCTATACGCAGCAAGCAATTTCGGAAGCATGTTGGGCCTGTTGAGTTACCCAATTCTAATCGAGCCGCGATTTCGTCTCGCGGAGCAAAGCCGTTTGTGGGCGCGTGGCTACGCGGTGCTTGTTCTTCTCATCGTCGTTTGCGCAGCCACGTTGTGGCGCGCGCCTCAGGCGCAGAGTCCGAGTGAGCCGACTCGGCCTCAGGTCGACGAGCACGCCCCTGCTCCCGCCTTCCGCGAACGCTTGTGCTGGCTCGCCTTGGCGTTCGTTCCCTCGAGCCTCATGCTCGGCGTGACGACAGTACTCACCACCGAAATCCCGCCGATTCCGATGTTCTGGGTTCTTCCACTCGCCATCTATCTCCTGAGCTTCATTCTCGTTTTTGCAAGAAAACCGCTCGTCTCTCATTCCCAGGCCGCTGAACGCATGCCGCTTCTGATTTTGGCCGGAATTATTCCTCTCCTCTTGAAAACGGGCTGGCCCCTGTTCCTCGAGATCGCCATAAATCTAATGACGCTATTCGTGATAGCGGTGGCCTGCCACGGCGAACTGGCAAAGAGGAGACCCCCGACCGAGCTCCTCACGGGCTTCTATCTTTGGATAGCTCTGGGGGGAGTCTTGGGCGGACTATTCAATGCCGTAATCGCGCCGGTGATCTTCAGCACGGTCTTAGAATTTCCCCTCGCGCTGATCTTCGCCGCGCTTCTGCGGCAAATTATATTGCCCCCGGCAAAAGGACGGCGCTTCAATTGGCTCGATGTTGCTCTCCCGTTCGCGATCGGCGCGCTGGCAATCGTTCTTATTCGCGTTTTGCGTGCGACCGGCATCGAGCCGGGAATTTCGTTCCATCTTCTCGCCTTCGGCCCTTCAGTGCTCCTCTGCCTGAGCTTCGCGAAACGCCCTATCCGCTTCGCTCTGGGCCTTGCAGCGCTCTTGATCGCCGGCACGTTCTACACCGGCGCGTACCAAAACATTCTCCGGACGCAGCGCAGTTTCTACGGCATCTATCGCATCGCAAACGATGAAACGGGCCAATACCGTATCCTCTTCGACGGCAAGACGATTCACGGCATTCAAAGCCTCGCGCCCGGACGAAATCGCGAGCCCCTCTCCTACTACGCCCGCTCAGGCCCGGTTGGCCAAGTCTTCGAGGCCTTCTCGGGCTCTGAAAAGTTGAGACGGGTTGGTGTCGTTGGGCTTGGCGCTGGCGCAATGGCCTGTTACGCGGCGCCGGGTGAGGAATTTACGTTCTATGAGATCGACCCGCTTGTCGAGCGAATCGCACGCGATCCGCGCTATTTCACATTTCTGAGGGATTGCTCGCCGGAAGTTCGCGTCGTGCTCGGCGACGCCAGGATTTGCCTGAAGAACACGCCCGACCATCTCTACGGTATGTTTGTTCTGGATGCCTTCGGCGCGGATGCGATTCCCGTCCACCTTCTCACCCGCGAGGCGGTTCAGCTCTACCTATCGAAACTGGTTGACCACGGCATCCTGGTTTTCCACATCTCGAATCGCTATCTCGATCTCCAAAAAGTGCTCGGCAACGTCGCAAGTGATGCCGGCCTGGTCGCTCTTGTCGAGAACGACATGACCGACATACAGGCAGGTAAGCTCCCCTCCCGCTGGGTCGTCATGGCTCGCAGCAAAGACGATCTCGGCAAACTAATCGGCGACCCCCGCTGGATCCCCTTGGAGCGTGATCCGCGCACGCGCGTGTGGACCGACGATTACTCAAGCATTCTGACGGTCTTCAATTGGGACTGACTCCGAGCCAAGACACATCCCAGATAACCGATTTGGCCATACTAGGTCGCTACGAGAGTCACTACACAGTGGAAGGGCCTGCAATGATATGCGAGTCTGCTAACTCATTGAAGGAATTGGTCGGGGCGCGCGGATTTGAACCGCGGACCTCCTGCGCCCAAGGCAGTTGCAGAAAATCTATCTTGTTGGTCCGTCTAGCTTTGTTCTACGTCATGGTACACGGTTTTGGACCTGATTTGGCAGTTGTTGGACCCAAGTTGGACCCAAGTTTTTCTTTGCGATCAGGCAGACGACAGGCAGACGCGGCTACGCTCGCTTAGCCTTCATGTCTGCAACGCGGACTAAGCCTCTGTTCGCGCCCTCTGCTATACTCTGCGCCAGCAAGCGTTGCCTGCCTCGGCGAAGGAGTATTTGCCCATGAACGAAATGAATAGGAAGAAGTTATACATATGGCGACTTGCTGCGTTTCTACACGACAATCACATGGTGATGTCGGGCGATGAACTCGCTGCTCACCTCAACCGAAACAACTTTAGGACTGGGTATGGGGCAGAGTATGAAGGAGCTAGAGGTACGTACAAGTTGATCACAGAAACGTGGAGGTGGGTCAACAACGACTTGGGTCTGGAAGATGAGGCTGAGAAAGTGGCCGTGGCTTTCGTCAAACCGGACGGCACGCACGCTTGGGATAGGGAATGAGCGTGTTCGAATCCTCGCAATGTGGAAGGTGAGGTCGTGTTCTGCGAAGCTTGTGGTGCTCCTAATTCTGACACCGGCCGGTTTTGCTCGGCGTGCGGCAAGGCTCTCGTCGCTGGAGGGCCACATTCGAAAGAATCACGAGCTGAGTGGGTGGGCATTTCCGGCACGCCCCAACCGTCACCCAGAGAACCATCTTCGATGTGGGAGTCCGATCGCCGATCGAACGTCAAGAAGTATATAGCGATTGGATTGGCCATAATAATGGTGATTGCGATCTATTGGCTCGCCGTAGTCCCCTCCCCGAACCACACTCCTGCATCGGTCTCTGCCACACAAAACATCCCATCCAGCCCTCACGTCGTTTCCTCGGATGAACTAAGACAAGACTTCTCCGCAACTTCCGCACAAATCGATAGCCTGAAGGCAAAATATCCAACGGTGATGATTTCAGGAAAAATCTCGGATCGGGATCAGGGCGCGATCCAAGTTTGGGGAACAGCAGTCCCCGTAGACGCGCAGCCAAATGCGCTGGGCGTACTTTATGAAGACTCCAACCTTTTGGTGCTAAATCCGAACGAACCGTTGATCCAAGCAGGTTACTATACGGGCGGCATCCACTATTTCCTTGGAAAAAGATATGGCAAGAATGCGTTCGGGCAACCAGTGCCGTTGTGGGTATATGGTGATGAACCCCAGGAACTGAAGGACGCAGGCGCACACATGGAAGGTGTGATGAAGCAGCTCGACACAAAGAGCGCCGAGTCGGCCCCAACACGCTGGAAAGCTATCGGCCAGCTTTTTGCGTCCGCACCGCATGCCGGGGGCGATGCGCAAGGATCGAACGAAATAGAGAGTCTCAATCAGTCCCTACATTCGCTTGCGAGTTTCCGCAACATGACGTTAGGCTCGCCTCTGGCCTCCACGGATGGCGCCCAGACTGCCTCATCTGGGGAGTTGAGCCTGTACGTGTTTCCTTCGAACGGTGTCGTTGTGTCAACGTATCAGGGCAAAGTTGCCTCGCTCACCTATTTGGTGGAGCCCGACCTCCTAGCTCTTTACTATTCATGGCTCGGCAGGTTTGGACCGCTCGCCGCATTTTGCGGATCGATCCCTCCATACAGTCCGGTTGCGTTTGAAATAGGGGATTTGGCAAAGCTTGGGTACGGTGGCGGCAGGGATGGTCGTGATTTTCTCAACGAGTTCGGAATAACTGACTTTTGGGTTGACCGCCAGCGCCCTGGGCTCGAAAGCTCCATCGTCTACATCACCGATGGAACGCATTCTCGGATCATTGGCGTAGAACTCTATGATCTCACGCAAGTTCGTTTCCCGTTGAAGGACCTACCTCTCGGCCTCGACCATATGGATGGGAATCCATCGCCAGAAGAGCTAACCGCACGCGGTAGACAGTCTTGCTCCCCTGAAACGTCTCAATAACTGAATGATGATGTTCGGGGTCGCCGGATAGCAGTAGCGGGTGTCCGATGCGAGTTGGCCGTGACGGAGAATCAATCCCATCACGTCTCAAATTCTCTAGGAAGCAAGACCCTTGCTTTCAGCCGTGCCTGCGGAAAATCCTTGGGATTGAGGGTAATCACAAAATCTGCCTTGCCGGATTCGGCGCAGAGGCAAAACGCGTCGTCCTTGGGATCGGGGGAAATTTCAATCGAGGAGCGCACCTTCACCTCTTCGGCCCGCTCGCGGATCAGGTTGATGACTTTCCCGATGAGATTCGGACGGACGTGGAGGCGCTTTAGGACTTCCTTGTATTCTTCCAAAATGTCTTCCGTTATGAGCCAGACGAAATGGTTCTTCTCGGCCCACCGTGGAGTACATCGGCACTCGGATTCCTGCCGGAAACGAACGGCTCTCTGAAGCCCGATATGCCAGCCACAAGCACGCTCGTGTCAACGACAGCCCGTGGCTTGCGTTTCTTAGCTTTCTGCGGCAACGGTGATCTCCGGAACTCGCTTTTCTTTACGATAGGTGCGGACTGTGCGCAAGATTTCCTCTTCGGAAACCTCTCCGATATCCTTCGCCGCCTCAGTTAGCGATTCCAGAAATTCCTTCTTCCAGCCCCGGCGTTTTCTCCCACGCGGCATGTCCTTGTAGAGATCGGCTCTGCCCATTCGTTCCTCAATCTGTTCCCCAAAGGTTCGAAAGGGCACTCCCAGCTTGATAGGTTGTTCCTCCTCCGCGAGCCTACAACTGAAAATTATGTACTTCGGATTTTCTGATTTGAGCTTCTCTTCACACGCGCTGAATACCTCCATCAACTTGGAAAGCACACTCGTCCGCGTGCCCAAGGACTCTTTTAAGTAAGACGCGACCTTGGCTACCAAAAGGGCGTTCGTGTCGAAGAAGTACGTTCCCTCTGATCGTTTGGGTTTCACGACGCCGAATTGGACAAGGTTCTGCAATTCCTTCGGCTGTATCTGTAGGACCGCACTTGCCTGCTTTAGCTTTAGCCCCTGCCTTGGCATAACCCCTCCAATTAACATCTAAATATTAGGCCTTAATTAGAAGCCTGTCAAGAATCAGCAGGGGTTTGTGTGTAATCCCAGTCAGCAACAAAAGCCGCCCTAGACTTTGCTGACCATGAGGAAAACCGTGTAGAAATCGGTTTTCCTCACGGTTTTCCTTGCGGTTTTCCGGTCACGAAGCCCCTAATTCACACTGAGAGCGTGAGATGTGCGGACCAAAGACACAAATCCGGACGTGCGCGAGTACGGCAAAAGGGCGGGAGCGACCCCCTCTTTTCGCCCGGCCTGCGGCCCGAAAAGTAACACGGGGTCGCTCCCGCCCTTTCTTATCTTGTAATGCTCTTTGCACTCGCCCGCGTTGGATGAGCACTGCTGCCAGCAAGTACAAACTCAACCGAACAGTCCACCGATCCCCGAGAAATATTGTTCAAGTCGGGCGGGCATTTTTTCTTTGTAGGATTTTGCCGACTTCTTGCCCATTAGTAGAGATAGAGGGTGACTTTTCCTCAAGGACACCAACGCCACTTTCCAAAAACCGTAGGGAGGAATCGAAAAGCGGGTGCCTCTCCTTCGAGTCGAAAAGCATGAAGAAGGCCAAATCCAACTTTTCGAGACAAAGAAAAGTTAATTTTCCTCCTCACATTTTCCCCTTTTTCTGCCTCTTTATAGATAGGGGACACTCTCGCCGGTTTTTTTGATTTGTCCGGTGAGGTTTGGCCGATTTTTCGCCTCTATATATTAGGGGAGCTTTGTCGATGCGTGGTTCGGCAGATATGGCTGGGATGCCCGATGTCAGGAGTCGGGCTTTCTTTCGCTTTGAAATTGCGCGTCACCATCAGCCAATGGAAATGAAGCTTGAATCTTCTCCCGACTTTTCCCATTCAGAAATGCGTGCGCCTCGCGGCCCATCTTTCGGCATGAGGTTCGGGCACATTTTCTCTCTGGCGTTTCTCAGCTCTTCTTCTGTGGCCGAGTTCCGTGGCCCTACTTCCGGCAGCAGAAATGAAGTGTATTTTGCGACCTCGCAACATGCACCCGAAATCGTAGCGCCAGAAGCATCCCATTCTCGTGCATCCTTTCTAAACATCCGCCTGGATTCTTCTTACGAGGGTGAACGGTGCATGAAAGACACAGATCACCCCTTCCGTCACCTTTTGCGTCACCTTAGGATTTTCGGAAGAGTCCGAAACAGAAGAAGTTGCGCATGGCATAACGATCAATTTGGGCGCGGACAAAACACCGGATTGGGCTGGAGCGACCCCACTTTTGTGCACGTATCCGTGCCCAAAGTAATTCGTGGGGTCGCTCCAGCCCAACTGCGCGGTGACCGCGCAGAGTATTTTGTCCGCGTCCAAATGGGAACAAGAACCACGTCGAAGACGGTTTGGAACCATCTGAATTCGCAAATCGAGCCAGGTCCAGAAAAAGGGGGCCACAGTCATGCCAAGCGGAGATGAAAACCACACTGAACTTCTAACGGTCCAGGAGACCGCCAAACTCTTGAAGGTGCCAGTTTCTTGGGTCTACGGACACACTCGAAAGCGTTCGATTGATCCCTTGCCAGGGTATCGGCTCGGCAAGTATTGGCGCTTCCGGGAAGACGAATTGTTGGCTTGGGTGTCACGTCAGCGAACGGGCCGCCAGGCGGCTTGACATGCGGACTACACTACAAAGCGACGCAGAACAAGCTGGGCGGGCCATCGAGATCCCAAAGAGGGGAGAAACGATGGCTCGAAGAGGTTTCCAGCAAGGATCGCTTTTCCAGCGTGGCACTCGGCGAAAGCTTTGGGTGGCACGCTGGTGGGAGGACGTAATTCAATCAGACGGCACGCTCGGCAGACTGAGGCGGTCCGAAGTGATCGGGACCGTCGCTGAATTTCCGACGCGCCGCCTTGCGATGCAAGTGTTGTCTCAGAGGTTAGGGTCGATCAACAACGGTAAGGCACGACCGCAGTCCGTCCGTACATTTGGCGATTTCGTCAAGGACGATTGGACGCCTGTAGTTTTGCCCACACTCAAA
>CAWEXR010000028.1:0-110757 GCA_963813045.1 uncultured Acidobacteriota bacterium
TCGCCATGGCCGCGTCGGATTTCGCGATGCGCATGTCCGGTCTGGAGATCACGCCTGAAATTGCGGATGCGACCGGCGTCTACATCGGTTCAGGCATCGGCGGATTCGACGTGATCGAGCGGGAGCATTCGAAATACCTTGCCGGCGGTCCCGGCAAGATTTCTCCCTTCTTCATTCCTTCGGCCATCGTGAATCTCGCGGCGGGCAACGTCTCGATCCGCTACGGCGCGAAGGGTCCGAATTCGGCCACGGCCACGGCTTGCTCCGCAGGCGCGCACGCGGTCGGCGACGCTTTCAAAATCATCCAGCGCTGCGATGCGGAAGTGATGATTGCGGGCGGCTCGGAAGCGGCTGTGACGCCGATGAGCATTGGCGGCTTCGGCGCGATGCGCGCGCTTTCGACTCGCAACGACGGGACCGAGCGCGCCAGCCGCCCGTTCGATGCGGATCGCGATGGTTTCGTCGTCGGCGAGGGCGCGGGCGTGCTGATTCTCGAATCGCTCGAATTTGCGCAGCGGCGCGGCGCGAACATCCTCGCAGAGATCGTCGGCTACGGGATGTCCGGCGACGCGTATCACATCACGCAGCCGGCCGAGGGAGGCGACGGCGGCTATCGCGTGTCGATGGCGGCCATCAACGACGCCAAGATCACGCCGGACGACGTCAGTTACGTCAACGCGCACGGCACGTCGACGCCCATGGGCGACGCGATCGAAACGGCGGCGCTGAAACGCGTTTTTGGCGAGCGCGCCGAAAGAGTCCCCATCAGCTCGACAAAGTCGATGACCGGGCATCTTCTCGGCGGGGCGGGCGGACTCGAGGCCGGCATCAGCGTGTTCGCGCTGCGCGATCAGATCGTTCCGCCGACGATCAATTACGAGAATCCCGATCCGGCGTGCGATCTCGATTACGTCCCCAACCAGGCGCGAAAAACCGAAGTCGTGTATGCGCTCTCGAATTCCTTCGGCTTCGGCGGCACGAATGCGTCGCTCATCTTCAAACGCTGGGACGAGTATCGTGGTAAGGCTTCGGCGTCGAACGAATGACGTGGAAATTCATAAGAGGCTTCAGTTTGGTTGGCCTGGCAGTCGCGATCGTGCTTGCGGCGATCCGCATTTACATGCTGTCGGAATGGCCCTCTTATCTTTATCAACCTGGGAGCGAGTGGTTCGACATAGTCATGTTGGCGCTTTGGCCGGGCGCCTTCTACTTGACGGTTCTCCAAGACAAAGAGCCTCTTGGAACCGTCGCGGTGGTATATACGATTGCCATTGTATTGAACCCGCTGATTTATGGAGCCGCGGGCTGGTCTTCTCTGGCTGCAACGCCTTGCGTGCCTTGCGTTGGGCCAAGATTAACCTGATTCGGAGCGGAGACCCTTGAAGATCGGCGTCTCCGTCAAGCAGGTTCCCGCCAAGGACGCTCCACTCACGATCGTGGAGGGCGGCACGTGGATTCGCGAAGCCGATATCGGATTCGAGACCAACGAGCCGGATACCTACGCGCTCGAGGAAGCGCTGCGCCTCAAGGAAAAGCACGGCGGCGAGGTGGTCGCGATCTCGATGGGTCCCGAGCGCGCGAAACAGACCATTAAGGAAGCGCTGGCCAAGGGCGCCGAACGCGGAATCCACATCGCCGACAACGAATTTTACAAGCTCGACCCACTTGCTTCGGCCCGCTCGCTCGCCGCGGCCATCCAGGGCGAAAATTTCGACCTGATCCTCACCGGCCTCCAGAGCGACGACCAGGGCTTCGGCCAGACAGGCGTGCTGCTCGCCGAATTGCTCGGCCGGCCCCATGCGACGATCATCATGTCCATCGAAGTCACTGACGGCCGCATGAAGCTGAAGCGCGGGATCGAGGCCGGATGGTTTCAATGGGTCGAGCTGCCGCTGCCGGCGGTGATCACGATCCAGTCCGGCATCAATAAGCCGCGCTACGCCACGCTGAAGGGCATCATGGCCGCAAAGAAGAAAGAAATCGCGACAGTCGAGCGCGCATCGCTTCGCATTCCCGATTCGCGGACGCAGCAGGTCGAGCGGATTTACGTCCCGCAAAAAACGAAGAAGACGGAATTCCTGACGGGCTCGCCAAAAGAAATCGCGGCCAAGCTGATCGAAAAACTGAGACATGAAGCGCGAGTGCTTTAGCGAATGAGAATTCTCCTCATCACCGAGCAGCGCGACGCCAAATGGAACAAAGTCAGTTTTGAGACGCTCGCGGCCGCTCAACAGATCGCCCAGCAAGCGAAAGGTACGCTCTCGGGTGTGGTGGTCGGCAAGGGCGTTGCGGCTCTGGCGGCTGAACTGGCCGGTTATCAGCTCGACGAAGTTCTCCTGGTCGAGCACGACCTCCTCGCGCAGTACACGCCGGACGGATTTTCGCTCGCGCTGCGACAGGTGATCGAGGGCGCGAAGCCAGACCTGGTTCTGCTGCCACACACGTATCAAGTCCGCGATTTCGCTCCGAAATTGGCGGCATCTCTGCAAAAGGGCATGATCGGCGACTGCATCGGCTATCGCTACGAAAGCGGGAAGCTCGTTTTCGTCCGCCAGATGTTTCAAGGGCGCACGGCCGCGGATGTTGTTTTCACCGGCGAGCCGCCGTGGATCGCTTCGTTTCAGGCGGGCGCATTTCGCGCCGACGTCGCGGCCAAACATGCGAGCGAGAAGGCGCCTATCAAGCCGGTGAGCATCGATCTAAAACCGGAGCAGATTCGCACGAAGCCCCTCGAACTTTTCCGCGAAGCAAAGCAGGCGGTGGATCTGACGCAGGCCCCGATTCTGGTTTCCGTCGGCCGCGGCATCAAAGCGCCCGAGAACATTCAGATGGCCGAAAAGCTGGCGAAGCTGATGGGCGGAGAAATTTCCGCGTCGCGGCCGATCTGCGACGAAGGCTGGCTGCCCATGGAGCGGCAGATCGGAAGCTCCGGCCAGACCGTTTCGCCGAAGCTATACCTTGCGCTCGGCATCAGCGGCGCGATCCAGCATGTCGTTGGGATGAAAGGATCGCGCACGATCGCCGCAATCAACAAAGACGCGAATGCGCCGATTTTCGAGGTTGCCGATTACGGCGTCGTCGGCGATCTGTTCGAAATCGTTCCTGCGTTGATCGAGGAGTTGACGATCCGACAAGGATCGTCATCCTGAACCCGGCGAATTGAGCCGGGTGAAGGATTCTCTGGTCACTCGGCGACAATCGCCTCCGCTTCAATTTCCACGAGCATTTCAGGTGAGATCAGCCGGCTGACCTCGACCATGGTCGTCGCGGGGCGAATCGTGCCGAAGAATTCGCCGTGGGCGCGCCCGATCTTCTCCCAGTCGGCGATCTTCGTGACGAACATCCGCGTGCGGACCACGTCGGACATCTTCGCGCCGGCCTTCGATAGCGCCGACTCGATGTTCCGCAACACCTGCATCGTCTGCGCGTAAGCGTCATCACCGCCGACGATCTTTCCATTCGCATCCGTCGCGGTCGTTCCCGAGACATGGATATATGGACCCACGCGCACGGCCCGCGAGTAACCGATGATCGGCTCCCAGGTTGTCCCGGACGAAATGTTTTGTCTCGCCATTTTCTTCCTCCCATTACGGATCGAATCTTGCGCGCAAATTTTGCGGCACGATCGGACACAGTTCGTCCCGCTTGCCGAAGACGCGGTACCGAATGCGCGCAATGAAGTCGTAAATCAGATCGCGCAGCGGCCGCGGAACAACGGCGAGCGCGCTCGCCAGAGCCCGCCAGCCCCGCCCAGCCGCCGCAGAATATGCAGGAAGGCATTCGAACGCACGAGCAGCTCGCCCGATTGCTGTTAGCACCACGATGCTGTCGGGCAGGCCGGCGCGACGGTTCGCCGGCACCCGCGCCTGAAACGTCGGACCCTGCAAAGGCGCGAATCGGAAGGCGTTCTCTGACCCGTCGTGCTTCAGCACAAACTTCACGGCGCGATGGCACAAGCCGCAGTGGCCGTCGTAGAAGAGAATTTCGGTGGTGGACGCAGCCTGCGGCACTCTTCGAAAAGAATAGCACGCCGGACGATTTCGTTTGCTGCACGCCTGCCACGACGGGAAACTGCCGCTGGACAGAATTTCGGGAAGTCTCTAAGCTATTGAGTCTGAGGCCAATTCCCTGAGGAGACGCCTTCCGTGAAGTGCAACAACATCCTCGAGACCATCGGTCACACGCCGCTCGTCCGGCTGAACCGCGTGGCCAAGGACGTGCCTCCCGAGGTTTACGTGAAGGCCGATTATCTGAATCCGGGCGGGTCGATGAAGGACCGCATCGCCGTCTGGATGATCGACGAGGCCGAGCGCAAGGGCCAGCTCAAGCCCGGCGGCACGATCATCGAAGCGACCTCCGGCAATACGGGGATGGGCCTCGCGCTGGTCGCGGCGGTGCGAGGATACAAGGTCGTTTTCACGATCACGGACAAGCAGTCGCGCGAAAAAATCGACTCGCTGAAGGCGTTTGGCGCCGAAGTAATCGTCTGCCCGACGGCCGTCGAGCCGGAAGACCCGCGCAGCTATTATTCGGTGGCGAAGAAACTGTCGCGCGAGATTCCCAATTCGTATTATCCGAATCAGTACGAAAATCCCGCGAAATCCCGAAGCGCATTACCGCACCTCCGGCCCCGAAATCTGGAAGGATACCGAAGGGAAAATCACGCACTTTGTCTGCGGCCTCGGAACGGGCGGGACCGCGACCGGCGTGGGGCGTTTCCTGAAGGAACAGAACGCGAACATAAAGGTCGTCGGCGTCGATCCCTACGGCTCGCTCTTCTACGAATACTTCAAGACCCGCAACATCGGCAAGGCCCATACGTACGTGGTCGAAGGAATCGGCGAGGATATTTTGCCCTCGACCATGGATTTCAGCGTGCTGGACGACATCGTGCAAGTGAACGACGAAGAGTGCTTCCTCTGGGCCCGGCGTCTGGCGAAGCGAGAAGGAATTTTCACCGGAGGCTCGGGCGGCGGTTGCGTTTCCGCGGCGATTCGCGTCGCCAAGAACTGCAAGAAGGGCGATCTCGTCGTCGCCTTCCTGCCGGACGCCGGCAGCCGCTACTTGAGCAAGATCTATAACGATGGCTGGATGCGCGAACACGGGTATGCGGACGCCGAGGTGACGCTGACGGCCGCGGACGTGATTCGCGTGAAACGCCAGAACGGCAAGACCCGCGAACCCATCATCGTGGGAGCCAATCGCACCGTCTTTCAGGCCCTGAACACCATGCAGCAGCAGGACATTTCCCAGCTTCCAGTCTTCGAGGACGAACGCTCGATCGGCACCATCTTCGAAGACCAGATCCTGAACCTCGCGCTGCAAGGCAAGGACCTTCGCAAGCTGATCGTCCGCGAGGTGATGGGCGCGGCGCTGCCGCAAGTGGCTTCGAATGCGCCGGTTGAGCGCGTCACGCACCTCCTGAGCCACGAAAGTCCCGCGGTCTTCGTCGAGATGGATGATGGCAAGCTCGAAGTCCTCACCAAATTTGACCTGATGGACACGATCGCCGGTCTCGTCGGCCAAAAGCGCTGATGCCGCGCCCTTAGTTTGATTTTGTCTGAGCCATCTGCTTCCTCACTGCGTCGGCGCTTTGCTTACACCGGTCCTGCATGCCCCCCGCGATCTGGCTGCACTGATTGAAGGCATCCGCAGCTTCGTTGTAACGCTTCAGGCTTTGCAGATCGACGCCCAGGACAAACAGATCCGTCTGATCCGGACTGGGATTGTTCTTCGTGGATTGCTGAAGCTCTTTCACCGAGTTGTCGTAGTCTTCGCGCCGGAAGTAGACGAGGCCCAGCGCGCTATGCGCCTGGTTCATCTTCTGGGTTTTCAAGGCCGTAAACTGAGCATCCGAAAGATTCGAGGGTTTGGGCATCGCCGGTATGACTTCAATCGCGTGTTTTTCCAGCTTCTCGGCCTTGTCGAGCTGGCTGTCCGCATCCGTGTCGTTGGGATCGTAAAAGTGGGGGATCACCCAACCGACCGTCGCGAGGACGTCCACGTCGTCGGGCTTCAACGCCAGCGCGCTATCCGCGCTTGCGTAAAAGTTCTTCCAGTCCTGTTGGGAGTAGTAGAGATTCATGAGGCCGACGTCCACCGGCTCGGCCAGCGGACTTTTGGGATACTTTTGGAGAAAAGTGTTTCCAAGCTGGATCTTCTTGGCCGGTTCGTCCGCTTTAAAGAACGCTTTGTAGGCAGCCTCTTGCTGCGGATCGACTTGAGTCTGCACGTCGGTTAGCAAGTGCAGCTGGTTTTGCATCGCGTTTGTCGATCCCTGGGACTGCGGAACGTTCTGCATCTGAGCCTGCGAGAGAGAAGCAACTGCAAGAATGACGGCGAATGCAAGCGGCAACATGCGAATTACGGGTTGCATGAACGAGAGCCTCATTTTAGCTTTTCCTCCTTTGCAATATCCTGCCCAATGGCCTTCGGATGAGACGGCTCGCTCATGGATGTGGTTGCTGGCTTTCCGCCGGGTGCTCCGGGAGCTTGTAGGTCGGTTCTCCACCCCCCTGTTGCGCGCCGACTGAAGCAGGAGGCCGCTTCGCCGGTGCCTCCGAGAACCGTGCAGCAGGATATCCCTTGACAAGTCCTTTGCCGCTGTGATATTTCCCGCTCACGAATATACCACTCTGCTTACTAGGGTGGTGGGTTTGGGACAACTTTTTTCTCTTGTGATTGTAAGCGCGTGATTGATCGCGCGTGGGTGGGAATGAGATTGATTGATTGGGGGAGCAGGTCATGAACTCACGATTTTCAGCAAAGATATTTGTGTCTTCACTGTTGGTTTGCTTAGCGGCCTTGTTTCTTTGCGTCTCCGTGTCTCTGGCCCAATCGGGCAGCTCGGGTGCGCTGACCGGGACCGTCTCGGATCCTTCGGGAGGCGTGATCTCGGGCGCGACCGTCACGGCCACGAATATCGGCACCGGTCAGGCAGCGCACAGAGACGACCGGTGCGGACGGCGCCTACAAGTTCTCGCTGCTGCCTCCGGGCAACTATAAGGTGACGTTTGGCGCGGCAGGATTCAAGACCTCCGAAGTCCCGTCGGTCACCGTCAACGCCACGGAAACGGCCGTGTTGAACCGAAACCTCGCCGTCGGCGCGCAATCCGAACAGATCACGGTCGAGTCCACGGCCGAGACCCTCCAGACGCAGAATGCCACCGTCGGGACGCTGGTGGGCTCGAAGGAAATAACCGATTTGCCGCTCCCCGGCCGTAACTACACGCAGATAATCGACCTCTCCCCCGGTGTCGTCGCCAACGTCGCCACCGCCTCTTTGGTTGGGAACGGCACACAAGACATCAACGTCAACGGCATGGGCTCCGACCAGAACAACTACATGATGGACGGTGTCTCGCAGACGAACTACGCCAGCGGCGGCGCAGCGCAGTCCGGAAATTTCCCCGGCATTGGCATTCCGAATCCGGACTCGATTCAGGAATTCAAGATCCAGACCTCCCAATATGACGCCGGTTACGGCCGTAACCCGGGCGCCAGCGTGAACGTCGTCACCAAGGGCGGCACGAACAGTTTTCACGGTTCTGGCTGGGAGTTCTTCCGCAACAGCTTCTTCGACGGCAATGATCTCTTCAACAAGGCGACGGAGACGGAGCAGGGTCTCCCGAATAAGCCTCAGGCGCTGGATCAGAACGAATTTGGCGGCACGATCGGCGGCCCCATCAAGAAGGACAAGCTGTTCTTCTTCTTCTCTTATCAGGGGCTTCGTCAGAAAAACGGAATCGGCAGCAATGGCTTCGGCACCGCCCTCAGCAACGACCTCACTTTGCTTCCGCTCAACGAGCCGGATGGAAGCCGCAAGGACGAAGCCGGCAGCATTCCCGAGGATTGGGACCCAGCCGCGCCGACGTGCAACTATACGACCTATCGGGGGTACTTGGGATGTGCCTTTGCGTTCGACCCGCCGAATCACCTCAACGTCGGGCTTACCACAGGCGTGCTTGTGAACCCACCGAACCAGCTAAACCCATCGGACGACGCCGTCACCAACATCAGTCAGGTAGCCGTCAACCTCTTGCGGGCGCAATCGAAGGCCTCCGTTGGTGCCTACAACAATGGGTTCTATTTTCCCAGCCAGCTCTATAGGGGTGGCGCGCCGATTTGCGTTTGGGGCGTACCTACCGCAAGTAGCGCGACTGGAAATTGCACCCTGCCGGAAATCTCGATTCCCATTATTGCCAAGGAAGACCAGTACGTCGCCAATTCCGACTACATTCTATCCAGCAAGAACACGATCAGCACACGTTATTTCTTCTCCAAGGATCCGATATTGCAGAGCTTCAACTGCCTCGCCCTTTTTAACCCCAATAACCAGTGCATGCCGGGCTCACCGGAGAACGCGGATTTCACGGACCACAACGCGGTCGTGAGACTCACTTCCGTGCTCTCCAGCAATCTCGTCAACGACGTCCACGTCGCATACATCCGCGAGACGACGAACGCCACGCCGGCGGCCTACGTCAGCGCCTGCTCTGTGGGAATTAACCCTGTGATACTCGACGGCGGTTCCTGCTCGAGTCCCACCGAGACGTTTCCCGGCGTGAATCCGATTCTTACTCAAGTTCCGACTTTCTCGAATATCGGCGCCTTGGGCACCGGCGGTGGTTGGAACCAGGGTGGAAACTTCTTTGCCTCGGCCACGAATTACTTCAACACCTTCAACGAAGCCGACACTCTTTCCTGGAATCATGGCAGGCACGCATTGCGCTTTGGGGCCGAAGTCGAACGCGATCAGTATAACTGGACCCTGCCGGCGCGTGGCGGCGAGGGCTTCTTGACCTTCTCCGACATGTTGACCAGCTCCAGCGGAGCGCCAATCACCGGGACGCCCGCTCCTCCGGGCGCTCCGGGGCCCCCCCCGTTTGGTTGTCCCGGCTGCGGCGGCGTTCTCGCCAACTTCCAAGGCTTGGGGGAGGCGGACGGAGGCTTTCACGCGGCGCGCGCCAACGTCATTTCCGCCTTCGTACAGGACGACATCAAGGTCTCGAAGCGGCTGACCGTGAATTTCGGCGTTCGCTGGGAATATGATCCGTACCCCTCGGATGCAACCGGATTGTTTACGGATACGTGGCCCAGCGAGGCCGCCTTGGTCAATACCGGATCTTACTTTTTGGCTGATCCGATCGGGACTCTTGCCGGCTATGTCGTGCAGTCCAACTACAATCCGAACGCGAAGGCTTGCGGCACCTTCCTGGTCCCCGTGGCGTGCGGGTTCACGGCCCCGGCAGGCGTGTATCCGGGTTACCCGGGTGGTGCCACCGGCGTTTATGTAAACACGAACAAGACCTTGGTGCACGGGCCGCCCATCTACAATTTCGGCCCGCGCATCGGTGTTGCCTGGCAGCCGATCGGTAGCAAGTTTGTGGTACGCGCCGGTTATGGCATCTTCTACGACCGCGTGTACGCCAACCTGCTGGAAAACAATAACGGGGCCAATCCGCCCTATTCCGGCTCGATCCCGACGCCCTCTCCCAACACAGAAAGCCTCGACAATCCCAATGTCCTGGCGGGTACTCTTGGATGGACACCGCGCACTCTTGAGGTGGCCAACGTGCCAAACGCTGCGACAGGCGCCACAACGATCACGACCCGGTCGGGCAGCACGGGCATTGGCGGCAGCTCGGACTCGGAATTCCTGGGCACGCCTCTCATCCAGGAATACAACCTGAACCTCCAGTATGAGGTTGCTCCTAACTGGGTGGCTGAACTCGGCTACGTCGGTTCGCATGGTACGCACCTCTACGATTGGAACCGCCCCATCAATATCGCCCTTCTCGCGGCAGGTGGCGCGAACGGGCCTACCGACTATCAGAACGAGGAGATGGTCGCGGGTTCCAACTTCCCCGGAGCGCCTGCCTCCCTTCCCTGGAACGACTCCGCCAACACCGTCGCCGCCAATCAGGTTCTGAATAATACAGTGGGCAACATTCCCGGCCGCGTCAGCTACTTGGGCTTCGGCACGACGGCCGTCGCCAATACGAACACGCTTGGCGACTCGCTCTACAATAGCTTGCAGGCCGTCCTTCGGCACCAGTTCTCCCACGGCTTCCTGATCCAGGCGTCTTACACTTGGAGCAAGCTCATCACCAACGTTAATTCGGACATTTCCGGCGCCGGTATCGCGGCGGGCGGCAACGTTCTTTCGGGCAACGCGGGGAGCAACGATCCGCTGGACCTGGGCCAGCAGTACGGCCTTGCGGCGTTCAACCGCCCGCAACGCCTCGTGGTGGCCTATAGCTATGACTTTCCGTGGCGTCACGAAGGGCTGAGCAATAAGATCCTGGGCGGATGGACGATCTCCGGCGTCACGACCATACAGGATGGGACGCCGTTTACGGTCATTGATAGCGCTGGCGGAGTCATCTACTACGGTGAGGGCGCCCCCGGATCGGCGGACACAGGGTTCGGGTCCGCCGGCAGCCGTGCGGAGTTGGCTTCCCCGGGTGCGTGCGACAGCCACGGCTGCCTGTCCACGGTGCCTTACACCACTTCCGGCGGTATGCTGTCGCGGCTCGGAGGCGTCTTGGGCGGGCCGGGCTACATTAACCCGGCAGCGTTTGGTCCTGCCGGTAGCGAGCCGTGCATTGGAGGCACTGTCGTCGGGTCATGCGCTGCATCCGGCGGTGCCTCGGGTTGGGGGAATTCCGGCACCGGTATCATCAGCGGCCCCGGCCAGCACAACTGGGATATCTCGTTGATCAAGAACACCAAGGTCACCGAGGGTACAAACCTCCAATTCCGGGCGGAGTTCTACAATGTCTGGAACCACCCGCAATTTAACCCGCCGGACAACAACGTGAACACTGGAAGCAGCTTCGGCACGATCACCAGCAGCTCGGTCCCGCCGCGCGTCGTGCAGTTCGCCCTGAAGTTCAGCTTCTAGGCGGCGAAAACAATAATCGGCCCCATCCCCTCACCGGGGGATGGGGCTTTTTCTTGTTCGTCGGCAGCGACTCAGGCGCCAAATTGCTTCCGCCTTTAGCGCATTCTCTGATAGCATCAAGTTTCGCGCTTTTCGAACACTCCCCAGTCTGGAGCAAAGCAAAAAATGGCACTCGCATGTGAAATTTGCGGCAAAAAGCCGCGCTACGGCAATACGATCAGCCACGCCCACAATGTGACCCGCCGCCGCTGGAATCCCAATCTGCGGCGCGTCCGCGCCGTCGTCAACGGCGCGCGCAAGAAGGTCCGCGTCTGCACCGCCTGCATCCGCGCCGGCCGCGTCAAGAAGGCTGCCTGAAGCCGATCCCCTTCGGAAGGAGCTCCGGTTGAAGCGTAGAATCCTCGTCCTCGCGGCGCTCGGCATCTGCGCGCTCGCGGGATCGTGCCGGACGGAAATCGCGCCCGGGCCCGACGTCTGGGGCGTCGTGAATGGCAAGGAAATCCATCGCGACGAGGTCGAGAAGCTCTTCCGGTCGCGCGTGAATGCCGAAGGGCCCGCGCCCGCGCAGGAAGAGGCGCTGTCCCTGAAGCTCAGCATCCTGGACGAGCTGATCAACAGCGAAATCCTCCTCGAGCGCGCGCAGAAGATGAATCTCGTCGCCAGCGACGCCGAGGTCGAGGACAAGTTCACCGAATCGAAGAGCCCCTACACCGAGGAGGAGTTCCAGAAAAAGCTCCAGGAAAGCGGGCTCAGCGTGGACGATCTGAAGAGTGAAATCCGGCGGGATCTTTCGATTCAAAAGCTGATAAACCGCGAGGTCGTGGCGAAAATCTCCATCACCGACCAGGACATCGCCGACTTCTACGGCAAGAATCGCGCCCAGTTCAACGTCACCGAGCCCCAATACCATATCGCGCAGATCGTCATCACGCCGAAGCCCGACCCAAGCGTCCATAATCGCAAGAACGACAAGGCCACCAACGAAGCCGAGGCGGGGCGCAAAGCCGCGTTGCTCGTGCAGCGGCTCGCTGCCGGCGCTGATTTCAGCGAACTGGCCACGGACTATTCCGAGGATTCCAGCTCTTCCACGGGCGGCGATATCGGCTTCGTTCCGGAATCGGCGCTCAACCAGTCCGATCCGGCGCTCAAGAAGGCCGTCCTGGAGATGAAGCCCGGCCAGGTGACCCAACCCATCCCGCTCAAGGGCGGCGGGTACCGCATCCTGAAGCTGATCGCCAAGGAAGCCGCCGGCGACCGCCAGCTTTCCGATCCGCAGGTGCAGCAGGCCATCCGCGAAGCCTTGCGCACGCGCAAGGAACAGCTTCTCCGCTCGGCCTATCTCGTCGAGGCCCGCGACGACGCCCACGTCACGAACTACCTCGCGCGCCAGATCCTCGAATCCGCCGGAAAGCTTCCTGACGCAAAGTAGCGATCGCTATACAGGCCGAATCGTTGGAGCGGCGCTAGGCCACGACCGCCAGCACGTCGCCGGCGGCGACGGATTGGTTCTCCGAGACGAGCAAGCGTTCCACGGTCCCCGATTTCGGCGAGCGCACTTCGTTTTGCATCTTCATCGCCTCCACCACGAGGATTCCCTGGCCCGCCTCGACGGTTTCGCCCGCCTTCACCAGCACGCGAACGATTTTTCCGGGCATCGGTGCGAGTCACCTGCTGGCGGCCTTCGGCCTCGACCGCCGCGCCGCGACGGCGTCGCCACTGCCGCGGATCGCGGACCGCCGCCGCATACTCGCGTCCCGCGACGATCACCCGCAGAGCCGTGCCGTGTGGCTCCACGCGGGCTTCGAGCGACGTTCCTCCGATCAGGATCGAGTAAATTCCGGGCGCGACCTCGGCGGCGTCGGCTTCGATGGCGCGGCCGTCGATTGCGCAGCGAATCTGTCCGCCGCGCGTCGAATCGGCGTCGATCTCGACCGTTCGCGCCTTGCCCCCGAATTCGATTTCGAGTTTCAAGAATGCATCACCGGTCGGGATCGCGGTCCAGTTGGTCGCGCCGCCCTTCAAGCTTCCATCGTGTCTCCGGCGCGCCCGCCATCGCCGTTGGTTTGCTGCCGGAAACACCATTTCGCGAAATGTGCCATAGCGCTGCCGCCAGCACCGCGGCGTCCTCCACGTGGGACACCGCCGGCCCCGCCCGCTGTCTGTAACCCGGCAGGGGGACGGCGCAGAAAGTCGTCGAGCCAACGCGTGTAGATGTCGCCGCTTTGAAAATCAGGAGCGGCGAGAATCCGGCGAAGGAGCGCGACGTTCGTTTTGATACCGCTCGCGTAATACTCATCGAGCGCTCGCGCGAGGCGCGCAATGGCCTCGGTGCGGTCGTTGCCCCACGCAATCAACTTCCCCAGCATGGGATCGTATTCGTTCGGCACCGTCCAGCCGCCGTAGACTCCGTCGTCGAGACGGATTCCCGGCCCGCTCGGCGCGCGGTATTCGAGAATTTTGCCGGGCGAGGGGAAGTAATTGTTGTCCGGATCCTCGGCGTAGATGCGGCACTCGATTGCGTTGCCGCGCAGTGTGACGTCTTCCTGCGCGAAGGGCAGCGGCTCGCCCGCCGCGATGTGAATCTGCAGCTTCACGAGGTCGAGACCGGTGACCATCTCGGTCACGGGATGCTCCACCTGCAAGCGCGTGTTGGTTTCGAGAAAGTAGAACTGCCGGTCCGCGTCCACGAGGAATTCGAACGTGCCTGCATTCGTGTACCCCGCGGCGCGCGCCAGTTTCACGGCCGCTTCGCCCATCGCGTGGCGCTGCTCCGGTGTCACGACGGGCGATGGCGCCTCTTCGATCACTTTCTGATAGCGCCGCTGTATGGAGCACTCGCGCTCGCCGAGATGGACGACGTGCCCATGGTGATCGCCCAGGACCTGAATCTCGATATGGCGCGGCCTCAACAAATACTTTTCGAGGTAAAGGCGGCCGTCCCCGAAGGCGTTCTGTGCCTCCGATGCGGCGTCGCGCCAGGCGGAGGCGAGTTGTGCTTCGCTCTCCACCAACCGCATTCCCTTGCCGCCTCCCCCGGCCACGGCTTTCAGTACAACGGGGAAACCGGTCTGTTTCGCGGCGGTGAGCGCCCCGGCGGAGTTCTCGATGGGGTCGAGCGTCCCGGGTACGGTCGGCACGCCCGCTGCGCGCGCCGCGTGGCGCGCCGCCGTCTTCGACCCGAGCTTTTCCATCGCCTCGGGCGAAGGCCCGATGAAGATCAGACGCGCACCGGCGCACGCGCGCGCGAACGCCGGATTCTCGGCGAGGAAGCCGTAGCCGGGATGGACGGCCTCGCATCCTGCCTCCCGCGCCACACCGACGATCTTCTCGATGGCGAGGTAGCTTTCGCGCGAGGGCGCCGGACCGATCGGATAGGCCTCATCCGCCAGGCGCACGTGCAGCGCCGCGCGGTCGGCATCGCTGTAGACGGCCACGGCGCGCACGCCCATCTCGCGGCAGGCGCGCACGATGCGCACGGCGATTTCACCGCGATTTGCGATCAGAATTTTTCGGAACATTCCGGCTCCGCGAGCGCGGGCTCGCAAGGGCGGAATTCTAGCATGCCGATTCGAGGGAATTTCGCGCACTTGGCAGCCTTGGGCAAAGCGGCTATCATGGCCCCGCTCCGAACAGAGAACGCCACGCGGAAGGTGAGTCGGGTGAATTCGTCCGAACAAAATCGTTGGAAGAAGGCCGCCGCAGAGGCCGCGGTCAAGCTCGTCGAAGACGGAATGGTTGTGGGCCTCGGGACCGGCTCGACCGCGGCGTTGTTCGTGGCGGCGCTCGCGCGGCGAATCGCGCACGAACGCTTGCGCGTTGTGGGCATCCCAACCTCGGCGCAGACGGCGAAGCTCGCGCGCTCGCTGAAGATTCCGGTCGCGACTTTCGCCGAGCACGCGCAGATTGATCTCACGGTGGACGGCGCCGACGAAGTCGAAGCCGGCACGCTCTATCTGATCAAAGGCCACGGCGGCGCGCTGTTGCGCGAGAAAATCGTGGCGGCGGCGAGCAAGCGCATGGTGATCGTTGCGGATGAAACGAAACTCGTCGAACAGCTCGGCTCGCTGGTTTCCGTGCCCGTCGAAATCGTGAAATTCGGATGGCAGGCCACGGAAAGAAAACTGCACGAGCTCGGCGCGAACCCTTCGCTGCGGCTCGGCGCGGGCAAGAAGCCTTACGTCACCGACGGCGGAAACTACATCATGGATTGCGCGTTCGGCGCGATGGCGAAACCGAAGGAAGTCGCGCACCATCTCGACCATGTGATCGGCGCGATCGAGCACGGGCTCTTCCTTGGTTTCACGCGAGAAGTTCTTGTGGGCGGGCGCGACGGTGTGAAGGTTCTGAAAGCTGGATGAGAACTACGACCTGAAGTGAATCGCCAACCAGGAGCGCGGCCGGCAGTTTGCCACCGGCCGCTGCAAGCGGACTACCCTAAAACCAGCCCTTCGTCCCCCGTGGTTAATTCTTCGTAGCGGTGCAAGCCTGAGGGTATACGGCGTCGAGAGCTCCCCAGAGAGCCTTCAGCGTGCGCTCGGCTGCGCAGAGAACTCCGAACGTGTCGGCGGGGTTCTGGGTTGCGAGCCATTCCCGCCAGGCGGCGCGGTGACGCACGTCGGCCTCTTCGTGAACGCCGAAATAGGCCAGCGCGCGAGGTTCCGTGATGCCGTAGAACCGGCGCAATCCGGCGATCTTTTGCGCGGCGATTTCAGGCACCTGCGCTTCGTAGGCATAGAAGGACGCGACGGCTTCCGCCAGCGTGCCCTGCGAGGAAACCTCGTCAAACGTGTCCAGCAGCGCCGCGATACCCGGAAGCGGGCGTGCCTGGTCGAGGGTGGCTTCGCTCACGCCGAGCGACTCTGCGAACTGGCGCCAGAGCAACGGGTGCGGCATCTGCGGATCGATTTCTTCGGCGAGATTCTCGTTTACCAGCTCCGCGAGACGGCCGTTGGTGCGGCCGGCGAGTTCCTTCAGGTTCTCGGGGAATGCCCGGACGTGTTGGTAGTACTGCTCGGCATAGAGCTGCAACGATTCCTTCGAAAGTTTCCCTTCGGTCCACGCCTGATAAAAAGGATGGTTCAGCAGGTGGTGCTCCGCGATGAGAGCATCCAGCGATTCAAGCATTGTCTTTGCTTTTGCACGGTTCTTCGCCATTGCGGTTTTCCGGTTTCCTTTCAGGGAAAGAGCGATGAACAAACCTGAGAATCCTATCCGAAATGGGCATGAAAGTCCACTTCCCGATCTTTGAATTGCCCCCGGATTGTAACGGATGTCTCACTGCGTGAAATACCCTCACAGCGGGATGTTCCCGTGCTTTTTCTTCGGATTCGTGTCGCGCTTGTTTTCAAGGGAACGGAGCGCGGCGACGATCTTGGCGCGCGTTTGCGCAGGCTCGATGATCGCGTCGATGTAGCCTCGCTCGGCCGCCACGTACGGGTTCGCGAACCGCTCGCGAAAATCCTCGATCTTCTCGCGGCGTAGCCTTTCGCGTTCGGATTCGGACGCGCGGTCGAGTTCGCGCTTGTAGACGATATTCACGGCGCCCTCGGGGCCCATGACGGCGATCTCCGCCGTGGGCCACGCGTAGTTGATGTCCGTGCGGATGTGCTTCGACGCCATCACGCAATAGGCTCCGCCGTAGGCCTTGCGCGTGATGACCGTGATCTTCGGCACGGTCGCCTCGGCGAACGCGAACAGCAGCTTCGCGCCGTGCTTGATGATGCCGCCCCATTCCTGCTGCGTGCCCGGCAAGAAGCCCGGGACGTCCTCGAAGGTGACGAGCGGGATGTTGAATGCGTCGCAGAAGCGGACGAACCGCGCGCCCTTCACGGAGGCGTCGATATCGAGCACGCCCGCGAGAAACGCCGGCTGGTTGGCGACGATACCGGCGGGGCGGCCGTCGAATCGCGCGAACCCGACGACGATATTTTTCGCGAAGTGCTCGTGGACTTCGAAGAATTCGCCGTCATCCGCCACGGCATGGATCACGTCCTTGATGTCGTACGGCTTTTGCGGGTCCTCGGGAACGAGGGTATTGAGCGCGGGATGCACGCGGTCCCAGGGATCGCCCGAAGCGCGGCGCGGCGGATCCTCGACATTATTCGGCGGCAGATAGCCGATCAGTTCGCGGATCATCGCGAGGCAATCGGCGTCGTCGCGGGCGACAAAATGGGCCACGCCGCTCTTTGAGTTGTGCGTCATAGCGCCGCCCAGCTCCTGCTTCGTCACTTCCTCGTGCGTCACGGTCTTGATGACGTCCGGGCCGGTGACGAACATGTACGACGTCTCGCGGGTCATGAAAATGAAATCGGTGATGGCCGGAGAATAGACGGCGCCTCCCGCGCACGGGCCGAGCACCGCGCTGATCTGAGGGATCACGCCGCTGGCGAGCGTATTGCGGAGGAAGATTTCCGCATAGCCGGCGAGCGACATCACTCCCTCCTGAATCCGCGCGCCGCCCGAGTCGTTCAGGCCGATGACGGGCGCGCCCTGCCGCATGGCGAGGTCCATGATCTTGGTGATCTTCAGCGCGTTGGCCTCGGAGAGCGAGCCACCGAAGACCGTGAAATCCTGCGCGAAGACGTAGACCAGCCGCCCGTCGATGCGGCCGTAGCCGGTGACGAAGCCATCGCCCGGCGGGCGCTGTTCCTCCATGCCGAAATCCTGGCAGTGATGCCTGACGAATTTGTCCAGCTCTTCGAACGTGCCTTCATCGAGCAGCAGGTCGATCCGCTCGCGCGCGCTGAGCTTGCCCGCTTTGTGCTCGCGCTCGCGACGCTCCGCTCCGCCGCCCGCTTCGGCTTCAGCGTTCCGCTTGCGCAACTCGTCGAGCCCGTCGTGGTGTTTGCGATTTTGCGTCGTTTTCTCCATCAAGTTTTGTGGTCCGCTGACCCTCGAATGTGTGTCGATTTGAGCGCCCCGCCGCTTTTTATTTTCAGTAACTTACATCGGCTCTTGTTCGACATACTGTGACGATTAGAACTCCAGTCGCGACCCCTAAGATCGCCGCCGACAGCCCTCTCATTTACGTACGCGTTCCATTTCATAGCCGGGATCACCCTAGCAATCTGCGGAGCCAGTTTCAAGCGGTTGTTGGTGTGGAGTTTTTCGAAATCGGAAGCGCGGCGAGTCCCGGGGAGTTTCCGGCTGACTAGCGCTGCATCTTTAATCCGACGGGGCCGATGTATTGCGATTGCGGGCGGATCAGATGATCCTCCGCGTGCTGTTCGATCACGTGCGCGCACCAGCCGGCGGTTCGGCCGCACGCAAACATGGCGACGAATTGCTTCGGCTCAAGGCCCAGAGCCTGCAGGACGAGCGCCGTGTAAAACTCCACATTCGTCCGGAGATTGCGTCCGGGCTTCGCCTCGGCAAGGACGCGCAACGCAGTCTGCTCCACGTCGCGCGCCAGCTCATAAAGATGCCGATTCTCCAGTTGAGCCTGGCCCATGCGTTCCGCCACGTGGCTCAACACTTCGGCGCGCGGGTCGCGAACTTTGTAAATGCGGTGCCCGAAGCCCATGATGCGCCGGCCTTGCGCCAGTTCGTTGCGCAGCCATGCCTCGGCGCGATCCGCCGTCCGGATTTCGAGGAGCATGTCCAGCACAGGGCCGGGCGCGCCGCCGTGGAGCGGACCCTTCAATGCGCCGAGCGCTCCGGTAATCGAGCTGACCAGATCCGACCGCGTGCTGGCGATGACGCGCGCCGTGAACGTGGACGCGTTCATGCCGTGATCCATCACCGTCACCCAGTACGCATCGAGCGCCTGCGCCGCAGCCGGATCGGGCGCTTTTCCGTGGATCATGTAGAGAAAATTTGCGGCGAGCGGCAGGTCTTTCCGTGGAGGAATCGGCTCAAGCCCCTTGCCGATGCGCGCGTGCGCCGCGACGGCGGTAGGGAAGCACGCCGTCAATCTCATTGCCGCCGCAAAATCCGCTTCGGGCGTGATCGCGTTGGGATCGGCCAGTCCCAGGGAAAGCGTCGCGGATGCCATGCGCAGCGCGTCAATCGGCGGCGCCGATTTTGCGGCGCGGAGCACTTCGAGCGTCAGCGGCGGCAAGTCCCGCAACTCGGCCATGTCCGCTGAAAGCTTGGCCAGTTGCGCGCGATCCGGCAATTGCCCCCGCCACAACAGGTAGGCCGCTTCTTCAAAGGTGGCATGGCGGGCGAGATCCTCGATCTGATAGCCGCCGACGATCAGTACGCCGTTCTGCCCATCCACGTGGCTCAGGCGCGTTTGGGCCGCGACAACTCCTTCGAGTCCCCGCGGAGAACCCGATGCATTCGAGGACATCTCGTCTCCTTACGCGTTTTTCAGCAAGCAACAGTGCCATAGTCACTCTATTGGGGCAAGACAAGCGGCTGCGAAAGGCGGATACAGCGGCGCAGGCGAGAACTTCAGTGAAGCCACGTTCGGCCTGAGAACCGGCCTCAGTGCAAGCCTGACCAGTCGTCGGCGAGCAGAATCGAGTTCGAGGGATTCGAGGGGTCGTACTTCACGCTGGCGACCTGGCCCGAAGCGACGCGGGCGAGGTGCAAGTGTTCCTCGAGGCCGGTGATGTCCTGCGCGGTTTCATACGTCACGCCGGAGATCGCGTACGTGTAGTAGAGGAGTTTCTGCGAGCCGTTGGCGGAAGGATTCTTGCCGCGGCGTTTGCCGGAAGGTTCGGCGTTACGGTGGTCCACGACTTCGAGCACCTGGCCTTCCACGATGCGGCCGATGCGATTCAAGTAGGCGCGGCGCTGGCGCTCGATTTCGCCGGCATCGGCAGGCTTACGCCGCAGCCACAGGATGACCCCTGCGACGGCCAGGATCACCAGCCCGGCCAAGGGAAGCAGATTGTGCCAATCGGAGAGCAAACTATTCAAAACGGTGTCTATATTAGCGCAGCATGACGCGCGCACAACAGGTGAGATTCATTTTGAATCCAGTGGAGCAATGCCGCTCATGGCGTTATGACTGGGTGATCTCACGAGCCGCTGACGAAACGCTCTCCGGCAGATTCATCATTTTGGCCAGCCTAGGCCAGCGCGGACTCGCGGTGATCAGGTCGCCAAAAAAGTGAGGGAGGATCCACGGCGCACGGGTATCGCGCTGCTCGATGACCTTCTCGAACCAGTCGGCGGCCAAGTCGATTTGCGCGAGTACCGCATGGTAAGTAAAGAAGCCTGCCGGAGCCCCAAACGCGGTGCCGTCGCCAAGCTCCTTGAGCAAGGCTTGCGCGCGATCTTTTTCGCCCTTGCGCTCGAGAATTCCGGCGAGTATGCCGATCACGGGCGGATTCCACGGCGCCAGCGCTCGCGCTTTCTCAGCGTGAACGATCGCTTCATCCGTCCGGCCCTGCATCGCGCAGGAGGTAGCCAGCCACACGTAGGCGATCCAATACGTGTCGTCCAGCTCCAGGAGCTGCCGCATTACGGCCTGGCCTTCCGACACTCTGCCAGCGACCACGTCGTAGATTCCCGAGACGGAGCGAAAGAGCAAGTTGAGCGGGTCTTCCCGGAGCCCGCGCTGGTTATCCTCTTCGGCCTCCTTCATGCGTCCCAGGGGCGCAAGAAAGAAATGGCCGTAGAAGTAGCGCAGGAATGTTGGAACCGGCTCTTGAGCCATGGCCAGCCTGAAATGCCGGCCGGCTTCGGCCCAGTTGCAATCGAGGACACTGGCCATTCCCAGGGCGGCGTGAGGGTCCGGCAGGGATGAATCGATCTCCAGCGCCTTTTGCGCCTCCTTCCTCATCGCCGCCGCCGCTTCCCGCGGCTGAATTTGGTTCTCGGAGGCCATCGTGAAGAAATACCAACTCAGAGCGCTGTGGGGTTCCGCGAAGGCGGGGTCGAGGGCGATGGCCCTTTCCAGGCATTCCCTGCCGCGGGCCGCCGAGCCGAGGGTCCACTTTTGCAGATGGTGCCGAGCCTTCAGGAATTCTCCGTAAGCCTCCAAGTTGGGCGTGTGCTTTCGAGGCGCCGCGGAAAGCTTCACCTGCAACGCTTGGGCGATGGCCGCGGAAATTTCGTCCTGCACCGCAAAGACGTCCGCCAGTTCCCGGTCATAGCGCTCGGACCAGAGATGGCTCCCATCCGAGGCCGTGATCAACTGCGCGGTCACGCGAATGCGATTGCCCGCTTTTCGAACGCTGCCTTCCAGGATGTTCGCGACGCCAAGTGTCTCGGCGATGCCGCGAATGTCAGTGTTCTGACCCTTGAACGCGAACGCCGAGGTGCGGGCGATCACCTTCAGGCCCGGCACTTTCACCAGCGCGTTGATGATTTCCTCCGCCAGGCCGTCGCTGAAGTATTCGTCGTCGGCATCGCGGCTCATGTTGACGAACGGCAGCACGGCGATCGAGGGTTGGTGCTGCGTTGGTTTGGTGGAAACCTCCTCGAGTGCGGCCTTGACCTCCGTCATGCTCGGAAAGCGGTCCGGCGGCTGCTTTGCGAGGCACTTTCTGACGATGCGATCGAGTTCGGCGGGCGCCTCCAGCGGCGAAGGTTCGTCACGCAGCACCGCGCTCAGCGACTGTGCGACAGAAGTTCCGCCGAAGGCGCGGTTGCCCGAGAACATTTCGTACAACACCGCGCCAAAACTGAACACATCCGAACGCGCATCGAGCGGCTCGCCGCGCGCCTGCTCCGGCGACATATAGGCAGGCGTGCCCGAGACGGTGCCTTCGACTGTCAGGGTGGCATCCTCGGAAGCCGCGTTCAGCAACTTCGCCAGGCCAAAATCGAGGAGCTTGGCCGCACCCTTTCCGGTTACCAGAATGTTGCCGGGTTTGAGGTCGCGGTGAAGAATGCCTTTCTCGTGCGCTTCTTCGAGCGCGGCGGCGATCTGCAGGGCCAGCCTGACAGTTTCCTCGGCGCGCAGCGGGCCGCATAGCGCCTTGCCCTCGACGTACTCCATCACCAGATAATCCGGTCCAACGTCGTAGATCTGGCAAATATGCGGATGGTTCAGGGCTGCGATGGCGCGGGCTTCCTGCTCAAAGCGCGCGCCGTGCGCCACGGTAAGGCGTTTGATGGCCACCATGCGCCCGAGCCGCGTATCGCGCGCCTTCCACACTTCGCCCATGCCGCCCGAGCCGATTCGCGACTCGATCTCGTAGGGACCGATTTTGTCGCCTGCGGAAAGTGGCATATGCCGGGCTCACCGAACAGGAAGTCCTGCTTGACGAAAAACGCCGCTAATCTCGCGGGGCAACGACCGGGTTGCGAAGCGCGCCGATGCCGCCCACGCGGACTTCGACCACGTCGCCCGTCACCAGAGGACCGACTCCCGCGGGCGTGCCCGTGGTGATGAGGTCGCCGGGCTCCAGCGTCATCGCTTCCGCGATCCAGCGGAAGACCACGTCGATGGGAAAGACCATGTCCGAGACGCGCGCGGCCTGCTTCCTGGCCCCGTTGACGAAAGTTTCGACAGTGGTATCGGGGGAGGGTGGCTCGGTCTCGACTACCGGGCCGAACGGGCAAAAGGTGTCAAAGCCCTTGCCCCGCGTGTATTGGCCGTCGAGCCTCTGGAGGTCGCGCGCCGTTACGTCGTTGAGGCAGGTATAGCCGGCGATGTATTGATTGATATCGTCCGTCGGTGCGCGGATGCGAGCAGCGGCGGCCGATGATGAAGGCGACTTCGCCTTCATAATCCACGCGCTGGGAAATTCGCGGCAGGACGATCGAGTCCTCGGGAGCGATGATGGAGGACGGCGGCTTGGAGAAAATCACCGGCTGCTTGGGCGGAGTGCCGCCCATCTCGGTGGCGTGGTCGAGGTAGTTCCTCGCCATGCAGATGATCTTGGTCGGCCAGGATGGCGGCAGGAATCGAACACTGGCTACAGGCCACTCGCGGCCCGTGGGTTTGCGGTCTCCCCAGATCTCGCCGGAAATCTCCCGGATCGCGCCGTCCTGAACGATTCCCGCGCGCGAGCCCGCGTACGCTTCGGCCGGAGACCGGCCGGCATTTTTCGCGGCGGCGTCGAGTGGTTCGAAACGGCAGAGTTTCATCGGCTATTCGTTACATGGTGCGAGTGTTTGCGGCGGGGCGCAATCGGATGATGCCGCGCGTGCAGAAGCATTCCCACTACCCAGGAAACTCCGGCGAGAACTCCGTACACCGCGGTTCCCTCAATCAGTGCCTGAAACGGCGTCCGCAGCACGTTGAACAGGTCGCGAAAATAAAGCCCCGCGAGGTTGTAGACGCCCGCAAACAGCACCCATCCGATCATGGCCGCGGCGAACATCTGCCGGGGGCGGTTCAGAAACCGCAGGACCGGCAGCAGCATGATGAGGACAAAGAGCGCGCCGAAAGCCGCGTTTCGCTCGAACGCGTAAGGCTCCAACACCGGAAACCGATTTGCGGCGACCAGGGCACCGAGCATCACGACGATCAACAAGGCGCCCGTGTAGAGACCCATCCACACGGCCGGGTGAGGGATCTTCGATGCGATCGGGATGTCGCGCCCGATAGGAGATTTGTCCGTCATGGCTTCGGTTGGCCTTCGGCCGGCACGCCGCCGGAGACAGGCGCGCTCGCTGGGCTTTCGTTTCCAGAGCGGTCTACCGCGGTAACAGTGTAGGAATAACGGCGGCCGGGCTGCATATTCATATCGCGAAACGCGGGCGCAAGCAACAATTCATTGTTCAGGCGGGCTCCGGGAACGCCGACCTGCTCCGTACGATAGACGTTGTAACCGGCGACATCGGTTTCAGGGCTGATCGCCCAAGACAGCTCCAGATGCGCCGTCGCACCGGCCTGAGCGGGAACGAGGGCGACGACGAGACCGAGCGGAGCGGCCGGCGGAAAAACGTCTTTGGGCGTCACGATGAGGACGTTGGAGTCTGCGGACTCGAGCGTCTTGCCAGGGTGTTCCACCACGCTGCGGACAGAGTAAGCGTACGTGGTGCCGAATACGACCTGCGGGTCGGTGAACGGCGTCGAAGCGGTTTCGCCGACTTTCGCTAGAGGCGATTTGAGGCCAGGTTTATCGGGCGTCGCGTCGGGCGCGGCTTCGGCGCGATAGACTCGGTAGCCGGCAATCGCGGGCGCGGCGCCAGTCGGATCCTTTTGTGGCGGAGTCCAGGTAAGCACAACGGCGGACTCCGTGACTTCAGCTTTCAAGTCCGAGATCGGATCGGGCGCAGGGAAAGGTCGCAGAAAGACCACGTTGGAATTCGCGGATGCGGCTTTCGCCGCGGCTCGAGTTCGCACCATGTATACCGGCCAGGGGCTCGGCGGAGTTGACCGTGTAAATCTCGGCAGGGATCGGATCGGCGTAGCGGACGCGGCCTTGCTGCGTGTAGCCGGCCACCATCGCGGACGGAATCGTCACTAGCAGCGTGGGATTTGCAGGCATCGCAGGATGAGGCTCGCCCGTAACGGGCGCGGGCTCGAAATCGCGATAGATCTCGATTGCCGGAGGCTGCTTGAGCGGGCGAAGGTCCACCGTCTGGTTCGGCAATGTGAACGTAAGGACCACCTCGTTGCCCGATTGTTCGACGGCGAGATCCGCGACGGCCTGCGGAACGGGCGCCTTGCGCTCGACCGGCTGTCCGGGCGAAGCACAGCCGGCAAGAAAAATCGAAAGGCAGAAAATGGAAAATCGAGAAAGTGGAAAATGAGGCGAGGAAGCCGATACTTTGCCGGGGCGCGCGCCGGGAGCGCGAGTCTCGAGTTTCCATTTTCGATTTTCGATTTTCTAGAGGATGTAGCGGCTCAGATCCTGGTCCTTGACGATGTTCGCGAGTTGTTTCTGGATGTACGCGGCGTCGAGCTTAACCGTCTTCTTCTTCATTTCCGGCGCTTCGAAGGAAATCTCCTCCAGAACTTTCTCGAGAATCGTGTGCAGGCGGCGCGCGCCGATGTTTTCGGTGTGTTCGTTCACGGTGGCGGCGAAGCGGGCGATCGCGGCGATGGCGTCTTCGGTGAACGAGAGCTTCAGGCCTTCGGTATCGAGAAGCGCGGTGTACTGCTTGATGAGCGCATTCTTCGGCTCGGTGAGAATGCGGATGAAATCGGCCTCGGAGAGCGAACTGAGCTCGACGCGAATCGGGAAGCGTCCTTGCAGCTCGGGGATCAGATCGGAAGGCTTGGTGGTGTGGAAAGCGCCCGCGGCGATGAACAAGATGTGGTCGGTGCGGACCATGCCGTAGCGCGTATTCACCGTGGTGCCTTCGACGATCGGCAGGATGTCGCGCTGCACGCCCTCGCGGGAGACGTCCGGGCCGTGGCCGGCCTCGCGGCCGGCGATTTTGTCGACTTCGTCGATGAAGAGAATGCCCATCTGCTCGACGCGATCGACGGCGATGCGCGTTACCTGGTCCATGTCGATGAGGCGGTTTTCTTCTTCCTGGATGAGGTAGTCGAAGGCCTCGGCGACGGTCATTCTCCGCTTCTTTTTCTGCTGGCCGAACATGCCGGAGAGCATGTCCTTGACGTTGATGTCCATCTCCTCGACGCCCTGGTTGGTGATGATTTCAAACGAGGGCATGGAGCGCTCGCGGACTTCGACTTCGACGAGGCGCTGGTCGAGCTTGCCTTCGCGGAGCTGGGCGCGGAGCTTGTCGCGCGTGCGCTGCGCCTGTTCGCGGCGCTGCGCTTCCGTCGCGGCCCCGGCATCGGGGGGTATGGGCGACGGGGGGAGCAGCAGATCGAGCAGGCGCTCTTCGGCGGATTGCTCGGCGCGCTCGGCCACTTCGTCGAGCTTTTCCTCGCGCACCATGTCGATCGACGTTTCGACCAGATCGCGCACCATGGATTCGACGTCGCGGCCGACGTAGCCGACTTCGGTGTATTTCGAGGCCTCGACCTTCACGAACGGGCAGCCGGCGAGGCGCGCGAGGCGCCGGGCAATTTCGGTCTTGCCGACGCCGGTGGGCCCGATCATCAGGATATTTTTCGGGAGAATGTCCTCGGCCAGCTCGGGCTGAAGTTTCTGGCGGCGCACGCGGTTGCGCAAGGCGATGGCCACGGCCTTTTTCGCCGCGTTCTGCCCGACGATGTACTTGTCGAGCTCGATGACGATTTCCCGCGGTGTCAGCTCATCGAAGGACGGCAGAGGCTCGGGTTCCGCCGTTTGCTGGTCTCCGGACAGATAGATCACCATGTCTTTCTCCGATTTGTCGCTCATAACTCTTCGATGCTGAAATTGGCGTTGGTGAAGATGCAAATTTCGCTGGCGATGCGCATGGCTTCCTGAGCGATGTCCTTGGCGCTGAGCTTGGTGTGCTTGGCAAGGGCGCGCGCGGACGCCACCGCGTACGAGCCGCCGGAACCGATCGCGCAGATACCGTCGTCCGGCTCGATCACGTCGCCATTGCCCGAAAGCAGAAAGGTGTTTTTCGCGTCCGCCACGATCAGCAGCGCGTCCAGGTGGCGCAGAGAGCGGTCCGTGCGCCAATCCTTCGCCAGCTCGACCGCCGCGCGAGGCAGGTTGCCATGATATTCCTGCAGCTTGTTTTCGAAGCGCGCGAAGAGCGAAAGAGCGTCCGCCGTGCTTCCCGCAAACCCGGCGATGATTTTGTCGTTAAACAGGCGGCGCGTCTTCTTGGCGTTGTGCTTGATCACGCCTTCGCCGAGGGTCACCTGGCCATCGGCTGCGAGCACGACCTTGTTGTCCTTGCGGACGCACAGGACCGTTGTGCCGTGCATCGGTTGCCTTTTCGGGGTCGTTCGCATCAGGCGATTATACCCCGCGGCCACACAATGGGCCACTGAGACGGCGAAGCGGTGAACGACGGTAGGAAACGGAAGCGGCGGGAAGTTCAGTTCTTGTCCGGGTCTTTGTCTGAATCCTTATCCTGATCTTTGTCCTGATCCTTGTCTTTGTCCTGATCCTTCTTGTTTTCTTTTGCCTGCTTTTCCCTTTCCTTCTTGCCGACCTTAGCCCAGCGGTCGTCGAGGGATTCCTTGGTGAAGAGCGAATCGGAGAGACCGGTGTTGTAATCACATTTGTCGAAGAAAACCTGAAATATCTTGATCGCGTTGCGCTCGCGCGTGAGCTGGAACGCAGTCTGGACGCCATCGAGCGGATGGTAATTCGAGTAGTATTCGATTTCCTCGCTCTTCATGCGCGTCTTGGCGTCGCGTGTGTCGACGATTTTGCGGATGGGCAGATGCGAGGACTGCAGGAACGCGATGCGGATCGTGCGGTTGTCGCTGTCCACGAGTTCGACCCAGTCCACTTCCCCCAAATCCACAACGTCCGGGCCGGCATACCGGAAGACCATGCCCGGCTCATGAATCCTGTAGCGCAGAATGTTGAAGAGATCTTTCTTGGCCGTTTCCTGGAAATCCACGATATCGGACCGGGGCGCCTCGGAGACGCCGCCGCGATCGAGATCCCATCCTTTGTCGCCGTTGTTGACCGAGATGATATTGCGCTTGGGAAGATTCTCCTGGCGTTCCTTATCAGGGGGCACTTCGAAATCGATGAACTGCCCGAAGCCGGTAAGCTGGCCCGAGTGATCGAAGCTGCCAATGCGACCCGTGCACGTGGAGTCGTGGATGTTCAGATACGTGCTTCCGCCGAGCGCGTCGATCCCCTGATTGAGTATCTGCTTGGCCTTCGCGGCGCTCTGGTCCGGCATCAGGAATTGGTCGTCCTGCGCGACGGCGCGCGGCGCGTGCAGGAAGCAAGCGGCGAGCAAGGCCGCGGCAAGGACTGGGCGTCCGCTTATCCGCAAGGGAAGGATCCTCCGTTTACATTGATTACTTCTCCCGTCACGTAGGTTGCCAGCTCCGAAACGGCAAAAAGGATCGGCCCCGCCACTTCCTCGACGGTCGCCACGCGTTTCAACGGATACGCCGCGAGCCACGCCTTCATTTTGCTGCGGTTCTTCGCGGCCGCCTTCCATATCCCGGTATCGACGAAGCCGGGCGCCACGCAGTTCACCAGAATGTTGCGGGGCGCGAGTTCGGCTGCGAGTCCTTTCGTAAAACTGATGATCGCGCCCTTCGTGGCGGAATAGTGTGTGTGGAAGGCTGTCCCGCGCTGTCCGGCTACTGAACCGAGGGTGACGATGCGGCCGCCGCCCTGAGCAATCATGTGCGGGACGGCGTGGTGAACCGCGGCATACACGCCCTTCAAATTTACGCGGATCATTTCATCCCACTCGCGCTCGGACAGCTTCTCGATCGGCGCATCCTCGTCGTTCCAGATGCCTGCATTGGCGACGAGAATGTCGAGCCGGCCGAGGCGCTCGCGCGCGTGCTCGACGAGCTTCTTGGCGTCGTCCATCTTTCCAACATCGGCCTTGAACGATTCGATGCGCGTGCCGTGCTTGCGAGCTTCCTGTTCGACCTGGGCGGCCGCCTCGCGACCGCGATGATAGTTGAAAACGACGTCCGCGCCGGCCTGCGCGAAGAGCTTGACCGTCGCGGCCCCGATGCCCCGCGAGCCGCCCGTTACAAGTGCCGCCTTGCCCGCCAGCGAGATCATGAAGTCCCCCAGAAAAGAGAGTTGAGAATCAGCGACCGGTAATCGGGAACCGGGAAGTCTGCCGTTCAGGCTTGCGCGGGCGCTTTGCGCACGCCGGCCGCAACGACCAAATCCCGGAACAGCGCTTGCGCCAGCGGGTCCGTCTCCGCCATTCGTTCGGGATGCCATTGCACGCCGGTCACCCAATCGGCACCGCCGGTCCATTCGACGGCCTCGATGACGCCGTCCGGCGCGCGGGATACGACGCGCAGGTCGCGGCCGGGCTCGAGAACCGACTGGTGGTGCGAGCTGTTCACTTGGGCTTCGTTTGACCCAGCCGTGCGCGCGAGCCGGGACCCAGGCTCGATCAGGGCGGCGTGAAACGGTTCCGGCTGATCCTGTTCTCTCTCCCAGTCGTGCTGAATCTGCGTGCCTAGCTCGCTGGGAATGTCCTGAACCAGGGTGCCGCCCAGAAAGACGTTCAGGCTTTGGATGCCATAACAGATCGCCAGGATGGGCTTGCTTTCGGCCAGGGCGTGCTCCAGCAGGGCAAAGTCGGTTCTCTCGCGGTCAGGGTCCGCCTCGGCGCACTCGGGGTGCCTGGCGGCCCGAAACAGCGAAGGCTCCACATCCGCAGGGCTGCCCGGCAGCAGCACCGCGTCGAGGGTCCGCGCAATTTTCTCAAGATGTTGGAGCGAGAGACCGAGGGAGATCGGCACGGGAGCTCCGCCGGCTCGATGGACCGCCCGGATGTAGTTTTCAAGCTTGTCGAAATATCCCGCAAGTTCTTCTTTTCGTGTGCGATACGGGACTCCGACGCGCGGTTTGAGGGTTGCTTCAGGGCTCATGAACCGGCATAGTACCATCGTCGCGTTGTGCCCGGCAACCGGGTATCGGCAGGGCCTGACGGCGAAGGGCCACGGACATCCAGGCGGACCACCCAGCGATCAGCAGGTCTCAATTGAGAGCGAAATCATGCCGGGCGAGCTGTTCCGTTTCGGTGTTTGTGAAGCGGGCTTTCGCGGCGGATGCGTCTTGAACCATTCCTCGTGGTTCTGTTTCATCTGGTCGATGTGGTGCGGAATGTGGTGCTCCTGGCGCTCGATCCAGCTCTCGAGGCTGATCTTGACGTCCGCCGGATGCTCGACGGCATGTGTCCAGACGGGTTCCGGGAGCGAGACGAGGAGCTGGTAGGTCATCTTTCGCAGCCTGCGTATCACTTCCAGCGCCTCCCCCGTGCTCTGGTGGAAATAGCCGAGGGTGCCCGCCCAGCGGGCGGCATCAAATTTCGTCAACGATCTTCCCGGTTCGGCGATCAGGTGGCGGCAGCGCACGTACGAGCTGGCTTCGCTATCCGCAAGGTGAAGAATAATCTCGTGGATGCTCCAGCGTTCGGGCGAGGGTTTGTAGAGCCACATCTTCTTCGGAAGCTCGCGCAGAGTGACGGAAAGCAGCGCCGGCGCGCGTCCGAACGACTCCAGCATTTGCCGCCTCTCGTCCCGAGTCATGCGGTCACCCCACGTTGTTTGATTAGACGCGGAAACAGCGTTTTGGCTGCCTGCCCTCATGTGAATAAACGAAGAAAAAGTCCTGCCTGTTCCCTTCATGCTTATTAATCCAGGAGAACTCGGTTTTCATCCACATCCAAATTGGCAACTCAGCCAAGGAGATGCACGCCATTTTGGACTCTTCGAGAATCGGGAGCCGCACGCTCCGTTCTGTGGAAGATCAGGATTTTCGCGCAGCGGCGGGTGTGCTGCGTCGGCGCCAGTGGGAGCGCAAGTCTCCCACAAGGTAAAGCGAGCCGGTGGCGAAGACGGCGTCCTCGGGCGAGGCCATGGCGATGGCTCGTTCGAGCGCTTCGCCGGGATCGGGCACGACGATGAAATTGCCGGCGAGATGGCTGGTCATTTCGGCGAGCAGGGGAGCTGAAATGGCGCGCGGCTGCCGGGGCTCGGTCAGGACCACAAGATCGACGGCGGGGAAGAGCAATCCGGCGATCTCGTCGACGGCCTTATCGCGCATGGCGCCGTAGACAAGCAGAATGCGCCGGCCCGTGAAATTCTCCTGCCAGAACTTGAGCAGCTCTCGCGCTCCTGCCGGATTATGCGTGCCATCGAGATACACGGCGGGGCGCTCGCGGAGCCGCTCGAGCCGGCCGGGCCATCGCGCGGCGCGGATGCCCCCGGCGATCGCTCGATCGTCGATTGGGAATCCGCGTTCGCCGAGGAGATTCGCGGCGGCCGCGGCCGCGAGAGCATTGCGAATCTGAAAACGGCCGGGAAGCGGCGGCTCGATCGCAAGCGTCCTGCTCGAATCGAGCGGAGCGGCCACCGCGCGATAGCAGCCGCCGGACGCGTCTGTTTCTTCGACGCGCCAGGCGGTGTCGATTTCCACGAGGCGCGCGTCGAGATCCTTGCAACGCCGCGCGATCACGGCGCGCGCTTCAGGCCTTTCCGCCGAGCTCACCACCCAGGCTCCCGGTTTGATGATTCCCGCCTTCTCGGACGCGATTTCTTCGATCGAGTGGCCGAGAAAATCCTCGTGGTCGAAATCGATGGACGTGATGACGGTGACTTCCGGCGCGACGATATTCGTCGCATCGAGCCTCCCGCCCAAGCCGACCTCGTAGATGGCGAAGTCCACGCCGCTTTCCGCGAAGGCCACAAATGCCATTGCCGTCATACATTCGAAATAGGTGGGGTGCGCGGCAAGCTTGCCCGCCGCCAGAAGCGATTCGATGGCGCGTTGCACGCGCGTCCAGGCGGCAGCGAAGTCCTCGTCCGAAACGTCCTCGCCGTCGATGCGGATGCGCTCGTTGATGCGTTCGAGATGCGGTGAAGTGTAGAGGCCGGTTCGCAGGCCGGCCGCGCGCAGGATGGAATCGAGCATCGCCGCCGTGGAGCCTTTTCCATTGGTGCCCGCGATATGGACGCAGGGCATGGCGCGATGAGGATTGCCGAGGGCTTCGGCGAGTTTGGAGATGTTTTCCAGGCCGAATTTCTGAACGTGAGCCTGCTGCGGCGCGGCCAGTTCGCGTCCCAGCGCCATCAGCGCGCGAACGGATTCTTCATAGTTCATGCGGAGTCGAGAAAGAAGCCGAGCGCCTGCGAGACGTAGGATTTCAATTCCATGCGGGGGACGACGGCGTCGAGGAAGCCGTGCTCGAGGAGAAATTCGGCCGTCTGAAATCCTTCCGGGAGCTTCTGGCGGATGGTCTGCTCGATCACGCGCGGGCCGGCAAAGCCGATCAGCGCGCCCGGCTCGGAGATATTCAAATCGCCCAGCATCGCGTAGCTCGCGGTGACGCCGCCGGTGGTGGGATCGGTGAGGATGGAGATAAATGGCACGCGCGCTTCGTCGAGCCGCGCCAGCGCCGCGGACACCTTCGCGAGTTGCATCAGGCTGACGGCTCCCTCCATCATCCGCGCGCCGCCGGAGCAGGAAACCACGATCAACGGCTGCCTTTGCTCCACCGAGCGCTCGATCGCGCGGGCCACCTTTTCGCCGACCACCGCGCCCATCGAGCCGCCGATGAAGCCGAATTCCATCGAGCAGCAGATCACCGGGCGGCCGTCGAGTTTGCCTTCGGCGGTGAGGATCGCGTCCTTCATGCCGAGTTTCCGCTGCGCCTCGCTCAGCCGGGTCGCGTAAGGCTTGGTGTCCGAAAAATGGAGCGGGTCGCTCGAGGCGAGGTCCGCATCGCGCTCGGTCCAGAGTTCATCGTCGAGCAGCAACTCGAGCCTGCGGCGCGCGTGCAGGCGGAAATGGTGCTCGCATTTCGGGCACACTTCCCAGTTGGCTTCGAGATCCTTCTTCCAGATGATCGCTCGGCAGGCGCTGCATTTCGTCCACAGCCCTTCCGTGCGGACGCGGCGCTCGTCCGCGGGCGTCGGATTCTCGATCGGCTTCTTTTCGCGCTTGAACCAAGTCATGGGCTCAGTAGTCGATTCCCCGCTGCGCGAGGACGCCTTTCGTGTACGGGTGCTTCACTTCGCGCATCTCGGTGACCAGATCGGCGGCTTCGACCAGCTTGGGATGCGCGTTGCGGCCCGTGCAGATCACATGCACGCGCTCGGGCCGCTTCGCGAGCGATTCGACGACGCGATCCGCATCGAGCATCTTGTAGCTGATCACGTAATTGATCTCGTCGAGCACCACCAGATCGTATTTCTCGCTGTAGATCTGCTCGCGGCCGTATTCCCAGGCCTGCTCGCAGAGGCGCACGTCTTCCGGGTCCGTGTCCGCGCCGCCGACTTTCACGAAGCCGCGGCCCATCGGGCGAATGTCGAATTTATCGTCGCCGAGCATCTTCGCCGCGTCGAGCTCGCCGTAGTGCCACGAGCCTTTGATGAACTGCACCATCAGCACGCGCAGCCCCTGTCCCACGGCGCGAAACGCGGTGCCCAGAGCGCAGGTCGTCTTACCCTTGCCCGGTCCCGTGTAAACGATGAGGAGTCCCTGACCTTCCGGCATCGAATCGCGTCTCGCGAAGACTGTTTTTAATAGTGGCCGTGTGCCGAGAAAACGTCAAGAAGGGACTTGCCACTGAGTCACGAAGACGCAGAGAAAGCATGATGGTGTTCGAAATCCGTCCTCGGCGCCTCCGTGTCTCCGTGGCTGATTCTTCATCTGGGGTACGGATGGCCCGCGAGAATCGCGAAGGCGCGGTAAATCTGCTCGGCGAGAACGACGCGGGCAAATTCGTGCGGCATCGTGAGCGTCGAGAGCGAGATTTTGTGTTTTGCGCCCGCGCGGATTTCGGAAGGGAAGCCTTCGGCATCGCCGCACAGGAAAACGAGTTCGCGCGCGCCGCGGTCGCGTAGGTCGCCCAGCCAGCGGGCGAACTGCTGCGACGTGAACTGCTTGCCGGCCGCGTCGAGGAGGACGACCGTCCTGGCCGAGTCGATCTTCAGCTTGCGCAGCGCGGCGGGCGACGCGTCGCGGAGTTCGCCGATCTCGATTTCGGAGTAGTGCCGGATGCGGCGAACGTAATCGTCGAGAAGCGCGCGGATTTCTTCGCGCCGCGTTTTCCCGAGCATGAGGAGGCGGATTTTCATCGTCGAGTTTCGCTAGGGCGGTTCAACGCGTTCCGCGTCCCGATCCTATCGGGACCCGCCGCTTCAGATCAGGCCGTATTTCTTGCGCTTCTCGAGCAGGGTCTTCCGGCTGATGCCGAGGATGTCCGCGGCCTGGCCGATCTTGTAGTGCGTGGCCTCGAGCGTGGCGCGGACGGCCTCGCGCTCGATTTCCTCGAGCGATCGCAGCGCGCCCGCGGAGGAATGCGTGCTGCCGGGGGCCGTGCGAAGAATCTCCGGGAAGTCCTCGGTGCGCAGGACAGGTTCCTTCGCGAAAACGAGAGCGTGCTCGATCGCGTTCTTCAACTCGCGCACATTTCCCGGCCACGAATACGATTCGAGCAGCGCCAGCGCCGCGGGATCGAGCAATACGTCGGGTCGTCCGTGCACCGGGCCGAGCCGCGCGAGAAAATGCGCGACGAGCGGCACGGTATCTCCGCGCCGTTCGCGCAGCGGCGGCACCGAAATCGCGAGCACGTTCAGCCGGAAGAAAAGATCGTCGCGGAAGCGGCCTGCGGCGACCGCCTTGTTGAGGTCCGTGTTCGTCAGCGCCATCAGGCGCGCGTCCATGCGCAGGGTTTCCGTGCCGCCCAGCCGCTCGAACGTGCGCTCTTCGAGAACGCGCAGCAGCTTGGCCTGCATCCCGGGAGCGAGCGCCGCGACTTCGTCGAGCACGATCGTGCCGCCCTGGGCCATTTCGAGCCGCCCCGGCTTGCGCGCGACGGCGCCCGTGAACGCCCCGCGCTCGTGGCCGAAGAGTTCGGATTCGACGAGCTCGGAAGGCAGGCTGGCGCAGTCGATTTTCAGGAACGGCGCATCGCGGCGCGGCCCGTGTTCGTGAATCCAGCGCGCGAGCTGGTCCTTGCCGGTGCCGCTTTCGCCGGTGATCAGCAGCGTGGTCGCCGTCTCGGCGAGTTTTTCCGCGATTTCGAGGACTCGCCGCGAGGCGGGATCAGCCGCAACCCAGGCAACGTCCGCGGCGCTCATGGCTGCGCCGCGCCGCCTTCGGATTCATCGCGCGATTCGGAGGGTCTTTCGGGCGCCGGGAAATCCAGGCGCTCGGCGGTGCGCCAGAGGCGCTCGAGATCGTAGTATTGCCGCGCGCGTTCGCTGAAGATGTGCACGATGAAATCGCCGTAGTCGAGCAGGACCCATTCCGCGCCGGATTTCCCTTCGCGGTGGGCGAGCCTTACTCGCTCGCGCCCGAGCCGCTCTTCGATGGCCTCGCCGATGGCTTTGATCTGCGGCTGACTGCGCCCGGAACAGAGCAGGAAATACTCGGCGAACGCCACCTCCCCCGGGAGCTTCAGCACCGTGACGTCCACGGCCTGTTTGTCCTGGGCCGCTTCCACGGCCCAGCGGATTTCGGGGCGAAGAGTCTGCAGGTTCACCGGTACAGGGCCTGCCCGAGAATGTATTCCTCCACGCGCGCGGGCACAAGCCCGTGGATGCTCTGATTCCGTTCTCGGCGCACGCGCACCTCGGTGGCGGAGACGTGGCTCGCGACGGTGGTCAGCAAGTAGACGGTCGATTTGCGCAGGGCGATCTTCTGCGGACTCTGCGACGCCGGGCGTCCGAGCTTTTCCGGCGGAATCACGAGCCGCAGCGCGTCGAGACGAAAACCGGGACGGCTCGCGACGATGAAATCGCAGGCGTCGAGCAGCGCCTCGTAGTTCCTCCAGGTGGGAAGCTCGAGAAACTGGTCCGCGCCGACGATGAAATACAGGTGATCGTCCGGGTGCTCGCGGTGGAATCGCCGCACCGTTTCGATGGAATAAAAGACGTGCCCCGAACCATCCGCGGGCGCTTCGGCGAGCGACGGCACGAATCCCGGGTGCCCCGCGCAGGCCAGGGCCACCATGGAGTAGCGATGAACGAACGGCGTGAGTTCCCTCAGCGGTTTATGCGGCGGGTGCGACGACGGGATGAAGTGAATCGCGTCGAGATGGAATCGCCGCTGCGCCGCCTGCGCCACGGCGATGTGGCCCGCGTGCAGGGGATCGAACGTCCCTCCGAAGAGCGCGACCGAGCGGCGATGGCCCGCGTCGGAATGTTCGTGAGCGCCGTGCGAGGTCAACGCTTATCCCCGTGCGCCGCCGCGCCATCAGCGGAAGCCTGCGGGGCTTCCGTTTGACTCATCGCTTCCGATTCTCCAGGCGCCGCTTCCTTGGACGCATCGGCCGGTGCAGCCGGTTTCGGGATACGGTCGAGCGCGTTCGCCATTGCCCGCACGAGTTCGACGATGCCCTCGCCGCTGGCGGACGAGATGGCGTGGAATTCGAGGCCGCGCTTGGCGGCGAATGCGCGGAGCTGTTCGAGTTGCTCGCGGTTCGTGGTGGCGTCGAGCTTCGTCGCCACGACGATCGTGGGCTTTTCCGCCAGATCCGGACTGAACGCGGCAAGCTCGCGTTCGATGATTTCAAAATCGTGCACCGGATCGTGGTCGTTTGCATCGCTGGTGTCCACGAGGTGCGCGATCAGGCGCGTCCGCTCCACGTGTTTCAGGAATCGGATTCCCAGCCCGACGCCTTCATGGGCGCCTTCGATCAAGCCGGGCAAATCGGCGACCACGAACGTGCGGCCATTGCCGGGAGCCGCATCGGGATCGGCGGAAACGACGCCCAGATGCGGCTCGAGCGTCGTGAATGGGTACGCCGCGATCTTGGGCCGGGCCGCCGAGATGCGCGAAATCAGTGTCGATTTTCCGGCGTTCGGGAAGCCGACCAGGCCCACGTCCGCCAGCAGTTTCAATTCGAGCCGCAGATGTACGTTCCTGGCCCGGGCGCCCGTCTTCGTGCTCGCGTGGCGCCTGGTGCCACGGCCGAACGAATGCCGGATTGCCGTTGCCGCGTCCGCCGCGCCCTCCGCGTGCCGCCCGATAGCGCTGGCCCGCCTCGGTGAAATCGAAAAGCTGCTCGCCGGAGTCCGCGTCGAAAACCACCGTGCCCACGGGAACCTTGAGGATCGTGTCTTCGCCTGAGCGGCCGTGGCAATCGGACCCTTCGCCATGGCGCCCGCGCTCGCCGCGAAATTCGCGGTTGTAGCGGTAGCGAAGGAGCGTGTTGTCGTTCGGGTTCGCTTCGATCTGGATATCTCCGCCATTGCCGCCGTCGCCGCCGGATGGACCGCCGCGCGGGACGTACTTCTCCCTGCGGAACGCGAGGCAGCCATTGCCGCCGTCGCCGCCCTTCACCAGGATTTTGGCTTCGTCAACGAACATAGGGTTCTCGTTCCAAAAGTGTACACGAAGGCGGCATCACGCTACCTGGGAGTGTCATTCCGAGGCCCGAGCAGTCCGATTTCCGCGCCGTTTCCCTCGCCTCGTGCGGAAATCGAGCGCAGTGGCGAGGGCCGAGGAATCTCGGCGCCGGAACGGCGGGAACGTCGGTTCAAATTCAAGATGAGTATCGCCGTGGAGGAAGGATTCAATCAGCCGCGGGCGCGGCAGGTGTTTTCTCGTAGCGCGCCGCGTGTTCTGCGGCCGGCAGAACGCTGATGAAGCGGCCGTGCGCGCCCTTGTCCTCGAACAGTACGACGCCGTCGATGCGCGCGAATAGCGAATCATCCTTCGCCCGCAAAACGTTCTTTCCAGCCTTGTAATGCGTGCCGCGCTGCCGAACCAGGATGCTGCCGCCGGTTACCACCTGCCCGCCGAACCGCTTGACCCCGAGCCGCTGTCCGTGCGAGTCGCGTCCGTTTGTGGATGACCCGCCGCCCTTTTTGTGTGCCATGACAATCCTCTAGGAAAGTTGCGCTATGGAAGCTGAATTTCGCCGACTTCGACGGCCGTGTAGCCCTGCCGGTGTCCGCGCTGGATCTTGTACTGTCCGCCTGTCTTGAACTTGAGCACTTTGAGCTTCGGGCCGCGGCCGTGCTTCACGATCTTGCCGGTGACCTTGGCTTTGGCGGCATGCTCGCCGCCCAGAAGCTTTTTCTCGTCGGTGCGGATGGCGACCACGTCTTCAAAGGTGATCTTCCCGCCCACCTTGCCGTCCAGCCGCTCGACCTGGATGGTCTCGCCCGGCTCGACGCGATACTGCTTTCCCCCACTGCGAATTACGGCGTACATGCTGCCTCCCGGCTCCATCGACAAACCTCGATTATATGGGCCGTAAACGTTTACGTCAACGAACTCTGTGGCGCTCGTTAGCTTCCAGTCAGCGAGTTCGCCAGGCATGAAAGCGACGCTCGCTGGTGCGCTAAACCAGGTTTGCGCTACTCTGGCTGCGAGCTGGACCCAGCCAATCGAAATTGGAGGGAGCGGTGGAATGGCAAAGGTTTCTTGGCATCATTTCAAGAACGCCCTTCTGATCTTACTCGTCTTCGTTGCGGCAGCAGGTTGGTTGTATGTGATTGTCAACGAGCGCCGCCAGAATGACCCGATGGCGATTGTGAGGAAACATTTTGTCTTTTACCCCGAATACTCGCAGGGGGTTTGGCGAGAGGGACAATGTACCCACATCGATACCGAGGGATGTCGAGAAATTACGTACACAATTCCCGTGAAGAGGTTGCGGTCCCGTTACTTTCGATTGGCACGTTTTTCCCGGCGAAGATGGGGACAAAACATGGTCCTACAATGGCGCCAATCCGAACTTCGACGAGACCCAGATACCCGCTATACGCTTTCGTCAGCGACGATGCTCACTTCATTGATTCACCGGCGCTGGGAAAACCGCTGCCCGAAACCTGCCAGCTCAAGTAATCCTGGCGCGCCGCCTTCTGGCCGTAAGACCCCTCGGTTACGCTGATGCTTTAGCGCTTGCGCCCTTGAAGAACGCCAGCAAGTCGGCGTTGATCTGGTCCGCGTGGGTTGCGGGCATGCCATGCGGAAGGTCTTCATAGACCTTCAGCGTTGCCTTCTTCAATAGCTTGGCGGCCATCGGGCCCGCCGCGGCGATCGGCACGATCTGATCGTCCTTGCTGTGCAACACCAGTACGGGGATGTCGATCTTCTTCAGGTCCTCGGTAGTGTCCGTTTCCGAGAACACCTTGATGCAGTCGTAGTGAGCCTTGATGCTCCCCACCATGCCCTGCAGCCACCAGTGCTCTCGGATGCCTTCGGAAATCTTCGCGCCCGGGCGGTTGTATCCATAAAACGGCAGCGTGATGTCCTTGTAGAACTGCGGCCGGTTGGCTGCGAGTGCGGCGCGCAGGCCGTCGAAAACCTCAATGGGCGAACCGGTCGGGTTCTTTTCGGTCTTCAGCATGAGCGGCGTTATAGCGCTGATCAGCGCCGCCTTGGAAACGCGCTTGGTGCCGTGGCGGCCCAGGTAGCGCGCCACTTCACCGCCGCCGGTCGAGTGCCCCACCATGATCGCGTCCTTGAGATCGAGTTTCTCGAATAACGACGGCGAGATCGTCCGCGTACGTGTCCATGTCGTTGCCGTCCCACGTCTGGGTCGGAGCGGCCATGGCCTCGCCGGTCGTGCGCGATCACGCGATAGCCAAGCTGCCCGAAGTACAGCATCTGTCCGTCCCAGTCGTCCGCGGTCAGCGGCCAACCGTGTGAGAAAACGATCGGCTGTCCCGTGCCCCAGTCCTTGTAATAAATCTGCGTGCCGTCCTTGGTGGTGATCGTTGCCATGTCGGTGTTCTCCTGGTCCGCTGCCAACTTCCGGATTGGATTATGCTGGTATCGTCCGCGATTCACCAGAAGTTATGTGGTCGGTCTGGTGATTGAAACATGCCATTAACATGGAGCGAAACCGCGAAATGGCGCAAGCTGGCCACGTCCACCGAGTTCGCAGCAGCTTCCACGGCGCGCTCCGCCAGCTAGCGATGCGGCCTATTCGTTTCTGGCAGGAATCATTAGCCATGCGACCAGAGCACTCGCCACGGACAGCCCGGCACAGATCAACAGTACGATTCGGAATCCATAGGATAAACGCGTGGGAAATCGAGGCACGGATAAACGCTGTCGTATCAGCCGCCAAGCCAGAGGGCAGGTCGAGGCCGGCGAGTTTGATCTGATTCGACTGAATGTACTGAAGAATGCCGGGCGGCAGCGCTCGGCCCGCCAAGCTGCGATCCAAGCCAAAACTGAAGGCTTTTACCATCACGATCCCGAGAATTGCGATGGCCAGCAGCCCCGCAACCCGCGCAACCGCGTTGTTGATGCCGGAGGCGGTGCCGGCATGATCCTGGCCTACCGAACTCATTACCACCGTGGTGAGAGGAGCCACGCTGATCGCCATTCCAAGACCGAGAACAACGAACGCAGGGAAGAACGCTTTCCAGTAACCTGCTCCCACACCCGGCACGGCGAAAAGAGCAAAGCCTGCTGCCGCAATGAGTGGGCCGACGATCAGCGGGGCTCTCGCGCCGTAGCGCGTAACGAGGCGGCCGGACCAGCGGGAAAGAAGGAACATCAGCAGAATTAAAGGCAGTGCGGCAGCGCCGGTCGCAGTTGTGGAGTATCCCTGCACCTGGATGAGGTTCAATGGAAACAAGAAGAAGAAGATTCCAATAGCGGCATAGAGAAACAGAGTGAGAAGATTCGCGCCGCTGAAACTGCGCGACTGAAAGAGCGCCAAAGGAACCGTGGGTGAACTTACCCTGGCCTCGACGAGCACGAAAGCAATCAGACAGGCAAAGCCGGCGATCAGGCTTCCGAAAACCAGACGATTCCCCCAACCAAGACTTACGGATTCGATGAACCCGTAGACCACTCCACCCAGTCCGGCAGTCGCGAGAAGAGTTCCCCTCCAATCTACACGCCCGGTAACCGCGCTCGCGGCTTTCGGGAATTCGCCATAGCGAAATTGCGATCACGGCGGCCGCGAGCGGAATATTGATGAAGAACGCCCAGCGCCAGGAGGCATGCTGGATCAGCCAACCGCCGAGAACCGGTCCGGCTGCCGTTGTGATTGCAGTGAACCCGGACCACGTGCCGATCGCTTGACCGCGGGTTGTCTCGTCAAAACATGCGCTGATGATCGATAGACTTCCGGGGACCAGAAAGGCCGCTCCCACCCCTTGGACGCTTCGCGCGATCACGAGCTGCTGAATGTTCGACGCAAGACCGCAAGCGACGGAAGCAGTCGCAAAAATCCCCACACCAAACAAAAACATCAATCGGCGGCCGAAGAGGTCGCCGAGCGAGCCGCCGGCGAGAATCAGAGCTCCCAGAAACAACCCGTAAGACTCGACCACCCATTGCACGCCGACCACGGTCGCGCCCAGGCTGGATTGCAGCGACGGCAAGGCTACATTCACCACGGTGCTGTCGATGAACGCCATGCTGGAGCCGAGGATTGTCGCCACGAGGACCCAGCGTCCCGTTTGCGCTGTGCACGGGACAACAGCATTTGCCGATCGGACTACGGCTTCGTCGCACGGCGGTTTCATTAGCGGATCATCCGCAGTGTAGGGCGGGTTTCAAATACGTTTCCTGCGTCCCGATTCTACCGAGACGCCGGTGCCTCGCCAACTCTCCGGATGCGGTTTTAGGCGTAGGCCTGGCGGCAGGTCTCGTGTTCGCGGCAGGTGGGCGGGCAATTCGTCTTGTCGATGAGGATATAGTTGTGGCACGCGGCGCAGACCAGGCCGTAGATCGTCTCGCTGAACTGCTCGTGGCACATTTTTGAGGTGTGCTCGGCCCGCGCCTGCGTCCTGCTGATGGCCATCGGAATCGCTCCCTGAGCAGCTATGCTTTCCACGCCGGCGAGATCGCGAACGGGTACAGCGGATAGACCTCGCGAAAGATTCTGGCGACCTCGCGCTCGAATCCGGAACGCGTGGCCGACCGACGGCGAAAATTTTCTCCGCACGATCCACGCCTGCAACTTCTTCCATTCCTCGGGTTTCACGGGCCAGCCCTTGTGCTTCGCCCATTCGCCCTTTTCGTTCGCATGCCAATAGCTCTCGTATTTCGCGAGCCGGCGCTTCTGCCGCTCGATCCACGCCGGATTTTCGCGGCCCCGCACGCGGCCCACCTGCACGAGCGGGGAAGTCCGGCCTTCGCTGTAAACGCGGAATCCGCACGTAACGGCTTCGGCCGAGAGGCCCACGTAGAGCTGCCCGCCTTCGTCTCCTGGTTCCGCGAAGAAGAGATACATCTGCGTGCGATAAGGCGACTTGTCACGGGCGAAGCGGATGTCGCGGTTGATGCGCGAGAAATTCTCGCCCACGCGGCCGCCCATGGCGAATCGAGGATTCAGCTTCCCGGCGGCGGGCGTCAGCCGGTCGAGCAGTTCGCGAAACGGCTCGACAATCGCGGCGCGATAACGCTCGCGGTTGGCGTCCATCCATGGCTTGTGATTGTTCCGCCCCAGCTCGCGGAAGAACCGGAATGTTTCCTGCGAGAAAACGCTGTCTTTGCCGCCCATCGTCTGTCTGCGCCGCGTCCTGCGGGGATCAAGAGTAACACTGCATGCGGCGAAACGTCTCTTCGTTGAGGTGCGCCACTGCCGCCGCGGACCGCGCGCCTTGCGGCTGCCGATAAGGCATCGCCGTCCCGGTCCTGTCGATATACGGCCGGTCCATGTGGAACGATACAACTTCGCGGCACGGCGTGGCCTCGCGCGAGGCTCGCTGCGGAGCCGTCGAAGTCTCCGCCGGCAACACCGCGCCCGGCGCCATCGAGAGCGCGCCGACCGCCGCTCCTGCGACCACCAACTTCGCCACGAAATCGCGTCGCGTCAGCATCCTCTGGTCCCTATGCGAACGGCAACTGATCTTCGTTCATCCATCTCCCGTGTACTTGCGACGTTGCGCGGAACGGCAGAATCACCCGCGCGACGTCGCCCTCTTCGAGGCGTTGCGCATCGGCGATGATCAGTTCCGAGCGCATCTCCGCGTAATTCGAGGCCAGACCCATGATGTAACCATCGCCCTCGGGCGCATTCTGGCTGCGCGGGACGAAGCAAACTTCCTGCAAGCTGTGCGTATCGCCAACGAAATACGCATTCATCTTCCCGGTCGCCAGATCGAACCGGCCGTAGCAATTGCTCACGCGCCCTCTCAGATTGCCTGCCCGCGCTTCGTTGAACGGTCTGTCACGATCCGTAAAGGCCGTGAAAGCGTAGCGGTAGGGAAGCGAAAGGTAGCGGTCGTCCACGCGGCCCAGATCGCTCACGTTCATCTGAAACAGCTTCTCCTCCGTGAAACCGTCGTCCTTGGAGTTCAGATCGAACGTGTTGCGGCGAATGTATGCGCGCGCCTTCTGCGGGTCCCACGGCGAGCCGTCGATCGGCGGGAAGAACGGAAACGGATTCGAATCGAAGATCGGTGCCTCGAGAATCACCTTGCCGCCTTCCGTTCGCGCGTTCAGCGTGTGCACCGTCGCCCGCTCCGGGCCTTTAAACCAGCGGATGTCTTTCGCCTCGCCGTCGCGCGGAATTACGCCGACGTAGGCGGGCTTGGTGCTGTCCCAGCCCCAGTGGACTTTGCCTTCCTTCAGCCGCTCCATGCTGGTCACAAAGCCATATACCGGGATGATGACGTGCTTCTGCGTCAACCCGATGTCGTGGACCATGCTGATGTACGGCACCTTGAACCGCACCTCGCGCGTGACCTCGCCCTTCCTGTTGATGGTGTACAGATACACGTCGTTGGTTTCGAGCCCCGCGGCCTCATAGCCGTAGCAGATCATCTCTCCGGTCACGGGATCGACTTTCGGATGCGCCGTGAACGTCAGGCTCTTGTACTTCCCGTGGAAATTGTAGGGGCCGATCGTTTCGAGCGTGTTGCAATCGATCTCGTACGGCAGGCTGTCCTCTTTCAGCGTAAAAAGCTTGCCCGCGAACGCCAGCGGAGTCGTGTTCTGCACCGAGCGATCGAGCCCGTGAACGCTCGGATCGTCCGTGAACGGATTGCGATACACTCCGAAAAGCTGCTTGTGCGCCGCGCGGTCCGCCTTGAATCTCGGCGTCTTCACCCAGCGCCCTTTGTAATCCACGAGGCCATTCTTGAACCGGAACATGCTGATGTAGCCGTCCACGTTGAACGGTGAATCCTCCGCGGACGTCGGAGGATAAAACCAGTCGCCGCCAAGGCGCACGAATCCCCCGTTGAGCTCCGTAGGAATTTTTCCGATGACTTCGCAGTCGTATACGTCCGCCTCGAAGCGCGTCGGCGCGAAGAATCCTTTCATCGTGGGCTGATTCGAAAAATCAACCATGGCCAATCTCCCTTCCGTGTTATCTCAGTCGCCGGATCGAACCCACGGCGAGGGCATGTAGTAGGGCACGGTGATGAATACGGCTTCCGCGTGCCGGATCTTGCCGTCCTGGATCTTGAACATCTCCAGCAAACAAAACGAATGCGGCGATTTCATCGGCGACTGGTGCGTCACGCCGTCCGTGGTCGTGTAGGTCTCGAGCCTTCCGGAATGGTCGATGAAGCCGCCCGCGAGGACCAGACCTTTCTCTTCATCGACCAGCGGGTATCGCCTGTCGCGCAGCCGGTCGTCCCACCGATAATTGCCCAGCTTGAATCCCGCTTCGCAGGAGATTTTGCCATAGCTCGACAGGCTCGAATTCGCGTTCGCGTCCGGATTGGGATCGTTCGCGGTCCAGACGCCGTTCTCCCGCCGGCTGCAAGCCGGATCGAACTGCGTGAAGATCTGGCCGTCGTTCAACTGGAGCGTATTGAAGTAGCCGTCTGCGAGGGCGATCATCCTTTCGCGCGGGCGGCGCTGCTCGGGCGGAACGTCGGCGAGCAGGATGGACAGCGGCGCCATTTTGTCAGGGTCGCCGAATGGACCAGGTCCGTAGCCCTTCCGGTCCACGATCGTTTCGACCTCGGAAATTTTCCGGTCTTCGATCCTCAGCCGCACGGCAAAGAACGATTTCGTTCCGCGTTCGTCGACGACCCCAAAGTACGCCACCTGGCCGCTCGTCGAATCGGCCGCGCGTAGGTCGTCAGCGCCCTTGCCGCTGATCGTGCCCCACAATCCGTCGCCGATTTTCAGCGAAACATTGTTCTCCGTGAACTTGACCGTCTTCGCCCAGGGCAGCCGCGATGCATCCTTCGCCACCAGCGCGTCCATGTACGCATCGACGAAACCGTACAGGCATTTCCGGTCGCAGTCATTCGCCGGGACAGCGCTCTGATCGCGATTGGCGTGTACCTTGCCGGGCAGGGCAAATAAGACGAAGGCGACGAGTGTCAGGCTGACGAAAAGCGAGGTCTTGACGGGCATCATTCCCCCTGAAAGCTACCCTCGAGGTGAGAGTGTCTCACAGTTTTCGAGGAATCGATGCGATGGGATTCCCGCGGGGCGCCGAGAAGCGGTCGAGTGTCTAGTTGCAGCCGCAGGCGCCGCCGCAACAGCCGCCCGAACCGGACGCAGGGGATGATCCGCCTGAGGATTTCGTTCCATTGCCGTGCGCGGCGAAGACGGAAAGCTGGATGGTGCTCTTTGCGCTGGCGCACTTCGGGCAGGTGATCTTCGTCTTCCCGTTCATGACGATGCGCTCGTAGCGCTCGCCGCAGTCATCGCAAATATACTCGAAAATTGGCATCAGTCTCCGCCTTAAAGTGCTTCACTAGTGGTGACAATTATTGTATCAAAATGCACGCTTGGAGGCCCCTAACGTGCCAATTTTGGCCGTTTGTAGAGCGCTCGAAACCGCCGGACCCACGGCGGCTCCGGATCGGCGAAATCTTCAAACGATTCCTCCCGCAGCCCCGCCTGGACGAACGCCCTAAGTTCATCACGCGTGAGGGGCCACGGCAATTGTCCCTCCGGGTCTGTCTTTTCGCGGCCTCGCGCGATCACGAGCAGCGAGCCGCCGGGCTTCACGAACTGCGCGATTCTCTCGATGGCTGGGGGACGCAGCGTCCGCGGGAAGCGCCTGCAACGTGTTGGATTCAAAGACGAAATCGAAATTTCGGGACCAGCCCGAGGGCGGGTCGAACAAGTCGGCAACGACGTGTTCGACGGCTGTCTCGGAGAACCGCTTTTTCGCGGCCTCGATCGCGGTCTTCGAGATATCGAAGGCCGTCGTCTCGAAGCCCCAGGCGGCAAGCTGTTCGGCGTCGTCACCCAGGCCGCTCGCGATCACCAGCGCGGTTTGGCCTTTTGTTTCAAGCGGATGCGTCTTCCAGAAACCGATCAGGTGAGGAGCAGGCCGCTGGTCCGCCCAGGGCACTTCGCTCTTGCCTTCTTCGGCTTCCTGATACAGCACCTCGAACCATCCGACGGGGTCGCCCTTCTGGATGAATTCGGCGGCAAGTTCTCTGGCTCGTGCGCGGCGATCAGGCATGGTTTCATTCTAGCGGGATTTCTATTCCGCAGAAAAAATAACAGCCCCGGCCGAAGCCGGGGCTGTTGGTAAATCCGTTTGGTTATAGGGGCGCTGCTCGCTGCACCCGGTTTAGTCGCCGGCGACAGGCTCGGCGGCCGGGTTTCCACGTTCGCCTTGCCATTGCCGTTGGCCGGAGCGATCAAGACCGGACCGCCTGCGGCGGGACCGGCTTTACGGTCGCGCCTGGAACCGCCATCTGAATCTGCTGGATCGAGCCGATCTGCACGACGGTCTCTTGCGGCTTCTTCAGCACGAGCTCTTCGTAGATCTTCCGCACCTTGGCCGCTTCCTCGAAGGCCTTTTTGCGGCGAATGCGGTCTTCCTCGGCAGCGGTCTGCGGGATGTCGTGCTCGAGTTCACGCACGCGCGAGGCGTCTTCGGAGTTGATCTTGAGCGAGTGCTCGTAGCTCATGAGATCGACTTTCTTGCCCTTGGCGTAGATATCGTGCTTGCCGTGCGCCTTGTACCACTCGGCGACAGTCGCGTTTTTGTACATGTTCTCGATGATCTTCCGCCAGCCGATGCCCGTGTTGTAGGCGCAGAAGGAGATTTCGCCCTGCTGCGTGGCGTACGGGATGATGCACATCTCGGTGCGGCGGAAATCGTAGTTGAAGAGATCCTGGAACCACATGCCCGCTATGAAGAGCATGTTCCACGGATCTTCCGCGCGCCGCTTCATCGCGTCTTCGTAGGTGCGGTTGGGGTTGGTGCGGCCGTACTTCTTGTCCGCGTCCTTCGAAACCGCCCAGGTCTTGTCGAATTTCTTCAGAAGGTCCTTCAGCTTCAGGCTTGGCGGCGCCTGGAACGGACTGTAGTTCCTCAGCATCGCCAGCGCCATCATGAACGTCGAAAACTTCTTGTTGCGGGCCGCGTCCGTAATCGCGGAGACATCCTTCACAAGCTGCGGCGCATTGAGGAAGCGCGAAATCGGCGCCCACTCCTTGGTCTCCTTGTGGATCATCACCGCCGTGCCGACGCCGCAATTCGGGTGGCAGCCGCAGGAAAGCGAGCCCCACATCGCGTCTGGGCCGTGCACGAGATCGGCAAAGCCGGCGAATGGCGAAATGAACGACAGTGGGAACCAGTCGCGCGTCGGCTCGATCTTGCCCACCTGCTGGCTCACGTCCTGCGCGAGGTGCGAAAGCGTGTAGCGCTGGCGGATGCGGCGTTCCGGCGTGATGTCTTCGTCGCGCCCGGTGAACGAAACCGGCTGGAAGGAAACGAACGCAATCTTCTTGGGGTTTTCCATCGCGAACTTCACGATCGGGCCGACCTGATCGTTGTTCACGTTGTTGACGATCGTGGTGACGAGCACGATTTCGATGCCCGCCTCGTGCATGTTCTCGATGGCACGCAACTTCACGTCGAAGAGGTTGCCGACCTGGCGGTGGCTGTTCGCGTCGTTGCCGATGCCGTCAAACTGGAGATACGCGTAGCGCATCCCGGCGTCGAAGGCCTTCTTGCAGAACTCCTTGTTCTTGGCGAACTCGATGCCGTTGGTGGCGGCCTGCACGCTGTTGTAGCCGATCTTGCGCGCGTAGGCGACCGCGTCGGTGAACCGCGGGTGCATCGTCGGCTCACCGCCCGAAAACTGCACGGACATCTGGCGGCGCGGCTTGATCTTCAGCGCGTTGTCGAGGATTTCGGTGATCTCATCCCAGCTCAGCTCGTGTACGTACCCCACCTGGTTCGCGTCCATGAAGCATGGATCGCACATCATGTTGCAGCGGTTCGTGAGGTCGACGGTCAGCACCGCGCCGCGCCCGTGGCGTACGGTGCTCGAGCCGTGCCGGTGCAGGTCCGCGTCGTTGTGCGCTGGGATGTCGCGCCCGGGGAAGTTCGTCTCGATCCATTCGAGGAACTTGGCGTCGATGGCCATCAGGTCTTCGCACTTCCCATGGATGGGGCATTCCTTCACCATCCAGACTTGGCCGTCGCGCTCGATGATTTGCGCCTTGATTTCGCCCACCTTCTCGTGGACGAGGTCCGTCCAGTCCTTCTTGCCATTCATGATGGCGTCGCGCGCCTCTTTCACGCAGTCGGGACACAGTGAGTCCGTGGTGCGCGGCCAGCCGAGCGTCGGCTTGGACTTCTCCCAGGATTTCAATAGCGGCTTATCGGACCACTTCGGCGTGAAGGAAGGATTGGGGTTGTGCTTGTTGAAAAACTGAATCGCATCGAATGTTATCCCCGCCGATTTACAGAGCATCCAGTCGAAGGTTTTCCAAAGCTGGTTGCTGGCTGTGTTACCCATAATCCTGCACCTCTCCTTAATGAGAACGTGACCGCTGGAATTCCGCAGTGCCCCTAGGGTAAGCCCAAAAACTAGAAAGACAGATCGCCCCCGAAACCTAAACGCTTACCCTAGCAGAGTTTGCCCAGATTCCAAGGCTCCGTCTAGGGTCATGCGTCCAAATGGGTAATTGGGGGGTCGAACGGCGCCCAGGGCCGTCCAAAGGGCGCCCGGCAGGAAGGCTATGCCCAAGGCTAATCGACGTTTAGGGGTGTCCGCAGGACGCCGATGGCGAAGTGTGCCAAATGCGGAGCCTCGTCGTCGAGCTGAACCCAGCGAACGACGCAGTGGTCTTTCATGTACTGCGAGACCTTGGCCTCGCTGATCCCCAGATGCTCCGCCAGCTTCGCCTTGAGGTTCTCCTGATCGACGCGGCCGCGTGCGGCCCGGGCACCGCCTTTTCCGCGGCCGCCGCCGCGGACGAGGTTTCCAATCCCGATGCGGAGCGTCTGGCAGGCTTCGATGTAGTACGAAGTGATCTGATCGGAGTCCGAAAGCAGGAACACGCCGGGGCCGGCCGGAGCCTCGTCTACGTCACCCAGGCGATGCAGCGGGCTGCCCACAAGCCGCCGCAGCAGCGATTCGAGGTAAGCCATGCGCGACGCCAACGCCGGGTCGCCTCGGCCATGCGCCGCGCGTTCCGAGGGCAACTGCGGAGCCGGCAGCTCGATCGGGGCAGGAGCAGTGCGCCGCTCGGGCGCGGACGGGACAGCGGCCGCGGGGCGCCGCTCGAATGCCGGTGCCGCTGGAGGTTCCGGCCGCGACGTTCGGGGTTCCGTTCGCTCGGCGAAGGCTTGCGCGGGCAGGCCGGGCGCGGCTGCCGCTCCCTTGCGCCGGCGGCCACGGCCCCCGCGACGCCCGCGGCGGCGCTTCCGATTTACCAATCCAGCCCCGGCCGGGCCGCCGGGCTGCGCCGTCGATTCGGGCGCATCACCCGCGTCGGCATCCGAATCAGAGATCTCCCCAAGCGCCAAGTGCTCGCGCGCCTCGACCGGTTCGGGCCTGGAGACCGCGCGAGACCCCGCGCTCGCCTCCGCGTCCGTGCGATCTTCCGATGGAAACGAAATCTGCGCGGGCGCGCTTGTCTCCGGTGTCAGTGCGGGAGGCAGTTCGACGCCCAGCCGCGTGAGCGCCTCTTCGGCCTTCTTCTTCCAGTCGGAGCGGCGGAAGCGCTGCGCGGCGATCGTGTACCACTTGGCGGCCTCGTCGTTGCGCCCGGCTTTTTCTTCGACCGCGCCGAGTTCCCACGCGACCATTGCGTCGCGCGTGCGCTGGTAAAGTTCGGAAAGTTTCGCCGGAGCTTCGGGGCTGTTTTTCGCCTTGCGGATGCGCGCTTGGATTTGCCGCCAATCAGCCATGTCGATGCATTGTATCAGCCAATTCCCTTGGTTCCTATGGTTCCATCTCTTGCGAACGAGGGCGAGCGCTAAAACTCCAGGCGCAGTTGAAACGCGATCATTCGCGGCGTGCTGTCACCGCCCAAGACCGACGCCGAGCAGACCGGTTGGAGGAGACGTGGCGTAAGTGAGCGCTCCAAACCCGGTCTGCGTGGTGGGCTTCCCCGGAATGCCGGCGAGCACCATGCTCGGAAGAGCGAAGTTCGGATGGTTGAAAACGTTGAAGAATTGGACATCGAAGCGCAGCTTCAACTGCTCGGTCAGCGGAAACGATTTCGTAAGATAGAGATCGCTCCACGCAAAATCGGGGCCGCGTAGCGCGTTACGCCCGAGATTGCCGAATTGACAATTCGCAGGGCTGTCGCCTCCGTAAGCATGCGCCGCTGCTCGGATCGACGGTCGAGACAAAAGCATCGGGATTGAGCCACTGAACCGTGCCGGGTTGCGTGACACCCGGGATGTCGCAGTAGCGGCAGTAGGGATTCGCTCCCGGTACCAGGCTCGCAAATTGGGGTCCGCTGCCGTTGACGATACCGCACGTCTCGTGTCGGTTCTCTTGGCATGGTGCGGAGTAGGGCGTACTCAGCACGGAGAACGGAATCCCGCTGTGCCAAAACACAGTTCCCGAAACCTGCCAGCCGTTCAGTGCGTTTCCGAGAAGCCGGTTTCGGACCTTGACCGGCAATTCGTATAGATATTGCGCGTTGAAATTGTTCCGGATGTCGTAGTCGCAGGGACCGTAGTCGCGAGCCAATTCTCCCGGCAGAGGCGAGAGGATTCCTCCCGCGGAGAACTGCAAGAATCCGCCGTTTGAGACGGTATCCATGCAGCGGCTCCAGGTGTAGTTGATCTGCCCCATCAGGCCGTGCCCCATGCGTTTCATCGCGGTCATCTGCAATCCGTTGTAGTGGCTGTTCGCGCCGGTGGAGAACTGCGTCACGGCCCCGAATCGGGGATCGGCCGACTGGTCGTAGGGGAACGGGGCAAAGCATCCCTCGCAAGAGGTCGTCGAGCTCAGATAGCGCAGATAGCCATTCACTTGCGTCAGATACGGCTGGTTCACGGCGCGCGTGCCGACGTACTGCGCCTTGATGCTGCCGGTGGTTCCCAACTGATGTTCGAGGCCGAGACTCCACTCCATGAAGTAGGGCGCGTGGAGCTCGCCGCTGGGCACGGCCGTGATCGCGACCGGAGGGAGACAGGTTGCAGGATTCGCTTGCGCGGACGCGCAGGAGAGCTGGCCCGTTGCAAATCCCGAGCTGAAAGTTCGATTGGCGGCCACAACTGCATCGATCGCGCTATTGGGCACGCCCGGCGCGATGGCTGTGCCGCCGACAGTGCCGAGGAGCCCGCCCTGAAAGGTTTTGACGTATGGCGGATTGACGCCAACCACGTCGGCGATGCTGCCGGGCAAGATGTCGCTGAAAATTCCGAAGCCGGCGCGGAGCACGGTTTTGGATTCGAACTGCCACGCCATCGCCGTTCGGGGTTGCAAAATCGCCAGCGGCGTGGAGGAGAACACATTGCCGAGGCCGGTCTGGATGGCGGCGTTCAACGGCTGGTTCACGTCGTGCGAGATGGAGTCGAATGAGCCGCTGAGGCGCGCGATTTCGCCGTGAGGATTGAGCGGGTTGGAATTCAACGTGTCGCGAAGGCCGAAAGTCCACGTCAGCTTCCGGGTGATCTTCCATGTGTCTTGCGCGTAGAGGTCGAGGTTCAGGAAATTGAAAGGCTCGTTGGGCGACGTGGCGAAGGTCTCCGTCGCGGTGGACGCGACTCCGTAAATGTATTGCGGCAGGGTGGTGTAGGTGACGGTGGGGACGGTGCCCTCGCCGAAGTCGAAGTCGTTGAGGCGAAAAATCCGGGTGTTGGTTCCGAAGCGCAATTCGTGCGCGCCGATGCTCCAGGCGAGATTGTCATTGATGAAAAACCGGGAGGCGCGCCGGCCTTGCACCCAGGTGTTGTCGAGGCCGCCGACGGTGGTGAAGGGTGCGTTCGCGCCGCTGCCCTGCAGAACGATCGGGAAGGCCGCGAGAGTTTTCTGAAAGTCGGCGGGCGCGAACAGGCTTCCATACCACGAGAATGCCGGGTTGAAATAGTTCACGAGATTCTGCGAAAAGACGTGCGTATATCCGGCCGCAAACGAGTACAGGGGTTGGGGGGAAAGAGCGTCGAACAACGAATTGATGGGATCGGTGTAGGCGGCCTGGAGGCCGTTGTCCGTCTGAAAGCGAAACCAGGTGGTGTTGTTCTGATTGATGTTGTAATCGATTCGGACCGTCTGCACCTGTTCGTGATCGTCGCTCGAATGCGAGACGCTCTGGCGATTCGCGCAGCCGTTTCCATCATTCGCGATTGCGGGCGAACCTCCACCTGCATCGAACGGGCAACCGAGCACGGCGAGGGGCGTCCCGCTAGTGTTGCCGTAGAGCGAAAACATTTTCTGATAGAACGGCACGGACTGCGGCGACGGCTGATAGACCGACCCGGTGACGGAATCGACGCCGCCCAGGGGAAGTTGCTGCAAGACGTAACTCTGGAACGCCGGAGTCGGAACCGTGGCGGCCGTGACGATGGGAAGCGCGATCCGAACCCATTCGCTGTCGAAGAAAAAGAACAGCTTGTTGCGAACGATCGGGCCGCCCACGCTGCCGCCGAAGTGGTTCACCGTCGAGCGCGGCTTGTGATTTCCCGGCGTGGCGTTCGTGAAATAGTCGGCGGCGTTGAACCTCGAACCGTTCCACAGCTCGTAGAGGTTTCCGTGAAACTGGTTCGAACCTGATTTCGTAACGTAGTTGACCTGCGACGCACCGTAGCGCCCCTGATCGACGGCGTAGGAAAGCGTGTTGACCGTCACTTCCGATATCGAATTGAGTCCGAGGACCAGGTTGGTCGAGAGCCCGCTGTTCAGATTGGTCAGCGGATCGTTTGTTTCCAATCCATCCACGATATAGCCGTTCGATAGAGCGGGCAGTCCGTTGAACTCCACGTTGCCGTAGCCGTTCGTGCCGCCGACGAAATCATTGCCGCTGCCCGCCGTGTTGATAAGCGCGCCCGCGGCAAACTGAAGAGGGTAGGTTAAATCGCCGCCGGGATTGGGAAGGTTCTCGAGCGCCGGCGCATTCAGAGTCGTCGACGTATTCGCGTTCTCGGGGTTGAGAATCGCAGCTTCGCTTCTTACCTCGATGCTCTCGTTTATTTGCGCGACCTCCAAAATGAAGTCGACCGTTTGCTTCTGGCCCAGGCCGGCGGATACAGCGCCATTCTGTTGCGGCGTGAAACCTTCCGCAGTCACCTTTACCGCGTACGTGGCGGGCTTCAATTGCGGGAAGTTGAATCGCCCCGATTCGTCGGTGGTGGCGCTGCGCAGGAGTCCGCTCGCTCGATCGGTGATCGTCACGGTGGCGCCCGCCACCGCCGCGCCACTGGCGTCACTCACCTGGCCAACGATCGCGCTAGTGGTCTCTCCCTGGGAGAAGGCTGCTTCAGGCCGCAGAAAGCAAAGCGATCCGGCCAAAACAACGATCGCGAGAGTCATGCGCAGCATGGTTGTATGCGAGGTTCCTTTTCCCCTGTTCGAAAGGTCTTAATCTTAGTTAATATGGCTTGTTAACGCAAGTGAATGCTATGCACGGAGGTAGCATCTCATTACCTGGATGTGCTCGCGCGGCGGCCTGCGGTAGAATCGCACTTTGGTAGAATCGACCCCGCGCCTGCGAGGAAGAGCCGTGAAAATCGAGGATTGCCGGCGCTTCTACGCCGAGGAAATCCGAATCGCCGCGAACCTTGCTTCACCTGCGCTGGCGGAGGCCTTTGCGCGCGTTCCGCGCGAGGTCTTCCTAGGTCCCGGGCCTTGGCAGATTGCATCGGCGGAGCAAAGTGGTTTGGCTGCCGCCGGTCTGGTGGGGTCCGTTTACGTGAAGACCGACGACCCGCGAGATCTCTATCACAATATTCTGATCGCGATCGATCCCGCCCGCTACCTGAACAATGGCCAGCCGAGCGCCCTGGCGCGCTGGATCGATGCGCTCGATTTGAAGGCGGGCCATCGTGTGTTTCACCTTGGCTGCGGCGTCGGCTACTACACGGCGGTTTTGGCCGAAGTGGTCGGCCCGCAAGGAAGCGTGGTGGCGATAGAAGTCGATCCCGATCTAGCGGCCCGCGCGCGAGAGAACCTGGCGAGCTACCCGAATGTGACGGTACATGCGGGCGACGGCGCGACGCTGGACCCGGGCACGTGCGACGCCATGCTGATCAATGCGGGCGTGACGCATCCGCACCGCCCCTGGCTCGACCGGCTCGTCGAGGGCGGCCGTCTGGTCCTCCCCATTACCGCTGCCGCTGGGGCAACTTTGTTTGGCAGCGGCGTGATGGCGAGGATCGTTCGCGGCCACAACGGCTTCTCCGCGAGCGTGGTCAGCCTCGTGGCGATCTATTCCTGCACCAGCGTTCGCGATCCGAGCTTGAATGCGCCGTTAGCAAAGGCGCTCGCGACGAAGGCCCTGCTGAAATTGAAGTCGGTGAGGCTCGATCCGCACGAGCAGGACGACACCTGCCTGCTGCATTCGAGTAATATGTGCCTGAGCGCCCGCGAGGAGGAACCATGAGAACCGGCCGCGTGCTGTGCATTGTCGCGCTGTCGCTGTTGTGGCCGGCTGCCGCCGTGGCGCAGTCCGCGTTTGAGCCGCTCGACCGCTGGAAGGACGCCGTGCAAACCGGGAACACGACGGCGCTCGACGCCCTGTACTCCAGGATTCCTCCCACGCGCGCGCAGACGCCGCAGGGCACTACGGAAGACTTCGAAGAGGAGCCTCATTTCTGGTCCGCGCTGACGGCCAGCGGGCTGAGCAAGCTCGACCCGAAGATACTTGAGATTCAGCACCTACAGGCGGGCGCGGTCTCGCTGGTTCTTCGAATTGAGCTCACGCTGCAAACGGATTCCGGACGGCAGCCGTTCGTGGTTGAAGCGGGCCAGATCTGGATGCCGCAAGAAGGCGACTGGCGCATCGTCGCTTCGCAACGAGGGGATCTGTCGCCAAATCCACCCCGACGCCTGCCCGAGCCCGCGAAGCCGAACACCGATCTCTATCCTCCGCCCGAAAAGGCGCCCGCCGAAATTCGCGCCGCGCTCGCGAGCGCCGCCAAGGATCACAAGCGCGTGATCCTGGTTTTCGGCGGAAACTGGTGCTACGACTGCCACGTGCTCGACGCCACGTTTCATTCCAAGGACATCGCGCCGCTCGTGAATGCAAACTTTCGCGTGGTGCACATCAACATCGGCGAATATGACAAGAATCTCGACCTCGCCGCCAAGTATCAGGTGCCCCTGAAAAAGGGAGTGCCGGCCTTCGTCGTCCTCGACCCCGACGGCAAGCTCGTCTACAGCCAGCAGGCGGGCGAATTCGAAAACAGCACGCGCATCGGCCCCGCCGACGTAACCGCGTTCCTCGAGAAGTGGGCGCCGCCCCGCCAGAACTAGCCGCCGATTTCCACTCGCTGGACGCCTTCGACCGCGCGGACTAAAATGGAGTCATGGCCGTGAAGCTTCCCGTCTACATGGACAATCACGCGACGACGCAGGTCGATCCGCGCGTCCTCGACGCGATGCTGCCGCACTTCACCGAGAAGTACGGCAACGCGGCGAGCCGCAACCACGAGTTCGGCTGGAAGGCCGAGGAAGCCGTCGAGACCGCGCGCGGCCAGATCGCCCGCCTGATCCACGCCACGCCGCGGGAGATCGTCTTCACCAGCGGCGCTACCGAGTCGGATAACCTCGCGCTGAAGGGCGTCGCCGAAGCCTATCGGGCGAAGGGCAACCACGTCATTACGCAGGCGACCGAGCACAAAGCCGTGCTCGACACCTGCCAGCGCCTCGAAAAATCCGGCTACGAAGTCACCTACCTGCCCGTCGCGAAAGACGGCCGCATCGATCTCGACGAACTGCGCCGCGCGATCACGCCCAAGACCATCCTCATCTCGATCATGCACGCGAACAACGAAATCGGAGTGCTCCAGCCGATCGAAGAAATCGGCAGGATCGCGAAGGAAAAGAGCGTGATTTTCCACGTGGACGCCGCGCAATCCCTCGGCAGGATTCCCGTGGACGTCGAGAAACTCGGCATCGACCTGCTCGCGATTTCGGCGCACAAGATTTACGGGCCGAAAGGCGTTGGCGCGCTGTACGTCCGCCGGAAAAATCCGCGCGTCGAGCTTTCGCCGATCATCGACGGAGGCGGCCACGAACGCGGCATGCGCTCCGGCACGCTGAATGTTCCGGGGATCGTCGGCTTGGGCAAGGCGTGCGAGATTTGCGAAAAGGAAATGGCGGCGGAGATGGAGCGGTTGCGCCTGCTGCGCGACAAGCTGCAGCAAGCGATCCAGAGCCGCCTCGACGACACGTTCGTCAACGGCTCGATGGAGCATCGCCTGCCCAACAACATCAACCTCAGCTTTGCCGGCGTTGAGGGTGACGCGCTGCTGATGGGGATCAACGACGTGGCGGTTTCGAGCGGCTCGGCCTGCACGTCCGCGACGCTCGAGCCGAGTTACGTCCTGCGCGCGCTCGGCGTGCCGGAAGATTTGGCGCACAGCTCGATTCGCTTCGGCCTCGGCCGGTTCAACACGGAAGAAGAAGTGGATTACGTCGCCGGCCGCGTCGTCGAGACCGTGAAGCGCCTGCGCGAGCTTTCGCCGCTCTACGAAGCCGCGAAGCGCTCTCGGGCCTGACTTCGCCGCGAAGCCCGGCACTGCTTCACGGGTGGAGGATCCATGAGGAAGGCGATTGTGGGTTTGGGTGTTCTGCTTCTGGCAGTAACACAACTCTCCGCTTCTGATGGTGCGATCGGTGGCATTCACTTGCTCGAAGGCTATCAGGTCAAGAAACAGTGGGCCGTTGACGCGTTCGCTGGGACGATCGAGAAAGAGGGTGGCGCAACCATTGAGTTCGAAGCCGGACCCAGCGAGGGCCCCTGGGCGAATCCCCGAGATATGAAACTCTATGCTTGGTATAAGGAACAGACGATCAACGGACATAAAGTGATGATTGCTCTTATCAAGCCGGGGCTGAGAACCGGCTGGGAGCCTGACTCTACGCCTCTTTCGAAACTGGGGAACATTTTGCTGGTGACCTTTCCTTTGGGTGGATCGCCTGACAACACCGCCAATTTCAAAGGCAAGATATCGAGTCCCGAAGACCTGGCGGATATGCTCCTGATGGTGCTGACATTCGATCCGTCGAAATTGATATCGTAGGAGTCAATTCTGGATACCGATCTGCGCTACCCGATTGGCAAGTTCGAGCCGGTAACGAGTCTCACGGACGAGCAGCGGCGGCAGTGCATCGACGCGATCGCCGAGGCGCCCGCGCGCCTCGCGGCCGCCGTCGCGGGACTCGCGCCCGCGCAGCTCGACACGCCTTATCGTCCGGGCGGCTGGACCGTCCGCCAGCTCGTCCACCATATCGCCGACAGCCACATGAACGCGCTCGGCCGCTTCAAGCTTGCGCTCACCGAAGACGAGCCCACGATCAAGACCTACGACGAGTCCCGTTGGGCCGAACTCGCCGACACGAAAACGCCGCCGATCGAGCCGTCGCTCGCGCTTCTCGAGAATCTCCACACGCGCTGGGTGTTGCTGCTGCGCTCGCTCGCGCCCGCCGACTGGCCGCGCAAATTCCGCCATCCCGAATGGGGTCTCGGAACGGTGGATTTCCTATTGGCGCAGTATGCCTGGCACAGCCGCCATCACGTGGCGCACATCACCTCGCTACGCCAACGCAGCGGCTGGTAGTTTTCGCTGCCACAGCGACTTGTGCCGGCGGACCTAGAACGTAGAAAGCTCGCCTCACGCGAAAAAGCTGCTCTACAGCTTTTCCCTTGGGAGAATCAGGTTTTTCGAGCCTTGGACCCCGTTACAATCTTGCGTGCACGAGCGCAACCATAATGCGAGCAACTACAAGGAGCGGAACAACCACATGCGCTTCCTATCACGGCATCTTATGACTCTTTGGATGGTCGCCGTTTTTACCATACCGGCCGCTATCACCGGCTGCGCGGCCCGCGTTGACACGGGCTACCGCGTCTACGATCCCTATTACAGCGACTACCACGTCTTTGACAACAACGAGATCGCCTACTACACCCGGTGGGAAACCGACACGCACCGTAACCACGTCGATTTTCGCAAGCGCAAACCCGATGAGCAGAAAGAATACTGGACTTGGCGCCACAATCAGCACTAGCGCCGGCTCGGCGGCTTAGGCCGCTTTCTTTTTCCACGCGCCGAGGATCGCGCCCATCATGCACAGCCCCACGAGCGGATAGAACTCGTTGATGGCGAAGAGCGCCTTCGGCCTCATCTCGTACATGTAGGTGGTGTAAACAATCGGGCCGACAATTCCCAGCCACAGCAGGATGCCGATCGCGGCGCCGCGCGCGGCGGTGTTGGCGTTGCGCCAGATGCAAACCTGCGCCAGCACGAACGCGATCAGAAGATTCAGGAGAAACGTGAGGATGAACGGCCAGATCCAAACGGAATTGGCCGAGCTCGCCATCGCCGCCGACATATTCTCGAGGGCCATCCACTGTTTGCTGAACAGCAGGTCGTACCAGAGCCCGCCGAGCAGCCAGTACAGCACGGCGCAAACGAGCACGGCCCAGTAGTTGGTCTTCATGTGCCCTCCTTACGCTTTCACCGCTTCGATCACGCAACCGGGCGAAGGTGTGCGGACCACACGCGCGAGTTTCAATCCAGCCTTAGAGAAAAGCGCAGCATGCTCGACTTCGGTGCGCTCGCGGCCGCCGGCCATCGCCAGCATCTCGATGTCCAGCCACTTTGCCATGTCCGGCTCGTTGCCCGGCACGATTACGAACCCAATCAGCAGCACCTTGCCGGCTGTACCGCGCAGGGCCGCAGCGCAATTCTTGAGAATCTTGATCGCGCGCTCGTCGTCCCAGTCGTGAATGATGGATTTCATCACATAGCTATCGGCGGGCGGGAGGCTCTGGAAGAAGTCTCCGCCGATGATGTCGCAGCGCGACGCGAGCCCCGCCTCCGCGATGCGCGGCTTGGCACCCTCCACAACGTGCGGAAGATCAAAGACTATCCCGCGCAGCCCGCGATGCTTTTGCAGGATCATGGTCAACAGTTCGCCATGTCCGCCTCCGATATCGGCCAGGGTGCCGGACTCGCCGAAATCGTGCGATTGGACCAGCGGGTTCACCGATCGGGCCGTGATCGCGGTCATCGCTGCGTTGAACGTTCTGTTCTCCTCTGCATTCTGCCGGAAGAATTCAAACGGCTCCATGCCGCTGACTTTCTTGAATGCGGTGCCTCCCGTCTCAATCGAGTGCATTAACTCAGCATAAGTGTTCATATGCAGCGGGTCGGCCTCGAACAGAATCTCATCGCGCGCAGACCTCGCGATACCGCTGCGCATCGCTTCCGAGAGAGGCGTGTTTTCAAACGTGCGAGGCGCCGTTTCACGGAACACATTGATCGAGGCCAGCGCCCGCAGGGTTCGGTAGAGAGCGTCTTCGTTCGCGCCACACGCGCGGGCGAGATCGGCAACGGGTTTCGGACCCCCGGCCAGCAGCTCGGCAACGTCGAGCTTCGCGGCGGCCCAAAGGCACGCAGCGGGGGCGTATCCCCTGGCGATCTGATTGATCTCAGCGTAAGGATCAGGTCTCGGCGCGTTCGTTGCGGATGGACTGGACAATAGAACCTCCCAAACTGGGGTGACTTCGACGATTGGCGCGCATCATATTACAACCACCGACGTAGCGCCACTCGCTGGGGCCGTTCCGCACGCCCGGCGGGAGTGGCATCGTCGGTTGGCCAGGCATTTCACCGATGGGGCACGCCGCAGGGGGCCACGCAACGTTTTGCCGGGAACGGTGTTCTAATATAAGGAGGGGTTTGCGCCGTGCCCGGCAGGCGTCCTTGCTTTCGTGCCGGACCGCGGCGCCCTTTGCACGATTATTCATACCCGGCCGAAAACCCGGGCGAAGGGAGATCCGGCAATGAAAAAGTACTTCATACTTGGTTTTGCGATGCTGTTGCTGGCTGGAATGGCGGGCGTGGCGCCCGCCGCAAAGGCGCAGTCGACGGCAACGGCACCCCCACCGGCACCAGCAACATCGGCACCCGCATTGGCACCGGGAAGGCCGCTCAGGATCGTGTTGTCGCGGCAATCGACGGTCGACCCCGTTGAGATTGTGAAGCACCTCAGCCAGAAGTGCCCCAACGTGACGCTCACCTCGAATTCGAAGGACTCGGACTTCATGCTCCATGCGGGCGGATGGTCCGGGAATTACCGGTTCATGGTGATCGCGCACGGCGGCACCATGATCTACGCGACGGAGACATCTCTCCTGAGCAACGCCGTGAAAGACGTCTGCAAGTTCCTGAATACGCAGACGCCGCGAGGCTCGACGACGTCGTATTAGTCGGCAGCGACGTTCACGAGCCAGCCCATTTACCGGGGCGCTGACACATTCCTCCGCCAATTTGCGCACACGTGCGTCTCGCCGATCCTACCCGCGCAAGGGCGCGGGTTAATTGGCGACGCGGAGGGCGTGGCGGCGGGCGTACCAGCAAGGGATGTAGGCAAGCTGAGGAAAGATGGAGCGGACGCAGGCCTGTTGTTCGGGCTGGTCGGTAAAGACGTTGAGTTTGTCACCTTTGACTGGGGCGGCGTAGAGGATCGTCACGGTCGAGAGCGCGGAGTTGGGACCGCCACGCGCGATGCGAAATCGAAGCACCGCGTAGTCTCCCGCATACAGAGCGATGAATAGGGCACACAGTGCGATCAGCGCGGGCATGAGTGCCTTGCGAAGGATGACGCTGAGTGGCGGGAGGGTGTGGTTCGCGTCGGGCATAAGATGAAATCGTTGCGTGAATCTTAGCGCAGAGTTTGAGCGTCGGGGCGAAAACAGAAGCGGTGCGCAAGCTTACGGCATTTGGGGGCTGGCGCTCTCGAGGGTTCTCGCGATCCAATCGGCGTGGGGAAGGCCGCAAGCGGCGAGAGCCTTCAGCTCGGTGTCCACGTCATACTCGACGCGCCGGATTTCCGGCACGGCGTCATCGAGCAAGAGGTAGGCGGCACGGGGATCGCCGTCGTAGGAAAGGCTCACGCTGCCCGTATTGGCGACGATCATTCCTGAAGGGCCTGGAGCGCCTGAAACGCTGCGAATGTACGGGCGATGGATGTGCGCGTAGACGGCGATCGGCCGGCCGAGCGGTCCGTAAACCGACTCCAACTCCGCATCGCTCGCTTCCGGCGCGGGCGCCTGCCAAAGACTCTCGGGACTGGCGTGCACGAGCGCCATCGGACCACGAACCTGCTTGCGCGGCAGGCCGCGCAGCCAGGCGAGCCTCTCTTCGCCCAGCGCTTCGCAGGTTGCCGTAGCCATCTCCTGGATCGCCGTCCACATGGGTTGCAGTTGCGGCATCTGCTTCGCAAACTCCGTCAGCGACTCGGGCATCCAGAGCATTTCGTCGGTATTGCCGACGACGCCCTGCCAGCCGAGATCGCGAATGCGATCCACAATCTCCGCGGGACTCGATCCTCCGTGAGGCAGATCGCCGCCGTGGAGGATCAGGTCGGGAGAGGTTTGCCGCAGGTCCGCGAGGACTGCGTCAAACGCGGTGCGGTTGCCATGGATGTCGGAAACGATTGCGACGCGCATCGGGTTTCTCCTGGGCAGACAGAGAATCCAGGCAAAGACGCGACATACTAACAGTACATGCCGCGACAAATGCAGCGCAAAGGCAGGCGCTGCGCGCGGCGATCTTCATGTCGTGGCTGAAGCCACGACCCACAAGGATTTTCGGCGCGGGATCGCTGTGCTGCGAAAGCTCTTATTGACTTTTGGCGGCAGACGCGTAGAATTAGCGATTGTCTGCACACCTTCCAGCTGGCCTGGGAGTACCTGCTCTTTGACAATCGGATGATACAAGCCAGAACCCGTTTGGTTTGCCTATTGGTCCGTTCGACTTCTGTTGGGCGGGCGAATAGGAATTTGAGTAAGAGTTCCACTTCAGTGTATGGGGTGGGATAAACCGAGCGATTTAACAGTTCGTCTCGATCGTGAGGATGAAAATCTTCACGGTGGAGAGACAGGTTTCAAATGAGAGTTTGATCCTGGCTCAGAGCGAACGCTGGCGGCGTGCTTAACACATGCAAGTCGAACGCGCAGCATTCTGTAGCAATACAGGATGTGGGCGCGTGGCGAACGGGTGCGTAACACGTGGATAACCTTCCTTCAGGTGGGGAATAACCCAGTGAAAATTGGGCTAATACCGCATAACAAGACGAGGGCACATGCTCATGTCTTCAAAGGCGCAAGTCGCCAGAAGAGGGATCCGCGGCCGATTAGCTTGTTGGCGAGGTAATGGCTCACCAAGGCATTGATCGGTAGCCGGACTGAGAGGTTGGCCGGCCACACTGGAACTGAGACACGGTCCAGACTCCTACGGGAGGCAGCAGTGGGGAATCTTGCGCAATGGACGAAAGTCTGACGCAGCAACGCCGCGTGGGGGATGAAGCTTCTCGGAGTGTAAACCCCTTTCGACCCGGACGAATGCCCGCAAGGGTTTGACGGTACGGGTATAAGAAGCCCCGGCTAACTACGTGCCAGCAGCCGCGGTAAAACGTAGGGGGCCAGCGTTGCTCGGAATTACTGGGCGTAAAGGGTCCGTAGGCGGTGCGGCAAGTCGGAAGTGAAATCTCTGGGCTTAACCCAGAGGCTGCTCCCGAAACTGCCGTGCTAGAGGATGAGAGAGGCGAGTGGAATTGCGGGTGTAGCGGTGAAATGCGTAGATATCCGCAGGAACATCCGAGGCGAAAGCGGCTCGCTGGATCATTTCTGACGCTGAGGGACGAAAGCTAGGGGAGCAAACAGGATTAGATACCCTGGTAGTCCTAGCCCTAAACCATCATGACTTGGGGTTTGCCCTGTACGGGGCAAGTCCCGTAGCTAACGCGTTAAGTCATGCGCCTGGGGAGTACGGTCGCAAGGCTGAAACTCAAAGGAATTGACGGGGGCCCGCACAAGCGGTGGAACATGTGGTTCAATTCGACGCAACGCGAAGAACCTTACCTGGGCTTGAACCGCACAGGACCACCCCGAGAAATCGGGGCTTCTCGCAAGAGACCTGTGTAGAGGTGCTGCATGGCTGTCGTCAGCTCGTGCCGTGAGGTGTTGGGTTAAGTCCCGCAACGAGCGCAACCCTTACTCGTAGTTGCCACCCGCAAGGGGGAACTCTACGAGGACTGCTCCGGATAACGGAGAGGAAGGTGGGGATGAGGTCAAGTCAGCATGGCCTTTATGTCCAGGGCTACACACGTGTTACAATGCGCGCCACAAAGCGTTGCAAACCCGCGAGGGGGAGCTAATCGCAAAAAAGCGCGCTCAGTTCGGATTGCAGTCTGCAACTCGACTGCATGAAGCTGGAATCGCTAGTAATGGCGCATCAGAACGGCGCCGTGAATACGTTCCCGGGCCTTGTACACACCGCCCGTCACATCACGAAAGTGGGCTGTACTAGAAATCGCCGTGCCAACCGCAAGGAGGCAGGCGCTCAAGGTATGACTCATGATTGGGGTGAAGTCGTAACAAGGTAGCCGTAGGAGAACCTGCGGCTGGATCACCTCCTTTCTAAAAGAAAAGGGAGCACGATCCGCCTTTGGCGGATACGGCTCTCCATCGGCTCTCACGGGCCGAGTTCGGTTTACTCAAGCTCTGCGCGAGAAATCGCGCCGGGTAAACCGACGGGTTCTGGCCTGTCTCATCCGATTCGCGCAAAGAGTTTGCAGACAAACGCAAAGCCCGGTCCGATGAAAATCGGGCCGGGCTTTTTTTGTTTGTCCGCGAGGAAACCGCCGGGGCAAACAGCATGCCGAAAGAACAAGGCGAGAACGCGGGTCCGCGCAAGGATCTGGGAAACTTTACAGGAGCCATCCATTCAGGGCTGGCATCGCATTTCCGCGCGGGAGGCTCGAACTACTCGCAAACTACTTACAATCCGCTGAACGCGCTCCTTCCCGGTCATCTTTTCACCTGGATTTCCCACGTGGCAAAATTCTGGTTTCGCCGGAAGCACAACTTCAGGGATTACACGACGCCCGGCAAAGGCAACGGCATCCACGAAATTGCCGATCGCACTTCCGTCAGTCTGATCGGAGACTGGGGAACAGGGACTGACGAAGCCCAGATGGTGGCGAATCGCGTTGCCCAGTTCCGCCCCGATTTCACGATTCATTTAGGGGACGTGTATTTCGTGGGCGACGGAACGGAAGTGAAGGAAAATTTTCTGGGCGAGAAAACGAGCGGCTACACACCCGTGAAGTGGCCGATGGGCACGAAAGGGAGTTTTGCGCTCACCGGGAATCACGAAATGTACGCGCATGGCCACGGATACTTCCGCTTCGTGCTCCCGAAAATGGGGCTGAAGGATCCGGATAGCGAATGGGGCAGCGGGCAGTGGGCCAGTTTTTTCTGCCTGCAGAACAAGCACTGGCGCATCATCGGGATCGATACCGGTTACAATTCCACGCAGTTCGACTGGGGCAGAGTGCCCGTCATTCAAAAGAGCAAGTTCATTCGCACATCGCTGAGGTTCAAGCCCAAGTGCACCCTGCCGCCGGGTTTGATGAAGTGGATCGATTCCACGGTGAATCCAGATGGCGATCATCGAGGACTCATTTTGCTTTCGCATCATGGCAGCCATTCCTCGTTCGGCGAGTGGTACCAGATTCCGTCCAGGCAATTGACGAAAGCAATTCATCGGCCCGTGATCTGGTTCTGGGGCCACGAGCACAAGCTCGCGATCTACGACAAATATGCGGTGCCGAGGCGGGATTCACGTCGTTACGGCCGCTGCATCGGGCATGGCGGCATGCCGGTGGAGCGAGGCGCTTTCCGGACATTCACGAGTGCCGGTGGCTTGCGTGGGACAACCGGCGCTACGAAAACGGGGAAGATATCGATGCGGGTTACAACGGCCACGCAAACCTGGTGCTCGACGGACCGGACATGGGCGTCAAATATTACGATTTGCACGGCGCTCTGCTGTTCAAAGAAGAGTGGCAGGTAGATTTAAGATCGGGCGCGCTTGAGGGACCGAATTTGAAGAAAGTCCTCGACGACAAGTCTCTGCATTTCCGTGAAGCGGCCAGCAGCGGCTAGAAATTATTTTGAGGTTTTGGGCGGCTCGTAGAGCTCGACGAACATGCCGACATCCGGGTCGCGGACCAGAGCGACGCGGTAGCCGCCCTTCATCTCGACGATTCCGTCGGAAACAACCTTGATGCCGGCTCCCTGCAAGCGGGCGACGAGCGAGTCGATGTCGCTGACCTCGAGCCCAAGCCAGTTCACGCCGATATCGGTGATGTTGTAAGGCTCGACGGGCTTCTTGCGGTTTTCGTACTCGACAAGCTCAAAGCGCATTCGCGCGTCGTGGTCGGCCGCCAACGCGAACGTTCCGTTGAGGATGCGCAGGACGTTGCCGTGGCCGCCTACAGCGGAGTCCATGAAATCGCCGCTGGCCCACTGCGAAGGTGCGGCCGGAAACTGCTCTCCAAGCAAGGCTCCGTAAAACGCCCGCGCTTTGTCAGGATCCAGGATGACAAGGCCGACGTGGTTGAAGCCGGGAGGATTGGCCGGACGCGCGGGACGGTTGTCCATCGCGGGCACGGCGGGGCTTTGCTCGACGATCTCGACGTCCATGCCGTCCGGATCGGTCATGTATGCGATGGTGCCTTTCGTCTGGCCGGGGGATGGAATCAGTTCACCGCCCCAGGTGCGCGGCCAGAGCATGTTGGCGGCCTTCAACTCGGACCACAATTTCTCGGAATCCGGAACCACCAGCTCGATGTGCGACGCGCCCGGCTCCCAGGCGGTCTTGCCGCCCATCACATTGCGGCGCTTGATCCCCTTGAATTCGCGCAGGTACAAAGTGAACGGCGTTTGCTCTCCGAGGTTGGAGTTGATCGTGAACTTCGCCATGCGAGACTGCACGCCCTTGGTGCCGTGAATGCGGTTCATCACCTCATCGTTGCGCCAGGATTTGTCGAGGCCGGGAACTTCGACGAATCCGATCGCCTTGTAGAAAGCGACCGACTTGTCGAGGTCCGAGACCGAGCGGCCGTCAAACTCGGCGCCGATGACCTGACCCTTGCTGACGCCGAACTGCGGCGCGGCGCTCGACGACGGCAGGAGAGCGATGCCTGCGAGTGCGGCGAACAGCGCGCACACAAAAGCCAGAGCCGTGAAACCAGAAAACCGAGAAGACCACGCGGGCTTAGCCGTACTCATTCCGTTCCCCCCGAATCGAATGCCAAGCGTTGCTTTGCCACTCGCGGCGTATGTCTAGCACGCTTTTGGACTGCGTGTCTACCCGCTTGGTTTCAGTTGGGGCGCAGGCAGGGGCCTGGGCATCGCGAAGGGACCGGGCGGGTTTGAAACCCGCCCCTACACACCAGAGTAAGACAGACGGCGCTAGGGGCCGGGGACGAAGACTTGACTCGCGGCCGTGATGGAGATATCGCGCTGTTCGGTTGTGACCTTGAAGCCGCGGAATCCGCCCTTCTTTTTGTTGTTGCGGGCCGTTGTGAACGTGAGGAAGTACTGATTGTGGAGCACCATGTCCAATTGATCCAGGAATGGCGTGAACGAAATAGGGGTTTCCAGCCCCTGGAAGAACGATTGCCCGCCGGTTTCGCTGGCCACACGGATGAGATTGCTCTGCGCGTAGCCAAGGCGAATCGAACTCGACCTGCTGCGGCCCACGCTCGCGTACAGCGTGTGGATCACGATGCCGGTCTTTTGCGCGCTGTCGATCACGCTCTGGACGTCCGGGCTCTCCAAATCGCCGCGGAGACGGTCGTGGCCGTCGCCGATGAGCAGGATTTCACGCCGGCCCTTCATGGGCGCCAGCTTCTTCATGACGTCGATCGTCGAGAGATAGATGCTGGTGGAAACGGAGGTGCGACCGAGAGTGATGCGAAGCTTCTTGGCTACGGCGTCGTGGTCGGTGCTGAAAGGCGCCACGGTTTGCGTCATGCCCGTGCTGGCATAGAAGAGGCCGACGCTCGTGGAGTTCGGCAGCGTTTGGATGAAGCGGCGCAGGTCAGACAGCTGCGAGTTGATACCAGCGCCGTCGTCGATGAGGATCGCGAGTTGCAGCGGGGCGCGATCGCCTTGCGCGGCGTTCCATGCCAAAACATCCTCGCGATGGCTTCCGGTGTGCACCACGACATCTTCCTTGCCGAGGGGAGGCGGAGCCGTGTACTTCGGGCCCAGGACCGTGACGACGGTTGTGACCGGCACCATCGAAGGAGCGGCGGCCTGCTGCTGGGCGGAGGCCTGAGCGCCGGCCATGCGCGCAACAAGAAGGATCGAAGCGAGAAGAAGCGGGGCCGCGAGGAACTTGAGCTTGGTCATGTGAGCACCCTCTAGTAGAAAGATGCGCCAGCCACGGGGAAGGGTGCACGATACCTGCGGGGGGTCTGAGACCCGCCCCTACGACGATCAATGCCTCGGTTCCAAATTGGGACGGTACCGGCTGCGGGAGGGATTTGACCCGAGGCATTCCCTGGGTTAGGCTTGCGCAGTTTTGGGAAATCAAGTCGACTCGAAGACTTGTTCTGCCGGGAGGCCGACATGCGGATGGCGCAACACGCTCTTTTCTCTTTGTTCCTGTGCCTGATAATTTCATCGGCCAGGTGTGCGACGGCCTGGCCTCAGGCCGCAGCCAATCCGGCGCAGGACAAAGACCGCGCGGCGATCGAAAAAGCCGTGCAGAACTATATGGACTCGTGGAACACGCATGACGTACACGCCGTGGCGATGACCTACGCCGAGGACTGCGATTTCGTCAACAACTTCGGGGACGTGACGCACGGTCGAGATGGGATGGAGAAGACTTTTGGGCCGTTTATGACCGGGGCCGTACAGCGCGACGAATCAAACGGGCACGGTCCGCAGCATCCGCTTCCTGAAGCCCGACGTGGCGGCGGTGGACGTGGATTGGGAGATGACGGGCGCGAAAAATCCGGATGGCAGCGTGCGGCCCACGCGCAAAGGCATTCACAGTTTGATCATGACGAAACAGGCCGACGGATCGTGGCTCATCACCATCATGCACGTCCACGAATTTACCAGCACGCCGCGGATCAATCCGCAAGCGACGCCGCCACCGGCCGCGCCGAAGTGAGTTCTATTTCTCGATCGTCACTTGGGTAGCCAGGTAGCAGGAATCCACCCAGTGTGCTTCGACGGATACCTTGACGTCCGGCTTCAACGCAGTTCGATCCACCTGAAGATCCGCCGGAATGGTCACCCAAACCGCCGGGGCGCTTGACGGTTTGATGTCCAGAATGTTTCCGCTGAACGATTGCACGGCACCAGAGATTTGAGTGGGTGGGGCGGAAGCACCGCCCATTTGTGCAAAGCTTGGAATCGCGGCTAACAAAACAAGAACAGCCAGAAGTGATCCGATTCGCGACATACGACCCTCCACGTTCCTGTTCCGCCAAAGAGCAAGCAAATGAAACGAACCCAGAATTTACCAAGTCCCCAGTTATTCTTCCACCCCGGCGTCGCGATCAGCGAGGCCGCAGACGCCAGCTGAATCAAGAGCCGGGCGATAGATCGGCCGTGGGCAGAAACCGAGGCGGCTTGCGGGCGCGCGTCGCTTGCTCGAAGGCGTAGGCGATCTTGATCAGCTTCGGTTCGCTCCAGGCGCGGCCGAAAAACGAAACTCCCACGGGCATGCCGAAGACGAATCCCGCCGGGACGTGGATGTTCGGGTAGCCGGCCACGGCGGCGAGAGACGAGCTCCCGCCGGTGTCGTGGTCTCCGTCGATAGGATCGGTCAACCAGGAAGGACCCGCCGTCGGCGCGACCAGCGCGTCGAGGCGGTATTTTTCCATCACAGCGTCGATGCCTTCCACTCGCGTGAGGCGATGGTTTTTCGCAAGCGCGTCCTGATATGCCTTGTCGGTCAGCGGGCCTTTCTTTTGCGCCTTTTCCAAGAGGTCCTGGCCGAAGTATGGCATTTCCTTGTCGCGGTTCCGTTCGTTGAATTCGATGATGTCCTTGAGCGAGCGAACGGGCGGCCGCCCGGCCGACGCGAGATACGCGTTGAGATCGTGCTTGAATTCATAGAGCAGCACGTCCAACTCGGAGTCGTCGAATTTTCCGAGCGAGCCGATCACGACCGGATCGATGAGGACGGCGCCTTCATGCCTCATGGCGTCGAGAGCGGCACGCCACACTGGTTCGACGCTTTCGCTGAAGGGATACTCGTGCTGCACGACTCCAATGCGCGCCCCGCGCAGGCCAGCGCGATCCAGGAACTGGGTGTAGTCGGTGAACGCTTTGCGCTCAGGGGCCTTCGTGGCAGCGTCGTCCGCATCCGTTCCCGCAAGCGCTCCGAGCAGCGCGGCTACGTCGGCGACGGTGCGGCACATCGGACCTGCCGTGTCCTGGCTGTGCGCGATGGGGACGATCCCGGCGCGGCTAACCAATCCCACGGTGGGCTTGATGCCCACGATTCCATTGGCCGAGGACGGGCAGACGATCGAGCCATCCGTCTCCGAGCCCACGGCCGCCGCGCAGAGATTTGCCGATGTGCCCGCGCCCGAGCCCGAACTCGAGCCACAGGGGTTGCGATCGAGAGCGTAGGGATTTCGCGTTTGCCGGCCGCGGCCGCTCCAGCCGCTCGACGAATGCGACGAACGGAAATTGGCCCATTCGCTGAGATTGGTTTTCCCGAGAATCACGGCGCCTGCCTCGCGAAGGCGCCGGGCCACGGCCGAATCCTTCGCGGGAGTGAACCCCAGAAGCGCGAGCGAGCCGGCGGTGGTCATCATGGCGTCAGCCGTGCCGATGTTGTCCTTGATCAGGACCGGGATGCCATGGAGCGGCCCACGCGGACCTTTCGACTTTCGCTCGGCGTCGCGCGCGTCGGCGATCGAGAGAGCGTTGGGATTCAGCTCGATTATGGAGTTGAGGGCAGGCCCCTGTGAATCGATGTCCTGGATGCGCTTGAGGTATTTTTCGACGAGCGAGCGCGCAGTGAACTTTCCGGAGTTCATGCCATCGCGCAGTTCGGCGATGGTGGCTTCGTCGAGTTCGAAGGGTTTCACCGCTTGCGGCTGCGCCGCGGCGCTTTCCGCGCCGATGAGGGCAGGCAGAGCCAAGGATGCGGCCCCGATCTTCAGGCCGGTGGCGAGAAAACTGCGGCGGTCCGGTTTGGTTGTGACGCGGTTATCATCTGTTTTCTCGGGTGGCATGGAGAGGCGATTGTAAGCAAATCGCCTCAGGAATTCACGACGATTTCGCGTTGGGTCACGCGGCTATCTCGCGCTGGAACTACAGCGGAACTGTTGCTAAAAGGATAGTGTGGATGGAAGGCGATCATGCCTTACGCAAACATGCGTTGGCTATGTGGCTTGGTGCTGCTGGGAATCCTGACCATGGAAAAGTTTCCTGTCAATCCGTCTGAAGCCCGGCCGCCGAACGCGGCGAGACCCGGGCAGGAATCGTTTCAATCGTTGGACGACATCCTGCAATACATTTCGGACGACTGGGACAATCTGAAACGCTCGCTCGCGGACTGCAAGACGTACGAAGACATCAAGACGTCCGGCGAGCCGGTCCTGTATCTTCCAGCGGATGCCGCTGACCCTGCTTCGCTCGCCGAAATGCAGAAGCACTGCAACGTCCGCGTCGCGCGCCTGCCCGCGAAGGTCGCTGAAAACGATGTGGGCAAAATCCGTCCACACGGTTTGCTGTATCTCGAAAATCCGTACGTCGTGCCGGGCGGCCAATTCAACGAGATGTACGGCTGGGACAGCTACTTCATCATTCGCGGCTTGCTGCGAAGCAATCGCCGGGACCTCGCGAAAGGAATGGTCGAGAATTTCTTCTACGAGATCCAGCATTACGGCGGAGTTCTGAACGCGAACCGGACATATTATCTCGGCCGTTCGCAGCCTCCGTTCCTCAGCTCCATGATTCTCGCCGTGTATGACGCGGATAACGCCGCCGGGCAGGCGAATCTTCAGTGGCTCGAAAAAGGATATCGATTTGCGGTTCAGGATTACGAGCAATGGAATCGAGAGCCTCATCTCGCCGGAGACACGGGCCTTTCGCGCTACTTCGATGAAGGAGATGGACCCGTCCCCGAAATCTTAGGCGACCCGGGCGACTACTATCGCGGCGTCGCGCGCTTTTTCCTGACGCACGAGGGCAAGAACAGCCGCCATCTGGTGAAGGCCGGCTCTCTTGCGGGACCCGCTTCCGCGGTGTGGGTCTGCGATCTGGAGTCTAGTCAAGCGGAGGGCGCGGACTGCCCGCCAGCGAATCGCCTTGGACTATCGGACGACTTTTACAAGGGCGACCGCAGCATGCGCGAATCCGGGTTCGACGTGTCGTTTCGATTCGGTCCGTACGGCGCCGAGACACATCATTTCGCGCCCGTTTGCCTGAATAGCCTGCTCTATAAGACCGAAAAGGATCTGGAGCAGATGAGCATTGCTCTCGGCCGGAAGGACGACGCGCAGAGGTGGGCGACGAAGGCCGCCGAACGCCGAGAAAGAATGCTGAAATATTTCTGGGACGAGCGCCGGGGACTTTTCTTCGATTACAACTTCGAGACACACGCACAGTCTTCGTATGAATACGCGACTACGTTTTATCCGCTCTGGGCCGGATTCGCCTCCAAGGAGCAGGCGCGTGCGGTGGCGGGCAATCTTCCATTATTCGAGCAACCCGGCGGCCTCGCGATGAGCCGGTACGAAAGCCAGGCGCAATGGGATTATCCGTACGGCTGGGCGCCTATTCATCTGCTCGCCATCGAGGGCTTGCGGCGTTACGGATACGGCCGCGACGCGGACCGGATTACCGAAAAGTTTCTTTCAATGGTGCTGGATAATTTTCGGACCGAACATACGCTGCGCGAGAAATACAACGTCGTCACGCGCTCTAGCGCAACGCACATCGCGGCCGGGTACAGCCAAAACGTAACCGGGTTCGGGTGGACGAACGGCGTGTTCCTGGAGTTGTTGCATCAATCACCGCCCGGGTTGGTGGCGCGGCTGAGGAAAGAGTAGAAGTTATCTGGCGCTGGTGACGTCCCCTTTTCTCTTGGCGCCGAAGAGAGATTCTTCGACTGCGCGTCCCGACCCGGGAGATCGGGGAAAACCGATCTCCCGGGGAAGAATGAAGGTCGGGACGCTCCGCTCAGAATGACGATCCTGACGTTGTGACGTCGCTTAGGGCGGGTGTTCAGCTCAGGCGGGCATCTGGCGCGCCGACTGCGATTGAGTGAGCAAGGAAACGGCACGATGAGCGGAGAGCGCTGCGCCTTCTTGCCAGCCGACAATATGGCTCACGTGGTCGCCCGCCAGGAAGATCGGGTCATCCGCCTGGATCACGCGCTCATATCCCGGATACATGACGGGATCCTCGATATGGACCCACGACCCCATGTTGTAGGGAATGCGACCCCAACAGACGCACACGGGCTTGGATAGCTCCTTGGAATGCCCCGGATGCAGGGCCTCAACGGACCGGCGGGAGGCTTCGAGTTTTCCGGCGAGGTCCATTGTGGCGAGCACGCTGCCGTTTTCCAAATTGTAGCCCGCGAGCAGCACACCTTTCTCGGAGAAGAGCCGCGCGCTCGGATACCACACCAGATTCACCGGCCGGTCCAGAAACGAAATGCCGCCGTAAATCGAGTAGTCGCGCTCCCAGAAGCGGCGAGATTCCCAGGCAATCTTGTAGGCGGCGTCATAGGCGGTGGCGTTGATGATTTGTTTGAGGTCAGGCGAAAGGTCGGTGTCCAAATCTTTGAGAATCGTGAAGGGCAGCGCGCAGATGCAGTAGTGTGCGTCGATACGGTGAGTCGATCCGGTCTTGGCATCGCGATACGCCACGCGAACGCCGTTGGGCGTCTTGCGGATCTGTTGCACCGGACACTGGAATCGAATCATGCGTTCGAGGCGCTTTTCAAATGCAGCCGGGAATTCGATCCATTCCGCCGATGGGCTGGAACATGGTGGCCTGCCAGGAAAACTGCTCCTCATACAACATCCCTTCCCACAAACCGGCGTCCAGGAGGGCGCGCATGTCCAGGGGATCGCGAACTTGGCCGGCCTGTTCTCCGGCTCCGGGCATGACCTTGTAGCCCGAGCGGTCAGATCCCTTGTAGAAATAGTCGGGCGACAGATCGCCGTAGGTCCGCAGGAACTCGAGCATGCGCTCCTTGTCCTCCGGCGAAAGTTCCTGGTCGAGCGAATTGCGATTGATCGCCTTCGCGAGGAGTTCGGCGACGTGGCCGCGCGTGTCGTTGACGACCTGACGCTGCTGAATGGGCTTGCCGCCGTTCATGCGATCGCTCCGCATAAGCGAGCTGCGCGATGTGTTGACCTCCACCTCGAGAGGCACGCCGAACTCGCGGCAGTAACCCAACATCGTCACGTGCTGCGATGGGAGCCGCGCGGGACCGGCGTTCATGTAGTTGGGCTCATCGAACGTGCACGTCTGCGTCGTGCCGTCGGTCATTTCCACGCGCGTGCCGTTGCGAATGGTCCAGTTGCGCCCACCTGCGCGGCCGCGCGCTTCCAATATCGTGCAGCTATAGCCGGCCTTCGAAAGCTCCCACGCCGATACCAGCCCGGCAATTCCCGCGCCCAGGATTACTACGCTCTTGCCCCTGCCGAGCGTCTCCGGCAGGCGCAACGTGCTGGCTTCGCTGGGCGGGATCGGCAACAGGCCGAGCGATTGCATGATCAGGTAGGTCGCGCTGAATCCGCCGGCGCGGCCGACTTGCGTGAGGAAGTTGCGACGAGTGGTCATGAGGTGCTCGTTATATCACGCGCAAGGGGTGGTACGGGGTGTCCGGAACGCAGCCTCGGCGTAAAGAGTATGCCGAGTAACGGCAAGTGTCCAATGCGTTTCGCAAATGCGAAGGATTAGTTTCTTCTTGGGAAGGCGGCATTCGGCTCCTGTTAACATTTCCTTCGGTTACATGAAACGCGAGATCGAAATCGACGCCGCCCGCGGACTCATGCTCGTCTGGATGACGCTCACTCATTTGCCAACGGCCATCACACCCTGGGTCAATCAACCGTTCGGCTATATTTCCTCGTCCGAGGGATTCATTTTCCTGTCCGCGCTGTTCACCGGGCGCATCTACTATCGCCTGCTCACGCGCGGCGGGATTCGCAAAATGAGCGCGAAGCTGCTTCTGCGCACGCTACGGCTGTACGGATATCACGTCTTGCTGCTTTTCTTCGCCTTCGTGATTGCGGCCCGTTATGCGATCGGCAGCCATAGCCACGGGCTGTACAACCTGTTGGACTTTTACTTTGCCGCCGGACCTGCCCGCGCCATTCTCGACGCTCTTCTGCTGATCTACAGGCCTCCGCTGCTCGACATTATCCCGCTGTACATCATCTTTCTTCTTCTATCGCCGGTAGTGATCGTCGCCGCCACCCGAATCGGCTGGAAATTCATTCTCTGCGGGAGCTTCACGCTGTGGCTCCTTGCGCAATTCGGTCTCCGCGAGGCTTCCTACGCGTTCCTGGCGCATCACGTCGGCCTGCGGATTCCACTGAACGAAATGGGCGCATTCAACCTATGGGCGTGGCAACTCGTGTGGGTGCTGGGAATATGGTGCGGCGTGCGCTGGGCAAAGAACGACCTGCCGGCTGAAAAATGGGCCAGGCGAACGTGGATACCGGCGGCGCTTGTGGTCACCGCCCTATTCGCGCTTCGTTACGTGCAGCAGTTCTCGGGACTCGACCTGGGCCGCTGCGCGTTTTTCTTTGACAAGTGGCATCTCGGCATGGCCCGGCTAATCGATTTCGCCGCCGTTGCCATGCTGCTGATCCGTTTCCGCTCCATCGTGAAGCCGCTTGCGATCCGGCCCCTGGTGTTGCTCGGTCAATCTTCGCTGCAGGTTTTCTGCACGCACTTCCTCTTCTGCTTCCTGGGTATCGGGATGATGGGCGATGCGGAACGCATTTTCGGCTGGAGGCAGGTCGCACTGATCGTCGGCACATTCGCTGCGCTTTTCTTGGTTGCGAAGATCTACGCGAGACCCGAACTCTCCGCTCGCACAGGCAAGGGCACAGAAGAAGTCACGGCGCAGCCCCCTTCGATTGCACCCGCCGAGAGCGAATTCACCCGAGCCGCCTAGCGATTGGCTTCGCAAGATGTAAAAGCATTGGCCGCAGGATTTAAACGTCGAGAGAACGAAATTCGGACGCTCCGCTGGGACCAGATAGACTTGTTCGAGCGTACCCTGACCGTAGGCCGCACCAAGACGGAAGGCGGTAGCGGAAGGGTCGTCCCGCTCAATAGCATCGCCTATACCGCCCTAGTCCGCTGGGCGGGACGGATCCCCAGGCGAAGCAGGAGGATTACATCTTCCCGGCCTGTGAGGATGCCCGGCTGGATTGCAAGAAACCCAACCTGGGCAACGTTGACCCGTCGCTCCCAATTAAATCCTGGAGAACGGCGCGGCGGAGAGCGTTGACGGATGCAGGGCTACAGATGTGCTTTCACGATCCGCGCCAGTGCTGCATTACTAAACTCGCGGAGAGCCAGGCGAGCGAACAAACCATCATGGCTATCTCGGAACACTTGAGTCGCGCAATGCTGGAGCACTAAGCCATATCAGAATGGCAGCGAAGCGCGCGGCGCTCGACGGCATCGCAAAGCAGGCTCAACCTACCAATTCTCAGGTGCCTGTGAACCAAAACGTGCACCAAGTCGCAGAGACCCCTCTCAGTTCCGACTTCTTTCAAAGCCGCCTTTTGGCGAATGCCCTGCCTGATGCAGACTTCAGATACTTCTCGAAGGCGAACGCCGGCTTCTCGTCTGCAAATGCGAGATACGTCTGAATGGTCCATGGTGCGTATTTCGACGTGTGCGGTACCTCTCCCGCATTGTGCTTCTGCAAACGTGCAGGTAGATTCCTCGTGGCTCCGACGTAGTGGCGCTCCGAATTTTCGACGCTCTGAAGGATATACACGTAAGTCATAGATTTTCGTTAGCGGGTGGTTGGCTTGCCGTGCCGAAGCTCGCGGCGTGACGCCCGCCTTCGCCAATTTCGCTCCGGCGTGGCAGCCTCGCCCGCTGCCGCGAGCGAAGGCTGGTGGGCCTGGGTGGACTTGAACCACCGACCTCACCCTTATCAGGGGTGCGCTCTAGCCACCTGAGCTACAGGCCCACGAATGGAAGACCATTCCAGGAACAACCGAAAGATTCTACCACGCGCTGTAGCGTCCTGAGGCATCCGCCGGTTCATGCTAGGACAATCAGATCGATCTCGACCCGAATGTCGAGCGGCAGCCGCGCCGCCTGGATCGTGGTTCGCGCAGGGGGATTTTGCGGGAAATAGCGCGAATAGACTTCGTTCATTGCGGCGAAGTCGTTCATGTCTTTGAGATAGACATTCGCCTTCACAGCCCGGTCAAGCGACGACCCGGCCGCCTCGACGATCGCTTTCAGATTCTCGAGGACGCGAACCGTTTGGGTCGCGGTGTCACCCTCGACGAGCTTTCCCGTCGCCGGATCGAGCGCACCCTGACCCGCGGTGAAAATGAAGCCGCCCGCCTTCACGGCCTGGGAATATGGGCCCAGCGCTTTGGGTCCTCTTTCCGTTGATACGATTTCCTTCACGAGGCCTCCCCGGAAAACAGAAGTTGGAAATCGGGAACTGGAAAATCGAACGCCTTCACTAATTCTCGCCGCCGCTCCGATAACGATCCCTAAAGTCGGCGGGAATGCCTTGGTCGTCGAGCCAGATGCGAAACAGCTCGCCCAGATTCTTGCCGCTCGACTGCTCGAGCGCCGACCGCAGACTATCGTAGCTGGCTTCCTGGCCACGCAAAAGGGCGACCATGTTCCGGAGTCCGCTTTGCATAGAGCCCGCGCCACAGGCGTCCTCGAGAGCTTCGAAGAAGAGCGCTGCTTTCGCACTGGCGATGCGGCGCTGGCCCGGTGGATCGTTCAACAGCGTGACGCCCAGCGGCTTTTCGGATGTGCCCGATCGAGCTTCGTCGTATTCCTGCAAATACTCGATGATGCGCCGGCGGCGGGCGGCGGGGCCGTTGAGCGCTTCGTCGATGACGATCGTGGCGTATTCCGGCAGGCCTTCGCCCATGCCCAGGGCCGCATCGGCAGCCGGATACATTTCGTCGCCGAACCAGTTGTGCGCGAGCGCGTGCGCCGTGATTTCGCGGAAGCGATCGCTACCGATTCCAAGAGCCAACGCCGCCGGATTCACCAGCACGCCTCCCGGGAAAGCTGCTGCCGCTGGTCCCAGGTCGCCGGGGAGATGCTCGCGCAGTTCGGGCGACTCGACCACATGCGGCGCCGCGATGTTTCTATCGAGCGGGCCGAAATCGGTTTCGAGGATGTTCCAGACCTCGGCAATCTCCTGCGCGGCCGGCCCGGCGTCGTCCTTGAGCGGCTGGAGGGTCCAAAACGCGGCCGATTTTGAGTCGCGATTCGAGGGTGACACGACGTAACGGCCGGCGACGACGTAGGGCGGGAGATCATCCTGGCGAAGCGCGAAGCGATATTCGGTTTCATTGCCGTCATTCTTCCGGCCCTTGGGTGTGCCGCGCGCCAGCACGAGGAAATCGGGCGGCACGCGGACAACGTATGGCGTCACGCTCGGCCGCCGGGGAAACGAGGAAAGAAAATGCTCGGGAGGCTGGAGCACGGCGAACCAGCCGCGGGAGCCTAGATGAAAGTCGTTTTCGCCGAGCGTGATCCGAGAGCCGGGGTCCTGGGGCGAGACGAGGTCGTACTCGATGAGCAGTTCGAGAGTGCGCTTGCGCGCCCAGGGCGGATCGAGCGGGATGCGAAGTGTGTTGCTCGGCTGCTCCTGTTGAGAGTCCGCTGGAAGGCTCGCAGGAACGATTTCGCGGCCGTCGACCTCGACGCGAAGGTCTTTCCGGCCGAAGGCTTTTTCGTCCGGGAAGTTTGCGTCCACGAACGCCAAATCGCTGTCGCCGGTGTTCTCAAGCTTGAAGCGTCCACGAATCTGCAACTCGGGAGACTGGCCCGCAACAAAGCGGACTTCGCGGGATTCCTTGAGGATCCGATAGCCGGGCGCGAGCGGAACGGCGCAGGAAAAGGCGCAGAGAAAAAAGAGAACGGGAAGGAGGACGAGAGCCAGCGAGCGCGGAGGCGTCCGGTTCAAGATGCGAAGATTCTACCGGGACGAGACGCGCGCGGGCAAACCGTAGTTCAGGAGCCGGCGAAACGACGGAGAATGTCGCCGTCGCTCGCACCGTGGCGGCGAAACGAGAGGATCGCATCCGACTGCGAATCGGGAACGCCGTGCCGCGCAAGCTCGAGGAGCGTCGACTCGCGCAAGCCGGCGTTCTTCAGGCCGGCGAGAGAGGCTCCGCCGAGAACGGGTTTGCCGCCGGCGTGGCGCCGCGCCACTTCAAGGATGATGGTGTCCGATAGCCCGGCAAGCCTCATCGCCTGAAGGTCGCCCGCGCCGAGACCAAGCTGGTTCAGCCTGGCAAGCTCGAGGATCGTGTCCACCTGCATTCCCGCGCCAAGCAGGCCGGCGATGGCATCGCCCGCGTCGAATGCCTGGCCCCGGCCGTGGAATATCTGCACGGACTGCACGCAGCTCGCATCGGGGAATCCTCCCCGGCGAGCAGCGGCAACCTGCGCCACCTCAGGCGCCGTGACGTCGAGCGTCTCCAACTGCTTGATGGCGTCGTAATCCATGCCCGCACTGTCGAGCGGAGCGGTGTCCACAAGAGGATGGCGGTGACATCCGGAGGCAAGAAATGCAAGCGCCGCCAGCAGCAGCGCGGGATGAGGCCGGCGCCGAGATGCAGATCGATCCAATCCATGCCCACGGTTTGCGAGGATGGGCCCCATGAAGTCATTGTACGCGCCGTGCGATGGGCGGGCGGAGAGCACGGGGAAGGTGTCGCGGAAGAATCACCAGCATCCGGGGAAGCCCAGCGCGTTACCGCGCGTCAGACGTTGTAGACGCGCTCGATATCGAAGACGCCCGGGATCCGCTTGATCCCGGAGATGATGTGCTCGACCTGCTTGCGGTCGCGCACGTCGAGCGCGACTTCGATGCGGGCGCGGGTGTTGTCGTCGCCGCCGCTCTCGAAAGTGCGGATGTTGGCGCCCGCATCGCTGATGACGTTGGTGATGGCGGCGAGCATGCCGGGACGGTCCTCGGTGAAAATGCGCAGGCGGACCGGGAACGTGGCCTGGGTTGACTCAGCCCATTCGACCGGGATTCGCCGCTCGGCTTCGTAGAGGAGGTTTTCGACGTTGGGACAGTTCTTGCTGTGGACGGCGATGCCGCGACCGCGGGTGACGTAGCCGATGATGTCGTCTCCGGGAATCGGATTGCAGCATTTCGAGCGGTAGACCATCAGGTCGCCGTGGCCGCGCACGACGATCGCCGCTTCGTCCATCCCGAGCATGCGCTTGACGGACGAGGCGAGCTTCGGCTGCTTGTCCTCGGCGGTCTCGGCGAGCGGTTGGCCGGTCGCCTTGGCGAGCACCTGGCGGGCGGACCACTTGCCGTAACCGAGCTCGGCGTGGAGGTCCTCCAGGCGCGAGCAGCCATATTCGGAGGCGACGCGCTGCCAATCTTGTGCCGCGATCTTCTTCAGGCTCACGCCTGCCTGGCGCGCTTCCTTTTCCAGCAGGCGCCGTCCGACATCCGTTGCCTGCGCGCGCTCATGGAGATTGATCCACTGGCGAATCTTGCTGCGCGCGCGAGAGGTTTGGACGAAGGAGAGCCAGTCCCGCGACGGCGTGTGCCCCTTCTGCGTGGTAATCTCGACCACGTCGCCGTTCGCCAGCGCGTGGCGCAGCGGAACCATCTCCCCGTTGACCTTCGCGCCGCCGCACTGATGTCCGACCTCGGTATGCACGGCGTAGGCGAAATCGACCGGCGTGGCGCCACGCGGCAGCACCACCACGCGCCCTTTCGGAGTGAAGGTGTAGACCTCTTCGGGGTACAAGTCCACGCGGAGCGTCGAAAGAAACTCGCTCGGCTCCTGCATCTCCTGCACCCACTCGATCAAATGCCGCATCCAGATGATGCGCTGGTCGTCCGCCGAGGACGCCGGCGCTTCGCGGCCCGCGCCGTCCTTGTACTTCCAGTGGGCGGCGACGCCCTGATCGGCGATGCGGTGCATCTCCTGCGTGCGAATCTGGACCTCGAACGGCTGCCCGGAGTGGATCACGGCGGTGTGCAGCGACTGGTAGAGGTTCGGCCGCGGCATGGCGATGTAGTCCTTGAACCTGCCGGGCACGGGCCGCCAGATCTGATGGATTACGCCGAGCGCCGCGTAGCAGTTTTTCACCGTGTCGGTGACTACCCGCACGGCCAGCAGATCGTAGACCTGATCGAGGTTTCGCTGCTGTTTTTGAATCTTCAGATGCAGCGAATAGAGCCGCTTGATGCGGCCCTGGACCTCGGCGGGTACGCTGCTCTCGACCATTTTCTCGCGGATTACGTCCTGAACTTCCTGGAGGAACTTGTCGAAGACTTTCTGTTTCGAAGCGACTTTCTTCTGCAGCTCGAAAAAAGCTTCCGGCTCCAAGTAGCGGAACGCGAGATCTTCGAGCTCGCCGCGGATCAAGCCCATACCGAGCCGGTTCGCGACCGGTGCATAGATGTCGAGCGTCTCGCGCGCGATGCGCTGCTGGCGGTCGGACGCGAGGAATTCGAGCGTGCGCATGTTGTGCAGCCGGTCGGCGAGTTTCACCATCACGACGCGAACGTCGTTGACCATCGCGAGCAGCATCTTGCGGACGTTTTCGGCCTGGCGGTCTTCCGGCGCGAGCAGATCGAGCTTGCTGATCTTCGTCACGCCTTCGACGAGGCGCGCGACGTCCGGGCCGAAATGCTCCGCGATTTTCTCGAGCGGAAGTTTGGTGTCCTCGACCACGTCGTGCAGCAGGGCGGCGCAGAGCGAGGTCACGTCGAGCTTCATATCCGCGAGCAGATGCGCCACTTCCACGGGATGCGAGAGGTAAGGCTCTCCCGAGAGGCGCGTCTGGCCCTTGTGTTGTTCGGCGGCGAAATCGTAGGCGCGGCGAAGTAGCTCGAAGTCGTCACCGGGGCGGTTCTTGCGCACTTTGTCCGTCAATTCGACGAAACGCAGATCGACGGTGCGCCGCGCGGCGAGAGTGATCGTCGGCTTGCCTGCCGTTTCCATGGATACTCCATTCTAACCCTCTTTTCTGTCATCCTCGTCATTCCGAGCACGGTCGCGTTCGAAGCGGCGGCGAAGAATCGGTCTTTGCCTTTAAGGAGGGTTCGGCCGCGCGCCGCCCCGCGGACCGGGGGCAGTGCCAGCGCGATGTATTGCTTTTCTACGTCGTCGCGGCGTTATAATGCGCCCATCGGGCTGGTGCGGGTGGCGCGCAGAGGTTGCGCGACATCGCCCTTCCCTTAGCGGCGGTGAGGATACGGACATGAACCTCCGGATCTCGGCGCGAAAATGTCAGGACGCGACGATTCTGGATGTAGAGGGCCGCTTGCTGATCGGCCCAAGCAACGAGGCGCTTGGGGCGGAACTGCGTCGGCTTGCTGCAAGCGCGCCATGCAACGTTCTGGTCAACCTGACGAAGGTCACGCAGGTTGATAGCTCGGGCATCAGTACGTTGGTGCGATCGTTCGTCACACTCGAGCGCGACGGCGGCAGCCTGAGACTCCTCAACCCCACGGGATACGTCCGCGAGGTCCTCGAGATGACGCGCCTGGTCAAGTCCATCCCCACCTACGCGGATGAGGCTGAAGCGCTCGCGAGCTTTCGCAGCGGCGCCGCCCACGCCTAGTGCCGTTCCAACTTACCTGAAGGCAATCCAACGTAAGGAAGTATCCAGAAAAAGAAACGGGCGGGCCTGAGAGGCCCGCCCGCGAAAACCACACCTCCGGAAAACCGGCGCGGCTACGAGTTCGGCGCGAGGTTGGCTTTCTTCTGCTTGATCGCCTTGACCTTATCGACGAGCGCGTCCGCCTGCTGGAGATCGGCCTCGCGCGCCTGCGGCGAGGTTTCCATGTCCGCCTTCTGGCGATAGAGCAGGTTCAGGTACGCCATCGCGTCGTCGTAGTCGGGTTTCAGGTTGATGGCCTGCTGAAGCCTGGAAATGCCGTCGTCGACAATCGAGCCGAATTTGTCCGAAAACTGCGCGACGAGCGCGGGCGGCAGCGGATCGCTTTCCTTGATCTGCTTCTTGGCGTTTGCAGTCTTGTTGTATTCCTCGCGCATCTCGCGGTTGGCGCGGAACGCGAGCGCCCAGTCGATCACGCCGACCCAGTAATAGGGATCCGGATCGCTGGGAGCCAGTGCGATGTGCTTCTCGTGGTAGGACTTCGACTCGAGAATCTTCTGCTCATCGTACGGCGTGCTGCCCATGTTGTAGAGGATCGAGCCAATGCCGTCGATGGCCGAGAGATTGTTCGGATCCTGCTCAAGGATGTTCTTAAATTCGCTCACGGCCTGGTTGCCGTTGTTGATGTTTTCCTGCGACGGCGCGCCGGGCACGTACTGGCTGGCGTAGGCGGTGGCGAGATAGAGCTGGGCGTTGGTGAGAGATGGATCGAACTCCTTCGCCTGCTTGAAGTCCTCGATGGCGATATCGAACTGAGCGTTGCGATAGGCCTGAACGCCCTTGTTCAGCTTGTCACGCGCACGGAGCTTATCGCAGCCGGCTCCTGCGGCGACCGCAGCCACGACGACGGCCACGAGGAAAATGACGTGGGGCTTCCGCTGCATCCCTGCTCTCCTTAACAACATAGCCTTGACCACGTGAGATTAGTTGTCCAGCGCTGAGCCGGCCTTGCGGCAACCCAGTCAGTGGGAAAAGACGATCCCCCAATCATCCAGCTTACTGTCCCGCCTCAATCTTGGCGGTAATGAGACCAACGTGATCGATTCCGGAGCCGCGCATGATGTCGATGGCGTGCGCGACATCCTCGAACGGAACACTGTCGTCACCCTTCACGAAGGCCACTTTGTCGGCGCGCTCCTTGAAGATGTCGGATAGCCGCGGACCGAGCTGGCTCCAGTTCGTATCATCCTGATTGATCATCAGCTTTCCGCCGTTCAGGACCTGCACCACGACCGTTTTATCGTTTTGTACGTCCTGCTTCTGGTTGGGCGGGGGAGGCTGGGGAACCAGGGTCTTCAACCCGGTCGGGGTCCTCGGCGTGATCACCATGAAGATGATGATCAGCACGAGGAGCACGTCGATCAACGGAACGATATTCGGTTCCGATACGACCCCTTTACTTTCACCAACTGCCATTCCCATTGGGATACTCCTTTTCGCGGCCGGGCTTCTTAGTCGGAGCCGCTGGGCGGTGGCGGTGGCGGAGTTTTGCTCGCCGGCAGCCGCTCCGTAAGCAAGCCGAGGTTTTCCACGCCGGCAGAGCGCACGGCATCCACCGCCTTGACGACGTCGCCATATTTTGCGCGGGCGTCGGAACGAACGTACACGGTCTTATCGAGGCGATTGGAGATATCGTCCTTTATTTCGTCCGTGATCTCGTCGAGCGTGGCTTCTTTTTTGCCGAGGTAGGTCTGTCCGTCCCGAGTGACCGCGACAATGATGGCGTCGTCCCGGTCGGCCGCCTGCAACTGGTCGACGTTTTGGGCCTTGGCCATGTTGACCGTCACGCCTTTCTGCAACATGGGGGTGATGACCATGAAGATGATGAGCAACACCAGCATGATGTCCGCCATGGGGATCACGTTCGGGGCGGCCATGACCGGTGGTGCCTTGGGTTTGTAGGCCATCGCTTACTTCTTTCCGCCCCGGCGTGTGATGAAGTAGTTGATTAGCTCCATGGAGGAGTTGTCCATCTCAACGTCGAAAGCTTCCACGCGATTGGTGAAGTAGTTGTAGGTCCAGACAGCCGGGACCGCGACGAGCAAGCCGAGCGCCGTCGTCACAAGGGCTTCCGCGATACCGCCGGCCACGGCTGAGAGGCCGGTGACCTTTGAGTTCGAGATGCCTTTGAACGCGTTGATGATTCCCATGACCGTGCCGAAGAGACCGACGAAAGGCGCCGTGGAGCCGATGGTCGCGAGGCCGGAGAGGCCGCGCTTCATTTCGGCGTGTACGATGGCCACGGAGCGTTCGAGGCCGCGCTTGGCGGCTTCGATCACTTCTTCGTCGCTGACCTGCGCCGAAGCCGCCTGGAACTCGGAAAGTCCCGTGGCGACGACCTTGGCGATATGGCTCTTCTTGTTGCGCTCGGCGATGGAAATGGCTTCGTCGAGCTTGTTGTCCTTGAGGGCGCCGGCCACCTGCTGTACGAACACACGCGACTGCTTGCGCGCGGCGCTATACATCAATGCCCGGTCGATCATGATGCCCACCGACCACGCGGACATGATGAACAAAATGATGACGACGACCTTGGCCGGGACGCCCATGCTGTGCCACATGTCGATCAAATTCCAGCTCATGCCCCCGGCGGCTTCGTTGCCCTGATCCTGCAACATCAGAAAGCTGGCCCACACTAAATTCGCAAGCATAGCGTTGCACCCTCCTCCGTTCGAGCCAATCGATCACGGCAGTAAGATTCTGCCGGTCGCAAATCCCCAACCCTGCCATCCGAACCCGCGAGCAGGTCCGGCCTTGCCTAACCGCCCAGCGAAAACACAACCTGAATCGTGGTATCCACTTCCACGGGCTCGCCATTGAGCAGCGTGGGCTGATAGCGCCACTGGCGCACCGCTTCCATTGCCGAGTTCACCAGCAGCGGAGGACCGGACATCAACTGCAATTGCTGCACGGTGCCATCCTTCGCGATAATGGCGTGCAAAACGACCGTTCCCTGAACGTGCGCAGCCTTGGCAATCGCCGGATACTGGGGCTGAGTCCTTTCGAGGGCTTTCGCCTGCTGCACGTTGCCACCGATCGTAATCCGAGTCGGAGTAGGCGGCTTCGGCGGAGGCGGACCTCCACTGGTTATGATGCCACCGAGGACGCCGCCGGCTACTCCACCCGCTACTCCGAATCCACCCGCGGCTCCCACATCCGGCGCCTCGTCCTTGACGATCTCGACTTTCTTGGGGATCACCGTCGGGGCCACCATCCTCTGGGGCTGAATAAACTTGGGCCTGACGGTCTTCACGATGGCAGCAGGCGGGGGCGGCGGTGGAGGCGGCGCAGGAGCAACCAGGAACATCGACGTCAGCTCCTTGGGCAGAGCCTCCGTATAAATGAGCGGGATCAGAATCAGGACGAGCAGAATCGCGACTTGAACGAGTGCCGAGAGCGTAACGGTCCAAGACTTGTGCGTCCTGTCGGTATTGACTTGGTCGAACATGATGCTATCTCCTTGCGGTTGCCACCACGCGCTTCTCGGCTGCGGATCCGGCGCGGACGGCCATTCCCTTACCGCCCACATATTTACTCCAAACAACTAAGATCGGCGCTGCAATCCCAAAACTGGAGTACGTTCCTACCACAACACCGACCACCATGGCAAAAGAGAACGCGCGGAGCACCTCACCACCCATCAGGTACAGTACCAAAACGGTGAGGAACGTCAATCCGCTGGTTAAGATGGTACGGGAGAGCGTCTGATTGATGGACTTGTTCACGATCTCCGTAAAGGATTCGCGGCGCATAAGCCGGAGGTTCTCCCGCACACGGTCGAAAATGACAATCGTATCGTTCATCGAGTAGCCGACCAGAGTCAGCAATGCCGCAATCACGGTCAACGAAATCTCGTAATGAAAGAGCGAGAAGAAACCGAGCGTAATCAGCACGTCGTGGAAGACGGCGATGACGGCCGCGGCTCCGTATACCCACTCAAAGCGGAACGCAATATACACCAACATGCCCACGAGCGCATACATCGTTGCTCGGAAAGCCTGAGTGCGGAGTTGAGCCCCGACCTTGGGGCCGACAATCTCCACATCGCGAATCGTAAAGTTGCCAAGTGAGAAGCCACCGGGGAGAGCGCTCAGAACCGCGGGCGTCGCGCCATCCGCGCTCTTCAGATCGTCGAAGTTCGTCACGATCCCGCCGTGATCCTTGTCGCGCGCGTCAATGAGCCTCTGCGCCAACTGGTTGTAGCGGTCCCCTGCGCTCGTGCCGAGCGCCAGCGGGTCTTTCTGCGTGAGGTACGCTGACAGGGCGGAGACGGTCGTTGAATTGAAGTCCGGTTTGCCGCTGGACTCCATGCCGAACGTCTTCTGAAGAATGTCCACGATCGCCTGCTTGCCCGCGTCCAGGGATTCGTCCCCCTGCGCCTTTTGCTCGAGACCGATCACCACGTCATTTTTCGAACTGGCATTGGAGATATCGCTGATCTGCTGAATGGTGCTGTTTCCCAATCCGGCGTCCGCAAGACCCTTGCGAATTTTGTCGATGGGCGGGGGACCGGAGAATCGTACGTACACCAGCGTGCCGCCCCGAAAATCAATTCCGTACTGCAGGGACCAGTGATTTCGAGCCACGGAGACCCAGCCAATGACCAGCAGGATCACCGAGACGGATACGAAGTACTTCGCCTTCCCCATCCAGTCAACGTTGACCCCGTGAAAGAATTCCATGCCGAGTCCTATCCGTCTTCTATTTGACACCGGCGCGCCCGGGTTTGTTCCCGGCTCGTTTTGGCCGTCAGAAGGCCTAGATGCTCAGAGCAGCCTGGCGGTCCATGCGCGACAGGTGCAGGTCAAAAATGGCCCGCGAAACGTAAATCGACGTAAACAGATTGGCTAACAGGCCAATCGTCAGCGTGATGGCAAAGCCCTTGACCGGTCCGGTTCCAAACAGGAACAGGAAGGCGGCCGATACCAGCGTCGTAATATGGGTGTCAATGATTGTCAGGAACGCTCGGCTGAAGCCCACATCCACCGCCGTCGCCGGAGCTTTGCCGGCTCGCAACTCCTCGCGAATGCGCTCAAACACAAGCACGTTGGAATCCACGCCCATACCGATCGTCAGGACGACGCCAGCGATGCCGGGTAATGTGAGTACTGCCCCGGCAAAGGCCATGAACGCGACGAGGATCAGCAAGTTCAGAATCAGAGCCACAACAGCATTGACACCGCTCAAGTGGTAATAGATCACAAGAAAAATCATCACGACGATCAGGCTGCCGACAGACGCGCGCACGCCTTCGCGAATCGAGTCCGCGCCAAGAGACGGGCCGACGGTGCGCTCCTCGAGGTACTTGATCGAAGCGGGCAAGGCCCCGGCTCGGAGCACGAGCGCCAAATCCCTCGCGGAATCCTGGCTGAAATTGCCCGTAATGCGGCCGTTGTCGTCGATGCGGCTCTGGATCACCGGTGCACTGTAGACTTCATGGTCCAATACGATGGCCATGCGGTGCTGGATGTTGGCTTCCGTGAACGGGCCGAAGCGCGCCGCCGCGGAGGAGGAGAGGTGGAAAAGGACGTCGAATTGTCCCGGTGCATCGGTGCTCGGTTCCGGGTCCGCGCCCTTCAGATCCTGGCCGGTGACGATGGGAGAGCGATCGAGAAGCCAGAAAATCTGCTGACCCGCCTGGGGTGAGTTGGTTTCCGGCTTGCCAGACGCGATCACAGTTCCAGGAGGCAAAACGCCGCCGTGGGCGGCGAGCGCAGCGGCCTCCGAAGGATAAGGCTGATCGTCCACAACGCGCTGCAACGCGAGTTGGCCGCCAGCCTGAATCACGGCCTTGGCGCGCGTCGGGTCGTCCTCGCCGGGAAGCTGGACCAGGATTTCATCGTCGCCGCGCCCCGTGAAGGCGATCGTCGGCTCAGTGAGGCCGAGGCCGTTGATGCGGCGCGTGATGGTTTCAAGCGCCTGATCCATGGTCTGCTTGCGCACGTCGGCGACCACGGACGCTTTCATGGTGAGCAGATAGCCGTTCACCTCCCCGGCAGCAGGGGACATGAGCCAATCCGTGAATTGATTGTTAACGAGATCGCGGAGCTGGCTGGAAGTGGCTGGATCGACGTCGCGCACCAGGATGTGAGTGTCGTCCACGCGGCGGATTTCGCCAAAGCCGATGTTCTTATCGTGGAGCTGCCTTTTGAGATCGTCGACTGTTGCGTCGCACCGCTGGCCGATCGCTTCCTGGAGCTGCACCTGCAAGACGAGGTGGCTGCCGCCCTTCAGGTCGAGGCCGAGCTTGATGCGATCCGCAAGATTCTGCTTTACCTGTGCTCCCGAGGTCGGAAACTCCGGCATTCCCACGATGCCGAAAATGCATAGAAGAACAAATGCCAGGATGAAAACGAACTTCCACTTGAGCTGGGAACTCATGCGGGCTGGCTAGCTCTCCTTGTTTTCCGCCTGAAGTCCCGCGATGGCGCTGCGCGAGATCTTGATCTTCACCTGTTCGGCGATGCGCAGCTGCACGGAATCGTCCTCGAGGCCCACGATGGTCCCATAAATGCCGCCATTGGTGATTACCTTGTCACCGTTTTTCAGTTCGCTGAGCATTTGGGTGACCTTTTTCTGGCGGCGCTGGGCGGGGAGGATCATCAGGAAGTAGAAGATCACCATGATGAGGACCAACGGAAGGAATAGTGCGATGCCGCCAGGCGACGAGGCTTGCGCCAAAAGGACCAACTGTCCTGGAATCATCATGCCAGATGTCACGATCGTTGTGCCTTTTCAGCCGCGCCGAACAAGCCCGCCGTGGCCAGCGGGTTACATTCCCCAAAGATGCCGCTCCCGCCCTTTACCCACTCAGCGCCCGCTTGGGTTTGCCTATTGGAGGCGTGCCTGAAGGTCAGAGCGGAAACTTTCCAGCTTCCCAAAACGGATAGCCTCGCGAATTTCCCGCATGATGTCAAGGTAAAAGTAGAGGTTGTGGTGGGTGTTCAGGATGAGAGAGAGGAACTCTCCAGTGGAATAAAGGTGCCGCAAGTATGCACGGGAATACCGCCGACAGACGGAGCATCGGCAGGCCTCGTCGATCGGCCGCGAGTCATTCGCGTACTTCGCGTTGCGAATAAGCAGGCGTCCCTGCGAAGTGAAGAGGCATCCGTGCCGCGCGCTGCGAGTGGGCAGGACGCAGTCCATCATGTCCACGCCGAGCGCGACGTAGTCGGGAATCTGCTCGGGTTTGCCGACTCCCATGAGGTAGCGTGGGCGATCGGCCGGAAGGCGCGACGTCGCCACTTGCGTCATCTCGCAAGTGAGACCGTGAGCTTCGCCGACCGCGAGACCTCCGATCGCGTAACCGGGGAAATCGAGAGCGACGAGGGCGTCCGCGCTTTCCCGGCGCAGAGCCGCCTGCGTGGCTCCCTGCACGATGCCGAAAATCATCTGGCGCGTGGGATCGCCGCGCTGTCGAAAATAATCGCGCGAGCGGCGCGCCCAATCGATCGTGCGCGCGGCAGCTTCGCGGGCGCGCGATTCCGCGGCCGGCGCTTCGATGCATTCGTCGAGCATCATGACGATATCCGCGCCGAGGGCGATCTGAATTTCGAGTGCTTTTTCGGGCGAAAGGAAGTGCTCCGATCCGTCCAGGTGAGAGCGGAAGGTGACTCCGTCGTCCCTCACTTTGCGGAGATCGCTCAAACTGAACACTTGAAAGCCCCCGGAATCGGTAAGGATTGGGCGCGGCCACGACATGAATTGGTGAAGGCCGCCCATGCGGCGGATAACTTCGTGGCCCGGGCGAAGATACAAATGGTAGGTATTGGCGAGCAGAATCTGGACGCCGAGGTCTTCGAGGTCCTGCTGCGTTTGGCCTTTGACGGTTGCGGCCGTGCCGACCGGCATGAACGCCGGTGTCTCGATCACGCCGTGCGGTGTCGTAAGACGCCCCAGCCGTGCACCTGTCGGATCGGTCGCGAGAACCTCGAAGTGAAAACCCATCCGACGGAGTGTATCAGGCGAAGGCCGCGGTAAGGCCGACCTTCACCACGACCCAGAAAACCCACACGCACAGAACCCACGCGAAGGCTTTGCCGAAGGGGAACTTTTTCGGCGCCGCAGCAGAATAGCCCATCGCCATCAGGATCATGAACCAAAAGGAAAATAAATCCAGGGAGCCGAGCAGCGCCACCATCCACCTCGGCGAACCACTTGGAAGGAATGCTGCGGCATTTGACGCCACGATATTCTGGACGTCCACGGTAGACGGGTCTCGAACGGAAACCACGAGAATCGCCAGCAACGCGGAGATCAGGCCGGGTGCCCAGGAGTAAGCGACGATCCCAAGGGAGGTCTTGAAATCGAATTGCGCGCCGCCAAGCCCCTTGAACAAGCCGAGAAAAACCGCGGCGACGATCAGCACCGCCAGGAAAGGAATGAGGAAAAACTCTGCGTCGGCAATGGGCGGCCCGTACTTCAGTTGCATCCGAAGCGCTTGCCGTTGCTGTTCGGCCGGCGCCTGTTGGTAGCGCGCGCTTGTCTCGAGTTGCCTTTCAAGATAGCTCGGCCATCCCCCACGATGATCGAAAATGATCCCTGCAGTGAGCCCGAGCACGCAAAGCAGGAGTGTCTGCAGCAGCCAAGTAGGACGGCGAGCGATGGAATTGAATGTCGCTTTGGGACTGAATAGTGCGCCAAAAATCCGACTGATGGAGTTGTCTCGCTCCGGGTCGTTGGCAGAGGGTACGGTCGTCGCGCTGGCCATGCGATTTCCTCCGGGCTGTGATTGGAGCTGCGTTCTCCTGCTATTACGCGGAGTCCGGCGAAAGATTACATCAAAACCTTCGCTAGCGCTTCAGGATGTGCGTGACAGTGGGGGAAACCAATTCATAGCGGATATTCCGCCAGCGGATGCGCCTCGTCAAGAGCGAGGCCACGAAATTCCAGCTAAACAGAAAAGGGACGACCGGGGCAAGGACCGCCCAGACCCAGCTCCATTCGTGGAGTTGAGTTTTCCACGCCGGTAGCAGGTCGTCGATGGCCATCGTCCGCATCGCCCCTTTCGTCGCGGCGAGCAGGGGAATCACCAGCGCCATCAGCAGGAGCTGTACCCATGGGTCACCCGCGATCATTGCGAGCAGGATGCAGATCGCCGCGTAGATCAGCGTGAAGGAATAGCTCCCGTGCGCGGCCGCGCCTAACGCCCAGCGGCGGGGCGAGTAGACCCGCGTGATCCGAATCTGGCGGTTCGTGAACTCGATCAGTTCCGAGCCGGTCCAGGGATGCAGCGTGGGAGCCAGACATTCCGGACAGAAGGTGATCGGTTTGCCGGCTTCCTCGAGCGCACGCGTCATGGTGAGATCGTCGCTCACGGCGCCGCTCCAGGCCGCGGGTACATGGACGGCGTCGAAGGTCTTGCGCCGTATCGCGGTACCGCCGCCCCAGCAGAAGTTTTCCCGCTGGCGTCCGAGCATCGTGGCAACCGCCGCGTTCCACGCGGATGCGAGAGCACTCGCCAACGCCCCGCTGCCGAACTTTCCGCTCGGCATCACCCAGCGATACGTCGTCGACGCGCCGATGCGCGGATCGTGCAATGGCAGGACCAGCTTGCCGAGCCACGCGCGCGGCAGGCGAGCATCGGAATCCGTGAAAACAAACACCTCGAATCTTTCCGGCACGGCCTCCACGCCCCGCAGGAGATTGTGCACTTTCTCGCCGCGATCTTCGGGAGGACCGGCAATGACGATATGGACGCGCTCGCTCGCGGCCTTCACCCGTTCTATGATTTTCAGGGCGGGATCGAGGCTGGTCGCGAGCGAAAAATAGATCTCGTAGTTCGGATAATCAAAATGGGCCAGCGCCGTGAGATTCTCTTCGAGACCCGGCTCGGCGCCTTTGCACGGGCAGATCACGGCCACGAGCGGCGTGTAAAACCCGGCATGCGAGGAGAGCCTCCGCCGGACCATGCGGGTCCATTCATAGCCTTCCCACAGGGAGTAGAGGCCGACGGCGATCTGCAGGATCACCAGAATGTAGAAGATGTCGAGCACCGGCGCGAGAATAGCAAAATACACAGCGAAGGTGCAGCCCGGCGAGCATTGACGTGCCCCGATTCGCACAGGTAGAATCCGTGGAGTTTCTCAGGCTTTTCCCAGCCCAACCGGTTCGGAGGCACCCATATGTCCGCATCTGCACAGCCGATTAACGAAGCGAAATTGCATGAATTTGTGATGAAGGCCGTCGGAGAGATGGGCGCGGCCATGAATACGGCGCTCATCCTCGTCGGCGACAAACTTGGGTTGTACAAGGCGATGGCGGGGGCGGGTCCGATGACTTCCGCCGAGCTCGCCGCGAAAACAAAGACGACGGAGCGCTATGTCCGCGAATGGCTCGCCGCGCAGGCCGCCGGGGGCTTCGTCCTCTATGACGCGGCGACTGGAAAATACACATTGCCGCCCGAGCAGGCGATGGCGCTTGCCGACGAACTGAGCCCCGTGTTTCTTCCCGGCTTTTTTCAGGCGGTGGCCGCCTGCATAAAAGACGAGCCGAAAATCAGCGAAGCGTTCCTCACGGGCAAGGGTGTCGGCTGGCACGAGCACGATGCCGACTTGTTTAGGGGCACCGAGCGCTTTTTCCGTCCAAACTATCGCGCAAATCTGGTCAGTTCGTGGATTCCTTCTCTGGGGGACACGGAAGCAAAGTTGAAAGCCGGGGCGCGCGTCGCGGACGTCGGCTGCGGCTTGGGCACGTCGACAGTTCTGATGGCCCAGGCGTATCCGAAATCCACGTTCATCGGCTTCGACTACCATCCGGAGTCGATCCGATTGGCAAAGGAAGCGGCCGCCAAGGCTGGCGTATCCGACCGAGTGACGTTCGAGATTGCAAAGGCCAAGGACTATCCGGGCAAGGGATACCAGTTCGTGGCCTTCTTCGATTGCCTCCACGACATGGGCGACCCGGAAGGCGCCGCCCGGCACGTGCTGAGCACATTGGACGCGAACGGCGCGTGGATGATCGTCGAGCCTTTCGCGCACGACAAGCTCGAGGACAACCTCAACCCCATCGGGCGCGTTTACTACGGGGCGTCCACGATGCTGTGCACGCCCGCCTCATTGTCGCAGGAAGTCGGGTTGGGACTCGGCGCGCAAGCCGGAGAAGGGCGCCTTACAAAGGTTCTGAAGGCGGCCGGATTCACGCGCGTGCGCCGCGCCGCGGAAACGCCCTTTAATATCGTGCTCGAAGCACGGCCCTGAACGAGAAGAGTATTGCCATCGGTCAGTTCGCGCGGCGGCGGGAGAAGACTTTTCGGAGCACGCGGTCGGCGGCGCCGTTGAGCTCGAGCTGAAATCGTCCCGCCGCGCGGCGGGCCTGCTCCATCAACGAAGGATCGAGCAGCATCGCCACGCGATCGGCGAAGGGTCCCGAAGCGACGATCCGCGACGTATGCTCGCTGGGACGCCGCGGCGCACGCTCGTTGAGTTGCTCGTAGAGCTCGAGGTCGCGCCAGAACCTCCGAGCATCGTCATCGTTCCAGTCGAGCGACTGACCGAGCGCGACGAAGAATTCCTCGCGGAACAGATCGAGGAAAGGAATCGCAAGTTCCAGAGACGCTGTCTTCGTTGCTCTCGTCTTCGCTCGGCTCTTCCCTTTCTTCGGCTTCCGAGGACGCCCCGCGCTACGCACCGTGACGCTTACCTTCAACCGGGCCGGCAGCGCCGCCTCGATGCGCAGCACCATCGCTAGAATCGCTTCGCGGCGAACCGTGGCAAGCTGTTCGCGATAGAACGACGGATGGTCGGCGCGGCCCGGCCGGCGATGCTCGGCCGCGTATAGATCGAGGAAGCGAGCGACCATTTCGTTGCGATCGAGCGTCGCGAGCAGCAACACCGCCGCTTCCCGCGCGCGGATCACCAGTTCTCGGGGGCGATAGGGCATCGGATGTTTCCACGGCGAAAAAGGCGGTCGTCGTGGCTACCCAGTAGGTACGCGAATGCGCCGCGCGCCGCAAGAAGAAAGCCGCTTTCGTGCGCTCAAAAGAAAAGGCCCGGGAGATATCCCCGGGCCTTTTCGGTTTCTTGTCTTTTCGGCTTCGTTCTGTTTAGTGCAGCGGGCCGGCGATCGGGCGTTCTTCACCGCGCAGTGCAGCGGGCCAGCGATCGGGCGGTCCTCGCCGTGGATCCGCCCGTCACCCGGCGCGCCGGCTTTTCGAACTTGCCGAGCGCGATTTCGAGAGCCTGCTCGACCGTTCGCACGAAGTGAATCTGGATTCCTTCGAGCATCTCCGGTTGCAGGTCCTCCTGCACGTTCGGTTCGTTCTCCGACGGCAGAATGACCTCGCGGATCCCGGCACGCTTGGCGCCGAGCACCTTCTCCTTCACCCCGCCGATCGGCAGCACGATCCCGGAGAGCGAAATCTCTCCGGTCATCGCTAGGTGCGGCCGAATGGGACGTCCGGTGAGCAGGCTGACGAGCGCCGTGACCATCGCGATGCCCGCCGACGGCCCGTCCTTCGGGATCGCTCCCGACGGGACGTGGACGTGCAGGTCGAGCTTGCGGAAGAAGTCCGGATCGATCCCGTAGCGGTCGGAGTTCGAGCGAACCCAGCTCAACGCCGCCCGCATGGACTCCTGCATCACTTCGCCGAGATGCCCGGTCATGGTGAACTGCTTCCCGCCGCGCATCTTGCTCGCTTCGATGAACACGATGTCGCCGCCCACGGGCGTCCAGACAAGTCCGACCGAAACGCCGGGCTTCTTGACGCGCTCCTCGACTTCCTTTTCGAGGCGGAACTTGGGAATGCCAAGCACTTCGCGAATCACGTCCGGCGTGACGACGAGCTTCTCCGTCTTGCCTTCCGCCATGCGCCGCGCCTGCTTTCGCACCAGCGTAGCGATCTCCCTTTCGAGGTTCCGCACACCCGCTTCCCGCGTGTAGTGGTGAATCAGGTCGTGCAGCGATTCGTCGGTGAATTCGATCTGCTCGCTGAGCGTGATTCCGTGCTCCTTGGTCTGGCGCGGGATCAGGAACCGCTTCGCAATATGCACCTTCTCTTCCTCGGTATAGCCGGGAAGTTCGAGCATCTCCATGCGGTCGCGCAGCGGCTCCGGAATCGGATCGAGCCAGTTCGCGGTCATCACGAAGAGGACCTTCGACAGGTCAAACGGCACGTCGAGGTAGTGATCGCGGAACGTGCAGTTCTGCTCCGGATCGAGCACTTCCATCAGCGCCGCCGCCGGATCGCCGCGGAAATCGCGGCCGAGCTTGTCGACTTCGTCGAGCATCAGGACGGGGTCCATGGTCTCGGCGCGGCGAATGCCCTGAATGATCTGGCCCGGTAGCGCACCGATGTAGGTGCGCCGGTGGCCGCGGAGTTCCGCTTCGTCGTGCATGCCGCCAAGCGAGATGCGGACGAATTTGCGGCCCATTGCCCGGGCAATGGATTTTCCAAGCGAGGTCTTGCCCACGCCGGGAGGTCCGACGAAGCACAGGATCGGGCCCTTCATTCCGGGCTGCAGCTTCTTTACCGCGAGATAGTCGAGGATGCGCTGCTTCACTTTCACGAGGTCGTAGTGATCCTCGTCGAGGATCTCCTGCGCCTTGGCGATGTCGATCTGGTCTTCGCCCGTGCCGGATGTCTTGCTCCACGGCAATGAGGTCATCCACTCGAGGTACGTCCGCGAAACCATGTACTCGGCGGAAGCCGGAGTCATCTTCGCGAGCCGCTTGAGCTCCCGCTCGCACTCCTTCTTCGCCTCGGCGGACATCCCCGACTCCTCGACCTTCTTGCGGAGCTCTTCGACCTCCGTTTGGCCGTCTTCGGATTCTCCAAGTTCCTTCTGAATCGCCTTCATCTGCTCGCGCAACAAGAACTCGCGCTGGCTCTGGTTCACCTGCTCCTGAACTTGGTCGTGAATTTTGTTGCGCAGCTCGAGGACTTCTCGTTCTTTCGAGAGCTCGTTGACGAGCGTCTCCAGGCGCTTGCGAACACTGAATGTTTCAAGCAGTTCCTGGCGAACCATGGTGGTGAGCGACGGAAGCGTCGAGGCTACGAAGTCCGCGAGGCGGGCCGGCGACTCGATGTTCATGGCTTCCGTCTGGAGGTCGTCGGACAGCTGCGGAGAGCGAGCGACGACCTCGCGAAACAGTTCCTGGACGTTGCGCTCGAGCGCGGTCAATTCGGCGTCGCGTTCGCCTTCAGCGTCCGGCTGCGCTTCCACGCGGGCGCGCAGGAACGGCTTCAGGCCGATCACCTCGAGAACGCGAATGCGGTCCAGGCCTTCCAGGAACGCGACCACGTTGCCGTTGGGCATGCGCACCATCTTGTGAACTTTCGCCAACGTGCCGACGCTGTGCAGGTCCGTGCCGCCCGGAACCTCGACCCTCGGATCGAGCTGCGCGACCACGCCGAGAAGCTTTTCCGGGCCTTCGAGAGAATCCAGCAGAGCCAGAGAACTTTCACGGCCGACTGGCAGAGGCATTACGGCGCCTGGAAACAGCACCGTGTCTCGCACGGGAAGAATGGCAAGTTCCGCGGGAACAACCCTTGCTGGTTTAGTCATTTTGTCCCCCTGGGCACCCAAGTCTGAATATACAAGCAGACCGAGCAAGTACGACGATCTAATCGGCCGCCTGGTAGCTTAGATGCAACTGACCCAGAAAAAGTAGCGGCGTTCATTCGTGTACCAGTATAAACAGATATGAGTATATTACGCTAAACAAGCGACTGCAGACGTCCTTCCCTTTTCGCGTTCTTCGCGAGACCGAGTTATTCTCCCAGCATGGAATTGTAAAATAAGGACTTAGTTGTTCATGAAAGACGAACCGAAAGACTCGGTCACAAGACGCATGGCTTCCTCGCGGGTGCCGATCTTGCCGTTAAGCTGGGCATCCTCAACGGCCTCCAGCATTACCTTGAATTGGGGGCCAGGCCTGAAGCCGAGCGAAACCAGATCCTCGCCAGTGAGGAGCCGGGGTGGCCGGACCTGCTCGGGAGGCGTCTCGGCGAGGAAACGGCGGACGAACTCGTAGTTGTCGAGATGTCCGTGGCTCGCGGAGCAATCGAGGCGGTGCAGTTCGAGGTGTTCCTCGAACCGATCGAGCCGGACGAAGCGCTTGAGGGTCGCAGGCTTCATCTGCGGGGCATCCTTGAACCGGAGATGGTTCGCGACGAGCGCGACGATCTGGCCGGTGTCCTCGTTCGAGAATCGTAGCCTGCGGCAGATCTCCTCGGCCATGCGCGTGCCGACTTCGACGTGCCCGTCAAACCGAATGCGGCCGTTCGGACCAGATGGGGGCGTGAACGTCGGCGGCTTGCCAACATCGTGGAGCAGAACGCCCCAGGCGAACGTCAGCGAACAGCCGGGCGGAAGCCTTTCGAGCATGAGGAGCGTGTGCGTCCAGACGTCGCCTTCGGGATGAAATTGCGGAGGTTGCTCGACACCCTTCATGCGGGCAATTTCCGGGAGCAGCTCCGGCAGAAGACGGGTCTCGTCGAGAAGCTCGAAACCGCGCCGCGCGGCACCTTCGGTGAGCAGCTTGGTGAGCTCGTCGCGAATCCGCTCGGCGGAAACCTGGCGAATCTCCGGAGCCAGCCTGGCGATGGCGCTGAAGGTGGCGGCCTCGATCGCGTAACGAAAGCGCGCGGCGAAACGCACGGCGCGAGCCATGCGCAGTTTGTCTTCGCTGAAGCGGTCCGCAGGGCGGCCGATCGCGCGAATGATCCCGGCGGCGAGGTCGCTGCGTCCATTGACGAAGTCGAGCACTTCGCCGGTTTCAGGGTCGAGCAGCAGAGCGTTAATCGTGAAATCGCGGCGTTTAACGTCTTCCTGCGGCGACGTCGTGTAGACCACGCGGTCCGGATGCCGGCCGTCGGAGTACCCGATGTCCGAGCGGAAGGTTGCGACTTCGACGTGCGTGGAATCGCCCTCGCCCGAATCTTGCGTAACGACGATGACGCCGAACTGGGCCCCCACGGCGAGGCTGTGCGGAAAGAGCTGTTGAACGCGGTCCGGCGTGGCGTCCGTGGCCACGTCGTAGTCGGCCGGCTCGCGCTTGAGCAAAATGTCGCGCACACACCCGCCGACGAGGTAGGCTTGATGGCCGGCGCCTCGCAGAGTGCGGCAGACGCTATCGGCGAGATCTCGAGCGGTCATAGCGCGATTATGTGCGAAACCGGCCGATGGAAGCGAGGGCCAACGGCTCAGAGAGTCCACTTAAGCACTCACACGTAGCACCAGGCAGGTGATATCGTCGTGCTGCCTGACGTCGCCGACAAACGTATTCACCTGCGCCATGACCCGCTGCAATGTGTCCGCCGCACTCTCGGGCGGGGCCGACTGGATGCAAGGCACCAGCCGTGATTCGCCGAATTCCTCGCCCCGGTCGTTCTCAGCCTCAACCACGCCGTCCGTAATGATGACGAGCAAATCGCCGGGCTGAAGTTGAACCGTCGCAGATCCGTACGTGACTTCACTTTCCGAAAAAAGCGGCAAGCCGAATGGAGGGCCGCCCGTTGACAGCCGGTCAATTTGACCGGAAGCACGGCGAAGAATCGGATCATTGTGACCCGCGTTGGTGTAGCGCATTTCGCAGGTTTGAGGATTGATCTGGGCGAGAAATGCGGTCGTGAACCGGAGTCCTTGGAGGCTGTGAGCGCGGCAGTAGCGGTCCAGGCCGATCACAATCTCTTCAAGCGGCGCGGGCGTTGCAGAGAGAGCCCGCAGGCTTGCCTGGAAGGTAGCCATCAACAGCGCCGCTGGAACGCTTTTTCCAGCCACGTCGGCGACGGCGACGAACAACGGCTGAATTCCGGTGGCGTCGGGCAAGGGGCGCAGAAACGCATCGTAGTAATCGCCCGCGACAGTGTTTTGCGGGCGCGTGGCAAAGGCAATATCGAACCCGGGGACATAGGGCGCTTTGCTGGGAACAAGCCATTGCTGAATCTCCCGGGCGATTTCGAGGTCGCGCTTCATCGTCACGCGGTCGGCCAGTTCGAGCGCCAGCAGGATAAAGAGAATCAGCGTGCCGATGCCGCCGAGATGGATGCCGACTTCGCGGCCTCCCGAGCCGATTTCGGGCTGAAAGATCAGCAATATGACCGCGATGAGCAGAAGCACGCGCCGCGGAGGAGAGAGCTTCATCAGCAACGCCTGGAACAGGGCCCACGCCGAAATCCAAATCCTTCTTGGGCCGCGTCCTTTGCGGCCGATCTCGTCCCAGTCGACATCCTTTGAATAGAGTCTGTAGCTGGACTTGGCTTCGGACAGAAACTGGCCCCAGAGCTGTTGGAGCTCGAAGCCTTCGGTCACACGGGCCCAGAAGGCACGCACGCGGCGGCGGGGGCGCGCGGCGTTCGTGGTTGTGGTCATTGCCGCCACCGCCATTCGTCGCGGCGCTCGATATTCCCGAGCGAGCCGCCGAGCTGGAGCTTCGAGAACCCGAATCTGTCGCGCAAGCGGTCGGTGGTCCGTGCGAGGCGTTCAAGCTTCTCGCGCCGGCCGGGATCAAGAAGGTCGAGCTGGCCCAGTCCCGCGGAGAAAGAAGAGAGCGCAACGCCCACGAGGCGCAGCATTGCGGAGCCATTCCACGCGCGGGAGAAAAGATCGCCCATCGCTTTCAGAAATACAGCGTCCAGGTCAGAGGGTTCCGTAAGCGTCTGATTCCGCGTGATGGTGGTGAAATCGGCAAAGCGCAGCGTCAGCGTCACGGTGCGAGCGTGAAGGCCGGCGTCGCGAAGACGCTTCAATGCCTTCTGGCAAAGATAGCTGAGGGTGGAGTGCAAGAGCTCGCGGTCGTTCGTGTCCCGGCCGAATGTTTGATTATGTGAGAGCGATTTCGGCTCGGCGTCGATGAAAAACTCGTACGAGTCGATTCCACGCGCCTTGCGATAGAGCGCCGTGCCCCAGCGGCCGAACGTTTCCTCGAGGCGCTCGAGTGACATGGTCTGGAGCCGCCCGAGGGTCTCGATGCCGATGGCTTTCAGCGCGGCCTCCGTGACCCGGCCGATACCGGGGATTCTGCGGACGGCCAGTGGCGCGAGAAAAGCGGCTTCGGCGCCGGGCGGGACCCAGACGAGTCCTCGCGGTTTGGCCTGTTCGCTCGCGACTTTCGCGATCAGGCGCGTGGGGCCGAGGCCGCCGGAGCAGGGCAGGCCCGTGGTCGCAGTGATTTCGCGCAGCAGCTTGTGCGCGGCGGCGAGCGGGGGGCCGAGGAGGCGTTCGGTGCCGGTAAGGTCGAGGTAGGCTTCGTCGATCGAGGCCATTTCGACCACGGGAGAAAACTTCGCGAGGATCGCCGCAACGCGGTCGCTGCACTGGCCATAGAGGTCATGGTGGCCGTCGAGGAAAACAGCCTGGGGGCAGAGCTTCGCGGCGGTGCGGAGCGGCATGGCGGAGTGAACGCCGAAGCGGCGCGCCTCGTAGCTGGCGGAGGTGACGACACCGCGTCGATCACGCTGGCCGCCGACGACAACGGGTAGGCCCTTTAATTCGGGGCGCGCGAGAAGCTCGACGGAGACGAAGAACGCGTCCATATCGATGTGCAGGATCGCGGCGGACGAGTCTGCGGCGAGAGGCACGGCTTCGCCCGGCGCATCGCGCTTGGCGCGGTACTGGGCGAGCTTCGGCATGGCGTCAATATACCTCTATGGGCGAATAAAATGCGAAATTCCGCGGTGGCGAAAACGCGCGTTTCGAGGTACCGTAGCTGTAGCGATTCGAATGCCACGCCGAGCTTTGTTTACATTGGGTTAGAGTGGCTGCTACTCGACAGTGTAGCGATTCGAATTGGAGGCGGCTCGAGGCGTTTTGGAGCGCCGTGAGGCGCAGACCGAACCCCGGGCGCACGCATGGGTTCGCCCGCCAGCGCTGGGGCTGGGGCCGTGGCGCTCGATCTCTGCCCTCGTGTTCCATAACGTCAACGTCCCGAACATCCACTTTTACGCTAGCAGATGGGAGGCGAATTGCAAGCCCGAGGTTATGTGGACCTTTGCCGACGGCCGCTTCGGCGCGGCTGAGTCAGGCGCGCTCGGCGGCAAGGACCCGAGGTATGCCGGCTAGATCGTTTGTGGTGCAGGTGTTGGCCCAGCCGGGCTGCGCCGTGAGGATTTCGCGGACACGGTCCGCGGCCCCGTAGCCGAGCTCGACGACGAGATTCCCGCCAGGGCAAAGCAGGGCGGCTGCCTGCTTCATCAACCCCGCGTAGATTTCGATGCCCGTGGGCCCACCGAAGAGAGCTGCTTCCGGCTCGTGTTCACGGACTTCGCGGGGAAGCGAAGCCGCCTCGCTGCGCGCAACGTAAGGCGGATTGCTTACGATGAGATCGAAAAACAGGGGCGAGGGACGAGGGGCGAGGGACGAGGGGAAGAGCGCGTCAAGCAAGTTTGTTTGCACGAAATGAATGCGATCGGACACGGCGTGGCGCGCGGCATTGCGGCGCGCGACCTCGATGGCGGCTGCGGAGACATCCGTCGCGAAGACTTCGGCGTGCGGCAGTTCATGCGCGAGAGCCACCGCGAGGCAGCCCGATCCTGTGCCGACGTCGGCGATGCGTAGAGGCGGGCTGGGAGCGCCGGTTTTGAGATCGATCTTGAGCCCGCGCGCGCCCAACCGCTCGAGGGCGACTTCGACCACGTGTTCGGTTTCCGGGCGCGGGATGAGCACCGCGGGAGTCACCTGGAATTCGAGGCCCCAGAATTCCTGCTTGCCGGTGAGATATTGCGTCGGTTCGCCCGCGGCGCGGCGGGCGACGAGCGCGAAATATTTTTCTGTGGCAGCCGCGTCGAGCGGCGCCTCCGGGTGGGAATAGAGCCAGGCACGATCGCGTCCGAGCACATGCAGGAGCAGAACTTCCGCGGCGAGCGTGTGGGAGGGAACTTGCGCCGCGCGGAGGCGGGCGAGTCCTTCTTTCAGGGCTGAGCGAATATCCCAGTCGGACTGAGTGGCAAAGGTCGACTTGGTCATTCCCATTCGAGTCCGCGACCGACTACATGCCGCGAGAGAGGCAGCGCATAGGTTGCGCGTCCCGCGCGACTTCTAATATGTCGGGGCTGAAGCCCCGACCCCCTAAGAACCATGCCTCCATGCGGCTCATGCTTCGATGAGTTCCTGGTTCAGGCGTTCGGATTCGAAGTGGGTGACGAGCGCGTCAACGAGCGGGCCGAGTTTGCCATCCATCACGTCGGTGAGTTGGTGGAGCGTGAAATTGATGCGGTGGTCGGTGATACGGTTCTGCGGGAAATTGTAGGTGCGAATCTTCTCGGAACGGTCACCCGTCTTGATCTGACCGCGGCGCTCGGCGGCGATGGCTTCGTGCTGCTTGGCCTGTTCCTGTTCGTAGAGACGCGCGCGGAGGACGCGCATGGCCTTCGCACGATTCTTGATCTGCGACTTTTCGTCCTGCTGGGAGACGACGAGGCCGCTCGGAATGTGCGTGATGCGCACGGCGGAGTAGGTGGTGTTGACGGACTGGCCGCCGGGGCCGGAAGAGCAGAACGTGTCGACCCGCAAGTCCTTTGCCTCGATCTTGATGTCGATGTCGTCCGCTTCAGGAAGGACGGCCACAGTTGCGGCGGAGGTGTGAATCCGGCCCTGCTGCTCGGTGGCCGGAACGCGCTGGACGCGGTGCACGCCACTTTCATATTTCAGTTTCGAGTAGACTTTGTTCCCCTGAATAGCAGCCACAATTTCCTTCACGCCACCGATGGACGACGCCGAGCTTTCGAGAACCTCGACGCGCCAGCCCTGCGATTCAGCGTAACGCGAATACATGCGGAAGAGCTCGCCGGCAAAGAGAGACGCTTCGTCGCCGCCCGTGCCGGCGCGGATTTCGACGATGACGTTTTTTTCGTCATTCGGGTCCTTGGGAACGAGGAGAAATCTTAGCTCGCGTTCGACGATTTCGCGGCGTTCATTGAGCGCACGCTCCTCGTCATAGGCCATCTGTTTCATCTCGGCATCGCCGGTTTCGCCAAGCAACTCTCTCGCGCCCTGCAAGCCCTTTTCGATTTCTTTCCACTCACGGTACTTGGCGACAATCTCGCCCAATTCCGAGTGCGTCTTCGCGAGCTTCTGGTAGCGCGCCGAATCGGCATGAACCTCGGGCGAGGAGATCTCCTGCGTCATTTCGTCGTAGCGCGATTCGATCTGGTCGAGTTTTTCAAAAAGCGTCAGATTCGCCATCGTTGTGCACCTGGAAAACAGAAAATAGCAAACGGAAATCGAAAAACAGAGAAATGCGATTGCGCGGCGCTCCAGGGGGAGCGGAACAGGAAGCGCTAATAGAAAGCGGTAAACATCAGAATCAACTATGAGTATAGCCGCCGGCGGGACGCGCGTCAAACCGGCCGCGCCGACCCAAATAAATTGAACGGTATCGGACGGAGTGATAGGCTCGCCGGAGCGAAGCTAGATCGTCCTTCCATGAGCGCTACGGGAACAAAACTCGATCGCGCGGCAGCGGTTTCCACGCAGGCGCTTGCGGTTGTGCGGGAGGTCCTCGGCGAGCTGGGCGCCGGGCGCGGCCTGGAGGAATTGACCGCACGCGGCCCGGCAGCGCACCTCGAGCGCGAACTCGGCCTCGGGAGCCTGGAACGGGTCGAATTGATGCTCCGGCTGGGCGACGCTTGCGGCGTACATTTGCCCGACCGCATCGTGGCGGAGGCTGAAACCGTTCAGGACCTCGTCGACGCGCTTCTCTACGAAAGGCTACGGGAGGAAACCGGGGCAAAGATTCACCGCGCCGGGGCGGGCGAAGCGGCCACCGCTGCGACCGTTGCGCCCGCGCGCGTGGCGGACCCGCCCGAACATCACGCGGATTTCGACCGGCGAATCCGCGCCGCCGAAACGCTGACGGAAATCCTGCGCCTACGCGGCCTTGGCGAGCCTGCCCGCGCCCACATCCAGCTCTACGAGGAAGACGAACAACCGCGCACGATCACGTTCGGCGAGCTTTATAGTCGAGCCTCCGCCATCGCGGGCGAGCTGCTTCATCGGGGCCTCGAGCCCGGCCAAACTGTCGCGCTCATGCTGCCGACGTGCGCCGAATTCTTCTATACGTTTGCGGGAATACTGCTCGCCGGCGGAATTCCGGTGCCGCTGTATCCGCCATTCCGCGCGGACCGCATCGCCGAATATGCGACGCGGCAGGCGAATATCCTGCGCAACGCGGAATCCCGGTTCATGATTACGTTCCGGCAGGCGGAAGGCCTCGCCCGGTTGCTCCAGCCGCGGGTACCGACGCTTCGCGGGGTCTTGAACGCGCAGCGGCTCGCGGGCGCTCCTGAGCCGAACGCACCAAGTTCCTCGACTGAGTGGCGGCCCGTGAAGCATCTATCGCACCGGGCGCGCGGGGAAGACATCGCCTTCTTGCAGTACACGTCCGGGTCAACCGGCGATCCCAAGGGCGTCACGCTGACGCACGCCAACCTGCTGGCGAATATCCGTTCGATTGTCGTAGGTCTGGACGTGCAGCCGGAGGATGTGGCGGTGAGCTGGCTGCCGCTCTATCACGACATGGGACTGATCGGAGCGTGGTTCGTGCCGCTCTTCGCGGGCGTTCCAGTGGTGGTGATGTCGCCGCTCGCATTTCTGAGCCGGCCAGAGCGCTGGCTGCGAGCGATTCACCGTCATCGCGGGACGATAAGTCCAGCGCCGAATTTCGCGTACGAACTGTGCGTGCGAAAAATCGCGGACAAGAACCTAGAGGGACTCGATCTCAGCTCCTGGCGGGCGGCGCCGAACGGCGCGGAGCAGGTGCACGCAGACACGATCGAGCGGTTTGCAGCGCGCTTTGCTCCTTACGGTTTTCGCCGCGAAGCGCTTCTTCCGGTCTACGGACTGGCGGAGGCGTCGCTCGCCATATCCACCCCAAAGGTGGGATCGGGGTACAAGGTGGACCGCATCGAGCGCGAAGCTTTCGAGTCCGAAGGCCGCGCGATTCCGGTGGCGCAAAGCGATGCGGCGGCTCTGGAGTTTGTCAGCGCCGGAAGGCCGTTCCCGGACGTCGAAGTGCGAATCGTGACAGGTGATGGGCAGGATACCGGAGAACGGAGCGAGGGGAGGCTATGGTTCCGGGGCCCGTCAGCGACAAGCGGCTACTACCGGAATCCCGCGGCCACTCGGGAGCTGATACGAGAAGACGGTTGGCTCGAATCGGGCGACCGCGCGTATCTGGCCGAAGGCGAGATCTACATCACGGGCCGGGCCAAAGACGTGATCATCAAGGCCGGGCGCAATTTGTATCCGCACGAAATCGAGGAAATTGCAGGGCGGGTGCCGGGCGTGCGAGGGGGTTGCGTCGTGGCCTTCGGCGCGCCCGACGCGCGCAGCGGGACGGAAAGGCTTGTCGTCGCGGCCGAAGTACGAGACATGGGCGAGGCGAAGCGGATCGTCGCCGAGATTACAAGCGCGGTGGACTTGGCGATGGGCGCGCCTCCGGATTCCGTCGAGCTGCTTCCGCCGCATTCGATTCCCAAGACCTCGAGCGGCAAATTACGCCGCAGCGAGACGCGAAAGCTTTTTCTGGACGGAAAACTGGGGAAGAAAATCGCGCCGCCCTGGATGCAGGTGGCGAGATTGGCTGCGCGCAGCGCCGGACCACGAATGTGGATGTGGGTGAGGCGCGCTGGGGGGAGTGCAGTTGAGTTCCTGTATGGCGTGTACGCACTCGCGGCCTTTGGGGCCGGTCTGGTCCTGTTGTGGCTGGCGGTTGCGGCAACCCCGGACCGAATCCGCGCTGCCTCGCTTGCGCGCGCGGGCGCGCGACTGGTGCTCTTGGCCGCGGGAATTCCCGTGCGGGTGGAGGGAAAGGACACGCTGGCAGAAGCAGTTCAGGCGGGAGCGTGCATCTTCGCGCCAAATCATTCGAGCTATGTGGACATTCTCGCGACGATGGCCCTGCTGCCGAGGGGTGTGCGGTTTGTGGCTAAAGGCGAGACGCTCAAAATGCCGTTCATCGGCACAATCGTGCGGAGGACCGGGCAGTTCGCGTTCGACCGCAGCGACGCGCAGGAGCGCATTCAACTGGCAGAAGAAGTGGACGCAGCGCTACTGCGCGGCGAATCGGTGGCGATCTATCCGGAAGGCACGTTCACGCCGACCGTAGGGATTCGGCCGTTCCATCTCGGCGCGTTCAAGGCGGCGGCGGTCACGCAGAAGCCGATTTGCCCCGTGGCGATTCGCGGCGCACGGCACATTTTGCGCGATGAGACGCGCCTGCCACGGCCCGGGAGGATTACGGTGACCTTCGGGCCGCTCCTGAGGCCCGATCCGAGCGCCGGCGACGACTGGCGCGAGATTGTGCGGCTCCGGGATACCACGCGCGAAATCATCGCGCGGAACGTCGGGGAGCCATTGCTGTAGGTCTCTGGACCAGCTCTAGACAAGGACTTCGGCTGCGAGCTCGCTGACTTGCTCGGCAATCGAGGGGGCGGAGGTCAGGCCGGGTGAGTCGATTCCCATGAGCTGTACGACGCGCGGAAATTCCGGGTCGCGCTGAATGATGAAGTCGGCCATTCCGCCCGGGGCAGCCATCGTTGACGAGGAGCCCAGCGGCGGGGTGAGCTTGGCACGAATTCCGGTGTGGGCGAGTACGAGGTCCGAAGCTTCGATGCCGGGCAAGATGTGACTGGCATCGCGGGCGAACTCTTCGATGGATTCGCGATCGCGTTCGTAGTTGTTCTTGTCGTCGACGTACCGTGCCGTGGGACCGAGCAGAACGCCACCCCAGAGGGTTTTGGTGAAGTGCACACCGAGGCTCAGCCCGTCGGAGTGCGGGAGGGGGTAGACAAGTTCGCGGATCCAATCCTGTTTCGCGCGCACGAGCTCGCAATATTCTCCCCGGACCGGATAGATGCGGTGCTTCGCCATGCTCGATCCAAGCATCGCGGCGACCTCATCGGAGAATAGCCCGGCGCTGTTGACGAGGCATTTGGCGTGGATCTCACCGGCGGCGCTGATCACCCGGATTGCACCGGGACTCGGTTCGAGACGCTCCACCCTGGCGTGCGTCACAATGTGCGCGCCCTGATTCGTGGCAATGCGCGCGTAGCCTTTGAACAGCTCTTCGCTCGAAACAATTCCCGTGGAAGGCACTTCGATCGCCTGAAAACCCTCGACGTGAGGTTCGCGCTGACGGATTCGCGCACGATCGACAATCTTCAACCCCTCCAGGCCGTTGGCGCGGCCATTTTCGAGCAGCGCTTCCAGAGTATGGGAATCCGCGGGCGACGAAGCGACGACCAGCTTGCCGGTTCTTCGATGGGAGACGCCGTGGGCGGCGCAGAACTCGTACGTCAACCGATTCCCGCGCAGGCAGTGCTTCGCTTTCAGCGAGCCAGGGCGATAGTACAGGCCGGAATGGATCACGCCGCTATTGCGCGAGCTGGCGCCCATGCCGAGTTTCGGAAGAGCTTCGAGTAGAAACACATCCGACCAGCGCGCGGAGAGGGCACGCGCAATCGCGCAACCCACGACACCACCGCCGATAATGACGATATTGGCTTGATCCATGCTAGCGAGGGCTCAAGACGGCGTGGAATTGCACGCGCCCACTCGCCGTGGGGGTGAGCCGCGGCTTATGAGAGCGAAGTAGCATTCTTGGGAGCGTCCGTCTCGGCGGGCACGTAGTAATCGAACAAGAGTTTTCTGCCGGCGGGATTGAAGAGTTTGTAACGCGCGATTCCCCATTTTTGCAGCCGGTACTTCAGCGTCGTACTGAGAACTCCGAAGCCATATTTGACGCTGCGAGAGAAACTAATCGAGGATGCTTCGTGAAAGTACTTTGTGGGGCAGGATAGTTCTCCTATGCGGTAGCCGAAACAGATGCACTGCGTGAGCATTTCGTTGTCGAAAACAAAATCGTCCGAGTTCTCAAGCAGCGGCAGGTTTGCCAGGACATCCTTGGAAAAAGCCCGGAAACCCGTGTGGTATTCCGACAACTTTGCGCCCGTGAACGCGTTCTGGAATGCGGTCAGAAAGCGGTTGGCCACATATTTGTAGAAGGGCATCCCGCCCCTGAGCGCGCCTCCTCCGACGATTCGCGAGCCCAACACCACATCGTAGACTCCAAACGCGATCATACTGGACATGGCAGTGACCAGCAGGGGCGTGTACTGATAGTCCGGGTGAACCATCACGACGATGTCGGCTCCCGCGGCTAAGGCTTCCCGGTAACACGTCTGCTGGTTCCGGCCATATCCGTAGTTCCTCTCATGAACGAAGATCTTTAGACCGAGACGCCGCGCGATCTTTACGGTCTCATCGGAGCTCTTGTCGTCGACCAGGATCCGGATGTCTGCGACTTCGGGAAGCTCGCGGACGGTCTGCTCGAGCGTCTTCGCCGCGTTGTAGGCCGGCATTACGACCGCGATGCGTTTCCCGTTAAGCACGTCGTTCTCCCATACTCAGTTCGATGATAGTTTGTTGCGAGGCAAGAAGCACCCATACACTGCGCCCAATTCGCCGAGATCGTCAATGCTTTCGGTTGCGGAGTCTCAGGGCGAAGAGGGCGCGCTGAAAACGGAATGGAGTTGTTCGCGCCAGTCCGGCAGTTGAAAGCCGAATGTCCGGGAAAGGAGCGCGTTCGAGAGAACGGAATAGGCTGGGCGGCGCGCGGGACGGGGATATTCGGCGGTTGTGATCGGGACGACGCGACGGGCGAGAAGGGGCCGGCCACCCGTCGCAGAGGCGAGCCAGGAAAGACTCGGCGGCGCTTTGGAGGCTTCAACCAGAATTGCCTGCGCGAAATCGCACCAGGATGCCATGCCGCCGGCCGTCATGTGATACGTGCCGCTGACTTGCGGGAAAGACGATAGACCCAGGCCGTCTTGAGAGAGATGTTCCAGGATCAAAGTCGTGGCGCGGGCGATTTCGCGGCACCAGGTAGGTGCGCCGATCTGATCGTGAACGATTCTCAGTTCCTCGCCCTGCGAGGCGAGACGCAAGATCGTGAGGAGAAAGTTCCGTCCGCGGGCGGCATAAACCCAGGCTGTGCGAAAGATCAGGTGCGGCACACCCGATTCGCGAATTGCTATCTCGCCTGCCAACTTCGTCTTGCCATAAACGCTGACGGGATTCGGGGGATCGCTCTCGCCGTAGGGCGCCCGTTTCGTTCCATCGAATACGTAATCGGTGGAATAGTGCACGACGGAAGCGCCGACCTTCTTTGCTTCTTCGGCGATGACCGCCGGAGCATCGGCGTTGATGGCGCGAGCGGCGGCCTGATCCGTTTCGGCCTGGTCAACGGCGGTGTAGGCTGCCGCATTGACGATGAGCTGAGGCCGAACTTCCCGGATCGCGCTGCGAATGTGATCGGGCCTCGCAAGATCCAACTGCCGCCGATCCAGCGCGACGACTTGGCCCAGGCGAGGAAGGAACGCTGCAAGCTCTGTGCCGACCTGACCGTTCTTGCCGGTCAGCAGAATCTTGGCGCTCATTTCCCGGGATACCGTGGCAGCAATTCACGGGGAAGATCCGCGAGCCTTGAATACTTCGAATCTTTTTCGGAAACCAAAGGATTGGCAACGCCCCAGGAGATGTTGAGGCCGGGATCACTCCACAGGATCCCGTGCTCGTCCCCGGCGTCGTAGAAGTCGCTACACTTGTAAAGGAACTGGAGTGTTTCACTGACGGCGAGAAAGCCGTGGGCGAAACCCGCCGGGATGTAGATCTGATTGTGTTCTTTCGCGGAGAGAAGTACTCCTGTCCATTTTCCGAAGTGCGGCGAGCCGAGCCGGATATCCACGGCGACGTCGAGAGCCTCACCCTCGACGACTCGACACAATTTCGCCTGCGCGTGATGCAATTGATAGTGCAATCCGCGGAGAGTGCCTCTCGTCGAGGACGAGTGGTTGTCCTGCACAAAGGAATCGGCGATGCCGAGCTCCGCGAACCTTGCGCGGTGATATGTCTCCATGAAGAAACCGCGCGCATCGCGGATGACTCTGGGGCGGAACTCGTAAACGCCTGGGAGAGATGTCTCGAGTCGTTGCAAAGAGTCTAGATCCTCGTGGACCGAAAAGGCTGCCTCGGCGAGTCATATTCTTCGCTCGCGACGCCGACGCCGGTTTCGAGCGTATCACCGCCCGAAGTCAACGGGGAGGTTTTGGTCCTGACTGTGCGATCGCGTGGAGCGAGGAATCGCGATTTTCGTAGTATTTCTCGTAGTACGAACGATACTCGCCTCCACGGACTCCCGCCATCCATTCCCCGTTCGCCTTGTACCAGGCGATCGTCTGGCGCAGGCCTTCGTCGAGAGCAATTGCGGGCTTCCAGCCGAGATCGCGCTCCACCTTGTCGCACTTCAGGGCATAGCGGCGATCGTGGCCCGGGCGATCTTTCACGTATGAAAGAAGCGTTTCCGGTTTGCCCATCGCGTTGAGCAGGCGCCTCGCCATGGTGAGGTTTTCCACAATATCGAGCCCGCCGATGTTATAGACCTCGCCGATGCGGCCCCGTTCGAGCACAGCCAGGATGCCGCGGCAATTGTCTTCGACGTGCAGCCAGTCGCGCTGCTGCTTGCCGTCTCCATAAATCGGGAGAGCTTTGTCATCAAGCGCGTTGGTAATCATCAGCGGCAGAAATTTTTCCGGGAATTGATACGGGCCATAGTTATTCGAGGAGCGCGTAATGAGGCCGGGAAAGGCGTACGTACGCACGTAAGAGCGCACCAACAAGTCCGAGGCAGCTTTTGAGGCGGAGTAAGGGCTGCTGGGCTCGATGGGAGAATTCTCGTCGGCGAACGCGCCGGGGCGAATATCTCCGTACACCTCGTCGGTGGAAATGTGCACGAAACGATCGACGCGGAGCTTCCGCGCAACCTGCAGAAGCACAAACGTTCCGGTAACGTTCGTTTCGATTGCAGCGGCGGGTTCGTAAATACTGCGATCAACGTGGGATTCGGCCGCGAAGTGGACCACAGCTTCGCAACCGGCCATGGCCGTCTCGACTGCGGCGGCATCGCAGATGTCCCCTTTGACGAAGCTGTAATTCGGATCGTGCGCGACCGAATCGAGGTTCGCCAGATTGCCGGCATAGGTCAAGTTGTCGTAATTGACGACCGCGTAGCCTTTTCCGAGACCCAGGACGTGCCGGGCGAAATTGGAACCGATGAACCCAGCACCGCCCGTTACGAAGATTTTCATCCGACCGCTTCCCGTTTGACAGTGGACGCCGCCGGCCTCACCTTGTTGGCGCCTGTTTCGGACACAAGGTTATTGGCGCGAAGGAGAGACTCGAACGTGCCGGCATCGGTCCACCAGCCGTCGAGAACTTCATACGTCAGCTTGCCCTCTTCGATATAGAAGTTATTGACGTCGGTGATCTCGAGCTCGCCGCGGCCAGAAGGCTTCAGGCGGCCAATTTTCTGGAATACGGTCGCGTCGTAGAGGTAGATTCCGACCACGGCGTAGTTCGATTTCGGCGCCTGGGGCTTTTCTTCGATCCCGAGCACCTTGTTGCCGCGGACCTCCGCAACACCGAATCGTTGGGCGTCGGAAACTTCCTTGAGCAGGATTTTGGCTCCGCCCTTCTGCTTTTTGAAGTCCTCGACGGCGTGGCAAAT
>CAWEXR010000029.1:0-200480 GCA_963813045.1 uncultured Acidobacteriota bacterium
TGACATATTGCAATTTCGAAAGCTATGCTGCGCCCTGCTTACCGGCTACCAGCTTCAAATCTCGGAGGAAAAATGAGATCGTTCAAGTGCGCATCGGTGACTCTGGTCGTGGTGTTTGTGGCAGCGTTTTGCACCGCCGCCCAGAACAATCCGGGCAACATCGCTGCTTTGGAAACTCAAACGCCGAAACCCGGCATGACGCAACAATACGAACAAGGCCGCAAGCAAAAAGCGGATTGGCACAAGCAGCAAAAGGATCCCAGTGCGCTGTTGGTCTTCGAAATCGCCAGCGGACAAGCGACGGGAAGCTACCTCGTCGGACGCGGAGGCTTGCATTGGGCCGATATGGATCATCCATCGGTCCCTGAGGCTGCCGACGACGAGGAATACAACAAGGTCGTGGGTTCCTACGTCGCATCGCTCACCGACACCTACTACGAGTTGCTGCCCAAATTCGGCAATCCCGACAATTCACCTTTGCCGCCGACGTATTCGGAAATTATTATCATCCGCGTAAAATTCGGCAAGGATGGAGATTTTCGGGCCGCGCTCGGGAAAATCTCCGACGCCGAGCGAAAGGTAAATCCATCCAGCCACGTCTCCATATTCGAACTCGTGAACGGGGGCTACTCCGACACATATGTGGTTAGTTTCCCGCGCCCTCATTGGGCGGACTTTGAGCCGAACCCCAATGAGAAGTCCATACCGCAAGTGCTCACCGAGGTGTACGGCGTGGACGAGGCGAATTCGACCATGGGAGCCATCGACAACTCAATCGAGAGCGAATACAGCGAGATACTCAAATTCCGGCAGGATTTGAGTTACATCCCTGCCAAGTAATAAGAACCACGGGGCCGCGCTCTGTGCCGAGTCTCCGAATAGAGAGCCGCGGAGGCTGGACACCCGCGGCCGCGCGTTCCTTGCCATGAGCATGCGCCTCACCGGCTCGGTAGTGTAAGCTATGGCCATGACTGAGAAAATCAGGAAGGACGATGCGGAGTGGCGCGCGAAGCTGACCGACGAGCAGTACCACGTCACGCGCCGTAAGGGAACCGAGCCCCCGGGCACGGGGGAGTACGAAGACACCGAAACCCCGGGAACCTACGTGTGCGTCTGCTGCGGGCAGCCGCTGTTCAGCTCCGACGCCAAGTACCACTCGGGTTCCGGCTGGCCGAGCTACTGGCAGCCGATCGCGGCGGAGAACGTCGAGATGGAACGCGACATCAGCCACGGCATGGCGCGCACGGAAGTGATGTGCAGCCGCTGCGACGCCCATCTGGGGCACGTCTTCGAAGACGGTCCACAGCCGACGGGGCTGCGATTCTGCATCAATTCCGCCGCGCTGCGCCTCGATCCCGAGAACTCCGGCAAATAGAACTAGTGATCCAGCAGGAAGACCTGCGGATGCGACCCGCCCGGATCCGCCGAGATTGCGCGGCTGCCGGCCGGTGAGAGCACGTAGAAGATGAGGTTGGTGGGGAACCCTGTCAATCCGTTCGCTGTCACGATGCCGCGGCCGCTGGAGGCCAGGCTGTTGATTGTCGCGACGACGGCCTGAGCGAGATGTGCCGGTTTTCCCGGCGAATCGACTTCGTTGATCGTCCCGGTCAGATCTCCAATTCCGTCCCCATTCAATTGGCCCAGCACGCTGGGGACCTGAGTGTCCGCCGGGAAAGGCGCGCTCAGCGTGTAACCGCCCAGCACCGATGAGTCGGCGAAGGGCCCGCCGGACTGCTGCTCGAGAAGTCCTGTCGTGACGGCAGCATCGCTCCCGATCAGGAACCCGTGTCCCAGCCCAATCAGGTACGCAGCCGCGGCGCGGGTGCCAAGATTTGTGAAAGCCGCGCGTCCATTCGATACGATCGTGCACGTCCCGGCCGGAAACGACGGCGCCGTGATCGTCCCGCCGTCATTTTGATCGTAATTCAGCGATGCCGCCGTGCTGCCGTCGCACTGCGGCGCGGAGAGCAGGCCGGCAAACACGGTGGCGTTGCTGCCATCGAGGCCTGAACCGGACGCCACGCTCGTCCCGGCCAGCGACGCCGGACCGAAAGTGACCGAGGGGTCTTGCAAAACCATCTCACCGCTCAAGCGCGGAGGATTCGGGAACTGCGCGTTGGTTTTGTCAGCTTCCACAAAGAACAGATCCGACGGGGAAACGAAATAGAAAACAAAGGTCAGGCTGATTTGCGACTTCATCGGCGGCTGATATACGAAAGTGGCCGCGCCCCGATTGCTGCTCATCCCGACGGAGAAATTGCCGGAGATCGATTGGGAGCTATAGGTTCCCGCATCGTTCACGTCGCTGTTGACGGCGGTCCCGACCGGATTGCTCAGTGTTTCGGAGCCGTTGGCATTGACCACGCCTGCCAGCGCTTCGTTCTTGCCGCTCGAATCCTGCCCCGAGAATTCAAACGCGTAGTTTCCGCTGAAGCTGCCCGCCGTGAAGGTTGACGCTGAGAGCGGTTTGAGAATTCCCTCGCCGTGAGTTCCCTTGATGTCGGTGTTCGTTCCGGTCGAATTATCCTCGAAAAACCGGGCGTTGCCGGTCGAATCAAGCACGAGCTGATAGTCTGTGATCAGCGCGGTGCCTTGGGGGTCTGTTGCCGTCAACTCGAGCGTGCCGGTTCCGTCGGTGCCGATCAAATAGGTTCCCGTCAGCGCTATGCCGTTCACGATACCCGAGACTCGGTTGCTGTCCTCACCACCCGACGTGATATTGCCGTTACCGTCGGCAACTATCGTGCCGACCATCGCGACGGAGCCGTCGGAATCAAATCCACTGAACAAAAATCCGTACGCACCGCTCAGCAGGACCTTCGTGTTCGCCGAGCCCGCGCTGATCGTGATGGTGAACGAAGCTGTCTTCGTGGCCGGTACGACCTCGGAATCAGTCACCTGCACGGTGAAGGTCGAGGTAGTGACAAGTACGGGCGTCCCGGAAATTTTCCCCGTGCTGTCGTTCAGCGTGGCGAACGTCAGCCCGGAGGGGAGCAATCCCTGAGTGATTGTCCACGTGTACGGGCCAATCCCTCCTGTGGCCTGCAGCGACCCAACGTAGGCCGTCGCCACCGTGCCTAAAGGCAGCGACGGGGTGGTGATGGAAAGGGCAGGCGGCGTCTGGATCGTGATCGAGATTGTCGTCGGCCCAGCCGTCTGACCCGGCGCGGGAAGCGACGAATCCTTGACCGTGACCTGGAACGCAAATGTCCCCGCCATCGCCGGAACGCCTGTAATTTGGCCGTTCGTCAGGTTCAGGGTCAGCCCCAGCCCGGGCACAGGCACGGTCCCTCCGCCAACCAAACTCCATGTCAGCGGGGCAACTCCCCCCTGAGCGGTAACGAAAGCACTGTAGCTAACATTGACGAATCCTTGCGGCAAGGTGCTGGTCGTTATGCTCAGTGGCGGTGGTGGCGTGACCGAAATCGAGAATGCCTGCGTGATGGGTGCTATCCCGCCGCTGTCCTTAACCTGTATCGTGAAAACAAATGTACCGCCCGGACCGCTCGGGGTTCCGACGATCGTGTCGGTGGTCCCGGTCGCAAGCCCATTGAGGTTCAGGCCCGGGGGCAGAGACCCGCTAACCACGCTGTAAGCGTACGGGGCCACGCCGCCGGTAATGGTGAGTGTCTGGCTGTACTGCACGCCATTTGCCCCGTTCGCAAGAGGGCAGGTCGCGGCTGTCGACACACACGGGGCGGAAAACGTTGGTGCCAACACCACGCTGATCGTGATCGTCTGCGTGACGGAAGTCCTCGCAACCGACGTGGCCGTGAGGGTGGCGGAAACCGCCGAGGAGATGCCTGTGGGCGCGGTGTAGGTAACCGCGGAGCTAGTCTGATTGGTGAGCGTACCGCAGCCGGTTGTCGGCGTGCCGGCGCAGGTCGTCCCTGTGAGCTTCCAGGTGACGCCTTTGCCGGAGGTGTCGCCACCCACCAGCGCCGTAAAATTGATTACGCCGCCGACGTCAACCGATTGCGCCCCGCTCGGTTGTATCTCAATGTTGATGGTCGTACCGCCGCCGCCGCAACTGGCGGACAAAATCGCGCCAAGGCTGGCAAGGAACAGCGCCGCGACGTATCCGAATCTCTTCATGCGGTCACCGAATTCCGCCTCATCGAGTTCGCTCCCTTGCGCCAGACTGCTCTTTGATTCGGCATAAGCCGCCAAGAAGGCCCTGCTCTCAATTGGATTTCTACTCGGACACGCTCAAGCCGGAGCGGACACTTGCCCTTTGGACTTCCGGCGCAAACAGCGAAACGAGTTGAATAACAAAATGGCCGGGGAGTGTCAACGCACATCTCCAGCCAAACCTTCCAGAGACGCGCCGCATCTTAAAAACTTGGGGTTCCGACAGATCCCCTGAAACGCTCTAAAGCAGCCTAACTCAGCGATGTGGATGCACTTGGTGCATCCCTCGTTGCCTGTCGATTCCCGGTCTCGGCGGCATTTTCAATTTTGCGGAATTTTTAGTATATAAGAGAAGGCCCGGCGGAAGCTGGGAAGTTCGCCTTCTTTCATCATAGAGATTTTGGGGGGAATGCTTTGATTGAAGTTGAGGACCTGACCAAGGCCTACGGCTCGGTCACAGCCGTGGACCACGTCTCCTTCACCGTAAACAAAGGCGAAATCCTAGGTTTTCTAGGCCCCAACGGCGCTGGGAAGACCACCACGATGCGCATTCTAACCGGATACATGCCCGCAACCTCTGGGACTGCGCGCGTGGCCGGTTTTGACGTGTTCGAGGATTCGCTCGAGGTCCGCCGGCATATCGGTTATCTGCCGGAGGTGCCTCCCGTCTATCCGGACATGAGCGTCGAGACGTATCTCGATTTCGTGCTGCGGATCAAGAATGCGCCGGAGGAAAAGCGCGCCGGCCGCGTGACGGAGGCGCTCGAGAAGACCAACCTCGCCGACAAGCGCAAGGAGTTGATTAAGCGCCTGTCGCGTGGGTACAAGCAGCGCGTGGGTCTGGCCCAGGCGCTGGTGCACGATCCGGACGTCATCATCCTCGACGAACCGACCGTCGGCCTCGATCCGAAGCAGATCATCGAAGTTCGCAACCTGATCAAGGGCCTCGCTGGCAGCCATACCATCATTCTCTCAACGCACATTCTGCCCGAAGTCAGCATGACCTGCGATCGCGTCGTCATCATCAATAAGGGCAAGATCGCCGCCGTGGATACGCCGCAGAACTTGACGGCGCAACTCAAGGGAAAGCAGAAGATCCACGTGGATGTGCAAGCGCCCGAGAAACCGCTCGCCGAATTGCTCGCGCAGGTCCCCGGCGCCGGCCGCGTTGAAGTAAGCCCGGCGCGGGCCGACGGCCACGTGACGGCCACCGTCGAGGTTCTGCCCGGCAAGGACATTCGCAGCCAGGTCGCCGCCGTCATTGTCGGGAGAGGCTGGGCGCTCTATGAACTCCGTGGCATCAGTCTAAGCCTCGAGGATATTTTCCTGGAATTGACCACCGACGACGCGGCGCACGCGCAGCCGTCGAATTGACAGGAGCCTCACCGAACATGCGGAGCCTTTACGCCATCTATCGCAAGGAAATGGGCCACTATTTCGTCTCACCGGTCGCGTACGTCGTCGTCGCCGTCTTCCTGGCTTTCTCCGGTTTCTTCTTCTATTTGTACGTGGGCGTCGCCGAGCGCCAGTCGCTGGAGATGTTGATGCAGGGCATGCAGTCGGACGTAGATATGCCCGGCGAGGTGATGCGCGCGTTCTTCGGTTTGCTTTCGACGCTCATCCTCTTTTTGGCGCCAATGCTCACGATGGGCGCCTACGCCGAGGAGCGCAAGCGCGGGACGATGGAGCTGCTAATGACCTCGCCCGTCACGGAAACGCAGATCGTGGCCGGAAAATACCTCGCCTCACTCACGCTTTTCGCGGCCATGCTGCTCCCCTCAGCCGTCTACGTCGCGTACATGTGCTTCCATAGCGAGCCGAAACCCCCATGGGGCGTTCTGCTGGCCGGCTATCTGGGAGCGCTGCTTTTTGGCGCATCGCTGCTGGCGATCGGATCGTTTGTTTCCTCTCTCACCGAAAGTCAGCTAATTGCTTTCGTTCTCAGCTTCGCCGCGAGTTTGACGCTTTGGGTGCTCGATTTCGGCGTTCGCGGGGCGGACACCGTTGTCGGGCAGGTCTTGCAGTACGTCTCGGTGATTCACCACAACGACGACTTCACCCGGGGCATTATCGACACGTCGAGTCTCATCTATTACGTCAGCGTTCCATTGCTGTTCATTTTCTTGACGGTCCGCTCGGTCGATTCCATGCGATGGAGAAGGGCGTGAGGAACGGCGGAACTCGAAGGATGAAGTCTGACCGGCACGGCTGGGCTGAGTTCGCCGGGAGCGTCGGCGTTGCATGCCTGGTGGCCGGCTATCTGCGCTATTCGATTGAAGGGCAGTTGCAACGATTCAGCGAGATTCTTCTGATTGCCGGCGGTGTTTTGACCCTGGCGGCGGTCGTTCTCGGTTTTCGAGGGATCGTGAAGTTTTTCTCCAAGCGGTCCTCTCGGCTTGGCACGAACACCGCGATTCTGTCGCTCGCCGTCCTCGCCATTCTCGTCATCGTGAATTTCGTGGGCTTCCGGCATCACAAGCGCTTCGATTTGACGAGCGAAAAGCTGTTCACGCTCTCCGATCAGACCCGCAAGATCGTCAGCGGTCTTCAGCAAGACATCACGATCGTCCGGTTCTCGAAAACCTCCGCGCCCCAGTTTGACGACGTAATGACCGAATACAAGAATCTGAGCCTGCACATCAAAGTTCGCAATGTCGATCCTCAGGAAAAACCGGAAGTGGCCAAGGACTACGGCGCAACCCGCATGGGCGACGTCATCGTTGCCGCCGGCTCCCGCAAGGAAAATCTAGAGGCGGGTCCGGACGGCAGCTTCTCGGAAGAGGCCATCACCGGCGCGATTCTGAAGGTCACGCGCGATAAGACCAACGTGGTCTGCTTCGTGGCCGGCCACGGCGAGAAGTCCGTGAGCGACAGCGGCGCGGAAGGCTACACCGTGGCCGATCAACGGCTCAAGAAAGAGGGCTACGAAACCAAGACGGTCAATCTCGCCACGGGCGAGGCCGTTCCTTCCGACTGCGACGTGCTCGTGATTGCCGGCCCCAAGCAGTCCTTCTTTCCGCAAGAAGTCGCGATGGTGGGCAAGTATCTCGACGGAGGCGGAAAAGCGCTGATTGAAGTCGATCCCGAAACCGATCCCAAGCTCGACGCCATTTTTCAGGGCTGGAATATCGATGTCGGGAAGAACGTCGTCATCGATGCGAGCGGCGCCGGACGGTTTTTCGGTACCGGCCCAACCTATCCGATCGTTCTTCAATATGGTGACAGCCCCGTCACCAAGGCCCTCGCTAGGACCATGACGTTTTTCCCGCTCGCCCGGACCGTTTCCGTCGCCGACAAGCAGGAGCCGGACCCGCAGTTGGTTGAGCTGCTGAAGACGTCCCAGGCAAGCTTCACGATTCCCAGGCTCGAAAAGGGGCAAAAAGAGGTCAGCTTCGATCCGAAGACCAGTACTGCGGGGCCACTTTCGCTGGGAGTAGCCGGCGATCGCACTGCGAACGGCCATGAAGCGCGCCTCGTCGTAATCGGGAATTCGGAATTCGCCGCCGATCCGTGGTTCGGCGCGCAAAGCAATGGCGATCTTTTTCTCAATACGATCGATTGGCTGGCGCAAGACGAGAACCTGATATCGATCCGGCCCAAGAGCGCGACCAACCGCCGCCTTGAGCTGACTCAGGCCCAGGCGACGGGTATGGCCTGGCTGGAGCTCTTCATTTTGCCCGGGTTTGTCGTGGTTCTGGGAATTGTCATCTGGTGGAGGCGCCGGTGAGCATTCCGGCGGATACTCATGATCAAGAAACCGACTCTGATCATTCTCCTCTGCGCTTTTGCTTTGGGCGCCGCCGTCTACTTCTTCGACTGGAAGAGAGACCAGAACCCTAAGCCTGCGGCAGATGCCTCCAGGGCGGCCTTCTCGTTTGTACCGTCGGACGTAACCTCATTCACGATCTCGCATCCGGACAAAGCCGAAGACGTGCCGATCCGATTCGAGAAGAGCAACGGTGCTTGGCGGATCGTCCAGCCGGTCCAAACGCAAGCCGATCAGCCCACCGCCGACGGGGTTGTCGATCAGGTGGCGCACGCTCGCATCACCCAAACCGAGCCTGGCGGTGCCGACCGGCGGAAGGCGTACGGCCTCGACCCTCCCTCGGTGTCTCTCGAATTTCAGCTTCAGAATGGCTCGAAACACACGCTTCTAATCGGCAGCACCGACTTCACCGCCACCTCCATCTACACGATCATCGATGGTGGACAGAGTGTGGCGCTTCTGCCGCGAACGCTCTCCATCAGCGCGAGCAAGCCTCTCGAAGGCCTGCGCGACCGCGCCGTCCTTCATGTCAGCGCCGCGTCCGTCGCTTCTCTGAGCCTCAAGAACTCGTCGGGCGAACTGGCAGTGGCCCGCCGATAAGGAAGACTGGAGATTGACGGAGCGTTCTGACTCGCGCGCGGACAGGGATTCCGTCGATTCGCTGCTTTCGGCGCTGGCTGCCGCTCGAACTGACCGGCGTTGCCAGCGAGAAGCCCGACAACCTGCCCAAGTACGGCTTGGCAACGCCCGCCATTACACTCACCGCCGTCGACGAGAAGGGCCAGAAGTTCACCTTGCTCGTGGGCAAGAAGGACGGCGACGACTATTTCGCGCGAGACACCTCGCGGCCGATGATCTTCCGGATTAACGAAGACCTCTACAAAAAGCTGTCCGAAGGCCCCGGCGCCTTTCGCGACAAGCAGGTCATCCACCTGGACGCGGCGGATATCCGGCGAGTCGAACTCCACAATGCAAGCGGCGACATCGTCGTCACCAGCACAAAGGACAAGCCGGGCCAGTGGACCGTCGAAGCGCCCGATGCCGAGAAAGGGAAGTCCGCTGCAAGTTGGAAGGTGCTCGATCCTCTCACGGGTTTGAAGGCTGAGGACGTGATCGATCAGCCGGCTGCCAGTCTGACCGCACAACTCGCGCACCCTGCTGTCCGCGCCGTTCTGACCGATACCAGTGGCAAGACCGTGACTCTCCGGATTTCAAAGCCCTCCGGGGATTTTGTGTACGCGCAGGCGAGCGACGGCCCGTCAGTCTATAAGCTCAAAAAGCAGGTTCTCGACGATTTGAACCTGAAGCCTGCCGACCTCGTCCTCTGATGCGTCGCTACAGGCCTTCCACGTGCGGCCGATATATATTCGTGAGCCGACTGCTGAGGGCACGATGCGGTTTGCTCTTGCCGCTGGGAAGGGGCGATTAATGTGGACGTTAACCCTTAACTTGCTACTTGCGCGGCCGGACCTAACTTGCGATAGTCAGTTGATTTCTCGAGGGTTATCTCAACGTGAAAAAGAAAAAGAGGAAGCCAGCAGGGAAGAGAACCAGTCGGCTGGAACTGGATCGGCGACGCAAGCACCGTCACTGGCAGGTAACTGTTTACTACCATGACGGCGAGAGGTTCGCGCGTGTATACATCGACCGCGACCGCGCCGTGCGCTTTGCCGAGCGCCAGAAGAAGTCGCCGATCGTGAAGGCGACTCGCATCCTCGAAGTCGACTAGCAATCAGGCCTGCCCGCCATAGCGAGTGTCCGTCCCCCACACCGCTTGTCGACCGTAGCGCCCCACCTCATGAGCCGTATCTTGGGGTGTGCCCGTGGAGAGTGGTGGAACCGGGCGGCAATTGCGCTGGGTCCTGCGTTTGTTTCGGCCCGCGACGGGTCCCCTTGTCCGGCCCCAAACCGCGTGTTATAAATAACCCGTTCGCTCTCGTGCACGCGGGATTCGTATAGTGGTAGTACGCGACCTTGCCAAGGTCGAGGCGAGGGTTCGATTCCCTTATCCCGCTCCAGTTCTCGCGGAATTATCCACAGCCTCCCGCCGATCGTTGTAGCCAGTTCTCCCGCTCCGTGCTAGTCTCTCGGCCCTCATGCTTGGCTATCTTTGCGGTCCCATAGATCTCGCCGAAGACGGCGGAAGGCTCTGGCGGCGCAAGCTGGCGCCATTCCTCCGGGACAATCTGGGTCACCGCATCTACGATCCCGCCGAGGAAGCAAGGAAGAACCTCACGACAGAGGAAATCGCGAATCTCGCCCAATGGCAGAAGACGGATCTCGATCGCTTTCGCCGTGCGTTCCGGAAAGTCATCGCCTCCGACCTCGACCTGATCGAGAATAAGGTGGACTACCTCGTGTGTTACTGGGACGCGGCGGGCGCGCAGACCGGCGGTACATCGGCCGAGATGACCGCGGCGCACCGCAAGGGCATTCCCGTCTATCTCGTCGCGGATCTGCCGGTCGAGGAAATCGACGCTTGGATACTCGGTTGCTCCGATCAGGTGTTCTCCTCAATCGAACGCCTGAAAGAATTCCTCGCCTCCCGCTTCTCTCGCGAAAAACAAACCCAGTTGTGGAAAGATTAAGCTAGGCGATCGGATTCGGCGCGCTGGAAGTACGTCAGCGCCTTTGCTTCTTTCTGCAACTCCAAACCGCCTGCCGACAAACTCGGGATTTAAGCGCCTGCCGTCTTCCGAGATATGCGGCGTGACACCGGCGGCGAAAGGCGTAGAATAAGCTCAGGTGTGTGACATGGAAGTTCGATCCACCCTCATTTTGGCCGCTGCGCTGTCGCTCGCCGCGGATCTTTCCGGCGTGACTCCCTTTCGCGTGACGACTCCAGAAGTGCGAGGCATGAGTTCGTCCATCTCGGTGACGCCCGGCGGGAGTGTGTCGGCGGCTGGCCCGCAGGCTCAGGCACCGGCTCCGCCTCCGAGAGAGCTGCAACCCCAGTCACGGCTCTTGCTGATCCGTTATGTGGATGGTGAATTTGCCAAGGCGATCCAGCCGGTTCCAGGCGGGAAGCACGGCTTCAGGGTCCCGATAGGCAAACAGGTCGACAAGCAGAAACTGAGCGACGCCCTCAGGCTGTACGGCATCGCAGCCAATCCGGGCGATACAGTTCAGATCACCAGCATGGAAATCCGCTCTCGGGAAGTCTTCATACAGATCAACGGCGGCGGGAAAAAACACTTCCATCTGCGCGATCATTTGCAGGTCGGCATAGGGATGGGGGGCAGTGTCTCCACGGATGAGCCGGCATATGCGACCCGGTCCGTGCCGGCAGGCGCGACGCTGGTTCTCGACTACGGGCGAGCAGTCCCCGACATGAGCCCGGACGACCTGAAGCGCGATCTTGGGGTCTTCCTGGATTTCTCGAAACAGCATTCGGCTGCGGTGAATTGGGTGGAGACCCTGCCACCGCAGTTCCAGGAAGCGATCAAGGATCACGAGGCCATCGTCGGTATGGACAGCGAGATGGTGGTGGCCGCGATGGGCCGCCCGGACCACAAGGTTCGCGAGCGCGATTCCGAGGGCAAGGAGACCGAAGACTGGATCTATGGCACGCCGCCCGCCAAGACGACGTTCGTCACTTTTGCCGGTGACAACGTCGTTCGCGTGAAGGAATTCGATTAGGGGCGACATGCCCGCGAACCTGCGTTGACTTTTTCCCGTCCGCACCCTAGCATTCTCGTTTCAATCAACACCCTGCAGATCCCTTCGCGCAGGCCACCATCGGCATAGACTTTCCGGAGGACGCATGGCAGTGAAAGTCGGAATCAACGGGTTTGGACGCATCGGTCGCAACATCCTGCGCGCGGCGCTGGGGGATCCGGCAATCGAGATCGTCGCGGTCAACGACATCACGGATTCGAAAACCTTGGCGCATCTGCTGAAATACGATTCGATTCTCGGTAACCTGCCGAACCGCGTGACCCACACCGACGACACGATCTCCGTCGACGGCAAAGCCTTCAAGGTATTCCGAACCAAGGATCCCGGGGAACTCGACTGGGCCTCGGTCGGGGCGACCATCGTCGTCGAGTCGACGGGCCTTTTCACGACGGGCGCGGACGCGCGGAAACACATCCGCGGACCTGTAAAGAAAGTGATCATTTCCGCGCCGGCCACCGACCCGGACCATACGATCGTCCTGGGCGTTAACGAGAAGACGTACGATCCCGCGAAGCATCACGTGGTGTCGAACGCTTCGTGCACGACGAACTGTCTGGCGCCCGTGGCCAAGGTGCTTCAGGATACTTTCGGGATCGTCATCGGGACGATGACCACGATTCACTCCTACACCAACGACCAGAAGCTGCTCGATCTGCCCCACAAGGACCTGCGGCGCGCCCGCGCCGCGGCGCTCTCGATGATTCCGACTTCGACCGGCGCGGCCAAGGCTCTTCATTTGGTGATTCCCGAGTTGAAGGGGAAACTCGACGGCTACGCCATGCGCGTCCCGACGCCGAATGTGAGCGTGGTTGATTTGACGGTGATCACAGAGAAACCGGCGACCGTCCAGAGCGTGAACGCGGCCCTGAAGCGCGCCGCCGATGGGCCGATGAAAGGCATCCTCGAATATACGGAAGAGGAATTGGTCTCGATCGATTTTCGCGGAAATCCGAATTCCGCGATCGTCGACGCCGGTTACACGCGCGTCGTCGGCGCCAACTGCGTGAAAGTGCTCGCGTGGTACGACAACGAATGGGCCTACTCGTGCCGCTGCCGCGACCTGATCAAGTTCTTCGCCGTCAAGCTGTAAGGATGAGACTGCTCGGCGCCGCGCTTCCGATATAAATCATGAACAAGCTGTCCATTCGTGATCTCGAGATGACCGGCAAGCGCGTTTTCATCCGCGTTGATTTCAACGTTCCCCTCGAAAACGGCCGTGTCTCGGACGACACCCGGGTTCGCGAGACACTGCCCACGCTGCGCCTGGCAATCGAGCGCGGCGCGCGATTGGTCCTCGCGTCGCACCTGGGCCGGCCCAAAGGGAAAGTCGATCCCAAGTACAGTCTCGCGCCCGTCGCGGCCCGGCTGCGCGAGTTGTTGGGTAAGCGAGTCGAGTTCGCGCCGGACTGCGTGGGCGCCGATGCGGAGGCGAAAAGTAAAACGCTCAAGAACGGCGACGTGCTGCTGCTCGAAAATGTCCGCTACCATCCCCAGGAAGAAGCGAACGATCCCGAGTTTTCGAAGCAGCTTGCGGCGCTGTGCGACGAGATCTTCGTTTGCGACGCATTCGGCTCGGCCCATCGTGCACATGCGTCGGTTGTGGGCATCACAAAGTTTGTTCGCCAAGCGGCTGCGGGCCTGCTGATGGAAAAGGAACTGGCCTACCTCGGGAAAGCGATTTCGAATCCGGAGAGGCCTTTTGTGTCGGTACTCGGCGGCGCCAAAGTCTCCGACAAAATTGAAGTTGTGCAGAACCTGATGAAGCTTGCCGACGCGATGCTGATCGGCGGGGCGATGGCGTACACGTTCTTGAAGTCGGAAGGGAAGCCGGTAGGGAAGTCGCTCGTTGAGAATGACAAGCTCGATCTCGCGCGCGGCTTGCTGGAGGAAGCGCGAAAGCGTAATTTCAAATTGCTGCTGCCGGTCGATCACGTTCTTGCAGAGTCACCCGATTCCACCATGACGAAGACCACGGACATCGCGAATACTCCCGATGGTTGGATGGGGCTCGATATCGGGCCAAGGACCGTCGCGCAATTTGGGCAGGAAATCGCGAAAGCGAGAACGATCGTTTGGAACGGCCCGCTCGGCATGTTCGAGAAGCCCGCGTTCGCGCAGGGCACGCTCGGAATCGCGAAAGCGGTTGCTGCCGCCACGAAGTCCGGGGCCACTTCGATCATCGGCGGCGGGGACTCGGTTGCCGCCGTGGAGCAAGCCGGCGTCGCCGACCAGATTTCCCACATCTCGACTGGCGGCGGCGCATCGCTCGAATTCCTGGCGGGCGAAAAGCTTCCGGGTGTCGAAGCGCTCACCGACAAGCCCGGCGGCCGGAAGGACGCCTAATTGCGCCGCCCTGTGATCGCCGGGAACTGGAAGATGTACAAGACGGGCGCCGAGACGCGCGCGTTCTTCGAAGCCTTTCGACCGCTTGTCGCTGCATCCAAGAACTGCGACATTGTGGTTGCTCCGCCGTTCACGGCGCTGGCCGCCGCAGTCGAAGCCGCCCGCGGCACCAATATCGGAATTGCGGCGCAGAATCTGCACTGGGAACGCGAAGGGGCATTTACCGGCGAAGTGTCCGCGCGGATGCTCGTCGATGCGGGCTGCCGCGGAGTGATCATCGGGCACTCGGAGCGGCGTCAGCTTTTCGGGGAAACAGACGGATCCGTGAATCTAAAAACGAAAGCCGCACTCGAGGCCGGGCTGGTGCCCATTGTCTGCGTGGGTGAAACACTGAGCGAGCGGGAAGGGAATCTCACGAATACGGTGCTGAAGCGCCAATTCGAGAACGGCTTCGCCGCGTTGACCACTACGAAGTTCTCACGTATTCTGGTGGCGTATGAGCCGGTGTGGGCCATCGGCACAGGGCGAACTGCGACGCCGGAGATGGCTGCCGAGGCGCATCGTTATATTCGGGATCTAGCCGCGAAGCGGTTCACACCTGAACAAGCCTCCGCGCTTCGAATCCTCTACGGTGGGAGCGTCAAACCCGATAACATAAAGGGACTGATGGCGCAGGAGGGAATCGACGGCGCGCTGGTGGGCGGCGCGAGCTTGGACCCGAAGTCATTTGCGGCAATCGTGAACTATTGAGCTGGCTGCGCGGGTTTCAGGGGCGCAGTCGCGGGAGTTTGAAATGCCATCGTGGATGAAGTGGGCGGTGTCGCTGCTGGTGGCGATTGGTTTAATCGCGCTGGGCTGGCGCGTGCCGTTCATTCTGGTGACGCTGCACGTGCTGGTGTGCTTCGTATTGATCATCGTGATCATGCTGCAGAGCGGGTCGGCCGCGGATCTTGCGGGCGCTTTCGGAGGCGCGGGGAGCCAGACGGCATTCGGGCCGCGAGGCGCGGCGACGTTTCTTTCCCGCGCCACCACGTGGTGCGCCATCGTCTTCATGATGACTTCGCTCGCGCTTTCGGTGAAGCGTACGCCGACGGAGATCAGCACCGGCTCGATCCTGGAACAGACTCAGAAGTCCGCGCCGGCCCCCGCGAAGCCGGCCCAAACAGCGCCGACTCAATCGCCGCTACAACCTTCGCAGCCGTCGTCTCCGGCGCCCAGCCCGCAAGCGCCTGCACCGACTCCGGCTCCTCAGAAATAGAGACTTCTGCTACACTTTTCTGGTTGACCTCGGGATTGCGGTCGTGGCGGAACTGGCAGACGCACCAGCTTGAGGGGCTGGCGGTAGCAATACCGTGGTGGTTCGAATCCACTCGACCGCACCATTCACCTATCTACGCAGATGATCCCACGAGACGTGTCTGGTCAGGAGAATCTCCGGCAATTCAACGGCACGTAATCCCACTATAAAATTCAGCCGCGCTTCTATATCATCCCCTTTTCGATACCGTTCATGGAACCAATGAGGAAGCGAAACAGCGGCTCTGCGGCACCGGCCGTCTTGTTGGCTATGTTTCTCTCCCTTCTCGTGGTTGTCACCGTCTACGTCTTTTCCGCGCATCTTTTCCCGCCGCCGCCGGCGATTACCCGGGTTGCAGCTCAGGTCGACCATCAGTACAGCCTAACGCTCTACGCGACGGGCGCGGCTTTTATACTGGCGCAGTTGGGTCTCGCGTACGCCATATTCCGCTTCCGCGATCGCGGCCAGCGCGCCCATTTCACACGCGGCAGCGTTCCGCTGGAAATCCTCTGGACGTGCCTGACGGCCCTCGTTTTTTTTGGTCTCGGAATCCTGGGGAGCAAGGTATGGGCGCAAGTTCAGTTCACGCCGCCCGCGCCGGATCAGATCCAGATCGAAGTCACGGCCACGCAGTTCGTCTACACGTTCCGCTATCCGGGTCCGGACGGCAAGTTCGGCCGGCTCGATCCCGCCTTGGTGAACGCGCCGGCCGGCAATCCTCTTGGTCTTGATCCGAACGATCCTGCGGCTAAGGACGACGTCGTCACTTCGACTCTGACCGTTCCAGTGAACCATCCGGTCGAGCTGTTGCTGCGCTCGCAGGACGTAATCCACAATTTCTTCGTCCGGGAACTGCGCCTCCAGCAGGACATTGTCCCGGGCATGGTGATCCCCTTGCACTTCACGGCCGATCGCACTGGTCGCTGCGAAATTGTCTGCACGCAGTTGTGCGGACTAGGCCACTCCAAGATGCACAGTTACCTGAACGTCGTGTCCGAATCCGCTTACGAGGATTTCCTCAAGCAACAGGCGGCCGACCAGTGAGCGCGTCCGCCTACCTCGGAACCGAGGCGCCGAAAGGCTTTCTCCGCCGCCACGTCTTCAGCACGGACCACAAAGTCATTGGCCTCCAGTACTTTTTCCTTGCACTCGCTGCTGTCACCCTAGGGATCGTTCTCTCGTTGCTGATGCGCTTTCACCTCGTTTGGCCGGCCGCCCATCTTCCGTTCGTGAGCGGCGGGATCATGACGCCCGAACAGTATCTGGCGCTCGTCACCATGCACGGCACGATCATGGTTTTCTTCGTGCTCACCGTCGCCCCGCAGAGCGCCTTCGGCAACTATTTTCTGCCGATTCAAATTGGCGCGCCGGACATGGCCTTTCCGCGGCTCAATATGCTCAGCTTCTGGCTGACGCTGGCCGCGTTCCTGTGCATGGTTGCGGCGTTCATGGTTCCCGGCGGCGCACCGATCAGCGGCTGGACGGCCTATCCTCCCTTGAGCGGGTTGGGCGACGTGACGGGTCCCGGCGAGGGAACGGGGCAGACGATGTGGATCGTGAGCATCCTGCTGTTCTGCTTGGCCTCGCTTTTGGGCTCGATCAATTTCATCTCCACGACAATCGATATGCGCGCGCCCGGACTCACGCTGATGCGCATGCCGCTCACCGTGTGGGCGTGGTTCATCACCGCAATTCTGAGTCTTCTCGCCTTTGGCGTCTTGCTCGCCGGAGGAATTCTGCTCTTGCTTGACCGCTCGGCCGGCACAAGCTTCTTTCTCCCCGCCGGACTCGTCGTCAATGGCGAGTTGCAAAACCGCGGTGGGGGCTCGCCGCTCCTCTGGCAACACTTGTTCTGGTTCTTCGGCCATCCCGAGGTTTACATCGCGATTCTGCCGGGCATGGGCGTCGCGTCGCACGTTCTCGCGAATTTCTCGCGCAAACCCGTCTTCGGCTATCGCGCGATGGTGCTGGCCCTCGGTGCGATCGGTTTTCTCGGGTTCGTGGTTTGGGGCCATCACATGTTCGTAAGCGGCATGAACCCGTATTCGAGCATGACTTTTTCCGCGCTTACCATGTCGATCGGCGTTCCCTCCGCGATCAAGACCTTCAACTGGCTCGGCACTCTGTGGGGCGGCAAGATCCAGTTTCACCCGCCGATGCTGTTCGCCATCGGCTTCGTTTCGTTCTTTGTCACCGGCGGCCTTTCGGGAATTTTTCTCGCGCAGCCGGCCGTGGATACGATGTTGCATGCGACCTACTACGTGGTCGCGCACTTTCACATCGTCATGGGCGTGGCGGCGATCTTCGGAATTTTCACCGCGACCTACTATTGGTTCCCGAAAATGTTCGGCCGTATGATGAACGAAACCCTCGGTAGACTTCATTTCTGGCTTACGTTCGCAGGCGCCTACTGCATCTTCATGCCCATGCACTTCGTCGGCATCGAGGGCGGCGTCCGGCGCTACGCGGACTCGTCCGGCGCAGCCTATCTCGCAGCGCTCCAGCCGCTGCATCGCTTCATCACCATCGCAGCCTTTGTCACCGCCGCGGCGCAGCTCATCTTTTTGTACAATTTCTTCTGGAGTTTGAAGAGAGGCAAAAAAGCGCCCGTGAACCCCTGGAGCGCCACGACCCTCGAATGGATCACGGCCTCGCCGCCTCCCGCGGACAATTTTGGCGGTCGCTTCCCGAGCGTATATCGCGGGCCGTACGATTACAGCGTCCCCGGCGCAAGCCGGGATTTTCTGCCGCAAAATGACCCGCCCGAAGAAGGCGCCCGGGCGAATCAGGAGACTCAGAGTGCCAAATAGCCTGTCGACGGGAACCCTGCAACTCGACGGTGCCGGCGGGGGCATCGGAGGCGGCGCTCCGTCCGGCAACGGCGGGCAGGGAAGCGGGCCTGGCGGTCCGACCGGCGTCCCGCAGCGGACCTACGTGACAGGGATGACCATAGCGCTCGCCGCCATTTTGATGTTTTTCGCGGCGCTCGTCAGCGCTTACGTTGTCCGCAGGGACTTTCCCAATAGCGACTGGCGAGCGCTCGCGATCCCGCGCATCCTCTGGCTGAATACGATCATCCTGCTTGCCAGCAGTTTCACGCTTGCTCGCTCACGTCGTCATTTGCTTATGGGCGACGACGAGAGCTTCCGCCACTGGTGGGGCTTCACCGCTATTTTGGGCGTCTTTTTCGTCGCTGGGCAGCTCATCGCGTGGCGCCGGCTCGTTGCCGCTGGCGTCTATCTAGCGACCAATCCCAGCAGCAGTTTCTTCTACATCTTTACGGCCGCGCACGGACTGCACCTGCTCGGCGGAATCATAGGCCTCCTCGCGGTTGCGTTCCATTCGCCGCGGCACCTTGCGCGCAACACGGCTGTTGACGTCGTTTCCATGTACTGGCACTTTATGGACGGGCTATGGTTGCTCTTGTTCGTCTTCCTCCTGTTGGGGGGCTAAGCATGATAACGGCAGAACGCACGGCCGAAATCGGCAGCCCGGAAACCGCAGAGCATCGGCGAGCCCAGTCCCTGGTCGGTCTGATTTCCAGGTGCCTGGTTCTGCTCGCGTTGGTGGCACCGGACGCACTCGCTCAGGGCTGCGCCATGTGCTACCAAAATGCCGCCTCTTCGGGCGCGCAAGGACGCGCTGCCCTTCGCCACGGCATCCTGATTCTGCTGGCACCCGCCCTGAGCCTTTTCGCCGCGATCTTCGTCCTCATCTACCGCCGCCGCAATGTTCCTCGCTGAATGCTGGGTGACCGCCCTTATATGATCTCTTAGCGTTATCCCCGCAGTCGCCTATGAATTTTGGTATATGGGAGTCGCCAGATTCCGGAAATCCAACGGGCGATGGCCGTTACGTCATGATTTCTCGAGGCTTGTTTCTCCATGTCGGCCGTGCGAGTTTTGGTAGAGAAGTTGCTCCGTTGTCTTCTAGTTTCGACTTCTTGGGGTGCGGTCGTATGGTCGGCATGAGAGGCGTGTCGCAAGGGCTTGCCAATAGGCCAAGGCGTGTTATAAGGGCGCCACGTACGGCAGGGAATTCAACTCTAATCGGGGGCAAACATGCGAGGTATTAGGTTCCTCCTGTTGTTTGTTGCAGCCGTTCTCCTTGTTCCGACCCTCACGCGGGCGCAAAGCGTGGCGTCGATTACGGGCGTTGTGACCGACACTTCCGGTGCGCTGGTGCCCGGTGCCAGCATCAAAGTTACCAACACGCAAACGGGCGCTGCCTACTTCGGGAAAACCGCCGGTGACGGTAGCTACCGCATTGTTGATCTCCCGCCCGGGCCCGGCTATTCACTGACTGTTACAAAGGACGGTTTTCAGAGCTTTATCCTCAGCAATCTCTATTTGGCCGTAGGGACGCCGACCACACAGGACGCAAAGCTGGAATTGGGGGAGGTCACGCAAACGGTCGAGGTTACTGCTCCGGGCGGTGCCGGCAGCCTAGACACGACCGACGCCACCATCGGTACGCTCGTCGAGGGTGACCGTGTGCAGGATCTACCCAGTCTGTTCGTCAACAACGCGGCCCAATTCTTGGAGCTGGCGCCGGGTGTCCAAGCCACAGGCGACACGTCCCAGAACGGGGTCGTCACCGGCACGCGTGCCGATCAGACGAATATCACTCTCGACGGATTAGACGTGAACGACCAGCGACTTGGCCAAGCGTTCACCACCGTCGTAAACACTCCACTGGACTCCATTCAAGAAATCAGCACCATTGTCGGAGGTGACGATGCTTCCTACGGGCACAGCGCAGGGGCTCAAGTCGAGCTCGTCACAAAATCCGGCACAAACCAGTTTCACGGGGAAGCATATGATTTCAATCGTGTGACCGCCCTTGCGGCCAACAATTTCTTTAATAATCTCGAAGGGATTGCGCGCCCTCCCCTGATCCGCAACCAGTTCGGCGGCGATATCGGTGGCCCGATCCTGAAGAACAAGCTTTTCTTTTTCTTTAGCTATAACGGACTCCGAGCAAAGGCCAGCCAGGAGATTAACGATATAGTTCCATTGGATGCGCTGCGCGGTGGGCAGCTCAATTACATCAACGACGGTGCTGGTTGCGGCCCTTCCTCCAATATCGTCAGCACGCCGAGTTGCATCAGCACGACTCCCCTTACCGGACCTAACTCGCTGGCCGCGCTGGACCCACAGGGTGTCGGCGCCGATCCTGCGCTCTTAGCATTCCTCGCGAGCCGTCCCTATCCCAAGGAGAATAACTTCAATGCTGGTGATTTGATTAACAGCGCGGGCTTCCTCTTCACTGCGCCTGTCAACAACAAAGACAACACGTCCGTCGGGAAAATCGACTATCAGCTGAATTCGAAACACCGCCTGTTCGCGCGGGGTACATGGGATCGGAGTCTCGACGACGATGATGTGAATTTCGTCATTCAGGTATTCCCTGGTGATCCTGCTCCGATATCCGCGGTCGTGGATCATTCCCGTTCTTGGGTTGTGGGAGATACTTGGATTCTGTCGCCGAATATGTCAAATCAGGTTTCGTTCGGCGAAACGGATCAGTTCATAGTATTTCCGTTGACCTCGAAACCGAATTTTCCCAATCTTCTCGATTTTTTCTTCAACGGCAACGTCCTCACGGCCCCGTATGACGATCTGTTGAATGGCTCGTTCGCCGGGAACTCGACTTTTAATGAGCAACTTCCCGTAGTTCCCGTTTACCAGTTCCGGGATGCCCTCATTTGGAGCAAAGGAAGTCACACCCTCCAGTTCGGGGGCGTGATCAAGCCAACGATTTTCAAGTCGGGCAATCTTACCGACTACAATATCTACGGCGTCGGCTTGGGCGGACAAATCAGTCAGCTGGACGGGAGCCTTCGTCCTTCAGACATTGGAACGAACTCCGTCGCCACCAGCGAATGGGATTCCTTCTTCCCACTCGCTCTCGGTCGCATAGCTTCCATCAGTGCGACGTTCAACTATAACTTGTCTGGAGCCCCATTGCCTCAAGGGACGATTCCCGTACGTGACTACCACGCTACTGAATATGAGTTTTATGCGCAGGACGTTTGGAAGATTCGCTCGGACCTGACCGTCACATACGGTTTGCGCTGGCAATTCCACAACCCGTTGTCGGAAATACACGGATTCGAATCAGTGCCGAACATCAGCCCAGAAAAGATCTTTGCGATTCGGCAGGCGGATGCAGCCGCGGGTATTGAAGGCCCGGACGCCGTTCCTCTGATCTCGTATTCTCTCGGAGGTCCGGCGAACCACGGCCCGGGCTATTACAAGCCTTCCTATACGAACTTTGCTCCCCGCATTGGGCTTGCCTATTCGCCCTTCGGCGGAGACGGCTTCTGGGGTCGTCTGTTAGGCAATCGCAGGACAAGCATCCGGGCGGGATTCGCCTTGAACTATGACGACAACCTCATCGGCCAGGGCTTTGAGTTGGACGAAACCAGTTTCTTGTTCAGCAACTCTGAGGCCATCAACAACGGTGCTGGGGGCGCTTTCAGCGCTCTGCTCACCGATCCACGTTTTTCAGGATATGGGTCATTGCCGGCAGCTCCCGCGGCCGCATCGACGCCAAGGCCGTTCACTCCCAACCTGGATTCGAGTGGTGTCCCGATCGGCTTTAATACGGGCAATGGTTTCGGGCCCAACGGACCGTTTTTCAATTTCGACCCGAATTATAGGACACCGTATGAAATGAGCTTTTCCCTTGGGGTTCAGCGAGAGTTGCCGGGTGCCTGGCTGGCCGATGTGAGTTACTTCGGGAAAGTCGCTCACAGGCTGCCGGCCATTGCGGATGTCGGGCAGACATTGAATTTTAAGGATGCGGCCTCGGGCCAGTTTCTCTACACGGCGTTCGCTAATGTTCAGAAGTCTCTACAGACAACAGGCGGCGATTTTACGGCCGTACCCAACCAGGCTTGGTTTGAAAACCAAATGACTGCCGCCGCGCAGACGTCGGGGTTTGGCACATGCGCCAATGAGGGAAGCGCCTTGAGTGGCGGGGCCTTAACGACGCTGTCTTGCACTCAATTGGCGGCTGCCTTGGCGGACGCCGTCTGGACCAACGGCGATGTTTCCAGCACGCTCGTGAGCCTGTCGGATATTCAGCTCGATGGGAATCCCGAAGATGGTCTAATACCGCTCAACGCAGGCCAACTGGCCCAGAATGGTGCCGCCGGCTTCATCGGCAATTACGGCTCGTCAAGCTATAACGCATTGCTAGTCCGGCTGAACCATAAGATGTCCCACGACCTCACGATGGAATTTGACTACGCATATTCGCACTCGATCGATAACGACTCGGACATTCAGAACGAACTGGTCGAGTTTACGGGAACCGGCGCGGCCGAAATTTGCGATTTGCGCGACCTTCGAGTCTGCCGTGGGAACTCAAACTTTGACGCGACCCACACGGTTGCCGCGAACTTTGACTACGGCTTGCCTTTTGGACGCGGAAAGTGGCTCGGTCGTGGTTCCTCGAAGTTGCTTGACGAAGTCATCGGCGGTTGGAGCGTTTCAGGGATTGTCGTCGCTCACACCGGGTTCCCTATAAAAGTGGATACGGGAACGTTCCCAATCGACTTTACGCAAACTGCACCTGCCGTCTTCGTTGGCACACAAGCCGACGTGAAAGCCGGTGTTCATATCGTGCCTGAGCCCGGTTCGACCCCTGTTGTTCAGTACTTTGCGAATGAGACCAATGCTCAAGGAGCTTTTGCGTTTCCCTTCGGCGGAGGCACCGGCAATCGCAATGTCGTACGCGGCCCCGGCTTCTGGAACACCGACTTGGCTCTTCTCAAGCATTTCACGATGCCCTGGTCCGATAACCAAAGGCTGGAGTTCCGCGCCGAGGCGTTCAACCTTTTCAACAATGTGAATTTCGCGCCTCCAAGTGCGTCGTTACTCAATCCGGGCAACTTCGGGGCGCTGTCTTCGACTGAGAATGCCGCTCGGCAGTTTCAGTTTGCCCTTAAGTATTCGTTCTAAGAGCGCATGGTCGTTATTCGTAAGGTAAGCTTTGCAGTTGGGATACTGCTTTGGCTGAAGAGAGCTCGGGGGCGAATCTACACTCTTTCGAGTTGCGTAAGCTGGAACGGGTCGCCGATTTTCTCGTGCAAGTCGCGCCACAGCGCTTCCGGCTGCGCCATAAACACTTCGACGACGCGGGGATCGAACTGTCTTCCGGAAAAGCGTTGAATTTCTTCGCGGGCGGTGGAAACCGGTAGCGCTTTGCGGTAAGGCCGGTCCGAGATCATTGCGTCGAGCGTATCCGCCACCGCGAAAATCCGGGCCCCTAGCGGAATTTCCTCGCCCTTCAATCCGCGCGGATAGCCCGTACCGTCGTAGAACTCCTGGTGCGAGAGGACGATTTCGGCAGCTTCTTTCAGGAACGGAATCCGCTCGAGCACGGCGAACCCAATCTCGCAGTGCCGCCGCATGATTTCGCGTTCGTCTGCAGTCAGCGGGCCCGGCTTGCGGAGAATGTGGTCCGGAATCCCCATCTTGCCGATGTCGTGAAGGAACGCACCGCGGGCGATCTGCCGCAGAAGCCCTTTGTCGACGCCCATGGCCTTCGCGATCGTGATGGTGAAGGCGGTGACGCGCTGGCAATGGCCTTCGGTTTCGGCGTCCTTGGCGTCGAGCGCCCCGCCCAGCGCTTCCAGCGTGTAATCGTAGGATTGCTCGAGGTCTTGCAGCGCGATCGAAAGCTGCTGCGTGCGCTCCGCGACGAGATGCTCCAGATCGCTCTGATATGTCCGGTTTTCAAGCACCAGCCTGCGGTGCTCGAGCGCTCGCCGCACGCTCAGGTGGAGCTGATCCTTTTCGAAGGGCTTCAGAATGTAGTCGTACGCCCCGGCGCGGATTGCTTCGAGGGCGATCGAAATGTCGTGCATGGCCGTCACCATGATCACAGGCACGTCCGGATCGTCCTCGCGCAGCTCGCCAAGCAGCTTCAGCCCGTCCATCTCGGGCATGACGATGTCGCTTAGTACCAGGTCGTACGAGTCTTTCCGGAAGGCCTCGAGCGCCAATCGTCCGTTCGAAGCCACCGTGCAAGGGTAGCCTTGTGCCTCGAGCAACGTCGAGACGACTTCGCGAATAGCCTCTTCATCGTCTACGACGAGGATCTTTTCTTTGTCCACGGTCGCTCCGTTTAGGCCGTTAATTCCGTTGATGCCATTATAAAGCACGGCACACACGGTAAGACTGTGTGTTGCTGGATTTTTGCCCTATGTGCTAATTCTTATAATGGCTTCCTGATATCCCCGGATTGTCGATAGCAGCGCCGTAGGTGAGCGGCGGGGTGTCGCTCGGACAAGGCACGATGACGTTTGCGTTGAATCCTGGCATCCTGGCTGTCGCCTTCATGGAAGGCGCCGCCGCCTCCATTCTTTTGATCCTCTATTGGTCGCTCCTTCCGGGTTTTTCTGCGCGTTTCTTTCGCTACTGGCTGGCCGGATGGACATTCTACGTCGCGCTGGAAGTTCTGCGCATTGCGGCCCTCCTGAGCGGCGGAGCCGGCGACGTGCGGTTCAGCTTCGCGCTCTCCCTTGTGCCGGCCCTCTTCTTCTTGGCCGCGACGATGGAGTGCCGCGGCCTGCGGAAGAAAGTCAAATACCTGTGGCCGCTGGGCGTCGCGGCCGTGGGCTCTTTCGCGTTTCTGGGCTTGGTGGCCAGGCTGCCCCGTGTCGAGATATGGGCCGAAACCCTATTCGTCTGTGTCACGTATCTCTCGGCCGGCTGGATTCTTTGGCGCTCGCAGAAGCAACACCGCGGCGTGGGCTGGAACCTGCTCGCCGCAGCGCTCTTGCTGCGCGGCCTCCATGGGTTGGACCGGCCGGAATGGGCGGCCCAGGGCCTCGCGCTTTTCCGGATTTCTTTCCACGGCCTGTTCGGAATCATGATGGGCGTTGCCATGGCCGTGCTTGTATTGGAAGCGGGCCGCGCTCGAACGGACGACCTCAACGAGAAACTGCGACGCTTGGCCCTGATCACTGCCGAAGCCACGCATTCCTTTCGGATGGAGGACGCCCTCCAAGGGGTCCTGCATCATCTCGTGGAAATCCTCGGTGCAAGCCACGGCGTCGTGCTCCTTCTCGACGACCCCGCTCATCCGACCGCGCTCGTCGTCCGCGCCGCGGTCGGACCGGGCGGTCCGTCTCGAGTCCACCACCCAAATGTCTCGGTCGCTGAGTCTTGGGCACAAGACGTTCTGCGCCGGGAAACGCCTCTCGTTTCTTCCGGAGCTCCAGGGGATTCCGTGGTTCGGTTGTGGACGGATGCGCAGAAGCTTGCCGCCGTTGTGCTGGTTCGCATACCCGGAAAGGAATCGCCGCTGGGATTGCTCGGGATCGGATCGTCGAGGCCGCGGACCTTCGAAGCAGACGAAGAGCATTTCCTGGTCAACGTCGCGAATCTCCTGGGCCTGACGGTTCAAAACGTGGCTCTCTTCGAGACTTCGATGGCCTCCCGCAGACAATGGCTAGACACCTTCGACTCAATCGACGATTTGATTCTCGTCCACTCGCTCGACGGCCGCATCCTCCGCGCCAATCGGGCGCTGGCCACCCACCTTGAAACCGAGCCTGCGGCGCTCGTGGGCCGGCCTGTGCGTGATGTGCTCAGCAGGGGCGGCACTCCGTGGACGCTCTGCCCGTATTGCGAAGGCGCGGCCGGAAAGTCCGAAGAGATGGACCCGACCTTCGGCGGCTACTTTCTCGCCACCGACTCGGTGTTCCACGATTCCGAAGGGGGGCGGTTGGGGACGATCCATGTCCTGAAGGATTTCACCGCTCATCGCCACGTCGAAAACAAGTTTCGCACTCTCTTCGAAAAGGCCCCCGAGGGTGTGTTCATCTCTACGCCCGAGGGCCACTTCCTCGACTTCAACCATGCCTTCATGCATATCGTCGGATATGAGAGCCGCGAGGAACTGTTCGAAACGAACATCCCTTCGCACTTCTACGTGAACGCGGCCGACCGCCAGCGCCTCAGGCGTCTGCTTCACGAATATGGCGAAGTCAGCGATTTCGAATTCCAGTTCCGCCGCCGCGACGGTGAAATCCGCACAGCCCGCGAATCCAGCTTCGCCACGCGCGACGACTCGGGCGCCATCGTCGCCTACCAGGGTTTCGTGCTCGACATCACCGAACACAAGCAGGCCGAAATGGACATCCGGCGGCGCAACCGCGAACTCCTCGCGCTGAACGCGATCGCCGAACTGCTTACGCAATGCGCCACGCTTGAGGAGGGGCTGAATGACGCTCTTCTCAAGGTCACCGAGCTTTCCGCTGTGGACGCCGCCGTCGTCTATTTCCTCGATGAGTCTGCGAGGACACTGCGGCGCGCGGCCGCCGTCGGGTATCGATCGGCGCAGGCGCGCCACTCGACTCCCGTGGAAGTTTCCGCGGCCCTGATCCACCAGATTCGCCAGGTCCGAGTGACGATCCTCTCGGGAACCGCTCCTGCCTTGCCCGAAGAATTCCGCGAACTGCATCGGCACGAGGGCATTCACGTATCGCAGGTGGTCGTTCTCTGGGCCAAGGACCGCATCATCGGCGTCCTCGTAGTCGGCTGCCGTGAGATGCGGGCGTTTTCGACCGGCGAGTTGAATCTGCTTTCCGCAATCGGCAACCAGATCGCCACCACGATTGATAAGTCACTTCTGCTGGAAAAGACGCGCGAGGCTTACGAGACTTTGCGCCGCACGCAAGAGCAGCTCTTGCAGAGTGAAAAAATGGTCGCCGTGGGGCAATTGATCTCCGGCGTCGCGCACGAGCTCAATAATCCCCTGACTGCCATCCTCGGATACAGCCAGTTGCTGAAGTCGGAAGAACTCAATAGTGCGCGAGGCGCGAATTACGTCGACAAGCTCTACAAACAGGCCCAACGCACCCATCACATCGTTCAGAATCTTCTGAGTTTCGCCCGGCAACACAAACCCGAACGCGCCCCCGTGCAGCTCAACCAGATTCTCGAGGACACGCTCGTCCTCCGCGAATACGATATGAAGCTCAATAACATCGTGGTTCGCCGTGAATTCGATCCGAAGCTGCCGCTGACCGGCGGAGATTTCCACCAGCTTCAACAGGTCTTTCTCAACATTATGAACAACGCGGTCGATGCGATTCAGGAAAAGGGTGGCCCGGGCGAAATCTGGCTTCGCACGGAAGCCGTCGGAAACCGGTTGCGCGTCGAGCTGACCGACAGTGGGCCCGGCGTGCAAAATCCGCACCGCATCTTCGATCCCTTTTACACCACAAAACCTGTCGGCAAGGGAACAGGCCTCGGGCTCAGCATCTGCTACGGCATCGTGAAGGAGCATGGAGGGGAAATTCAAGTCCGCAATTCGCCGCCGCGCGGCGCCACGTTCACCATCACGTTGCCGCTTCTCGTCGTTCCTTCGGCGTCGCCCACGTCCGATGCGTCGCGCGCGACGTACGCTTCATCCGGGAAGGTCCTGCTGGTTGATGACGAGGAGACCGTGCTCCAGCTCGAGGAGGAAATATTGGTCGCTCGCGGATCTGCCGTCAGGCTGGCTCGCAGCGAGCGCGAAGCCATCGATATCTTGAAGCAGGACTCCGTCGATGCCGTCGTCGCCAGCGTGAAGTTGCCGGGTGAAACGTCGCCCGGTGGGCTTTATCGCTGGATCGAAAGCAATCGCTCCGACCTCGCTGCCCGCGTCGTCTTCACCACTTCGAATACCAGCGAAGATCAGATTCCCGAAGCAGTGCGACAGTCGGGCTGCCAGATACTCACGAAGCCCTTCCAGATCGACGAGTTCTGCAGAGCCGTGCAAATGGTGCTGCCCGCCCCGGTCGCCGGCAGTTCAAAGAGCTAGGCCGCGAATCTGGCGGTTGTCGTTCCTCATCTCTCAAAGCGGCTCCGAAACTTGCCGCATCGCCCTTGCACGCGCGGCGAAACGCACTATAGTATCGGTCGCGCTGATCGTCAGCGGCTGCCGCACGATTCTTGCATCATCTGAGAACACAGGCAGGTGCGTATGGAATGCACAGGGTTTGCCCGGAATGCGCGCGGGCAGAACATTCGGCTGCGCGTCGGCAAGGCATTGACACTCGTTTGCTGCGCGATGGTGGGCCTTGGTTTGGCTCCGTCAGCGAGGGCGCGTCACGCCGCGCAAGCTGGTGCTCCTCAGAATACGCAGGGGCGCATCGACCCGGGCAAGAAGCTATACGCCTCCTCTTGCGTCTTCTGTCACGGCATCGACGGCAAGGGCGGTGTCGCGCCGGCTCTTCGAGGGCTTGCTCTCTCCGCCAAAGACGCCGCGGACATCATCTCGAATGGAAAGTCCGGCACCACGATGCCGGCATTCAAGAGCACGTACAGCCGGTCGCAGATCGATGACCTCGTCTCCTATGTTCTCTCGCTGTCATCCGTTGGCGCCGCCAAGGGCGCTGCCACCGCAGCGCCTGGTCCGCGCGAAACCGGTGCGGCCATTTACGCGAGCCGATGCGCTACATGTCACGAGGCCGGTGGACCGCCGTACGTGAATCATTTTGTTATGAGGGCGGCGGCTCCCGAATATGTCGTTTACATGCTCGACGCCGGCACCATGCATGCTCAGGGCGCTCGCCTAACCGCCGGCCAGCGCGCAGCCGTCGCCGAGTATCTCACCGGCAAGCGCCTCGGCAGCTCTGCAAGCATGTCAGCGGGCCAATGCCCAAGCCGGCCGCCAAGTAGCTTTTCGGGCCCGCAATGGAGCGGTTGGGGCGCAGATCTCGATAACAGCCGCTTTCAGCCGGCCGATCAGGCAGGTTTGACGCCTGCACAAGTTCCGAGCCTCAAACTGAAATGGGCCTTCGGGTTTCCTGGTGGCTTCACAGCCTACTCTCAACCCGTCGTCGCGGGCGGGCGCGTCCTTGTGGGCGACGCCATCGGTGGGGTTTATTCACTCAACGCCTCGACCGGGTGCACCTACTGGAAGTTTCAGGCGGCTGCGGCGGTTCGCACGGCTGTCACCGTCGGCCAGGACCACCTGGCATATTTTGGAGATCTTCGCTCGAACGTCTACGCGGTGAATGCCGCCACCGGCAAACTGGTCTGGAAGACGAAGATCAGCGGCCATCCGTACGCGCGCGTCACCGGAACGCCGCGGCTCTACAAGGGACGGCTCTACGTCCCGGTATCGTCTCGTGAGGAGTGGATGTCAGCCGATCCCAACTATGAATGCTGCACGTTCCGCGGCGTCCTGGCGGCGCTGGATGCCGCCACCGGCAAAGAACTGTGGCGAAGCTACACCATCCCGGACCCGGCGCGCCCGACGAAGAAAAGCGAGGCCGGTACGCAGCTCCGGGGACCCTCAGGCGCGGGCTTGTGGTCTTCGCCCACCATTGACGCCGAGCACAATCTCCTCTACATCGGCGCGGGCAATAACTACTCGGACCCCGCCACGTCGAATAGCGACGCCATCCTGGCCTTCGATCTCGCGACCGGCAAGATCGTCTGGTCGCGCCAGATCACGCCGGACGACACCTACAACGTAAGCTGCTATCGCGACGACAAAAGCAACTGCCCCGCCAAGCAAGGTCCCGATTCCGACTTTGCGGCCTCACCCGTCCTCCGCACGTTGGCAAATGGGCGGCGGGTATTGATCGTCGGCCAAAAGTCCGGGATCGTTTTCGGCCTCGACCCGGACAAGCAAGGAGAGATTCTCTGGCGAACCACTATCGGCCACGGAGGACCGCTCGGAGGTGTCGAGTGGGGACCTGCGGTGGACTCCAGCGTCGCGTATGTGGCGCTTTCCGATTTCGGCTTCGCTGGAGGGCCGGAAGGCGCCGTGCCGGACCCGAAGAGCGGCGGCGGGCTATTCGCGCTTGATATCGCCACCGGCAAGCAGATTTGGGCGGCCCTTCCGCCGTCTGGTGGATGTACCACGCCGCGTTGCAGCCCCGCGCAATCCGCTGCCGTCACCGCCATGCCGGGCGTGGTTTTCTCCGGTGCAGACGACGGCCACCTGCGCGCGTATTCGAGCAAAAACGGCAGCATCCTGTGGGATTACGATACCCTGCGAGGGTTTGACACCACGAATAGCCTGCCTGCCCATGGCGGATCGATCGACGGCGGTGGGCCCGCGGTCGCCGACGGCATGGTCTTCGTCACTTCCGGCTACGGCTCGTTGTATGGCTTACCCGGCAACGTGCTCCTCGCGTTTGGGCCGTAGTAGCGTAGTTCGGATTTCCACGTCTTACGAACCTGGAGGCGCAACTGTGAACAGTTCATTGGAGACGACCAGCCCATTGCAGAGCATTCAAAATAAACACGTCGTGGTGATCGGCGGCACGTCTGGCATCGGCCGCGCCGTCGCAAGGCAGGCAGCGGCCGCGGGCGCGCGGGTTACGGTCGCATCGCGCAATCGGCAAAGGGTGGACGACACGGTCGCGCTGCTCGGAGCGCCCGCCCAGGGCCGGGTGGTTGATCTCACCGACGCCGAGTCCGTGCGCGCATTCTTCGCGCAAGCTGCGGAAATTGACCATCTCATCCTTCCCGGAAACGAGGTCCACATTGCGCCGTTCCGGAAACTGCCCATCGCCGACGCGCAGGCGTCGATGGCCAGCAAATTCTGGGGACAATACGCGGCCATCAAGGCGGCTCAGATGGCGCCGACGGGCTCCATAGTCCTTTTCTCGGGAGTTGCATCCCGCAAGCCCGGCGCTGGCGCGGCCGCACTAACGGCGATCAATGCAGCGGTTGAAGCCCTTGGCAAAGCGCTCGCGGTTGAACTGGCGCCGGTGCGCGTCAATGTGATCGCGCCCGGTATCGTCGAGACGGAGCTCTGGGCGGGCCTGCCCGCAGAAACGCGGGCCGCGGCGCTCAAATCGTTCACCGAGCGGCAACCCATCTCTCGGCCTGGCCGGCCGGAGGAGATTGCGGCGGTCGTCTTGAACATGATGACGGCGACATTCATGACCGGCGCCGTCGTCGACGTCGATGGGGGAACGCTGCTCGTGTAAGGAAAACGTGCCCACCTGCCCGGTGCTTGAGGCATCGGGAACCTGTTATCCTTCCCATGTCATCCAACAGCCGAAGGAGTGGGCATGAAACGATGGGCGGGTCTGCTGGTAGCGGTTCTCTTCTGGGCTGCCACGGCCGCCGGCCAGACGTCACCGCCGCCTCCTCCGGCTCCGGCCGCGCCGGAATCCACAGCTCCAGCGCCGGTCAAGCCGGGTCCGAGTCCCGAGTTCCTCCGTACCGCCGATGAAGTTCTCGCGCAGATGAGCGAAATCCTTCATCTTCCCATGAAGGAGCCCCTGAAGAAGAGCCTGCGTTCGAAACAGGAAATTCGCGATTACCTTGTCCGCGAAGAAAAGGACGACAAGGACGACGCGCAGCGCTATGCCGACCGCAAGGCCCTCGAAGCCTTCGGTCTCATCCCCAAGGATTTCCCGCTCGATTCGTTTCTGCTCGACGTCCTAACCGATCAGGTCGCCGGCCTCTATGACCCGAAGGCCAAGGAGTTCTATATCGCCGACTGGATTCCGGCCGACGAGCAGCGCGAGATCATGTCGCATGAGTTGACGCACGCGCTCGAGGACCAGTCCTTCCACATTGATCCGTGGATCAAGGCCGCGCGCCCCAACGACGATGCCGAAATGGCTCGCAACGCCGTCAGCGAGGGCAGCGCGATGGCGGCGATGCTCGATTACGCCCTCCGCGACAACAAGATCGGTGTTCGCGATCTCCCCGACGTGACGATGCTGATCCGCACCGGCGCGATTGCGGAAATGGACAAGGATCCCAACCTCGCGAAAGCTCCGATCTACATCCGGGATGGCTTGCTGTTTCCCTATCTCGCCGGGACGAAGTTTTCCCAGGAGTTTCTGAAAGCTCATTCCGGCTGGGGAGACCTGAAACTCATTTTTGACAATCCGCCTGTTTCAACGCAGCAGATCATGCATCCTGACTTTTATCTGAAGGGTGTCGGACCGCAAAAGGTCGCGCTGCCCGCATGGGGAGGACTCGTCCCCGCGGATTGGAAGCTCCTCGAGGAAAACGTGATGGGAGAATTCGGCCTCGACGAGATCTTGAGACAGTTCCTCGACCAGCAGCGCGCCGACGCCCTTTCGTCCGCGTGGGATGGAGACCGCTACGCCGTGTTCGAAAGCGCCAAAACGAAAGAGACTCCGGACGTATTCCTCCTCGCGCTCGAAACCTCCGAGGACGCGGACCGTTTCTTCGGGCAATACAGCGAGGCGCTGGAGACTAAATACAAGACCCGCACGCAGCTCTACCGGCGCCCTAACTTCTTTCAATTTCAGACGGACACCGGCGGCGTTTTCCTTCACTGTGTTGGGTTGAAGTGTCTGACCGTCGAAGGCGCCACGCGCGCAACCTACGACGCCATCAATCGCGCCATCGGCTGGCCGCCCGCACCGGCCCCCGCCGACGCTCCCTCACCGTCCGTCGCCCAGCTCTCGATCGCGCCGCTCCGCGCATGGTTGGGCCCGTAGGGGCGGTTTTGAAATCCGCCCGCGGCATTCCCTTGATGCACTGTTTGGCCCACTGTCATTCCGAAGACCGAGCGGCCTGATTTCCGCGCCCTTCTACCTCACGTTGCGCGGAAATCGGGCGCTTTGGCGAGGAATGAGGAATCTCGGCGCCGGAACGGCGGAAATCTCGGCTGAGATTGTCGCCCTGACAAATTGCCAACGTGTCAAAACGACGGATCGCTTGTAGGATTTACGCTATGGCTCTCTTCGATTTGCCGCGCGTCCCCGAAGCCGAGGTCATGGACGATTCGGGCGAGGTGGAAGCCTATTCCTCGGCGGCCGCGCAGGCCTATCTCGATCGGCTTGACGACACGTTCGTGGAACATGCCGTGAGTCTGCTGAAGGGATGCGAGCGCGGCCGCGCCCTCGACATCGGCACCGGCCCGGGACAGATCGTGGTCAAACTCGCGCGGCGGCTGACCCGCTGGAAATTCACCGGCGTAGACCGCTCGCTGAACATGATCGCTCAGGCGCTCAAGAATCTCGAGGCTGCGGGCCCGGCCTTGGCCGGCCGCGTCGAATTTCAGGTTGCGGACGGCAACCGCCTGCCGTTTCCCGACGCGAGCTTCGATCTCGTGATGTGCAACTCGGTGCTGCACCACTTCGCCGAGCCGGAAAAACTTCTCGCCGAAATCGCGCGTCTCGCGGGCCGCGATGGCGCCATCCTGCTGCGCGACCTGCGCCGCCCGGGGCGTTTCGCTCATCCACTCCACATCCGCTGGTACGGCCGCCACTATTCCGGCTTGATGCGAAGGCTCTACCGCGATTCCGTCCGCGCGGCCTATACCGCGCCGGAATTGGAACAGATGCTCGATTCCGCCGCGCTTTCCGGCGTGCGCGTTTTCGAGTACCGCTCGACCCACCTCGGTCTCGAGCGCCCCATCTCTACGTGACCGTTCTGCACGCGTTCGCGCGAGGGGAACGCCACGCCAAAATGGCCAGAAACATTTCAGTCGTTGAATGCTGCCGCGCTCGACTGAGCCAGGTGAACCGCCATCAAGGTTTGATCGTCTGCCTGCCGGACCCCGGAGGAATACCGTTCGACGTCCCCCAAGCAGGCCGAGACAAGGTCCTTCGAGGCCCAGCCATGCCGGCCGCCGGCTGCGAGCGAAAGCCCGCCCACGCCGTATTCGTTGCCCGAGAGGTCGCGCGCTTCGGAGATGCCGTCGGTGAAGAGCAGCAGACTGTCGCACGGTTCGAGGCGAAGCCGGTGGACCGTATAGCGGCTCGTCGAGAACATTCCCAGCGGCAATCCCGTGGCGCCGATCTGCTTCACACCATCCCGCGACACAAGCAGGGCCGGGGAATGGCCCGCGCTGGCGATTTCGATCTCGCCCGTTTTGCTGGCCCGCCCGCAAATGAGTGTGGCGTACTGTCCCGCAATCGTGCTTTCGCAAAAAAGGCGGTTCGCCATCTCGAGCAGCTTGTCGAGCTCGAGACCGATACTTGCGAGAGTGCGAAACATCGCATTCAGGTGCGTCATCAGCAGGGACGCCGCCACTCCCTTGCCCGAAACATCTCCGAGAAGGAAAATGAGCCTGCCGTCTTCGTTCGCCGGAGGAATCAGGTCGCAGTAATCGCCGCTCACGATTCCTGCAGGCTTGTACTGATAGTGAATCCGCCAGTCGCCGAAGCGAACGTCGCTCTGGGGTAGCAGTCCGCGCTGAACCTGTGAGGCAAGCTCCAGGTCGCGCTCGAGTGCGCGCTGTTCGTCGCTGCTCAGGCAGTCGAGACACAGCCGGACCAGCGGATCCGCAATGAGCCGCTGTCTTTCCACGGTGCCTTCGCAGCCGTCGCAGAGCCCATACGTGCCTTCGTCCATCCTAAGGATGGCGGAGTCCACTTGTTCGAGAAGATCGACGAGCGGCGCTGCGGCCGGTGCGTCGGCCGCAGCGACTGAGAACAGAGCGGTTTTCAGTTTCGCGCGGCGCTGCTCGAGTTGCTCGCGAAGGTATGGGTCTGTGACGCCGGACATGATTTTCGGCTCCGGTTCCAAGATTCTCGCAGTTTGAGTTGCGGTGCTATCCGTTTCGGCCATCGAACTTACCTCCCAGTCATCTTTAGATTGGATTCATCAGCCTCGGCCCGCGATTCAGCATCGATCCGTGCGTCGAGCAGGCTCCGCCCGGCCTTGCGTTCAAGGCGTGCGAGGCGCTTTTCGAATTGCGCCCTGCGCTGGCGGTAAACAGCCAGAGCAATGGTACCGAGGCGGTTTGCATTGCGAAGCTCGGCGAGCGCCTGGCGCGCCAGCTCCGCCGCGCGATGCGGCTCGCGGACTTGGCGTTCGTAGTAGATGGCGAGTCGCTCGTAGGCTTCCAAACCCTCGCGCGAATCGCCGAGCATGCCTTCCCAAAGCTCGCGCGCGAGCCCGAAATCGCCGTCGCGTTTCGCGAGGCGCGCCAACGACCGCCGCGCCGCGCGGTCCGTTTCCGGCGGCAGCTCGGAGGCAATCGAGCGCGCGTAGAGCGTCCTCGCCCTACTGGCCTCGCCACGGTGCTCGCAGATTCGCGAAACCCCAAACAGTTCGAGGGCATCCTGCCCGTGCGTCTCCGCGTTCGCGAGCACGGAAAGCACGCGGCTCGCCAGCCCCGCCAGCCCGCGAAGGTCCATTTGATTGTGGTGAAAGATCGGGACGAGCGGCTCGGGCGGCCCGCCGCGCAGATAATCAAAATAGATCTGCGGGATCAGCTCCGACATCACGTCCGGGCCGCGATTCCACCCAAGCACGTGCCGCTCGAGCTCCGCCAGGCGCACCGAGCCGAGCCGCAGCCGCCATAAACTCCGCGCGGGATGGAGAAAATCGAGATGCGCGCGCGGCGTGGGCGGCTTGATCGTGCGCGTCATCCGGTAGCGCGTCTCCAGCAGCGGCCAGTCGAACGATTTCCCGTTGAATGTGACGAGCACGCGCCGTTCCGCCAATCGCTCGGCGAGCGCCACGAGCAAGGAATGCTCCTCGCTGTGCTCGCGCATGAAAAATTGCTCGACTTCGAGCCCGCCCGCGTCCCACCACGCGATGCCGACGAGAAACGGATACGTGCCGGTTCCCCCCGCGAGCCCCGTGGTTTCCGTGTCGAGAAAGAGCCACTGCTGTGGGTCGGCGACGCAATCCGGTGCGTTGGGCGCGATCAAGCGCAACGCAGCCGGATGCAGTTCGCCGGGTGCCTCTGCCCAGACCGGCTCGGAAAACCAGCGGCGCAAGGCGAGGTGCTCGCCAAAGCGATTTCGCTGTGGTGCGGCGCCGAGTAACTGAGCCAGCCGCTCCGCGCCCTCCGGAATGTCGGGCGCATGCCCCCGGCGTGTATCGGCCACAGCCGAGGCGGCGTTTCGTCGCGCGGGCCTCAGCGCCGCAAGCCGCCCATATCGGTCTTGTGGGGTCGTGCTCATATCCGTCTCAAAAGCTCACCGCTGGCCTTCCTTGGTTTTCCCCTTGCAGTCTCTATGTCTCCGTGATTACGTGGCTGATTGGTCCTCATGAGCACAGGCGGTCCAGAATCGCGAGCGCGGCTTCCTTCGTGCGCTCGGATTTTGCTCCCGCCGGGCCGACGCAGGATGGGCAGCCGCTGTCGCAGGGGCACCCGCCGATCAATTCCCGCGTCCGGCGCAAAAGGAGATCGTGGACGCGAAAAAGTGGCTCGCTGAAGCCAATTCCGCCCGGATACGCGTCATAGAGATACAGGTTCGGCTCGAAGAATTCGCTTATCTTCGCAGGATCGTCGGTGGCAGCCGTGTATTCCTGCCATTCGGTCTCGACGCCGGGGGTCGGGGAACGCTCGCCGACCGCCGTCCCCAGGTCGCGGCGGTCGCACATCAAGAGCAGCGTGGCCATCGACTCAAGCGCATACAGCAGACCGAAAATCCCGCTCTGGCGTTCCGAAAGCGCGAAGGGAAGCGCCGCGAGCAGAGTACGCTCGAGCGTGATCCAGAAAGCCGTCGTGTGCATTTCGTTCTCGGGAAGCTCAAGCTTCCCGTCGCCGACGTTTTCATTGGTAAAGAACTTGATCTTCTTGAACCCCACGACTTGCGATCGGACGAGCACATCGCCGTGTGCGCGGGCGGCCGGACCGGCGATGCGCTCTTCCTCGGCGATTTCGAGGACGCGCACCTGCGTATAGCGAATCGCATCGGTGTAGTAATCAACCTTCACCGGCTTGACGTAGGCCTTGCGCTCGTCGAAGTCGAGCCGGTCGACGTGATATTGCTGCCCCTGATGAAGGTAGATGGCCTTCGGGTGAACGGTGGTGAGCGCGGAGGAAAAATCGACTTCGCCGATCGCTTCGGGCTTGCCGTCGTCTTCTCCAGATGTGTCAATGATGATGAAATTATCCGAAGTGACGGACCGCAGGCTCACCGCGTCCGCCGGGTACGCTTCCTGCACCCAGTGCCAGTTGCCGCCGCTGCGATGGAGGAAGCCCGCCTCGGCGAGACGCTCGCAGAGCTGCTGCACATCCACGGAGCCGAATTTGTCATCCGGCGCAACCGGCAGTTCGAACGCCGCGCACTTGAGATGGTTGACGAGGATTTCGAGATTGTCGGGCTGGACGTAGGCGTGTTCCGGCGAGCGACCGAAGAAATAATCCGGATGCTGCACGATGAACTGATCGAGCGGCGCGGACGATGCGACGAGCACCGCGCATGAGGTCCCGTTGCGCCGTCCGGCGCGGCCCGCGCGCTGCCACGTGGACGCGATCGAACCGGCGTAGCCGGCCATCACGCAGGCATCGAGCGAGCCGATGTCGATACCTAGCTCGAGGGCGTTCGTAGCAACGACTCCGCGAACGCGGCCTTCGCGCAAGCCGCGCTCGATTTCGCGCCGCTCGCCGGGCAGGTAGCCGCCGCGATAGCCGCGAATCGGCTCGGGCTGCCCGGGCTGCGGCGGATTCGCCTGCTGGAGATACGTGAGCAGGACTTCGGTGTGCAGGCGGCTGTTGGCGAAGACGATCGTCTGCAACTTGCGAGCGAGCATCTCCTTCGCGACGCGCGTGGTCTCGTTCAGATAGCTGCGCCGGATGCCGAGATTGCGGTTCACCATCGGCGGGTTGTAAAAGACGAAAAGCTTTTCCGCGGCGGGCGCGCCGTTCTCTTCGACCACGCCGACTTCGCGCTCGGTCAATTGCGAAGCAAGCTCGCCGGGATTGGCAATCGTCGCCGAGCAGCAGATGAATTGCGGCCGGGAACCATAGAATTGCGCGATCCGCGCGAGGCGGCGCAGAACATTGGCGAGGTGGCTGCCGAAGACCCCGCGATACGTGTGCAGTTCATCGAGCACGATGTAGCGGAGATTCTCGAAAAGGCGCGTCCACTTGGTGTGGTGCGGCAGGATGCCGGTGTGCAGCATGTCCGGATTCGAGAGGACCACGTGGCCGCGTTCGCGAATCGATTTGCGAGCGTCGCTGGGCGTGTCGCCGTCGTAGGTGAAGACGCCGAAGCGGTCGTCGAGGCGCGTGGCGAGGTCGTGCAATTCCGCGAGCTGGTCCTGGGCGAGCGCCTTTGTGGGAAAGAGGTATAGGGCTCGCGTGTCCGTGTTTTCGAGCACGGCATTCAGGACCGGCAGGTTGTAGCAGAGGGTCTTGCCCGAGGCAGTCGGCGTGACCACGACGAAATCTTTCCCGGCGCGGGCAAGCTCCGCTGCGGCGGCCTGGTGCGAATAGAGCTGTTCGATTCCCTTGGCGCGATAGGCCGAGGCAAGCTCAGGACGAACCCAGGCGGGCATCGGACGGAACTGCGCCTCGCGGGCCGGGATGTGCTTGACGGACGTGAGCACCTCGTCCGCGCGATAGCGGGCGGCCAGCGCACCGAGCACCTCTTCGACGGTGTCGAGGGTCGAATGCTGCCGTACAGCCAGACCCTGCGGGGATGGAGTCATGCAGCCTCCCGAAAGTTATTCGCTTTTTGTTCGCTGACAGTAACACGGCTCACGACACGGCGCAATAGGGGAATGTGCGCTTCATTGTCCGATATCGAGCAACGAGAGGCGCGAAAACTAGCTCCACATGGACCGAACTCATCGTTCACAAGTGGTGACAAAAATGACCACTTTCTGGCCCGTTAGGTGGCCGCTAACGGCCAATATCGGCCGGGACCGCGTTTTGCGGCGTCATGATCCAGGCGACAGGGCGTAATAGGGAGAACGAAGCGGTAGTCGGCTAGGTCGTCACGACTGTTTTCTTCGGCGATAGACAAGCCAGGCCGATACCACCACAGCCAGCGTTCCCGCCGCGAGTTTGCCCTCGAACAGCCAGACGTTGCTGATTTCAGCCGGTGGCACCACCGAGCAAAACAGCGCCAGCGCGGTCATTGCGCCGCCTGATACCGCACTCAGCCGTTTGCCGGCCTTCCATGCGCTCCCGAAGATGTAGAGATAAGGCAGAAACCCGGTGATCACCATCAGGGATACCAACTCATCGTAGGCGACGCGCATGGAGTCGCCAAGCTGGTAAACGACGAGCAGGAAGGTTGCCGTTAGTCCCAACGCCAGAATGGATACGTAAGGCGTTCCCCATCGCGGATGAACCCTGCCGAAGGCCGCGGGCAGCAGGTGGTCCACGCCGGCCGCAAATGGCATCCGCGAGGTCGCTGTGCCGATTCCGCCGACGAACCCGACTCCGCTAGCCAGCACCAGCAGCGCGATGAGTGGAGAGAGCCACGCAGCGCCCAAGAGCAGGCCCGCCGAATCTCCTATCTCCGCGAAGCCGTTCAGCTCGCTGATTTTCTCGGGCGAAAGCACCATCAGGAAGGCGATTGTCGCCGACACGTAAAATGCCGCCGCAAAGCCGGAAGCAATCCAGCCCGCCCGGCGCATGGTGCGCTCCGGATCGCGGGTCTCCCCGGCCATCATGCCAGGGTTCTCCATGCCGGACATCGCATAGGCGATCGCGGCCCAAAAATTGACGGTTCCCCAACTCCATTTCGGAAGAATATGCATGGGCGTCGCCGAACCGCGACGCATCCACACCATCCATGCCGCCGCGATCAGCAACAACCCTACCGCCCACGTGGCCAGGGCGCCGATATTTTCCGTCCACTTGCCGACCTTCAGCCCGATCAGGTTCGAGCCGAGCGCGATCCAAATCAACGCCACGGTGGCGGCGAGCAGATAATAACGGTTGTCGCCCAGGCGAGCGAAGACCGGGCCGAACATCGAGAAGCCGACCCTTACGTACAGAAGCGCTGCGGTCGGAAACAAGAACGCAATCCCGATCCAATAAATCCAGAAGTTAAGAAAGCCGTGCCACGCGCCGAAGTCTTGCCGAGTCCAAAGATACAATCCGCCGGCCCCGGGATACTTCACCACGAGCGCCGCCACCGCCACGGTCAGCGGCGCCATGAAGAATATCGCCGCCAAAATCCAAAGCGTGACGGAACCTGGCCCGGCGTGTGCCGCAATCGGGATCCATCGTGTGGAGACGATACATACGATGGCAAACAGCGCGAGGTCACGCAGTCCGAGTTCGCGTTTGAGCGCGGGTTTAGCAGGCGCGGACATGGGCGCGCAGAATACCTCAGTAAGCCCCTTCGTGCGCCATGAATGCGAAGCTAGGCAGTATCGCCGAGAACAGCCATGGCGGCGTTGCGCCCGTTGATGCCGATCACGCTGCCTCCCGGATGCGTGCACGCTCCGCATAAGTAGACGCCCGGCATGGGCGTGCGCGCCGAAAGCCGGTTTGACCACATGTAGGGAGGCAAGCACTCGCCCTGAAAAATGTGACCGCCGGTGAGTCCGACCTTCCGCTCGATATCCGGAGGACCAAGCACCTGCGTATCGATGACGGCGCTATCGATATTGGAGCAGAAGCGCGCAAGGGAATTGAGCGCGAGCCTGCGGACTTCCTGCCGCCGCTCATCCCACGTGCCGCGCGCGAACTTGTATGGAACATACTGCGCAAAGACGCTCATCGTCTGCTGCCCGGGCGGCGCAATCGAGGGATCGTGGACGCTCTGGAAATACAGCTCGCACCATAAATGCTCCGGCAATTCGCCGCGGCGCGCTGCGGCAAATGCAGCCTTCCACTCGGCTTTGGTGAGCGGCGTATTGATTTGTCCGTGGTGGTGCGGCTGATCGGTGCCGGGCCGCGCAGTGAAGTTGGGCAGCTCGCGGAGCAGCACATTCAGCTTCACGGTGCAGCCCACCATCGGAATCTGCTCGACGCGCTTGCGCCACGCGGGATCGGCCGCGGGGCCCAGCAGGCGCAGCGTCTGCCGCGGGTCGGCATTCGAGATCACCACGGGAGCAGCGATGAATTCGCCGCCCTCGAGGATTACGCCTTCGACAGGCACGATCCGCGCGACCGGTACGCCGCTCGCCACCACCGCTCCCGCCTCTCGCGCGGCATCGCAAAAGTAGAACGAGACCATGCCCATGCCGCCTTTCACGTAGCCCCACATGCCGGGCATTCCGCCCAGCCGGCCCGACGCATGATGGAAGCGGATGCTGGCGGTTCCGGCGTCGAACGGGCTGGCGTTGGTCCCGATCACTCCTTGCCCGAGGTACGCAGTCTGCAGCCGTTCGTCGCGCAGGTAGTATTCAACGAACTCGGCCATCGACCAGTCGAAGAGCACGTGCTTTGCTTGCTCGTCTTTGCCGAGCCGCTCTTCAATCTGTTCGCGGGTGGGAGGCTCACCGATCCACAGATCGGCGTCGCCCGCCGGACGCAAGGCGTCGCGCAATCGGCGAAGCACGTCACTCATCGCGCGCCAGCCCTCGACGTCCCCCGGAGCGAAGTTGCGAATTTCCGCCTCGCACCGATCGTCACTGTCCCAGAGCTGAATGCTGGAGCCGTCGAGAAAAGGAACGAAGAGCCCGTTGACCGCAGGTGTCCACTGAAAGCCGCGCTCGGGTAGCTTCAGCTCCGAGACGACCAGGGGATGCAGCAGCCCGGCCAGATACGCGCATGGGGACATGCGTACACCAGGGAAGGGCTCCTCCATGGTGCAGGCGCCGCCTACTCGCGCGCGGCTCTCAAGCACCAGCACGCGTTTGCCCGCACGCGCCAGGTACGCCGCGCAGGCAAGGCCGTTGTGGCCGGCACCGACGATAACCACATCCCAGCGGCGCGAGGCCAATTCACGGACGGGAGCGGGCAGTCCAATTTCGCCGAAAACAGCGGCCGTGGATGAGATCACGGTCCTAAGTATCTACCGTCGAGCGCCAGGTTGGGAAGCGAGCAAAACGACTACAAGCGGGCGGTTTTGGGGTCGTGCAGGCGATGGTGGGCGACGCGGATGCGTTTGAACTTGTCGTTTTCGAGCGTGTAGATGCACCAGTTCGTCGTGATGTAGACGTCTCCCGCTTTCATCGCGCGCCCGGAGAAATTCGGGTAGTCCGTCAAGAAATGGAACTCGGTGTACATCTCGGCGGCGATCATGTTGCCGTCCATCAGCAAGGCGCCGACCTCAAGAGCTTCGCGGCAATGCTGGTGCAGCACCTGGTATTGTTCGAGGAATCCGGCGCGGCCTTTGCGGGTGACGGGAGGCGCGGTTGGGTTGGCGAGCATCGTGGGATACTCGATCGAAACGTCGGGATCGTAGTATTTCATCACCTCTTCGTAGCGCTTGTTGTTGAAGTGATCGATGTATTTCAGAAAGTGCTGCTTGTCCATTGCCGCCTCCTTGGTGCAGGCTCGGATCCGCTGAATTTGGCTCGCTGAGCCTAGCGCGTCGCGCTTGACGAAGCAACTGCAGCGGCCTTGACACACCTGCCTTAGGCCGCTATAGAGGATGCATGGCCCAATCCATTCTGATTTTCGATTTCGGCACGAACGAAGAGGCAGTGCAGCAGGCGCGTCTCAAAGTCGATGTCTGGAAGCAGGCGTTCCGCCTCGGCGACAAGATCTCGCTGAAATTCGAGCGCGAGGAGCCGGCTGAAAAAGAAGCAGCCGCCGATGAGCCGGCGGCGGAGGCATCCGGAAAAGCGAAATCCGGCGGCAAGAAACCGGCAAGCAAGTCCGCCGCGAAGGCCGCCAAGAAAGAGAGCAAAGAACCGGCCACGCGCGTGCGGCTTTTCGTCAGGCTGGCGTTCTCCGACCACGAGAAACTCTCGCACCAGCGCTGGCTGGACCGCATCCCGACCGAAGAGCCCTTCAAGTCCGCGAAGGGCGAGACGGTCCGCTCGGGTGAGTCCGCATTCGCCAAGACGTCCGAGACTTTCGAGTCTCTCGACTAGGGAAGAGCGATGAGTTTTCGCGCAACGGATTTCGAGTTTCGTTACCGATTCTGGTTCATCGCCGGGCTCTTTGCCGCGGCGTTCATGAGCTATGGGTTCGACCATGTGAATGTGTCCGTCGCGCTATCGCGAGCGATCGTTGCCGCCGGGAAAGTTCCGCAATCCGGATTCGATCGATGGATACGTGCGCGGATTCTTCGTTCTGGGAGCTTTGCTCGTTGGCATCGCGGCGCTGGTCCGTTCGTGGGCGGAGTCTTATCTTCACAGCTCGATCGTGCATGACATGGACCTTCACTCGGACAGCCTCGTGGCGGACGGCCCGTACCGCCATTTGCGAAATCCGCTCTATCTTGGAACGGTTCTTCTCGCGGTGGGAATCGGCTTCCTGGCGAGCCGAGTGGGCTTCCTCGATCCTCGCCGTCGGGATGACGATCTTTACCTACCGGCTGATTCTTCGAGAGGAGGCGGGCCTGCTTGCATCGCAGGGTGAAAGCTACCGGCGGTTCTTTGCGAGCGTGCCGCGATTCGTGCCCTCACTCAAGCCGCGCGTCCCGGCGGCGGGCGGGCGGCCGAACTGGGTCGACGGATTCACAGGCGAGCTGTTCATGTGGGGCTGTGCCGCAGGCATGGTGGCTTTCGCGGCGACCGAAAACATCCTTTACTACTGGGTATGCATGGGCATCGGCTTTGCTATCTATTTCTTACAGGCGTTCCTGAGAAGGAAGCCGGCGGCTCGGTCCACGCCCGGCGGGGCCTGAGCCAGCGCTGCGGAATAATGGCAACCCGGCATGGTGGCCCTACGCGGATTTCGCGGTTTGTGGATATAATGGGCGGAAGCAGGACCAGCCGGCGAACCTCCTCGGCGGAGGCGTACTGAATGCCCTCACAGGTGAAGGCCAAGAACGCGCGATTCGACGCCTCGAAATACCACGGGCTCGACCGCGATACGCTGGTGCGCATCTACCGCACGATGTTCCTCTCGCGGCGGCTCGACGACCGCGAAATCCAGCTCAAACGGCAAAACAAGATTTTCTTTCAGATCAGCGGCGCGGGACATGAAGCTGTCCTGGCCGCGGCGGGCCTGCTGCTGAAGCCGGGCTACGACTGGTTTTTCCCCTATTATCGCGACCGGGCGCTGATGCTGGCGCTGGGCGTGACGCCGCTACGACATGCTGCTGCAAGGCGTGGGCGCGAAGGACGATCCTTCTTCGGGCGGGCGGCAGATGCCATCGCACTGGGGAAACCACCGGTTGAACATCGTACCCGGGGCGTCGGCGACCGGAATGCAGTGGCTGCATGCCGTCGGCGCGATGGAGGCGGCGCTCTACTACGACCAGTTTCCCAAGGCGCTCGACCAGGCGCGCAAGGCGCCGCTCGGCGATTCCATCAGCCATCATCGCGACGAGATCGCCTACGTTTCCGGCGGCGACGGCTCGACGAGCGAAGGCGAGTTCTACGAGGCGCTGAATGCGGCGAGCCTCCGCCGCGCGCCGGTGCTCTTCCTGGTCGAAGACAACGGGTACGCCATTTCGGTGCCGGTGGAGGCGCAAACGGCCGGCGGCAGCATCTCGAAGCTGGTGGCGAATTTTCCTCACCTGCACATCGAAGAGTGCGACGGCACCGATCCGCTCGAGAGTTACGCGGCGCTCAGCCGCGCCGTGGCGCATTGCCGCGCGCGCCGCGGTCCGGCGCTGGTGCACGCGCACGTGACGCGTCCGTATTCGCATTCGCTTTCCGACGACGAAAAGCTGTACAAGACGCCCGAGGACCGCGACGCCGAGGCGCGCCGCGATCCGGTCCCGAAATTCGGGCTGTTCCTGGTGCGCGAAGGCATCCTCGACGAGCACGATATGGAAACGCTCGAAGCGAGCGTCGAGCGCGAGGTTCTGGAAGCGACGGACCGCGCGCTCGCGGCCGAGTCGCCCGCGGCCGATTCGATTCGCGCGTGCGTCTATTCGCCGGACGTCGATCCCACCGGGAAGGAGTTCGAGGCCGCTCCAAAATTCAACGGGCACTCCCAAGGGCGCGACGAAAACGATGGTCGAAATGGTCTCCGCCACGCTCGCCGACGAGATGGCGCGCGACGAGCGGGTGGTCGTTTTCGGCGAAGACGTGGCCGATTGCGGCCGCGAGGAGAATCTCGCCAGCGTGAAGGGCAAGGGCGGCGTTTTCAAGGCGACGGCCGGCCTGCAGAGGCGCTACGGCTCGGCGCGCGTTTTCAATACGCCGATTGCCGAGGCGGCAATCGTAGGACGCGCAATCGGCATGGCGATTCGAGGGCTGAGGCCCGTCGCGGAAATTCAATTTTTCGACTACATCTGGCCGGCGATGATGCAACTGCGCGACGAACTGCCGCTGGTGCGCTGGCGTTCGATGGGGCATTTCAAGTGCCCGGCGGTGGTGCGCGTGGCAATCGGCGGCTACCTCACCGGCGGCGGCATCTATCACAGCCAGAGCGGCGAGGTGACGTTCACGCACATTCCCGGGCTGCGCGTGGTGATGCCATCGACCGCGCTCGATCTCTGCGGGCTGTTGCGCACGGCGATCCGCGCCGACGATCCCGTGCTCTTCCTGGAGCACAAACATCTCTATCGCCAGCCGTACAACCGCTCTCCCTATCCGGGAGCGGATTTCACGATTCCGTTCGGCAAAGCGCGCGTGGCGCGCGAGGGAACGGACGTGAGCATCATCACCTACGGCGCCGTGGTGCATCGCGCCGAAGTCGCCGCCGCGGAGCTCGCGCGCGAGGGAGTGTCGGTCGAAATCATCGATCTCCGAAGCTTGAACCCGTACGACTGGGAATCCATCGCCGCAAGCGTGTCGAAGACGAACCGCGCGATCGTCGCATACGAGGACTGGCGCTCGTGGGGATACGGCGCGGAGATCGCCGCGCGCATCGCCGACGAGCTTTTCGACGAACTGGACGCGCCGGTGCGCCGCGTTGCGGCGGAGGACACCTTCTGCGCCTACAATCCCAAGCTCGAGGACGCGATCCTGCCGCAATCGCACGACATTGTTCGGGCGGTCCGGGAGCTCGCCGCGTATTGACGGCGGGCCGGAACTTTTCCCGGACGCCCTTCGTATCAGATTGTGAGCGAGAGAGAAGTGTCTCGCTCGCGGAGAGGAGACCATGACCTGCGGAAATTGCCAGAGAGAAATCGCCGATTATTCGAATTTCTGTTATTTCTGCGGCGCGCGCCAGCATGCGGCGCCGGCCGGCCCGCCGAGGGCCAGCAGGCGGCTGATGCGCTCTTCCGTCGATTGCAAGATTGCCGGAGTCTGCGGCGGCATCGCCGAGTATCTCGAGGTCGACTCCACGCTCGTGCGCCTGATTTGGGTGCTGGCGATTCTGATGCCGGTGCCGGTGGTGCCGGCGTTCGTCGGCTACTTCGTGGCATGGATTGTGATGCCGCTGGCTCCGTGGCCCGCGCCTGCCGCGAGTGTGCCGCCGGCAGCCGCTCCGCATCCGGCGCAGACCGCGTAGGCCGGGCTCGCGCCGAGCGGGGAATCAGTCCTTGCTCTTGGGTTTGCGGGACGAGGAAGAGCGCTTGCCGCGAAGAGCGCGTGATCGAGCGACACAACTCCTGCCCCGAGGGACGCGAGCGCAAAGGCTCCAACGGCCAGGGCCAGAGGAAATTCATAGTTGTGCACGGCGCGGGGATCCGAGAGGATCTTGTGCACCTGGATGAGCGCCACGGCCATTTCCCCGGCCAGCAGCAGCCCGGCGATGCGCGTGAAAAGCCCCGCGATCAGCAGGCAACCGCCGAAGAATTCGATCACGCCCGCGATGTAGGCGAAGTAGCCGGGGAAACCCATGTGGACGAAGCCGTCCATGGTCTGGCGGGTGTGCGTGAAGAGCTTCGGATAGCCGTGATACACGAAGATGAGGCCCAGGGCCACGCGCAGGAGCAGCAGCGCGAGCGGTTTCAGTTTCTCCAAGCTTTCCATCGAAATTCTCCCCGCCAGTTGAACCGGCAAACCGCGCCGGCCGAACGGGATTGTAGCAGATGCAGCCCGAACCTCTTCCGACACATCGAGAGTATTTTCCCGAAGGGCTCCGAAGGGGCGCGCTTCCGTTGGTGTAGAATTCTCACTTAAAGCCGGAGCATTCCAGCACGATGCCCAGCACGCGCAGAAGCCAGGACCGACCATGATACGAAAGCTGTTGCTCGGCTTCGTCGTGGTGCTCGTGATCGGCCTGGGCGTCTTCTGGCGTTTTCATCACTCCAGACGGCCGATCGAAACGGCGTACGCAGGCAGTCGCGAGGTGACACTGTGGAGCACGACGGCGCAGGTGCGCGAGCCGGTCGCGACGGTCGGCTTCGGAGAACGCCTGGACGTTCTCGAACGCTTCGGGGATCAAACGAGGGTGCGGACGGCGTCGGGAGTCGCCGGCTGGACGAGCCAGGATGATTTGCTCTCCGCCGAGTTCTGGCGCAAGGCTCAGGATATGGAGGCCGAGACAGCGAAGCTCGCTGCCCAGGCTCGCGGGCACACCCGAGTGCTCAGCAATCTGCACATCGGGCCCGCTCGGGACTCTCCGCGAATACGGCAGTTGGATCGAGACATTCCGATCGATCTGTTCGAGCGGCAGGCGGTGGACGTGCCTTCCGCATCGCCGGCAACTGTGGCGGACGAAGGCGGTCCGGGTCCGCGGCCCGACGCCAAGAGGGAAGACTGGTGGCTGGTGCGCGCGCACGTGCCGGGGTCGTCGACGACGGAAGGACTGACGCTTTCGGGATGGCTTCTCGGGCGTTTCGTCGATCTGGATGTGCCTTCGCCGCTGCCGGACTATGCGAGTTCGGCCGGGATGCGCATCGTGGCGTGGTTTGAAGTGAACCGCGTCGCCGACGCGTCCGGCGCCGCGAAGCCGCAATACCTCGTGATCGGCACGCGCGGCCCCGAGGGCCAGCCGTGCGATTTCCGGTTAATGCGCGTGTTTACGTGGGCGAAGCAGAGGCAGCGATATGAGACCGCGTTCGTGGAGAGCGACCTATGTGGAAAGTTGCCGATGAAACTCACGGCGGCAACGTCGCCGGGCGGCAATGCCACGTTCGCGTTTGAGGATTGGAGCAAGGGGGCATCGGAGATGCGGACTTACCGCATGTATCAGAACGTTGTGAGGCGCGTGAGGGAAACTGGCGCAACCTCCAGAAGGCCAGCCAGACCGGCGCGGCCAGTGAGGCGAAAACGTGCACGCGGATAAGACGGCTCACTTTCGGGCGGCGGTGAGCGTGCTCGCGCTCGCCTGTGCTCTCGTCAGTTGTTCGCATTCGGGGACGCGCGCCGAGGCGAGCAAGCCTGTCCCACCTTCGATTGCATACATCAAGGCCTGGGGAATGCGGGGCGACGGTCCGGGCCAGTTGGATGGACCGACGTGCATTGCGACGGATGCGGCCGGGAGGGTCTACATCGCGGACGCCGGCAGCAGCTTCATCCACAAGTTCGATACGGACGGCACACCGCTGCTTTCCTTTCAGGATTTGTCCTTGAAGCAACCCCAGTCGATCGCGGTCGACAGCGGAGGCGCGATTTACGTGGCTGATCCGGGCAGCGCTAGCGCATTCGTCTATCTTCCGAAGGGCACTCGCTATCACCGGATCGGGCTGAAGGCGCGCCCGAACAGTGAAAACATTCTGAGCATTGCCGTGGACATCGAGGGGTTGATCCACATTCTCGACACCGACGCCGGCCACATTTCCACTTACAACTCGCGATTTCGGCTCATGCGGTCCTGGCAGCCAGCGGCGAACGTGCCAAATGCGCAAGTCCGGCCGAGGGCCGTCGCAACGGGACCGGATGGATCTCTGTACGTAGCCGACCCCGAAGGCAATCGCATCGTGAAGTTCACTTCCGAAGGGCACTTCCTGGGCGATGCCGTCGAAGGCGGCGCGAACCGCCGCCTGAGCGACGAATTCGCCGTATCCGCCAGCCGGAATCTTCGCGATGGACGCCGACGGGCGGATGCTGCACGTGTGGTCGCTCGATGGCAAGCCGAAGCTCGACAGCGATCTCGCCCCCGAACTCGGCCAGGCGAAGCGTTCGCCGCCGGCACTGGCGATCAGCCCGCGCAAGGAACTGCTCGTGCTGGACGCTCCCGAGGCGCGCGTCCTTCGCTATCGAATCGACTTCTGATGTATTCTGCTGGCCGAATCGCTCAGCGTGTGTGGAAGCGGAGGAAAGAAGGAAATGCCCCGAAGGGTCGCGGCAAGCATTTTTGCCTTGTTGTGCGCTGCCATCCCGGGACCTATGGCGCAATCGTCACATCACGCCAGCGCATCGGGCGACGAGTGGCCCTATTACGGCCACGACGCGGGCGGGATGCGATATTCGCCACTGGCACAGATCAATCGCGAGAACGTGGCGACGCTGAAAGTCGCCTGGACTTTTCACGTGGGCGATATTTCCGACGGCAGCGGCGGCAAGAAACGCAGCGGCCTGGAAACGACGCCGATCCTGGTGGATGGAACGCTTTACGTTACCACTGGGTTCAATCGCGTGTTTGCAATCGACCCGGAAACGGGGAAGCAGCGGTGGGTCTACGATCCAAGGATTGACCTCGCTGGAAACTACGGCGATGGGTTGATCAATCGCGGTGTTGCGGCGTGGCTCGATCCATCGCGAGCGAAAGGGAAACCCTGTCGCAGGCGAATTTTCGAGACCACTCTGGATGCGCGGCTCATCGCTCTGGACGGCGCGACCGGCGAGCCGTGCGTGGACTTCGGCAACGGCGGACAAATCAGCCTGCGGGATGTGGCGCGTTACATTCCGGGGCAATATCACATGACTTCGCCCCCGGCGGTGATCGACGACATCGTCGTGGTCGGCTCGGCCATTGACGACAATGCGCGCGCGGAGATGCCGAGTGGCGTCGTTCGCGCCTTCGACGCGCGCACCGGCTCGCTCCGCTGGAAATGGGAGCCGCTCCCGCCGAATGACGCCGGATCGGCGCAGGGCGCGGGAAAGACGTGGCGCACCGGCGCAGGGAACGCGTGGTCGGTGATGGCGGTGGACCAGGAGCGCGATCTCGTGTTCGTCCCCACGGGCAGCGCCAGCCCGGATTATTACGGCGGTCTGCGTCCCGGCGACAACAAGTGGGCGGATTCCGTGGTGGCGCTGCGCGGAAAGACGGGAGAATTCGTCTGGGGATTCCAGCTGGTGCATCACGACCTGTGGGATTACGATTCAGCCTCGCCACCGTTGCTGGCCACCGTGCGGGGCGACGGAAAAAACATTCCCGTGGTGATTCAGGGCAATAAGACAGGTTTCCTCTACGTCTTGAATCGCGATACGGGCGCGCCGGTATTTCCCGTGGAAGAGCGGCCGGTGCCGCAAAGCGATGTGCCGGGTGAAGTGACCTCTCCTACGCAGCCTTTTCCTTTGGCGCCACCGGCCGTCGTACCACAAAAGCTTTCGGCGGAGGATGCATGGGGCATCACTCCGGAAGATCGTGAGGTTTGCCGGGATCTCCTCAAGAGCCTTCGAAATGACGGCCCTTTCACCCCGCCGAGTTTGCAGGGCTCGCTGTCCGTCCCCGGACACGTGGGCGGCATGAATTGGAGCGGCTATGCATACGACCCGCGAAACAGCTTGCTCTTGGTCAACGCAAATAATTTGCCGGCCAAGGTGCGGGTGATTCCGGCGGGCAAATTCTGGGGCGAGGCTCTTAAGCACGCGGAAGACGGAGAGTACACGCCGCAGTTCGGTGCGCCGTACGGGATGTTTCGCACTTTTCTGTTCGCTAAGGCACATCACCTGCCTTGTGCGCCACCGCCTTGGGGAACGCTGACGGCCCTTGATATGGCGAACGGCACGATTCGCTGGCAGGTTCCGCTCGGTTCTCTCTCGCCCGGCAATCCCGCAGTCCCCGATGGCGCACCCAGCCTCGGCGGTCCCATCGTCACCGCCGGCGGATTAGTATTCACCGCCGGAACGATGATCGATCCTTCGGTTCGTGCGTTCGACGTGGAGACCGGCAAAGAAATCTGGAAGGCTCAACTTCCGACGAGCGGCGGGGCCACTCCGATGACGTACCAGACGCGGAAAAGCGGCAAGCAGTTTCTGGTGATTGCGGCAGGAGGGCACCGCGGTGTTACGGAAGAGCCGCAAGGCGATTCGATCGTGGCGTTCACGTTGCCTTAAATGCCTGTGGCGCTTTGCGCTACTTTGGAGAACGGAATCCAATGCCTCTGCTGCTGACGGAAGCGGACGTAGAGTCGATCCTCACGATGCCGCTGGCGCTCGAATTGGTCGAGACTTCGTTTCGGCGACTCGCCGATGGTTCAGCGGTTTCTCATTCGCGCCGCCGGCTGCACGTCCCGGGGAAAACGCTGCTGAACTACATGGCGGCGTCGGACGCGGCGGGAGGCTACCTGGGCCTGAAGATCTATTCGATTTCGCGCGGCGTGGCGCGTTTCGTCGTGCCGCTCTTCCGCGCGGAATCGGGCGAGATGGTCGCGCTGATCGAAGCGGACTATCTCGGGCAGATGCGCACGGGCGCGGCGAGCGGCGTCGCCACGCGCGTGATGGCGCGGGAGGACGCGCGCACGGTGGGGATCATCGGGACCGGCTTGCAGGCGCGGACGCAGCTCGAAGCGGTGGTGGTCGCGCTGGCGCGAAAGCTCGAAGGAGTACGAGCGTTCGGCCGCGACCCGCAACGGCGCGAGATATTTGCGAAGGAGATGACGGAGCGGCTCGGCGTCACTGTGACGCCCGTTTCTTCGGCCGAAGAAGCCGTCCGCGGCGCCGGCGTCCTGATTACTTCGACGACGTCGAAGACGCCGGTCGTCGAAGGCCGTTGGCTCGAGCGCGGCGCGCACATCAATGCGATCGGCGTGAATTATGCGGAGAAGAGCGAGATCGATGCCGAAGCGGTTCGCCGCTGCGACGTAATCGCGGCGGACTCGGTCGAACAATCGAAGGTCGAAGCCGGTGACCTGATTCAGGGTTTCGGGGACGATGCGTCGCGGTGGGCGGCCGTTCGCGAGCTTTCGGCGATCGTCGCGGGCAAGGTTCCCGGACGCACGAGCCGCGATCAAATCACGCTTTTCAAGTCCAATGGAATCGCCATCGAAGACATCGTGGTCGGAGGCCGTATCTACGAACTGGCGCGCGAGCGGGGACTGGGACGCGAGATACCGATGTGGCAGAAGTGAGGGATCCCGCTCACGTGCCCGTGCGTCAGGCGTGAGGGCGGCGAAGCTTTTTCACAAGGGCTTCGTGCAGGCGCTGGCTCGTATCGGCCGGAAGCGGCGCTGGTTCGGAATTGCAGTAGATCTGAATCGTCTTTTTGCAGGTATCCACGACGATGCGGCAGTCCTGGCACTTGCCGAGGTGCTGCTCGATCGTGGCGCGAAGCGCGGGGTCGAGCGCTTCGTCGAGATAGTCGGCCAGTTCGTTGATGATGGCTTTGCACTTCACAATTTGTCCCCCTGCCGGAAGTATTGGTTCAGTTTCTCGCGCAGTTTGAGCCGCGCCCGCAGCAGCCGCGATTTCACGGCCGGCACGGAAAGTCCCAGCGCCTCCGCCGTCTCCTCGGTCGACAATTCTTCGATGTCGCGCAACTGGAAAACGATTCGGAATTGTGGGTCGAGGTCACCGATTACCTTCCCCAGAATGTCGCCGAGTTCGGTTTGCCCGTAGCGCTCTTCCGGAGAAGGTCCCCAGTCTTCCACGTCGCGCGGCATCATGTCCTCGCCCGTGTCGAGTTCCTGGTCGAGCGAGACCACGTTCGGGCGGCGCTTGCGGAGCTTCATCAGGGCCTGGTTGACGGCGATGCGCACGAGCCAGGTGTAAAACCGGGAGTTTCCTTGGAAGTTGTCGAGATGCTCGAAGGACTTCAGGAAGGCTTCCTGCATGGCGTCTTCGGCGTCTTCGCGATTCTGGGTGATGTTCTGGGTGAGACGGAAAATCTTGCGCTCGTAGCGGCCGACGAGCGTCTCGAAGGCGGAGACATCGCCCGCTTTTGCGGCTTGAACCAGAAGCGGCTCGTCGTCCTTGACCACCTGCGACGGCAGCGGGCTCGGGCGCGGGGGGCTGAGTTTCGGTGAACTCATCGAAGACCTGTCCATAAGAAATCGTAGCACAGCTTTCGGCGTTCAGTCGGCGGGAATGTATTATGATAAGCGATCGAAGAGGCTCGATGCGGACACTTCCCGACCATCTGCGCAAGGGAATGAAAATGATCCTGGTGGGCTGCAATCCGGGTGACCGCTCGGCCCGCGTGGGACACTACTACGCCGGGCGTGGCAACCAGTTCTGGCCGATGATGTACGAATCGGGCGTAATTCCGGAACCGCTCGAGTATCAGGACGACCGGCGAGTGGTGGAATTCGGCATCGGCATGACCGACCTCGTGAAGCGGCCGACGCGCGGCGTGGAGGAAATCGAGCGCCGGGAGTTCGCGGAGGGCCGTGTCCTGCTGGCGCAAAAGCTCGAAGAGTTGCGCCCGCGGGTGATCGCGTTCAATGGGAAAATGGTCTACGAAAAGTTTACCGGCCGTCCCTGCAAGCTCGGCCTGCAAAAGGCGCGGCTCTACGGGGCGCACGTGTTCGTCTTGCCATCCACGAGCGGGCAGAACGCGGGAACGAGCCGGGGAGTGAAGAAGCGGTACTTCAAGAAGCTGGCCGCCCTGCTGCAAAATCTGAAGGATTAGACGCCAACAGGGGTTGACGTCCCGCTTGTAACAACCGAAGATGTGACTTCCTGAAACGCCATGCAGCCTTCTATCTGACCCAGGAATATCGGGGAGGCGGGATCGAACGATGGGCACTTCGCAACAGGCCGCAAGTCAGGTCCTGCTCGAGGAGCGCTCGGGCGCGGTCGTCACGCTGCGGCTGAACCGCCCGGAGAAGCTCAACGCGCTGAATCCCGAGTTGTCTCGCGCGCTCGTTCACGCTCTGCTTCGCGCGGGAGACGACAAGTCGGTGCGGGCGGTGGTCCTGACGGGCGCGGGACGCGGATTTTGTTCCGGCGGCGACGTGAACTATTTTCGCGAGCTCCGGGCGCGGCGCTCGGTGCACGAGTTTGAGACGTTCCTTAAGGTCGGCAAAGAGATCTGCATGGCAATCGCGATGATGCCCAAGCTGGTGATCGCGGCGGTGAACGGACCGGCGGCGGGCGGCGGCATGAGCCTCGCGCTCGCGTGCGACTTGCGGGTCGCCTCGGACCAGGCGATGTTCAAGCAGGCCTTCGCGCAGATCGGACTGTATCCCGATCTGGGCGCAACGTTCTTCCTGCCGCGGCTGGTGGGACTATCGCGCGCCTCGGAGTTCTTCTATACGTCCGAGCAACTTTCCGCGGAGGAGGCCTGCCGGATCGGAATGGTCTATCGAGTTTACGCGCAAGATAAATTCGAAGAGGAAACCCGCAAGATCGCCGAGCAAGTGGCGGCGGGGCCGCCTCTGGCGTTCCGCGACGTGAAGCGGACGATGATCAGCGAAGCGCATAGCGAACTCGAGAGGACGATCGACGAGGAGAACCGCCTCCAGATTCACTGCTTTCTTTCGGAGGACTTCGCCGAAGGCATCGAGGCTTTCGTGGAGAAGCGTCCGCCGAATTTCCGCGGGCACTAACCCTGCATTCGTTTGGGTGTGAAAACTACTGAGGAGGGTAGAGGAATGGCTGCCACCGGGCGAAAGACTTCGAGGACGGCGAGATCCGGGAAAAAGGTTCTGTTTATGCAGAAGCCGACCTGCACGACCTGCCGTAAGGCAAAGAAGTTCATGGAGCGACGCGGTTTCCAACTCTACTTTCGGGACCTGGCCAAGGAACGATTGAGCTCCGCCGAGCTCGAGAAATTGATTGGGCGGCGCGACCACACGGACTTTCTGAATACGCGCAACGAGACTTTTCGCAAGAAGAAAATGAAAGACAATCCGCCCTCGCGCAGAGAGGCCATCCGGATGATGGCCAAGGAGCCGAACCTGATTCGCCGGCCTGTGATCGTGGGCGGAGGGCGCGTGGTCGTGGGGTTCGATGAAGACGGTATCGCGAGGCTCTAGGCGCGGTGACCGCGCGCGCGCCAAGCGGGCTCGCGCCGAAAGCAAAACGATCGGCGGACAGAAGTCCCTCGACAAGCGAATCGAAATCCTGCAGGGCGACCTCACCGAGATGGATACCGACGCGATCGTCAACGCCGCCAACAACGATCTTCAACTCGGCGGTGGCGTCGCCGGCGCGATTCGTCGCAAGGGCGGCCCGAGCATTCAGGCGGAATGCGACGAAATCTCCACGATCCCGGTGGGCGGCGCGGCGATCACGTCGGGTGGGAACTTGAAGGCCCGCCATGTGATCCACGCGGCGAGCATGCAGCTTGGCGGCCGAACTTCGGCGCACTCGCTGCGGAGCTCGACGGCGCATTCCCTCCGTATCGCCGCTCAGAACGGACTCAAGACGATCGCGTTCCCCGCGGTCGGAACCGGCATCGCCGGATTCCCGCTTCGCGAGTGCGCCGAAATCATGCTGCGCGAAGCGGCGAAGCATTTCGAAGGGCCAACGTCGCTCGAGAAGATCTATTTCGTTCTCTTCGACCAGGAAGCGCTTGCTGCGTTTGAGCGAGCTTTCAGCGAACTCCAGCCCCAGAGCGCGAATCCCCGCTGACGCCGCGGCAATCCCAACCCTCGGGAAGCCCCCAGCAAACCCAGATCAGTTGCTGTCGCGCCTCTTGAGTTCCGGCTCTTTATTCTCTGGCGTGTTGGCAGGGGTGGACGGCGTTTGTGCAGGGTTGCCGCTTGCGGTTGCCGTCGGCGTAGCGGTCCCGTTGTCGCCGGTGTACGCTTGTTTCATGTAGCGACCGGCTTCCGTCTGCGCTCCGGCGGTGTCGTCGTTGGTGTGCTGGGCGAGGCTGTATTCATTGACGGCGCGTTCGCGCTGGCCAAGCAGATCGTAGATCTTGCCGATGTAAATGTGGCTCCAGACCTCGGTCCACTTCGGGTCAAGTTCGCCGCCCAGCGCCGCGCGAAACGCGTTCGCGGCAGCCTGGTAGTTCTTCTGGTAAAACATCGCTTCGCCCATGCGGAAGTGCGCCAGCGAGTTGGTTGGCTGGATATCGAGTGCCTGGCGATATTCCAGAATCGCCTCGTAGTACTTACCGACCTGAGCCAGCGCCTCGCCTCGCGCAATGATCGCGCGAACCCGCAGCCGCGGGCTGGATTTCAGCAGGTTGTTGTTGGGATCGATGGTGATGCCGTTCGGCTTGGGTCGCCCGAACGTATCGATCTGGAATGCCGAGGTCGTGCCGGTCACCAGAATCTTCTTGTACTCCGGATTGCCCTCGGTATCGACCTTTACGTCGACGGGCATGCGAAACGTGTCGAGGTCCTGGTGTAGCTTGCCCACCACTTTGAAGCCCTTCGGCGTGCGGTAGACGATGTAGTCCAGCGTGAACTCGGGCACACCCGTGGAATCCAGCCACTGCGAGAAGAAGGAAAGCAAGTTGACGGGCGGCTCGCCCTTCTTTGGAGGGGGCAGTCGAGACCCCGCCAGCTTTCTCAACTCGTCGATTGTCGCGGTCTTGCCAGCGTGCTGCTTGTAGAAGTCGCGCAACAGAGCCGTGAAGGCATCGTCCCCCAATTCGGCGCGCAGCATATGGAACACCATGGCGCCCTTGTCGGCCACGACCGAACGATACTGATCGGAATACCTCCCTAACTGGCCGGCCTGCGAGATCGGAGTCACATTTTCGAACATCAGCGCGCCCACAGAAAAGTCTTCGAGCGCGCGGTTCAGCGCGGCGACGCCACCGGACTGCTCGGCGTACATCGCTTCGGCATAGCGTGAGAGACCGTCCGTGACCCACACGTCGGATGCCGTGGCGGGCATCACCTGATCGCCCCACCACTGCCCGGCAGCGAGTTGCGAGAGCATCCGGTCGTTCGCCCTGGTCGTCCACTGCCGCGCGCTGATCAACAGCAGCCCCGGAGCCGAGAATCCGGGGAGCGAGCCGTCCGGCATCTGCGCGACCGTCAGGCTGGGCTGGTTGGCCATGGGACCGAACGTGTCGGAAAAGTAGCTCAGAATCTGCGCAAGCGAATTCGCATACGCGGGCGCCGTCGAAGCCTGAGCGGGCGGCGTGAAAATCGAAAACTGGTAGCCCTGCGCCGCCACGGGCGAAAGCTGAAGAGCGCCGGCAACGAACGACCCGACGGGCCCGGGCTTATCGCAGTGGAAGACGTATGCTTCTTGGCCCGGACCCTTGCCGAGTCCGGGCATCGAAGTGGGCGATTCGGCCTTGCCGGTGCCGGTTACGACGAACGTGTCCGGCACGATGATCCGGAAGGTGCCCGTATAGCGGCTCGATGGGTAGTCCGTCAGCGGGAACCAGCGCGCCGGGAGCAGCAAATAGGCCGATGTTTTGTCGATCGAGGCGAAGCGCACACCCTTGGTCGGACTGTCGTCCTCGCTCGAAATGGGCCCGGCGTAGTCGAACACGAGCGTGACGTCCTTGCCCGGTGTGGCCGTTCCGGGAAGAGAGACGCTGAGAAGCAGCGGAGAATTATTGTCGCGGCCGAACGTGAGTACCTGACCATCGCCGGTTTTCACGGAGTTCACGCGCAGGTCCGGGTGCAGCTCGACGAGAAGCGTCCTCGACACCTGAGTGGCGACGAAGTTGACCTTCACCAGAGCCGAGAGCGTCTGGTCTTCGGGGTGGAGAACGACTTCCACGTCGTAGTTTGTAGCCCGGAAGGGAAATGCGTGCGGAGCTTGCGCGGCGGCGGAAGCGGCAGCGGCAAGAAAAAGCCCTAGAATAGCGATCAACCGGTCGATCTTGAACAAGAAGAGGCCTCTCACGAAAAAGGGCGACGCCTACCGCTTATGTAAGATACCAGATAATCCGTACCAGTTGCCCGGCGCCACAGCCTCACAACATTCGGGCGAAAATGTCCGCGGCTCGTTCGATTGCGCCGCCCGAACCGAGCTTGGCTCGCACTTCGGCGAGCCCGGCCTTCATCTCGTTGCGGCCGTCCGATGATTCGAGGAGATAGCGGACCTCGGCCGCCAGGGCGGCGGGCGTGAAATGGTCCTGAATCAGCTCCGACACGACGAGGCGCTCGGCCACCAGATTCACCATGCTGATGAAGGGCGTTTTCAGCATGCGGCGCAGGATCGCCGCGGTCACCGGAGCGACGCGATAGACCACGACCATCGGCGTTCCAAGCAGCGCGGCTTCAATCGTTGCCGTCCCGCTCGCCACGATGGCGCAATCGGCGGCGGCGAGCGTGTCGTAAGCCGAACCTTCGATCCGCTTGATCTCGACGCCGGGCCGCCGGCCGTAGGAGGCGAAAAGATCGGCTCCCAGGCCGGGCGCGGCTGCGTGGGCGAACTGCAATTCGCCGGACGCCTTCATTTCTCGCGCGAGCAGTTCGCAGGCCGCGACGATGCGCGGATAATTCTGAGCGATTTCATTCCGGCGGCTGCCGGGAAGCAGAGCCACGATCAGCCGCTCCGGATCGAGGCCATGACGCGCCGCGAATTCGTCGCGGGTCATCGAAGGACGCACGACATCCACGAGCGGATGCCCGACGAAATCCACCGGCACGCCCGCATCGCGATAGATTCTCTCCTCGAAGGGAAAGATCACGACCATGTGGTTCACCAGGCGCTTGACCACGCGCACACGCCCGGCGCGCCATGCCCAGACTTGCGGCCCGATGAAGTAGCCGACCGGTATGGCGTGTTTTTTTAGCCGCCGCGCGACGCCGAGGTGCGTTCCGGGTGAATCGACGAGAATCGCCAGCGCCGCGTGCCGCCTGGCCGCTTCGCGCGCGAGCCGGTTCTGCACGCCGATCACGGAGGGAATCTTGTGAAGCACTTCGGTGATGCCGACCACCGCGACTTCGTGATAATCGGCGACCAGCTCCACGCCCGCTTCGGCCATGCGCGGGCCGCCCATTCCGAAAAACTCCGCTCCCGTCCGTTGTTTCAGCGCCGTGGCCAGCCGCGCCGCGTACATATCGCTCGAGGCCTCGCCGGCTGAGATGAGAATCTTGGGTGGACTCATACGAGCGACTGGCGCCGCTCAGTCATCGGCGGGCAATGGCTGCGAGAATCCGGACGTTGCGCCGGGCAGGGGAGCCGACAGTTCCTGTTCCTTGTATTGGAGCTGGTAGAGGCGATAGTAGATCCCGCGCTGGGCGAGGAGTTCCTGATGCGAGCCTTGCTCGCGCAGGCGTCCCTTGTGGAATACGAGAATACGCTGGGAGTGTTGAATGGTGCTCAGCCGGTGCGCGATGACGATCGCCGTGCGCCCTTTGAGCAGGCGGTCGAGCGCTTCGCGGATCATCAGCTCCGTCATCGTATCGACGCTGGATGTCGCCTCGTCGAGAATCAGCAGTTCCGGATCGTGCGCGAGCGCCCGCGCGAAGCTCACGAGCTGCCTTTGTCCGACGGAAAGCGTGGAGCCGCGCTCGGTGACCGGCGTTTCCACGCCGCGAGGCTGCGAATCGAGGTAAGGCCCGAGGCCGACCTCGCGCAGCGCGCTTTCGACGGCGGCGCGGTCGATGTTCTCGGTTCCAAGTTTGACGTTCGATTCCAGCGTGCCGGTGAAAAGGAACGGGTCCTGCAACACGATGCCGAACAGGCGCCGCAGGTCCTGAAGGTCCATTTCGCGGATGTCCACGCCGTCGACCAGAATCTGGCCGCGCTGGATATCGTAAAACCGCAGCAGGAGCTGGATGATCGTCGTCTTGCCCGCCCCCGTGTGGCCGACGATGGCCAGCGTCTGTCCGGGCTCGGCGCGGAAGGAAACGTCGCGCAGAACCCAGTCTTCTTCTTTCGGGTTTGCGCCGCCCCGATAGGCGAACCAGACGTTGCGGAACTCGATTTCGCCGCGCACGGCGGGAAGCGAGCGCGTCTGCGGAGCGGAGACGATCGCCAGCGGCTCGTCGAGCAACTGGAAAATGCGTTCGGACGCGGCCATGGCGGTTTGCAAGATGTTGAATTTGTCGCTCAAGTCTTGAATGGGCCGGAAGAAGAGCTGCGCGGACTGAACGAAAGCCACCGGTACGCCGATTCCGAGCGTGCCCGCAATCGCGCGGGCGCCGCCGACCCAGTAGACCAGTGCAATGCCCGTCATGCTGAGGAATTCGACGCCGGGAAAGAAATACGAGAAGGCGTCGATGGCGTCCTTGTAGGCTTCCATGTGGACGCGGTTGAACCCGGCGAACTGCTCGCGAGACTTGCGTTCGCGGTTGAACAACTGCACGACGGACATTCCGCTGATGTGCTCTTGCAGAAAGCCGTTGATCCGTGCGATGGCCGTGCGAATCCGGCGATTGGCGTCCCGCACATGATTGCGGAAGAAATAGGTCAGCAGAACCATGAGCGGCAAAGGCGAAAGGGCCGCGAGGCCGAGATAGAAGTGCCAGGACAGCAGGTAAACGGCCAGTCCGATCAGGAGCACGAAATCGTTGAGCATCGCCACGACCCCGGTGGCGAAGAGGTCGTTCAAGGCGTCGACGTCGGTGGTGGCGCGGGTGACCAGGCGGCCCACCGGCGTGCGATCGAAGAAACTCATCGGCAGGCGCTGCAGATGCTCGAAGATCTCCTTGCGCAGGTCGTACATCGTTTCCTGGCCGACCCGCTGCATGATCCGGACTTGAACGAATTGCACGCCGAAGCTCAGCAGCAGCGAAGCCGTGTAGGCGAAGACGGCCCAGAACAGTCCTGTCAGTGCCTTCTTCGTTGTGATGGAATGCGCCAAGCCGGGAACGATGTACCAGTCGATGGCCACGTGGAAGAGGTACGGCCCGGCCGAAACCATCGCCATGTAGACGAGGCTCATCGACACGGCCAGAATCACCCGCCAGCGGTACGGCCGCAAATACTTCATGATCCGCCGCGTGAGATGCGTGTCGTAGATCTTGCCGAGTTTCTCTTCTTCGCGGAAATCGCTCATTCGCGTTCCAGCTCTTCTTCGAGCAGTTGCTTCTGATACAGGTCGGCGTACTCGCCGCCGTGCGCGAGCAGTTCGTCGTGCGTGCCGCGCTCGATGATCCGCCCGGCCCGCAGCACGACGATCTGATCGGCGCTCTTCACGGTGGAGACGCGGTGCGAGACCAGAATCGTGGTGCGCCCGCGCATCACGCCGCGCAACCCGCGCAAAATCCGCTCTTCGGTGTCCGTATCGACGCTTGAGAGCGAATCGTCGAGAATGAGGATCTTGGGTTGCCGCACGATGGCGCGCGCCAGGGCCGTCCGCTGCTTTTGGCCGCCGGAAAGCGTAGTGCCGCGCTCCCCAACCATCGTCTCGTAGCCTTGCGTGAATCCCTCGATATCACCGGCGATGCAGGCAATGTCGGCGGCGTCGCGGATATCCTGTTCGCTGGCGTCAGCGGCGCCGAAAGCGATGTTCCCGCGGACCGTTTCGCTGAACAGGAACGTGTCCTGCGGCACGTAGCCGATCGCGCCGCGCAGCGTCTGGAGCGAGTAGTCGCGAATCGAGCGTCCGTCGATCAGCAAAGTCCCCTCAGGTGCTTCCCACATCCGCGCGACCAGGGCGGCGAGAGTCGATTTCCCGCTGCCCGTGGGTCCGACGATGGCGAGCGTCGAGCCCGCGGGCACGTGGAGACTTGATGTCCTGCAAGACCGCTTCGTTCGGGGCGGTGGGATAGGCAAAAGTCAGATGGCGAAATTCGATTTCGCCCTGTATCGCCGGTTCCGCGGCGGCGACAGCCGCTGCGCTCTGCGCACGGGGCTGACCATTGGCCCCGGCGCCTGGGACGGTGGCGTCGCGGATGTTCGGCTCGGCTCGCAAGATGTATAGCAAGCGGCCCATCGACGCTGCGCCGCGCTGAAAAATATTCGTCACCCAGCCGAGGGCGATGATCGGAAAGGTAAGCTGAATGAGGAAGGTGTAGAAAGCCCACAGCGTGCCGATCGACACGCGCTGATCGATCACCTGCCCTCCCCCTTTGCCGAGCAGGATCACAACCGTGAAACCGATCAGTGTCGTCAGCCCGGGAAAGAACAGGCTCCAGGAAGTAATCAGTTGGAGGTTGCGTTCGACATAGTCCCGGTTGGTGCGATCGAAGGACTCAACCTCGGGCTTTTCCTGGGCGTAGGCGCGAACCACGCGAATACCGGTCAGGTTTTCCTGCGCGCGCGTGGAGAGCGCCCCAAGAGCGGCCTGAATTCTCTCCGAGAGCCGGTGGATGATCCGGCCAAAATAGTACACGGAGACCACGATGATGGGCACCGGCAGTAAAACCCATACCGTCAGGCCCGCCGAAAGGCGAATCATGAAGTAGAGCGCCAGAACGCTGGTGGCAATCGTGTTCGCCGTGTACATGATGCCCGGCCCCAGCACCATGCGGACCGCGTTCAGATCGTTGGTGGCACGCGACATCAAGTCGCCGGTTCGATTGCGGACGTAAAATTCCGGCTCCAGCCGCACCAGCCGAGCCAGTATGTCGTTACGAAGGTCGTATTCGATCTCGCGCGAAACTCCAATCAGAATCCAGCGCGACCAGAACGAGAAAAATCCCTTCACGAGCATCGCGCCCACGATCGTGAAGCAGTAAAGAGCCAGCGCGTGCTGATTGCGCGGGGCGTAGAAGGACAGGACGGGCCACAACACCGCGCGGGACACCCCGGTGAGAGTCGTGAGCGGCTTCGGCAGGCCGTTCAGGGAATCCACGATAATGCCCTGGACCAACTGCGGCAGCGCACCGATAATTCCCATCATCGCGAGCGTCAGCAACCCGACCGCCGTCATGCCCTTATAGCGCGCCACGTAGGGAAGCAGCGGTTTCAGCTGGTCCCAGCCGGACGGCTTCCGCTCAGGCCGGGCAGCCTGCCGAGCAACGGGTTGTGCGATGGCATTCACGAAGTTAGTGTTTGGACGCGCGCTCGCAGAGATCGGATTCTAACTTTTCTCGATAGCCGGCGGAAGAACTCTCCCACAGCCGTTTCCAGACGTCCCGCGGAATCCCGTTTGCGCGTTCCCACCCGAGCCTCAGAGCCGCCCTAATGAGCCGCGAGAATCTCATCGAGGCGCGCTTCAAAGTTCTCTTCGCCTTCGGACCAGAGCTGCACGCGCTCGACCGGGACGGCCGCCTCGATCCGGCGAACCCAGTCGAGCAGCTTGCGGATATTCTCTCGCGTCTTGTCCTGATACCGCTCGAGATTTTCGGGCCAGGCCATGGCCTCGAGAAAACGCGCTTCTTCGGCGCTTTGCGCCGGGCGGGCGTTGCGGCGGATGCCCAGCAAACCCGCATGGCCGGTAAAGAAATGCTCGAAGCCGAAGTTCACCTCGAAGTGACCGTTCTCGCGCCAGAAGCCGTCGTCGTAGTCCTCGCCGTGGCACGATATTTCGAGCGCCTGAGGCTCGGCCTTCCATTTGCCTTCAGCCGCCTCGAAGACGGAAAGGTCCCAGTGGCAGCGAACCTCGTAGGAGCAGTCGCTGTGCAGGTGTTCCTGGGAGATCTCGATGATCCCGGCGGCGTCGAGCGGCATCGAGCGCAGGTCCTGCTCCAGGACAGGGATCTCCGAAGCGTTCACCGCGCGGATGGTGAGCTCTGTGAACCCTGGCTTGGCGCGCCGAGAAGGGCACCGTCGCCAGAAACGCACCGAAGCGCTCGAGGATCAGCTCCTCCGGGAAATCCGCGCACCAGACACTCAGATACGACTGGTTTGACACGCTCAACATTATAGCGGGAAGGCCGCCTGAATCAGAAATTCGGGTGCGTCAGTGGACGGCGGGGAAAAGAAGTCGTGCGCGATGGCGCCTTGGCCGGAACTATTTCTTTTGGCCGGGCGTCTCGTCGTCATCCTCGGCGGCGAACCCGGCGGAAAGGCCGAGCAGGCGTTCCTTCAACGTGTCGCCCATTCCCGCGAGGACTTCGGCGCAGGTCTCCTTCAGGCGCTTCTCGGCCGCCTTGGCCAGCGTGTCCATGATCGCCTGCGAATTCTGTCCGAGGTTGGTCGCCGACGCGAGCAGCCACGAGTTGGAGGCGTTCTCAAGCCGGGACTTGTAGGCCTCGATCGAATCGTCCGAGGACTTCTTGATCTGCTCCACCCATTCGGTCTGCTGCGCCTGGCGCTTCGCTTCCCACGCTTCCATCAGCGTCCCGAGCTGAGACTGCAGGTGGGTCCGCGCCTGCTCGACGCCGTGCACCATTCCTTCGTCGAGCTTCCGCTGAAACTCCGCGAGCGAGCCTTCGCGGTCGTACTCCATGTCGGAGCGCGTCTTTTCCAGCGCTTCCCGCGAAGCCTCCTCGAACCGCCGGAGCGATTCGCCGGCCACCTGCTGCACCCGGTCGCTAAAGCTGGCGCCCGTGATCTCGGCGGCTTCGCTGAGCTTGTCCCGCTCGCGCTCGACGACTTCCTTCGCCGCTTCTTCGATCTGCGCGTGGCTGTGGTCAACGTAGGTGCGGCGGTAGTGATCGAGCTCGGACGCCACAAGGCTCGAGATTTCGGCGGCGCGGTCGCGCAAAGCCGCTGTCGATTGCTCGACGGCCTTTTCGAGCGTGGACTGCATCGTCGTCTGGGCCTTCTTCTGATACCAGTCCGACGCCTTGAGCAGCGCTTCGTAGGTGGAGTGCTGCATCTCGGAGCTTTTCTGGTCGAGTTCCTCCTCCACCTTCGACAGGGTTGCCCGGCACGACTCCTCGAATTCGGCCGGTAATTTCGCCGTCGCTTGCCGCGCCTGCTCGAGCGATTCCGCAACCGCCTGCTCCGACGCTTGCCGGACCTGTTCGCGGACGCTGGCCTGGATCTGCGCCGTCTCTTCGGACGCGCGGCGAACTTGTTCCCGGACGCTGGCCTGAAGTTGTGCCGCCTCTTGGGTGGCGCGGCGAACTTGTTCGCGAATGTTGTTCTCGAGCTGCGCTGTTTGCTGGCCGGCGACCGCGAGATCGGAAAGAGCCTGCTGCGCGCCTGCGATTCCCGGCGCTAATTTTTGCTGGAGTTCGCCTGAGAACTGGTCGACCACCTTCTGCGCGGCGCCTTGGAGTATCGGCTCGAGATGCTGCGTGCGTTCCGCGATCACCTGATCCGCCCGCCGCTCGATTTCGGCCGTGCGCGTGGCTGCGATCTCCTCGAGACGCTGCCGGGTCTGTTCGACGGTCGATTGCGCCTCGGCCGCCGTTTCGTCGAGTGAGGCTCGCAGGCTGATGGTGCGCGCGGCGAGTTCCTCCGCCGCCCGTGCCAGCGCAGCCTGGGAGACATCGGCCAGTCTTGCGTCCAGTTTCTGCGATGCCGCCGCCACCGTATTCTCGAATTCCTCGTTCCAGCGTTGTTTCGCCGCGGCTGCGTCGGCTTGCGATTGCTCGACCGTCTGGTTGCGGACGCTCTGCGCTGTTTCTTCGAGATTCTTCTTCCACTGGTCGAGGTGCTGCTGCGCAGCTTCCGGGGAGGAGAGAATCTGCAGCGAGGGTGATGTGGCCTCTCGGTCGGAAAGAACGCGCTCGACCGTGTCTTCCACGGTTTGCTTGAGATTCTGCGTCGCCGCCTGCGCCGCGGCCTGTTGGGCCGCGCTTTCGGCCACGTGAGTGACGGCTTGCTCGACGGCCTGGCGAACCTTGGCATCCAATTGTCCGCTGGCCGCTTCGCCTGCCTTGCGCGCCTCCTCAACGATCGCCGCCGTGCGGTCGGCCGCCTGCTGCACGACCTTGCGCGCGCTGGACTCCGTCACGCGCTCCATCGAGACCTTGATGGCCTTCTCGACGGCGTCATGAAGCTGCGCGTCGAGCTGCTGGCGCACGATCGTCATTTCGTCGTTGATCGCCGCCTGCGCTTCCTTCCGCATGGACTTGTCGAGCGTCTCCTTGACCTCCGAAACCACCTTGGCCATCTGTCGCGCGGCTGCGAGCTGCGCTTCGGGTGACGGCGTGGGTTCTGGCACGAGGTGGATCTTGCCCGCGTCGGAGGGCGCTACAGGCGCCGCAGGTGTCGCGGGTGCCGCGGTCGGCGTCTCCGCTTTCTCCACCGGTGCTGCCGGCGCGGGAAGCGGCGGCTTGCTCGGCCGTGGGGGCCTTCGCCTCGGGGACGGCAACAGTCGCTGGCGGTGCAGGTGCGGGCTTTGCCGCTATCCGCCTCTTCTCCCGGCAGCGGGAACCAATCCTCTGGCGGGAATGCGATCCCCCAAATGTTTCCGGCCACGTCGAACTCCAGGCCAATCTGGAAAAGTTCGCGGACCGCTCTCGGCCGCTGTACCCAGATCACTCGCCCGACAACCGTCCGATGCCCGGCGTCCGCTTCGGGGCGCGGAATCTCCAGCGTGACCATCGAATTCTTTGGGACGTAGTGCTTCGACTGGTACTTGCACCCGTGGCAGTTGATCATCACGGTCGTGGTGCGCTCTTTGAACGGCTGCCCGAGCGCGTCGACACCCGTCACCGTGATCGGCACGGCCTGCACGATGCGCGTGCTGCGCCGCTTCTGCGTTCCAGGATCGTTCGATGTTACAGACTCAGCCACACACTCCTCCGAGAGGATAAGTTTCAAGGGTAGCACCGGGCTTCGCCTCGGTCGAGCGGGCAGGTGATGCCTGTACGAAAGGGTTACGGACGATCCGCGCCTCTTGCGTCCCGGACGGGTCTGCGGGATGACGAGGATCGTCGTCTCTGCTTCGTCCGGGCGCCTCGGTTCCGAACGTACCGCCTCAAGCCCTCTCGCTACGTCCGGTACAGGTTGTTACCGATGGTCGGGTGCGCGCATCTGCGTTAGAGTGCAAATGCCCGCCTGCTTTGTGTTCGTGATGCATTCGCGCCGGCGGCCCCCGAGGCATGATGCGAAAGTGGATTGTCGCGGCCGGGATCGCCCTGGTTGTCCTTCTTCTCGCGTTCCTGATCGCTTTGCACGTGATGGCGCCGAAGCTGCGCGCCGAGGCCCGCCAGCAAACGCAGGATTACCTCCAGGCCCGTTTCAAGAGCAGCGTCCACTTCGACGATTTCCAAGTGACTTTCTATCCGCGGGTTCGCGTTTCGGTTCAGGGACTGGTGTTGCGCCATCAAGGGCGCACGGACATACCGCCGCTGATCGAGGTTCGCAACGTTTCCTTCTACACGAGTCTGGCGAGCTTGCTGAGGCATCGGCCGGAAATAGAACTCGTGCAATTGGACGGCTTGCAGATCCACACGCCGCCGCGAAACCTCGGAGGCCCTCCGCTCGTTCACGGAACCGACCAGGATCTTGCCAAGAAATACCCGGTTCTCATCCGCGAGATTCGCGCGGACGATGCCTTGCTCGTCACCCTGCGCCGTCCCTCCGACGCGGGCAAGCCGCCTAACGAATACCCGATCCACCATCTCGTGATGCACGATTTCAGTTTCGACCGGCCCGCTGCCTTCCACGCGCTGCTTACGATTCCCAAGCCGCGCGGCGATATCGATTGCGACGGTGAGTTTGGTCCATGGCAAGCGGATCAGCCCAGCGAGACGCCCGTCAGCGCGAAGTACACTTTCTCGAACGCCGATATGGCCACGCTGAAAGGGCTGCGCGGCACGCTTTCCTCGACGGGCAAATTTAGCGGGCCGCTCGATTACCTCAGCGTCGAAGGAGTAACCGACATCCCGGATTTCGCCCTGCGGACGAGCGCGCACCCGATGGCTCTCCACACCGATTTCACCGCCATCGTCGACGGCACCAACGGCAACACGATCCTGCACGAACGTCACGGCGAAATTCCTGCACACCACGCTCGTGGCGCACGGCCAAGTGATCGACGAGCATCCTCTGATCAAGGGCCGCACGATCGCGCTCGATGCCGTCTCGAACGACTCGCGCGTCGAGGACTTGCTCGCGCTCGCCGTCAGCACGGAAAAGCCCATCATGACCGGATCGGCCCGATTGAAGACCACGATTCTGATTCCGGAGACGGACGAGGATATGATCGACCGCCTACAGCTTAACGGCCAATTCGGACTGGGTAGAGTTCACTTCACGAGCTCCACCGTGCAAGGGAAAGTCGACACGCTCAGCCGCAAGGGACAGGGAAAGCCCTCGGATTTGGACATCTTCGATTCCGTGTCGGACTTGAATGGCAACTTCAAGATGGCCGACGCGGCAGTCTACTTCTCGAACCTGACGTTCGCCGTCGAAGGAGCGTCGATCGCGCTCGCCGGCACCTACAATATCGACAGCGGACAGATGGATTTTCGCGGCAAGTTGCGCCTGCAGGCAAAGCTCTCGCAGACGATGACCGGCTGGAAATCCGTGATGCTGAAGCCGTTCAACGGCTTCTTCGCGGGCAAGCACGGCGGCACCGAAGTGCCGATCAAAATCACCGGCACGCGCGAAAATCCCTCCTTCGGCCCTGATTTCAAAGATCCCGCGAACAAGAAGTGACAATCCGATCGAGGATTGTCATCCCGAGCGAACAACGTGAGCGAGGGATCTCTCTTTTGGGCTGATCGTCATTTCCCTGTCACGGGATTCTTGTAGTGGTACGGCGGAATGTAGACGTCCGGATACAGCCCGTACGTTTCGGTCGGAGGCAGGTCCGGAGGGAAACCCGGAATCGGCCCGGGCGCCGGATCGCCGCCCTGGTCCCAACCTTTGTAATAATCCACGTAGTACGTGAAATAGGCGTGCAGCTTCTTGATTTTCCACACGCCGTCTTCCTTCACGTAGTCGTTTTCGTAGGTCGCCTCTCCCCACTGGGCCCTGGTCTTGAGCGCGCCAACCTGGATGATCGCGCGCCAGCGTCCCTTGGCGGTCAGGCCGTCGGGAGCGACGTCGATTTTCGGCTGCAGCTGCATGTGATTGAAAACAGTCCCATACTTGAGATCGGGCAGCTTGTGCATATACGCGCGCACGCGGTCTTGCCCCACCCACACGCCGCGAAGCCCGATTTCCAGCGTGCTGTCCTTGGCAAAGAGGTCCGCGACCTGGTCCCACTGGGCCTTGTCGACGTAATACCCGTAGGCGGTTTCGAGATTGCTGATGGCGATGTAGTCCTGCGCGCTCTGCGCCTGCTTCGCGAGTTGAGCGACCTGCGCCTTCAGGCTTTCGACTTCGGACGCGAGGTCTTTCTTGCTTCCCGCCGCCATCGCGGCTCCCACCACGACGAAAAGCAAAACCGCGGACACAGCCAGCAGAAGTTGCACCTTCATGTGGATAACCCTCCCTTGCCCGTTCGTCCTCACGGACAAACTGCGGGGAGGGTATCAACGAGCGATGGCGCGCGCAAGCCGCGCGCGTTTCGCGGCCGCGTCCCGCGGAGATTTACAGGGAGCACCCGCGACTGTCCCCTCGAATCCACGCGAGACACCGCCGTATCGGCAGACCGCGTTCTGTTTCCGTGTCCCGTCCAAAGCGAAACACCATGCTGACTCCGTCGAGGTTGAACGTATTCGCCAATCCCGCTTGGTCGTGACTCCGAGGCGGATTAGAGCCTGGCGGACCGAAGTGTGGGTTTTGCATGTGAAGCGTGCCCTGGACGCCGTTCAGTTGCAAATGTCCTCTCCAGAATTGAGCGACCACCAGGCGCGACTCCGTTAGGAAAGGGTTCCTGATCGTCTGTATTAGCGGCCGGTTCTCCGGACTGCGATCGCGCTCGTATGCTGGAACGAAAAAGACCGTGGGCGGCGCAACCGGTTTTCTTGGCCGCTCGCTCGCCATGGGGGCGTTTGGCAGAAAGGGTGTTGGTAGCGCCGAAACCAACATCGTTGTTGTTGGTGCAGGACTGGCCTGCGCCAGAAGAACCTGTGTCGCGAGTGTCTGCGCCCCGGCGGGCACGCAGCTGCTTAGAAGTAGTCCGGCCACCAGAATGACCAAAATGAGTTGACGCTGCATGATGCTTGTCCCTCGAATGTCAACGTGGGTTTGAAGCCAAGGCCGTTACGCTAGGGCGGGTGCACTGATTGGCGGAACAGCTATCGTTCCCACTACGGGACATACTAGTCGCCTCGATTATGGATATCTGTTCCGTTACGCACACATTCGCAATTGGGATTACGGACCGTTGTTTGAAGGACTGCAGGAGCTTGCTTGCATAGCGCGCATTTTGCGCTCCGGACGGTTCAGCGGGGCGGCAAATCTCGGTTCGTAGGGGCGGGTTTCAAACCCGCCCGCCGTAGCTCGCCCTGAGTGCGCAGCCGAAGGATCGTGCGGCAAAGGATGGGTATTTCGTAGCGGCGGCCTTTCAGGCCGGCCTTTCTTCTTCAGGCGCGGTGCTCACTTCAACCTGTCGCACACATTCCCTCCGGATTCAGGAGACCTTCAATAAGATCGTGACCGCTCCTTGGTACACGACCACAAGCATCGGTTACACGCGAAGCTGGTCACGATCCGACGAGGATTCTCATGCTCTGTCCCTGCTTTACCGGGATAGAGTGGGTTCAGATGCTAATCTGACTTGTCCCCTGGATTCGCGTGGGAGACCAAGCGAAAACCGTCGAGCTTGAAGTGGAGGCTTCGCTCGGCGCGGCTCATGGCTGAGTAACTCGGAGTCTCAGCCGCCAGGTTTCTGCCTTCGCTAATTGCGGCGGTTGAAGTCTCTGGTTCGGCGGTGACGGTAACCTCAACGTGAGCGCCCCTTTTGAGCCTCACATCATCGCCATTTTCGTCAGCTAACGCATTTTCGATACGGAGATCTCGATACCCGGGGTCGGCTCCTTCGACAGCAATCTGTGCCTTTTCCGGCTGGCCCGGACGCGGAGATGGGATGATTTTGTCGACGGTTCCGGGCATGGTGACACTTGGCCGTTCTGGAATTCGCGCAATATCTCCGGCGCTGGCACGTGCCGTGTTGCCGGGCTCTTTCTCAGCTTCCGTATGCGGCATGGAAGCATGATGATATCGAGGCAGAAGCCATACCGTCCCATTTTGCACACTTTTGAAATATGCGGCCGGTGCCCGTTCCTGCGCGCGGCGGCGACCGAGATGTTTTTCGTAGGGGCACGGCACTTGTGGAAAATGGCACGCGGCCAAGAAACTGCTCCAGCAACTAGTCTCCAAACAATTACTCCTTCACGTTCACAACACCACAGTTGAGAGAGATGCTGGTGCTCACTACGTGCTGCCAGAGGCATTTAGGACAGGCGAGAAAAAGGCGTAGGCGCGGAGCCCGCCGCAGCGATCCTTGGGCTGCTCGGTAACGAAGGAGCGCAGGGGAAATCTTAGTCAGGGCAGGGTTTCAACCCTGCCGGAAACAGACGGCGCGAGGCGTGTACCGACTTGCACTGAGCCAAGTGGCGAAGGGTGCGCAGCCTTACCCGCAGCAAGTTTTCACCGCAAGAAGCGTCTCTCCGCTCTGCGAACAGGTAAAAGTGACCTGTCCCGAAACTGCCCCCTCTGTCACCAAGAGCTGTACTTCAGGGCAATTGGAAAATTTCTCGTTCGTGCTAGGTTGGAATTGCGATGATTGTCGAACACAGATTGACGGAAACAGGGAGCAACCAAGGCCCACCACAAGCGGCCTCGGAAGTTCCGCGCTTGGCGGCTCTCACGAGGGCAACCCCTCGTCAGCCGAGAACGGCCTCACTGGGGCGGCAATCCTGATCGGATTGTCAGGGCAGAAGCGCTGTGCGCGCACACATTCCATTTTCTAATCGCAAAATCCAATTATTAGAATCACGCCCAACTCATTGCAAACAAACGACGGCAACCATTTCTAATCGCAAATTTGCGATCCGACGAGGATCGCAATCCCGAACGACCATCGGGAGCGAGGGACTCTCTCCGACGCTTCACCGCTCGCCACTGGCCACTCATCACTCGCCACTGTGCCTTCTACCCGCAACTGTCTTTCGAGTAGAAACGTGCGCAACCTGTTGAAAGCAAACGATCGGTGTGCCTCTTACCCGCAAGTGGAACCGAGGGTCAATGTTGCGCGGGACCGGGGAGGGGAACTACAACTCGCGGCGGCCTTCCATGGCCTTCATCATCGTGACCTCGTCGGCGTATTCGAGGTCCGAGCCGACGGGAATGCCCATGGCGATGCGCGTCACGCGGACGCCGAGCGGCTTGATGAGCCTCGAAAGATAGACGGCGCTCGCTTCGCCTTCGGCCGTGGGATTCGTCGCGATGATGATTTCCTCGACGGTGCCGCCCTTCAGCCGCTCGATCAGGCTTTTGATTTTCAGTTGATCGGGGCCGATGCCTTGCAGCGGCGAAAGCGCGCCGCCGAGAACGTGGTAAAGGCCGTTGAACTGCCGCGTCTTTTCGACGGCCTGAATGTTCGTGGCCTCTTCGACCACGCAGATCTGCGAGCGGTTGCGAGTCGCGCTCGTGCAGAAGAGGCACGGATCGGCGTCCGTGATGTTGTTGCAGACCGAGCATTCGCGCACTTTTTCCTTCGCCTCGCGGATCGCGTCGGAAAGCGCGAGCGCCTGCCCGCGGTCCACGCGCAGCAGGTAGAAGGCGAGCCGCTGCGCCGTCTTCTGCCCGATGCCGGGCAGACGCTTCAGTTCATCGATCAGTCGTGTGACCGACGGCGCAAAGTCGGGCATGTCGGTGTGATCTCCGTTCCGATTATTGCAGAGTTGCGTCTGTCTCCGCCAGACGTGAAACGCAGCCGACACGAAACGAAACAGCGCGGCGCGCCGTCCGAGGTAGCAGCGCTTCGTTGCATCTACTACTCGACGCAAGTTACAATCAGCCGCCTTCGGGCCAAGTCTTCGGACAGGGTTTGGGAACATCCCGCAAGGGACATGGGAGGAAAGACGGAATGCGAATTACAAGTAAACGATTGATGATCGCTTCGGCATTGTTGCTCGCGGTCGGCGTGATTCCTGCGGCCGCGCAGCAAGGACCGCCCCCGGGCGGCGGTGGTGGTGGGGGACGTCCGATGATGGGACCCCCGCTGCAGCTCACCAGTACGGCATTCGCCGACGGCAGTATGATTCCGGACAAATACACGTGTTCACCGGACGGAAAAGCGATGACGCAACCGGCCAACATGACTTCGCCGCCGCTCGCGTGGATGAATCCGCCGGCCGGTACGCAGAGCTTCGTTCTGCTGTTGCACGATCCGGACGCGCACGCCCGGAAAACGCTCGACGACATCACGCACTGGATCATCTTCAACATTCCGGGAGATTCGACCGGACTTCCCGAGGGCGTGAAAGCGGACGCTCCGGCCACCGTGGGAACCCAGGGCAAGAACATCGCGGGCCAGCCGTCGTTTTTTGGCCCGTGCGCGCCCCCAGGACCGGTGCACCACTACACATTCGAGCTGCTTGCGCTCGATTCGAAGTTGGACCTGCCCGCCGGCGCCAGCCGCGACGACATCCTGAAGGCGGCGGACGGTCATGTCCTCACCGGCACGGTGCTGATCGGATTGTTCCACCATCAACCCGGCTTCTCGATGGGGCCGCCGCCGCGATAGGCTCACGGCGATTGAAAAATGAAAGTGGAAGAGAGGCGGCTCCGAAAGGGCCGCCTTTTTTCTTTCGAGCCAAACTTGGGAGAGGAAAATTTAGAACAGGCCGGGGATTTTCAGGCCCATGATTCCGGGGACGCCGCCGGCGAGGTCCTTCATTTGTTTGGACAATTCTTCGTCGACGCGGCGCGTGGCTTCGTTGACGGCGGCGAGAATCAATTCCTGCAGCATCTCCTGATCCTTGCTCTTGAAGACGTCGTGCTCGATGCGCACCTCGGTCAGTTGCTTCTGACCGTTCATCTTCACGGAGACCATCCCGCCTCCGGCCGATGCCTCAACGGAGAGCCCGTCAATCTGTTTCTCGAGCTTCTCCTGCACCTGCCGGAACTGCGAGAGCATTTGCTGCAGCGCTTTGACTTCCATGCTCTATTCCTCGCCCGGGCGCTTGACCTTCGAAATCTGTCCGCCGAACTTTTCGAGCATCGCTCGAACGATGGGATCTTCCTCGAACCGCGCGCGAAGTTCAGAGCCGCGGCCCGACATCGCCCGAACCGAATCCAGTTTAACACAGACACGCAACGGCTGGCCCACGACTTGGTGTAAGACTGTGCGCAATCGCTCCATCGGGTCGCGCGCCTGCAACATTTCGGCGAGCGCGCGGCTCTCGGTCGGAAAGAAAAGCCGCAACTCGCCGCCTTCGATCTCCCAGCGCGTGGCGTGCTCGACCATGGACCACAAGAATTTTTGTCCCTGCAACGCGGCTTTGATCGCATCGACTTGCGCTGAGGCGAGACCGCTCGTCAACTCTTCGGCGGCGCGGGCAACGATTCGTGGCGGCGACGCAGGAACAGGCGAAGCGGCGCGCGCAGTCGGCGTCGCCGGCGGCGTTGGTTCCGCGGACGGCGCCATGCGAACCGCCGCCGCGCCCGCGGACGCCGCGGCGCCCAGGGACGAAGCCGAGACCGTTTGTGCCGGAGGGGTCGGACGCGGAGCGGCCCCGGGAATCGGTCGGATAGTCTTCGCGCGAGCCTCGCCTTGCAGTTCCGCGAGAGCTTCCTCGAGCGGCGCGAGCCTTTGCGCATTGATCAGCCGCAGCAGACCGAGCTCGAGATGCAGGCGCGGGTCGGGCTTGCGCCGCAGATCGTCATCGGTGGCCAGCAGGATGTTGAAGAAGCGCGTGAGATCCTCTTCGCCGAAGCGAGCGGCTTGCTCGGCCAGGCGCGGGCGCTCATCCGCAGGCGCGGCGACCAGATCCGAATCCGCGCCGCACACGCGCACGACCAGCAGGTTGCGGACGTGGCGGATCGCTTCGCGGCAGAAGTGCTGCAAATTTTGGCCGTCAGCGATCAACCGATGGACGAGGCCCAGAGCGCGCTCGGCGGATTGGGCGGCAATCGCTTCGACGAGATCGTCGAGCACGCTTTCGGCCACGACGCCGAGAAGCTCGCGCACTTGCGCGTCTTCGATCGAATCACCGGCGTAGGCGATGGCTTGTTCGAGCAGCGAGAGGCCGTCGCGCATGCTGCCTTCGGCGGCGCGCGCGAGCACGGCGACCGCGCCCGGATCGATCCGCAGGTTTTCGGCTTTCGTAATCCGCGCGATCTCACCGGCAATCTCCTGGAAGGTAAGCGAGCGGAACTGAAAAAGCTGTGCGCGCGACTTGATGGTCTCGACCAGATCCTCGGAGCGCGTCGTCGCCAGGATAAAGACGACGCGTTCGGGCGGCTCCTCGAGAGTTTTCAGGAGCGCATTCGACGCCTCGTCCGTGAGCTGATGGGCTTCATCGAGAATGACAACTTTGTAGCGGCTCGAGGCGGGAGCGTAGCGCACCATCTCACGCAGCTCGCGAATCTGATCGATGCCGCGGTTCGAGGCGGCGTCGATCTCAAGGACGTCGAGCGACGTGCCGGCGGAAATCTCGCGGCAGGAATCGCAGGTGTTGTCCGGCTCGGCGGTGGGACCCTTGGCGCAATTGAGCGCCTTCGCCAGGATGCGCGCGGCGGTCGTCTTGCCGACGCCGCGCACGCCCGAAAAAATGTACGCGTGGGCCACGCGGTTCGATTCGATCGCGTTTGCGAGCGTGCGCGTCACGTGCTGCTGCCCCACGATTTCCGCGAACGTCTGCGGCCGGTATTTTCGCGCGATGACCTTGTAGCTCATTCGAGAATTCTTTCTTCCGCCCGTCGATCGCCAGCTTCCCGCGCGATAAGAGGAACTTCGGGTACTCCGCGGCACACGAAGCTGACCCGCTACCGTTGCTCCCTTCCGGGCCTGGCGGGGTTTGCGGGGAATCGTTGCACAGAGCCCGAAGTTCCACCGATCGGCAGTGTGCACGGCAAAGTCTCTTGCAGCGCAACCGCTTCGCGGAGTCTAGCACAGCGTTTTGCACGGCGAAAGGCGAGGGCCGCGCCGCGAAGCTGGTTCAAACGCGCACAAATTGTCGCCGAAGAAACAGTCGCGCTCGCGCGATCGTGCGCAAAAGCTCCGCCAAGTCCTTATCGTTGAATCCGCGCCCGCCGATCGGCTTTGGCATCGTTCCTGCACTCCTCTTGGACGGAGGCCGGATCATGGATTTTCTACACGGATACGAAATGGAGAGCACCAACAGGTATCGCGTGGAAGTTTCAGGTTGGGATGCGTCGGAAAAATTCTTTGTCGAGAAGACGGCACTGACCTGGGGCAGCGACGAGAAGAAGGAAATCATCCTGCGGTCTTCCTTGGATGAGGGCTCGGTCGTGTTTGTGCGTCTGCTGCAACCCTTCGCGAAGAGCAGCCACTTCCCAATTCCTTATGAGGCCGCCAGTGTAACGAGGGACGCAGCGGGACGGACGTTGGTGCAATTGGCGCGACTGCGCGCGCGTATTCCCTTCAGGGAGACAGCGGCGGGGTCCAGCGACTCGGAGAGCAAAGTAGCTTGAGACGTGAGCCAGAAGGGGGCGTTCGCCGCGAAGGCCAGGGCGGGGCACAGTTCCCGTTTGAGATTGAGGTTCCAGTTCGGAACGCTGAGCCATCTTCCGAGAATGACGTTGGTCCCGAGGGTTTCCGCAGCGTCTCGCGGCGAATCACAGTCCAGGCAACTAACCCCTACAATTCAGAAGCCTTGCATTTCAGGAGCGCCGAGCTTCGCTTGACCGTCTGATCTCCTCTGACCGAGAACGCCGCAGTGTACTCTGGCACATGCCGTGCCTCATGCCAGGGCAATGAGGGCGCTTGTGGAAAAGGCCGCCGCCGGAACCGCGCGCAAGAACCTACCGGTGTGCGTGTTGGATGGCGACGCCAGTCAGGTAGGGCTCGCCACTGAAAGGCTCGCGGCAGCCGGGTTCCCGGTCGTGGGCACAACCAGTCCTGAGGAAGCGCTACAGAAAGTCCGCCTGGGGAGCTGCCGGGCGATTCTGGTGGATTTCAGAATGCCGGAGATGGACGGACTCACCTTCCTTGAAAAAACGCTGCGATACGATCCGGGCATGTACGTGATTCTGATCACCGGATACTACTCGGTTGACTCCGCGATCGAAGCGATCAAGCGCGGCGCCTACGACTATCTCTGCAAGCCGCTCGATTTCGGGCGGCTCGAAAAAGCGCTCGACGACCTGGCAGCGGTTTTCTGGCAGCGCACGGAAATCCGCGACCTCGAAGAGAAGCTTTTCCACAACCTGCAATTCCAGGGCATCGTGGGGAAAAGCCCGGCGATGCTCGAAGTGTACGATCTGGCGAGGAAAGTAGCGCGGCACTACACGAACGTGCTGCTTACGGGCCCGACGGGTTGCGGCAAGGACCTGGTCGCGCGGGCGCTGCATGAACTGAGTCCGGTGTCGCAGCAGCGGTTCGCAGTTTGCAACTGCTCGGCGCTGGTGGACACGCTGCTCGAAAGCGAACTCTTCGGCCACATGCGCGGCTCGTTCACGGGAGCCACGGACACGCGGCCCGGCTTCTTCGAGTACGCGAACGGCGGCACGGTCTTTCTCGATGAAATCGGCGAAACGTCGCCTACGATGCAAGCGAAATTGCTGCGGGTGATCCAAAACCGCGAAATCCAACGGGTCGGCTCGCCGGAGGTGAAGAAGGTCGACGTGCGGCTGATCGCGGCAACGAACCGCGATCTGCGCGCCGAAGTGCTTGCGGGGCGTTTTCGTGAGGATCTCTTCTATCGCCTGAGCAGCATCGAGATACGCGTGCCGGGGCTCACCGAACGACCCGAGGACATTCCGATTCTCATCCAGCATTTCGTGAAGAAGTACAGCCAGACGTACGGGAAGCCGTTGCAAGGGCTGACGCGTCGCGCGCGGATCGCGCTCCTGCAGCACGATTGGCCCGGCAACGTCCGGGAGCTCGAGAACGCGATCTCGAGCTCCGCCATCACCGCCAACGCGGACTTCATCGATATCGGCGACCTGCCGGAGCAGCTACAGAAACCCCGGCGCCGCGGGACGGCTTCTGGCGAAAGCTGGCGCCCACTGCCGCTCGAAGAGGTGCGCCGGGTTCACATCGAGCGTGTGCTCGAAACGTGCAATGGAAATCGCGTGCGCGCCGCGCACGTGCTGGGAATCGGCCGGACGAGCCTGTACCGGTTTCTGAAGCGCACGGGCAAGCAGTCCAGCGCCGTCAAGGGCAACGCTCAACCGGCGAGCTGAGGCGCCGCCGCTCCAGCAGCCCCGACGGGCGCTCTCAGTTGCCGGTAGACTCGTACGACGCGGTGTGCAGCAGCGTTGCCGGAAGCGACAGGGTCGAATCCATGCGCACGAGCATGCCGGTTTGCGCCGGGAGTTCGACGTCCTTGCCCTTCTTGGCCACGACGTAGGCGCCGCCGCCCACGAGCCCGATCACTGTGCCTCTCAGCACGTGACTGAAGATCAGGCCGACCGTGGAACCACCCGCTGTACCGATGGCGACGTCTTCGACATCACTCTTGACGCCCTGATTCTGCTGGACGACCTCTCCCTCGACGGTCTTGAGGTCCTTCCGCTGCTTGCCCGTGTCCGTTCCACCGCTGTAGAGCGAGAGGATGCTCATTTTGGCGGGGAAAATGCGGCTCTCGACCTCGATCGAGTTGAATATCAGACTCATGGACGCGCCGCCGCGAAACATCGAGAACATCTTCGGGTGGTCAACGGCCGAAACCGTCCCATGAACCTTTGCTCCCGCGGGCAGGATGAGCTGGCTGCCGGAAAAAACCGGCTCCGCCACAATCGCCGTGAAAGGGTCGCCATCGCGAGCGACGTGTGTGCTCAGACCGTTGATCAAAGTAAGCCGCACTTGCGTGCCCGGAACCATCTCAGTTGACTGGGCGTGAACCGCCGGGGTCAGGGAAAGCGCAGCCAAGACCACGGCGCAAATCGTCATAACCGATTTCATGGATCCTCCTAAACGAAATAGACCCTCGGCGAAAGAACCTATTCGAGCTCTCGCATTGGGTGAAGGCCGGGTCAGCGCTGCAGGAGATTCCCGAGCGCTGCCTCCAGACGCCCCCATACGTGGGGGTTGCCGCTGGCGCAGCGGTGTGGGCGCGGAGGACGCACCCGACTGGTAAGATACACCAAAGGCGGCCTTCGTTGTTCACAATAAATCGACCCGACGGTTGGCAATTCGCCAGCACCGCCGCGAACAGGGTAGCGGGGAACCAGCCGGTTCAGGTAAGATACTGCTGGATGGTGGAGAAGACATTGACACTGACGAACATCCAGGGCGTGAAGAACGGGGCTAAGACGCTCGTGAGGGTGCGGCCTCGAGGGTTCTGCGCGGGCGTCGTCCGTGCAGTGGATATCGTGGAACTGGCGCTCGAAGCCTACGGGCGGCCGGTTTACGTGCACCACGAAATCGTGCACAACCGTTACGTGGTGGATCAGTTGCGACGGCGCGGCGCCATTTTCGTCGAAACGATCGAAGAGGTGCCGGTCGGAGCGGTGCTGGTCTTCAGCGCCCACGGCGTGCCGCCGCGAGTTCGCAGCGAGGCGAAGGAACGCCAACTGCGAGTGATCGACGCCACGTGTCCGCTCGTGACGAAGGTCCACCTGGAGGCTCTGAAGTTCGCGCGCGAGGGCCGGACGCTGATCCTTATCGGCCACCGCGATCACCAGGAAATTGTCGGGACATCGGGCGAAGCGCCGGATCGGACCGTGGTGGTCGGCAACGTCGAGGAAGTCGACAAGCTGGAGGTGCCCGACCCGACGCGGCTGGCTTTCCTGACGCAGACGACGCTTTCGCTTTACGACACGCAGGAGATCGTGGCGCGGCTGCGGCAACGCTTTCCGACGATTGCGGGTCCGGCATCCGATGACATTTGCTACGCAACGCAGAACCGGCAGGAAGCGGTCGAGGCGCTGACGCGCGAGGTGCAGTTGATTTTGGTGGTCGGATCGGCGAACAGCTCGAATTCGAACCGGCTGGTGGAAGTCGCGCAGCGCGCGGGTGTGGCAGCGCGGTTGATCGAGGATGCCAACGACATCGACGCCGGCTGGCTGGAGGGCGTGGACAGCCTCGGGCTGACGGCCGGCGCCTCGGCTCCCGAGATTCTCGTCGAACAGGTGAGCCAGCGGCTGTCGTCATTTGGGTTTACGAACCATCGAGACCTGGACTTGATTCGCGAGGATGTGCGCTTCACCCTTCCGCCGGAGCTGGCTGCACGGCAAGGTGGTCGGGCCGCGAACTGATCCGTCTTAGGCGAGCAGCCAACAACCAAACGGCAAGGAGCGTGTGAGTGGCGGTCAAAATCGTCCGCCAGCCGAACAAGATTGCCCTGTTGGGCTCGCCCACGAGTGCGGCCGCGATGTCTGCGGGCCACGAAGGCGCGCCCGCTGCGTTGCGCGCGGCGGGCTTGGTCGAGCGGCTGCGATCGATTGGTTACGAAGTCACCGATCTCGGCGATGATCCTCCCCGAGTTTATCAACCAGACGACGAAAGCCCGCGCGCCCGAAATCTCCCCGCTGTTTTGGCTTCGCTCGAGGCCCTGAAGCCGCGTGTCGAGCAGGCCGTCAAGTCCGGAGCGCTTCCGCTGATTTTGACCGGCGACTGTTCGGCGGTGCTTGCGACAATCGCGGGGCTCCGCCGGTATTTCCGCCACGTCAGCCTGGTTTACATGGATCGCGATGCCGATTTGCATACGCCTGCGACCACGCAGTCGGGCAGCCTCGACGGGATGGTGATCTCGCACGTGACGGGACGCGGCGCCGCCGAGCTGGTGCGGTTCTGGGGTGAACCGCCGCTGGTCCGGGAGCCGGACATCGCCCTTTTCGGCGTGGACCGCCTCGATCCGGCGGAGGAAGAAGTGCTGCGACATTCACCACTGCGTCGCTACCTCGCAGACGATGTCAGGCGCATGGGCCCGGCGAAGGCCGCGCAGGCGGCTGTCGAACGCATTTACGGCAGCGGCTACGAATGCGTCCTGCACTTCGATGTCGATGTGATCGCGGACTTTCAGGCAACGAACTATCCGGGCGCGGGTGGCCTGGGCCTTCCGGAAGTGCGCGACGCCTTCGAGGTCTTCGCGAAACAGAACCATCTCGCGGCGATCGAGGTTGCCGCCTACAATCCCGCGAAGGATTCCGACGGAAGCGGCGCGAAGATCGTTATCGATCTGCTCGCGGATGTTCTGGCGAAACGGCTGGAGGTTCTTCAGGCGGCCGCGACCGCAGAGCCCATCGCTGCAACGGCGGCCGCCGGCCAATCGTCGACGGCTCAGGCTCCTGCGGTGACGTCAGTGCCGGCAGCAGTCGCCGAGCGGGCTGCCGCGCCCGGCGAAGTCTGGTCGTCGGATGCGCTCGACGTGCCCGAAGCGCCGGAGACCGCAGCGGAAATAGAATCGGGCGAGATACCGGGAACTTCGGAAGACGCGGACGAACCTCATTCCTGAACGATTGCCATTCCTCGAATGAAATCTCAGCTCGACGTAATCATCTTCGACGTGGACGGCGTCCTCGTGGACGTGCGCGAGTCATTCGATCGGACCGTGATCGAGACGGTGAAATTCTTCACGGGCAAGCGCGTGACACGCGCCGAACACGGCCGTTGGAAGAACCAATCGGGTTTCAACGATGATTGGAAGCTCTCGACTGCGTTGGTTCATTCTCTCGGCGGAAAGATCCCGTATGAAGAGGTGAAGAGGAAATTCGTGGAAATCTACTGGGGAGAGGGCGGCACGGGGAACGTCTCGCGAGAGAAGTGGCTGCTTCCGCGGGCGAGCCTGCGGCGCCTGGCCGGCCGGGCGGAGCTCGCGCTTTTTACGGGGCGCGTTCGGAAGGAAACGGACTATACGCTCGATCGCCTCCGCGTTCGCGAGTTCTTCCGGCGCATCGTTACCGTAGAAGATGTGAAACAGCCAAAGCCGCACCCGGAGGGTCTGTTGAAGATACTGGACGGACGCAAACCGTCCGGGGCTTTATATGTGGGCGACAACATTGACGACGCGCTCGCAGCCCGGGCCGCGCGGATTTCGTTTATCGGCATTTTGCCTCAGGACGGCAAGGCGCGCCGGACTCGTAGAGAAACGCTCGCCAAATTGGGAGCCAAGGCGATCCTGGGGGATGTCACGGAACTCGAAGCCTGGCTTAAAAAGAGCTCTCCTTCAGAGGGTTAACGGAACGGTCATCTCCCGCCCGCCCGAGTAGGACCATTGGTCAGTACCAGACAGGACACGCGTACCATTGCCCATTGCCGGGCCAAACCTCATATTTCTCGTAGGGCAAGCAGCACGCCCGCGAGACCATGGCACAGACGATCAACAATCTCCGGCCCGCAGCGGCCCGCGCCTTCGTCCGCAGCTTGAACATTCTGCTCAAGTTCGCGAGGATGTACGACTTCGGCCATCCGCGGACCGCCAAGCAATACGAGACGGCGTGGAGCGAGTTGCGCGCCGCACTTGGCTCCGATGACGAAGCCGGTTTGCTGCTCGCCGCCTCAGGCGACCAGTTGCTGCTCGACGGCACTCCTCTCGAGTCCGCCGCCGCGGAGAAAAGCTTCGCGCGGATGCTTTCGGCGGCGGGCATCGCGAGCATTCACTTCTCCCCCCACATAACGCAGGCCAGCCTGGCGCGTTTCGTACGAGGTTTTCCGACCGGTACCAGTTCGAAGCCCACGCAGCTTGTGGAGCAACTGAAGACGGCGCTGGAAGGCGATCCGCATATTCATGTCAACGAGGTCTGCTTTGTGCCGGCGGACTCGGCGGTCGCCAAGTCGACCGTGGCTGCGCAGCTTGCGGCCCGCACTCTGGGAATGAACTCCGAACAGACCGAATGACCTCTTGAACGACCCCGAAAAGCTGCTGAAGCTGATCGTCGCGGCGGAAGGCACGAACGCGGAAAAAGGCGGAAGAGGGGAACGGTGGAAGCGCGGGAACCGGTGGAGGCGCGGGAACCGGGGAAGCAGGATCGGAATCCGCTGGCTCTGGCACCGGTGGGAGCGAGCCGGGCGGAAGCTCGAACCCGTTCGCACCCGCGAGGGGCGAGTCCGCGCGTTGGGCCAACGCATCCTTTGGGATCCGCGGCAATCGCTCTGCCCGCGGGGGCACGATGGCGGTCGAAACGGGCCTAATGACTCTGAATGAGGACGAGTTGCAGGGGATCCTGCAAGTGCTGGCTCAGATTGCCCGGACAAGCGAGGCGTCAAAGGACAAGCTCGATCCGGCGTCGTTCCAGTCCCGGCTGTCGTCGCTGCCGCGCCGGGCGCGCTTTACCGTCAGCCAAGCGCTGTCCGCCCTTGCTGCACAGGCGCCTGACGAGTCGTCGGACAAACCGACGCTGTTGAAATTGGCCGAGAATATCGCCGTTCGATTCGCGCTGGAGCGGTACGAACGCGGTGACGTGAAGGTGGATGCCGTCCGACAGTTGCTGGACGAGATGAACACGGAGCTCGACGGCATGCGCAAGGTTCTCGGCGTATACGAAGAGCGAATGAAACGGGCGGGAATCGACGTGGGGTCGCACGTCGACGTGCTCGCGCAAGAATTCTGGGCGCTGGTACCGGAGGAGAAGAAGAAGGCAGTCATCGAGTCCGCGGACATCTGGTGCGTGCCGCCCGCGAGGGTGCGCGAGTATCTGGACGACTTGGTTTCTCGCGGAGAGACGTCAGCCGTCGAGACCACGCTGCGCAACTATGCGGCCTGCATTCGGAACCAGTCTCCCGAAGCGCGCCGCCAGGCGGCGATGGGTCTCGCGGAGCTCGCGGCGATGTACGCAAAGAGCGACGAGAAATTGTTTGTCGACACGATCCGCGAGGTCGGCATCCAGCTTACGGAAGAGCGCGATTCAGGATTGCAAAGCGTCGTCGGCGCTGCATTCGTCCGCCTTTCGCAGGAAGCGCAGAACCATAGATGCTATCCCGCGATACAACGGTCAGTCGAGATGTTGAACTTCGTGGAGACGGAGCGGCCGGGAGCCGGGAAGAGCCTGCGCCCCCGGATCGCCGTCGAGAACCACCTCCCGGAATTCATTGACGAATCGCTGCGAGCCGGGGCCGTTCCGTCGGGCCTCCGGGACGTGCTGCGGCGGTTGCCAGAACACGCAGCGGAACAAATCGCCGCGCGATTCGGGCGTGCCGGATTCCGCGAGGATTGCGAGCTACTGGTATCGATGATGGAGACGCTCGGGACCGAAGGCCTGGATCACCTGCGCGCCCAGCTTCGCCAGGGCGAGACCAGCGAGGCAATCGACACGGTCGGGATCCTCGTGCGGATGGACCGCCAGATCGTCGAGCGGGTGCTGCCCGAGCGCATGAAAGATTGGAAGAGGACGGCGCATGACCGCGTGGTGCGGCAGATCGCCGCCAGCGGCGCCACGGATCGCGGCCAGCTGTTACTCCAACTCTTTGACACTCTCGATGTGCTGATCCGCCCGCTGGCGATCGATGAAATCGGGATGAGCGGAGAGAACGGCGGCGGACATGATGCTGCTGCGTATCGCCGAGGGAGACGTGCCCAAGGGTTCGACCGAGTATCTGCGCCTGAAGGCCATCGAAGCGCTCGGCCGGCTTCGCACCTCCGGTTCCGAAGCGATCCTGCGCAAGGTCGCGGAGGCCAGAAAGGCGTGGCGCTGGGCTCATCCGTCGGAGCTGAGGTTGGTGGCGGCGCAAGCCCTCGAAAAGATCGACGCCGATTGGGCGCGCCATTTCATACCGAAAAGTGGGCTGAACCTCGCGGATCTCTCCATCGAAATTCTCGACAGCGATCCGACTTCCTCGGCCATTCGCCAGCGGCGCTACCCGCGCCTGCGGCTCGATCACCCGGTCTCCGCCACGACGACCAATCTCAGGGAAAACTGCCGCGTCGAAATTCCGGAGATGGCGCTCAGCGGCGGCGTGGCCGTCTGCGAACAGAGCCTGCATCCGGGCAGCGTGGTCGATCTGCGGCTAACCGCGGGTCAGAAGGGCGTGAAGGCCCAGACGATCGTGCGTGACGCGAACACCCAGGCGCGAGCGTTCGAGGTGGTCGATATGGATCTCGACGAGCGCGCCAAGCTGCGCAAGCTGCTCGTTGAGCTGGGCAACACGCAGAAGCAAACAACCTCGCAAGAACGCAGCCGCCGCGGAACACGTACACTCCTCACCGGCGGCAGTTAGCGCCGTTCCAACTTGTTGGAGTCAGTCTCGGCAATCCAGGTTGAAAGCTCTTGGGCCGAGTTAGGCGGGACAGCACTAATCCGGAATCCCGACGACCCCTTTTTGACAGTTCATGCGTTCCTTTTGTGACGGTCGTTCCGCGGGGTCCTGTCGCAGAGCGCCGAGCCGAAGCGCTGCGGCCAGCAATCCCCCGACGCTCAACACGGCAACCGCGAGAAATTCGTTCGGGCCCTTTCGTTCGCCGATCCATCCAATCGCGCCCAGTCCGGCCGTGATCAGATAACACGTCAGCGCGACTCGGCGCGCCGACCAGCCTCGCGCCAAGAGGAGGTCGTAGAAATGCCTGCGGTCTCCATGGATGAGGGAAAGAGGGCTTCGCAGGCGACGGATAACGGTCAGGGCAGCGTCGAGCAACGGGAGACCTGCGAGCATGAGCGGGAGGAACATCGATGCGTCGCCCGCGGGCCGCGAGCGGTAGAAGTCCAGGCCGAGAAATGCGATCGCGAAGCCGAGCGCCGTGCTCCCGGAATCGCCCAGAAAAATCCGCGCGAGCGGGAAATTAAAAAGCAAGAACGCGGCACACGTACCCGCGAGGCTCCATGCTACCGCAGACGCCAGGGCGTCGTTCGTTGCTCCCGGGAGCACGATGTACGCCGTGGCGATAATTCCCGCCACGCCGGTCGCGAGGCCGTCCGCGCCATCCAAGAAGTTAAGTGCGTTTACAAAAATTATGACAAACAGGCACACCAAAATCAGGCCGAGCATTCCCCTTCCGAGCCCGGGCAGTTGCCAGCCTGCGTGCCAAAGCAGAACCCCAGCGGCGAGGTGCGCCGCGATCCGCGAGACCGGCGAAAGCCGCCACAGATCGTCGACGAGTCCGACCACCCATATAAGCGCGAAAGGCGCCAGAAAGGACGATACGGAAGTGGACGACCCGAATCGCCGGGCTGTGACGAGCACCCCACAGGCGATCGCGGCGGCGACGGCGACGCCACCGAGGCGTGGGATCGGTCGCGAATGAATCCTAAGGGGACCAGGCCAGTCGAACAGGCTCCAGCGGTGGCATAGCTTTCCGACCACCGGCACGAGCAGCACAGCGACGATGAACGCGACCACGCCCGCGATCTGGCCGGTCGCTTTCATCCAATTAGCCGATAAGCGGCGCGCCAAACATGCCGGGCTCGCACGCGACTCACCTTGCGAGCGAGGCCGCGAACGCCCGACTGGCGAAAGGCCGCGCGCGTGTCGCGCAGGTAGAGTTTTAGGAGACCCCGTGAAACCTCGTGATAGAACAGGCGTTTTGCGGAGCCGTGGGCGATTTCTGCCGAGAGGCACCGGAAGCGCTCGAGAATCGTCCGACTCAGCTCGGGAAAAGGAACCTCGCCGAAGCCGGTTGCGCCCAGGAATATGGGCCGAACCTCCAGGCGTGCGAGAGCGCCGCTCGAATCGAACCCGGCGACGACGATCAGTCCTTCTTTCTCGAGCGGCGAACCTGCGTATCCGGATACGAGGCTGCCGAGACCGTAGAAGCAGAACGCTGGGCTCCATTGCTGCGCGCGCACGAGCTTGCAACCGCTGATGCGGTGCGAGTGCGAAGCGGCGACTATGTTGAAACCGCTCCTCGCCATTCGCTCCATGAGTTTCGCATCGGCGGGATCGGGACGACTTGCCCGTTGGCATCCGGCGTGGAGCAGGGCAATTGCGAAACGGGCGCCGCGAGCCCTGATGGCGTCGATGGCTTGCCTCGCGCGGCCGATCGTGGCGGGCTCGACGCCCTCGGTGCGGTGCGTCGCAATGTCGTGGGAAGCCCTGGCCGCGGCCCAAAATCCCACGCGAAGATCACCGGGTCCTTGCCAGATGAAAACGTCGGGCGCGCTGCGGCGAGTGTGGCCCGCTCCAAGCGGGACAAGGCCGCGCTGGGTAAGGGCTTGGCGAGTTCGCTCAACGCCAGCGGCGCCGAAGTCGTAGCTGTGATTGTTCGCGGTCCCAACAATCTGCGCGCCCAGGGCGTTCAAATAGTGGAGTGAAGCGGAGGGAGCGGAAACAATGTCACCGATTCCGCAGAGCGGCCGCGCGCGAAGGCCCTCGGCGCCGGACACGCATTCGAGATTCACGAACGCCGCGGCGACATCCTGAAAATGATCGGCGAGCTTGGCGGCTGCAACGCTCCAGCCGCCCGCAGGGAACTCGATTTTGCCCGCGGGGAGAAAATCGCCGGCAATAGCGATCCGCGCGGCGATGGGTCCGGGAGCCGCCGATTCCCAGAGCACAAGATTCCCCGAGTTCATAGGCTCGGATTGATTCATGCCGCCACCCGCGACGCGACCCAACGAAACAGGCGCTTGCGCATCGGGTGAAGCCAAGCGGGGATGAAAACAATCCCGACGAGCGCGGCAACACTTTCGCCGGTCACTCGAAGCGTGGGCATGGAAACCCAAAGGGTCCCGCCAAAGAGGGGAATCAGCGCCAGCGCTCCGGCGAGGCTGGCAACGAGGATCGCCCTGCTTTCGCGCGGCACTAGTTGGCCGAAAGCGACCCGGTTCTCGATATGGTAGGCCGCGAGTACGACCACATAGCCGAGCGCCAGCGAGATGGCGGAGGCCGCGACGACGGCCATGCCTCCTCCGTACCGGCCGGCGAGAAACCCGAGGCTCGCGTTGAGGACCGCAGTCGCGGCGCACCCTGTCAGCACCCATCGCAGCGTTCCGGTGCCCAGGTCTACGACGTACGCCGGGTTGCTGAGGACGTTCACCAGCCAGCCCGCGGCGAGGATCGCGACAAACTCGACGAAAATCGGCTCGTACCGGCCGATCCAGATGCGCGAGACCAGCGGGCTCACGATCGTAAGGGACGCGAAGGTTGGGACCGCCAAAAAGAAAATGAGGCGGTAGGATTCGCGATACACGGCCGGGATCGACGCCGGGTCGCGCTCCTGAAGATGAGAGACAGTCGGGACGAGGACTTGCGAGGATTGCGCCAACAGCTCCCGAAACGTAAACACCCATCGTGCCGCCAGGTCATAGAAGCCGGTCATCGCAAGACCGCCGAACTTGGTGATGAGGGCTTTCGTGACCGGCTCGCGTAGCGCTTGGCTCGCCGTGATCAGTTGAAACTGAAATCCGTATCCGGCGATCTCCCGGAAAAGAGCGGGGCTCCAGCGATGCGGTATGAGCGGCAGCTCCCGAATCCGGCTGCGCAGCAGCAGCCAGGTGACCAGCAGAAAAGCAGCGCCCTGAATCACCTGGGCGCAGGCCAGACCCATCAGTCCATGCTTTGGCACGAACAATACAGCAAGCGCGAGGTAGGAGAAGGAGCCGCCGAGTTCGACGTAGTTGCACACCGAAATCGCCTGCCGGCCCGCGAGGCCTGCTTGAAGGGTTCCAGTCAGGACGCTAATCCACAGCGATAGGAGAGCGAGCGGAAGAATCGCGCAGGCCTCCGCGAATCTCGCTTGCGGCAGCACGGCTCGCAGAATCCATCTCGCGCCGGGATAAAGGGCAATGGAAACCACGGCGAGGCCGACGCCGGTCGAAAGCGCCGCCGTTTGCATCAAAGCCGAGACCTCTTCGGTTCCGTCACGTGCCGCGTACTTCGCGACGAACTTCACGACGCTCGTCGAGAATCCCTGGTTTGCCAGGGTAACGACGGAGGTCGTTGCCAGAACGAGCGACCAGATGCCCAGGCGTTCGAGACCGATCGTGCGGATCAGGAAGCGATAGAGAATGAAAAGTGCGGCCGCGCTCCCGATGACTTGCCCAAATGTGGTCGCCGCGTTCAGGAGTATCTGCCGGCTCTTCATTTCTGGCCTCGCGATACGCCGGCCGCCTCAGGGACAGTCGGGATCGCCGCCGCGGCCCTTCTGTCCGGCGTCCACCGTCCCGATGTCCGGCCCGCAAGACACCTCAGGGTCCCGAGCAGCGCTGCAAGATTCACCAAACAGAACGACATGGGAATTGAGCACAGAAGCGGGCCCGTGCGATCGCGGTGGAGGAATCCGACAAGCGCGAGCACATAGAACGCCGCTTGTAGTCCGAAAACCACACGAAAGAAGGGCCGGCCGAGAAGCCAACAACTGCTGGCCAAAAGTGCGAGCAGAAAATACGGCACGAGCCAGCGCAAAAGTTTGTGCGACAGGAGCCCTAGAGCGAGAGCGCCGCGCTTTACGGGATCGAGCAACTCGCCGTGCGCCAGCAGGGCGCGAAAATCCTTGCTGATGATACGGACTTTCATCCGAAACATCGCGGCCCGTCGATCTTGTGCGAGGTGCGTCACCGCGACGACGCGCGAGTCGATCACATTTCGCAGTCCCGCTCTGGCCACTTCGAGCGGCAAGACGAAATCATCTCCCATCGCCGGGTCGAGCGGCCGCCAGAGAGAGCGTCGCACCGCGAAGAGCGAGCCCGAAGCCATCGCGAGCATGCCGCGTTCGCTTTCCCGCTCGCGCAACCAGGTGTCGTAGCGGAGGTACAGGCTTTCGTTCCGAGCGATGCTTGTCTGGTTCGCATTGCAGTAGCGTAGATGCGCGGTGACGAGGCCCACGCGCGGATCGGCGAAATTCTCGACGATGCAGCGAAGAGCGCACGGCGGGAACAGGGAATCGGCATCCGTGAACACGAGAATTTCGCCCGAGGCCACGGCGACGAGACTGTTCTGCATGGCGCTCTTGCCCTGCTGCTGTGGGAACGAGACGAGGCCGACGCCGGCGTTGGCGTAAGGCCGGACGATTTCCTCGGTCTTGTCCGATGAACCGTCACTGCCGATCAGAATCTCGACACGCTCGCGCGGATAGTCGGACTCGAGCAAGCATTTCAGCTTCGCTTCGATGGTCGATTCTTCGTTGTGTGCCGCGACGATGATGCTGAGAGACGGCTGTCCGCCGCCGCGGACAAACACGACGCGCCGCCCGAGGAACCCCAGCTTCAGCGCGAGCGGATAACCGAAATATACGTAGGCGACTGCGGCGAGACACGCATAGAAGAGAATCAGCATCGTATCGACTCCGGGCCGGTCACAGGGCGGGTGCCTCCTCGGTCGCCGGGTCGGCGACGGCGCCGGTTGACGCTGCGCTCGCGCGCAAATCGCGATAGGTGATCAGCCGAACGCCGCTCCGATCAATCGCGTCGCGCCATTCGCGATCCGTGAGCCAGCGCAATTCCTCCTCGCGCTGGGCGCGAATCGGATCCGCTTCCGAAAATCCGCGCTCGAAAAGGCCGGGATGGCACGCAAGCTCAAAGGTGCCGGCCGGGAGGTTTTCGATCGCCGCCTTCCATCGCTCGCCGAGCGCCGAAAGGTCGTGACGATCTCGCGAAAGAAAAGAAACCCGGCTGTCGGGCACGTCGAGCTTGCGGAAAACGATCCCTTGCAGCGCGCCGCGGTACGCCTGCACGCAGAGACGCCGCACGAGAGGACCCTCGTGCGGCCCCCCGATCGATTTGCGATCGAACGACCGATCCTTGGGCCAGACGCTCGATCGCGGCGCCCGGGCACAACGAATTCCCTCCGCCGCAAGCGCGCGCGTGAACGGGCGCGCCGCCGCGGGGTAGATGTGCATGTGATGGTGCGAATCGGCGTGCGTGGGAAGGACGCCGTGGTCTTTCATCCAGCGAATCTGAGCGCGGAACTCGGCCTCGATCTCGCGTCCGCCGGCCCACCAGGTCCAGAGTCTGCGGCTCATCACTACAGGGTTGTGGAATCCGCCGTTTGCGTCCACCAGAGAGGGGACTTCCTTCGGCGGAAGAATCGGCCTTCCGGCGCAAATGTTCAAATGCACGCCGACGCCGAGCCGTGGGACCTCTGCGAGGCGCGCGACGGCGTACTCCGCCGCCGGCATGTTGGCCATCAGCGAAGTGCTGGTGACGAATCCATACCGGTGGGCGAGGATGATTCCGTCCGTGATTCCCCGGCTCATCCCGAAGTCGTCCGCGTTGACGATGAGGCGCTTTTCCGTCATTGCGCCACCTCGTTGACAATCAGTGGGATTTTGCCGCCTCGGCGGGCAACAGGCGCGCCGGCAATCTCCGCCGTCACCTGCATGGATGCGCCGAGCAAATCCTGAAGACTGCCGCGGATTTGCATCGCTTCTCTTGCCGCCTGGCCGTTGCCGGGCACGCTCCGCGCCACGGCACGGACGACGACTCGGTCCGGTCGATCGTGAACGAGTTGGCAGAATCGCAACGATTCAGATCGCTTCAAAAGCTGGTTGAGAGCGCGCGGGGAAAACAGACGCCCGTCGGGACATCGAAGGATGTCGCTCTCGCGCGTAATTGTGGGAACGACGAGCGGAAATGCGCGGCCACACGGGCACGGGCCGGCGTTCTGCCAGCGCCCGCGGTCTCCGATGCGGTACCGGATCATTGGCATGGCGTCGTTCAGGAAGCCGGTCCAGACGAAGTAGCCTTCCTCGCCCGGTGCGACGGGACGGTCTTGTTCGTCGAGGATCTCGAGGAAGCCGTATTCGGGCGCGAGGTGCATCTGCCCGCCCTCGCACTCCTGAATTAATCCGCAATATTCCGTCATGCCGTAGGTATCGAAGACGCGGGCTTTGAACGCCTCTTCAATCTTCGCGCGAACGGATGGGTAGAGCGGCTCGCCGCTTGTGAAAACCACGCGCATCGGCGCCCGAAGCCCTCGATCGAGGGCAAAGTCCGCGAGAATGCCGAGCACGGAAGGAAAACCTTCCAGCACCTCGCCACGATGGCAGCGCAGGAAGTGGAGATAGCTGGCAGCCGTCCCTTCCGATACGTGGAAGATGCTCATCAGGGCTTGCCGTTCGAGCACGTTGTAGGTCCAATAGGGCGGCTTGCTGCGGCGTGCTGGCACGATCCGCGCCCCTTGCAACGTGACGCGCGGTTCTCGAGGCTCGACGCCGGCCCAGGCCCATTGTCGAAGCAGGAAGGCCCAATTGTGCCGCGCCAAGGCTTGCGTGTAGGCCACTCGCAAACTCGCACCAGTTGTGCCAGTGGTGCTCGCGCGAATCCGCCGGTGCTCGGGCGTCCCTCGCGAGAGAAGGCGCTCTTGATTCAGCAGAACGGTTTCGCGGCTGATGATGGGCAGCCGGCTCAGGTCATCGACGCTGCGGATTTCCGCGCGAGGGTAGCTGGAGTAAAAGGGGACCGTGCGGAGAGCGTGGCGTACGGTCTTTTCCAGGGAGTGGAGCTGGTGCGCGACAATTTGCGCCGGGCTCCAGGATTCCTGGCCGCGGAGCTCGCCGAGAATCGCGAATGTCTCCTCGCTATAGCGAATCCGCGTGAGGACCCATCCGCGGGCGCTGGCGAGCAAATGGCGCGCCGGTGAGGGAACACGATCGTAGAAATGTTGCAGGCGCGGCAGATTCTCCCTTACGAGCGGTTCGAGCATAGACAATCGTCTCCCTGACGGCGTCTTTCCGCGGACTCGTTGCCATCGCGCGCCGCAATGCGCGCGCAGAACCGGTGCAGCTTGCGGACTTCGCTGCGATTGTTGAATCGCTGCGTCACGAGGTCTCGTCCGCGCTCTCCCATGCGCGCAGCCATGTCGGGATGGTCGAGCAGCCAGCCAATCGCATCAGCAAGCTGCATTGAGCTCGTCGCTGGGTACAAGAATCCCGCCTCCGCATGGCGAAAGAAGGGAAGAATCGGCGGCAAGGCGCTTGCAACCACAGGCAGGCCGCAAGCCCAGTACTCGAAGATCTTCACGGGTATGTTCCGCAGGAATTTGGGGATCGGCAGCAAGGGACTGACGCCGATATGGGCTTCGCTGAGTGCCTCCGCCATTTGTTCGTGATCGAGCCGGCGGCGGATGACGACGCTCGATGCGAGCCCAGAGGCCCGAATGCGGTTTCGCAACTCTTGTTCCGCTGCCGCGTCGTCAAAGTAGCCGATCAAGAGGAGCCGCGCCGGTCTGCCCCGCGCGGCGAGGAATCGCATGGCCGCCAGCAGCACGTAAAGCCCCGCGCGCTCGGAAAGCCCGCCGCGATAGACCACGTCGAATCTTTCTGTGTGCGGTTTCGGCGGCGGGAAAAAATCGAGGTTGGGGAAATTGTAGAAGACGAGCTTGCGGCTTTTTCCGTGGCGGGCCAACCGCCGAAGCGTCAGCGCATCGGCCGTGATCACCCCATCGAAGCAGCGGGCCGCCTGTCGTTCAGCGCAGTCGATCACTTTCGCCGCAGCGCGGCGGAGTATGCCCGGCAGGAATCTCTTGTTCGCCATCATCGAGGGGAAATCCTCGTACGCGTCGTAAACCACGCGCTTTCGGAAGAGGAGTTTCAGCGCGAAGGCGATGGGCAGAAGCTCCGGATCCTGAAAGTGATAAAGGTTTGCGTCGGCACGCAGAAGCGTCCGCAGCAGCGCGGGCGCGGCGAGGGTGCGCCGCAAGCGGCTCTTCCGGGCCGGCAAAGTGACAAATTCTACGCCGCCGCGGCCGTCGGTGGGTGTCATCGGCGCTACGTACCGAACATTTATTCCCCACTCCGCGAGCGGTATCAGTTCCCGGTGAAATGACCGGCTCTTGAGTCCGGTGTGGGCAGTCGTGAAATGGCACACGGTGATGGGACGCTCCAGCTCCCCTGGCGCCGTTCGAGCAATCAGCTCTGCGGTGCCCGTTGCCATGTCAATACGCCGCCAGTGGAGGCGATTCGGCGGTTGCCTCCAATCGCTCCCGCGAGCCGGTTCGAAGGCCGCGCACCACGAATACGAGGCTCATGAAGAGCCACGTCGCCCGGTCCGAATTGATGTCGCCCGTGTTGGTTCCGTTGACGATGCCCACCAACAGCAGCGCAGCCGCGAGTTGCGAGAGCACGAAGTAGGGCGAGTCGTGGTCTCTCAGTTGCCGAAGCGCTTCCCGGATCGCGCTGCCGAAGATGGCGAGGGCAATCAGAGCCCCGGGAATCCCCATTTCGCACCCGATTTCGAGAAAGATGTTGTGCGGCCACTTGTAAAGCTCCGGATTCGGGGAGTAGTAGCGGAAACCCTGGATGCCGACGCCGATCAGGGGATGCAGTGTGAGCAGCTTCCAGCCGTAGTCGAGCAGATCGCCGCGAAAACTCAGCAGCGCGCTCACGCCGCGGTCGGCGGCCAGTGTGCCCAGATATTCGATGGAAGAAGCCGGAATTTTCGCAAACGGAAGCGCGATGAGTCCCAGGCCGGTCAGGCAGGCCAGATCGAGTACCAGACGCCTGTAAAACAGGGGACTCAGGAGAATGACGATGATGCAGGCGATAGCCGCGCCGCGCGAACCCGAGCCAATCAACGCCACTGCCGGGACGCCCAGCAGAAGGTATGTAAGTATCCGCGTCGGGAACGTGTAGCGCGGGATCACGGCGAACCAGGTGAGGAGAATCAGCGCGCAGGCGATATGGCCGAGGCCGATGGTGTTGTCGCTGGGTGTGACCAGACGCCCGGAACCGCCAAGACTGGAAAGCGACCAGGCGCAAATCGCAAATGCAGCGACGCCAAAACCGAAAAGAAAGCGCTTCATCGCCTGTGGCGTGGCGAGGACAACGAAGGGCGCCACGATCACAATGCCTGTCACCGTCAGGAAGCGCCCCAGCTTTTCGATGCCCGCCTCGAGCACGGGCGTGTACGCCAGGCTCGCCGTCATCAGCAACACGAGCGCGATGAACAGGAAATACGCCGGCGGCATCGACACAGCCCGCTTCCTGCGCAATAGATTCAGGACCATGCCGCCGAGCAGGACGGCTCCCAGGACCAGCGTCAGATCGGCGGGAATGAGGGCCGCGACGCGATCGTCGCCCTTGACGTCGCCCACGACCACATACAGGGCCAAGGCTAGCTCGGGGTAGAGGAACAGAATTCCGAGCGTCACAGCACCCACGGCAACCGCCAAAAGAGTTCGCGGCGCCCCGCCCGCCGAAAAGAGCATCAAGCCGGCGGCGAACGAACCCGTCAGGATCGCTACGCTCGACCACCGAAATCGGAAACCGCGTTCGATATCACCGAGCTTGTTCCGCCAGATCATCTATCCACCCGCGGCCACAAGGAGCACGTCTTCGACGTGGTCGATCTCGCAGAGATCGACAGGCGTCGAGTTGTCGATCAGGTCCCGGGCCGAATAGCCGTATTTCGCCATGAACGACACAAGCTCCGGGACTCGCCGGCCCGTCAGCGGATACGCGCGCGGTGCTATTTCGCAAATGATGGCGGGACGGTGCGTCGATTGCTCCAGGTAGCCCCGCAAGCCTTTGAGCACCGGCAGCTCGAATCCCTCAACGTCGATCTTGATCAGCGCGATGCGGCCGATTCGCCGTGACACGATGTACGAATCCAGGCGCACGACGGAAACGTCGGCAGTCGTGACGATTTCGGGGCCGGTCTTGTACCGGGGAACGAGAGTGCTCTGGCCGGGCTCGCGCGTCACGTAGATCGTCGAAACTCCGGGCTTTTCTCCAGCCGCGCAGGGATTCGCGACGATGCGATATTCGGGATTGAGCTCTGCGAGCCGGCGCAGCCTCTCGAAATAGGCGGGCACCGGCTCAAAGCAGTGGACCTCTCCGCGCACACCCACAAGTTCCGCTCCGGCGGCCGAGAGGTACCCGATGTTCGCTCCCACGTCGATGAAGACGTCACCGGGTTTCAAGAACCGTTTCATCGTCTCGATCACGAGCAGCGCGTATGAACCGAAGTACATCGGCGCCGTGCCGCGGTATTGGCCGAGATCACATTCGAAGACGACGTTGCCGATTCGCCTGCAAACGGGAAGTGGCGGCAAGGGACGCGCCGTATTGAGCTTTGCGAAGGCCATGCGGCAGAACAGTGCGGGGTTCTTTGCGAGGAGCGCCATGGTGCGCGAAGCAGTGGACTGGAGTCGCATCATCATTTTCTCGCGAGCTAGTTCGCTTTCGCAAAAAAGGGGGTTTCGTCGCCGACGAGCGAGGCATGCGCGAACAACCGCTGCAGCTCGCTCATGCGCTCGAAGTCCGACCGCCGCAATCGATTCTCTTTCCCATCACGTACCACGCCCGACTTGTGACCATGCAGATCGAGCCGGATCGCCGTCCTCGGTCTGTTGCCGGGATCGCCGGGGCGCATCCAGGCGGGGCCTTTGTGGATTCCGTTGCCGTGGATGGCGGCGATACCGCCCCGCTCTGTGCGCAGGATGGCCCACGTGCTGCGGGGATAGATTCTCTCGACTTCTTCATCACTCAGGCGGCCGTCGTTGGCGTCGATGCCGAGATCGCGCGAGAGGCGCGGGCGGCAGGAGCGGACGTCGTAGCGGTTCGAACCGGGAATATAGACCAGCGGACCGCGCGTGTCGTCGATGTCGACGAGATAAATGAAGATTTGCAACGAATCCGACTCGTCGTTGTCCTTGTGGAAATTGCTCGAGTGCAGCGGCCGGGCGTGGGGAAAGTCGCGGACCACGGTCACGCGGTAGAGCGGGGGAACACACCGCAGAAAGCCAGCCGCGATCTTCAGAATGCATTGGTCGAACGCGATCTCGACGAGGTCAGGGATATGAAGCAGCGGATCCTTAAGAGCGATCATCTTTTCCGTGGCGGCCAGTTGCTCGTAGGTTATGCTTCCGAGGTTCCGGCGCTGTTCGTCCTGGACCGAATAGGAGCGGCCAATGTCGATCTGGAGGCCACGGAACATTGCGTCGGCTTTTTCGTAGATGCGATCCATCACCGCTGCCGGGAAATATCCGGGTGCAAGCGCGTAACCTCGCTGCCGCAGTCCTTCGACTTGTCGGGCTTCGAAATCGTTCATCCGGAACAGGCCCTGATTTCTCACATAGACATTCCGCGCGCCGGCTCCGGCGACCCGGCGCGAATAGAGCAGCCGAGCCCTGCAGATCGCGCTGTAGAAATGTGGTTGAGCCCGAACCGCGCGAACGAGAAGCGGCGGTCGTGCCATGCTGGGTGCGTTCTTTGCCATGGCCACATGTGAATGGGAGAGTCCGTTTGTCGAGGCCATCGCTGTTTGTCCAGTGCGGTGCGCTTTTTACGGCGCGACTCGCGCAGTATTCTCTGCGAGCATTTCGCGGGCGGTCCGCACCTCCGCCAGGATCTCGCGCACGGCGGTACAAACGTCGGCCACCTGCTCTTCGGTCATCGACGGGAACAACGGCAGCGCAAGGCAGCTTTCGGATGCCGCATCTGTTTGGGGAAGGGGACGACGGGGGACTAGACCCTCCCCGCGGAAATAGGGCTGGCGGTGGATCGCCGCGAAATAGGCCCGGCTGGCGATCCCACGTTCGCGCAGGCCCGCTATCAGGCATTCGCGCGAGAGCGCAGGCGAAAAACCGCACAGCCGGATCGGATACACAAACCAGCTTCGCCTTGCGACGGGCGGGTCGGTTGGAAGCGCGATCTCCGGGATGTCCGCCAGCGCGCGTGAATACAGCCCGGCGACACGCGCGCGAGCGGCGAGCAGTTCATCGATTCGCTCGAGCTGCGCCAGGCCCAAAGCGCAGTGCACGTCGCTCAGGCGGTAGTTGTAGCCCAGGCGGACATGGAGGAGCCATTCGCCGTCCTCGCCGCGTCCCTGGTTGCGCAGGCTGCGGCACAGCCTGGCAACCCGCGGATTGTCGGTGACGACCATGCCGCCTTCGGCCGTCGTGATCTGCTTGTTGGGATAGAACGCGAAGGCGGCGGCATCTCCAAACGTTCCCACGCGGCGCCCGCGATACTCGGCCCCCAGCGCCTCGCAGGCGTCTTCGACGACACAGAGGCTGAACTCGCGGGCGATCTCCAGAATCGATTCCATCTCGCACGGGAGACCGAATACGTGCACGGGAAGAAGAGCCTTGAGCACGCGTCCGGAGCGGCGGCTGATGGCGCGGCGGTTCGCCGGGTCCCATCGATAATCGCGCGTCAGCGTCTCCCGGATCTCGGAGGGGTCGATATTCAGGGTCACCGGATCGACATCCGCAAAGACGGGTTGGGCGCCCTCGTAGAGCAGGCAGTTTGCAGATGCGGGAAAGCTGAACGACGTCGTGAGGGTCTCGTCCTCGGGTCCGATGCCGAGCGCCATTACGCAGAGGTGCAGAGCGGAGGTCCCGCTGTTTGTTGCGATCGCATAACGCGTCCCGACGTAGGCTGCGAACCCCGCCTCGAATTCCTCGATCATCGGGCCCAGACTGAGCTGGCCCGTCCGGAGGACGCGCGTGACGTACTCGGTTTCGAGTTCGCCAATGTCGGGTCTCGATAGAGGGATTCTCATGCCGCACCCAGAGACGGCCTCATGGCCGCGATTTCGGATGCCCTCACGGGGGGACGAACGTCGGCCGTCCGGCGCTCGCCAAACTCGGGAAACAGCCGGCCGACATAACGGAGCAGCCCTTCGTTGTCGCCGCGCCCCAGAAACTCTTCCATCTTCCTGATCTGAGCCATGATTCCCCTCGCTCGCGCGTTCGCCTCCCGAACAACGAACACTCGGTCCGGCCCGGTCGGGATCGCTCGCTCGGATTCTTCCCAGAGTTCTTCGCTGACCTTTTCCCCTTCTTGCAAGCCGATGAACTCGATAGGCACGTCCTCCTCCGGCTTTAAACCGGAGAAGAGAATCATCGTCCTCGCGAGTTCGTAGATGTTGAGCGGCTCTCCCATGTCGAAACCGAACGTTTCACCGCCCTCGCCAAGTGTTGCTGCGCGCAGAATCAGGTGCACCGCCTCCGCAGCGGACATGAAGTACCGCGTCGCGCGTCGATCGGTCACCCGCACGGGTCCGCCTTTTTGAATCTGTTCCCAAAAGAGCCTCAAGACGCTGCCGGTGCTCCCGGCAACATTGCCGAACCGCACATTTGAGAAACGCGTGCGTGATTTTCCCCGCGCGGCGTTGAGCGCCAGCTCTTGAATGCACAATTCGGTCAACTTCTTCGACAGTCCCATGTAGTTGCGCGGATTGACCGCTTTGTCCGTCGAGATATTTACCAAGCGGCCGACGCCGCTTTCGAGCGCGGCCTCGGCGAGGTTGCGTGTTCCGAGGACGTTGTTGCGAATGGCTTCCTGAGGATGCATCTCGAGCAGGACCACGTGTTTGTGCGCCGCCGCGTGAAAGACGATTTCCGGCCGTTCCTGGAGCAGGATTCTTTTCACGCGGCCTCGATCCAGAAGATCGATCAGGTACGGGACGACGCGCGGGCGGCCGAGGCGCTCCGAGACTTCCAGGTTCACGTAGAACAGGCTGTTTTCCGACTTATCGAGCAGCAAGAGTCTTTGCGGGTTTGCCAGCGTGATCTGGCGGCAGAGCTCTGTGCCGATGCTCCCACCGGCGCCGGTCACCAGAACGGTTTTGCCGTTGACGATCGCGCGTGCCCTATCCGTGTCCGCGCAGACCGTGCGGTCCGGCAACAGGTCGTCGATCCAAGGGTTGCGCAGGCTTCGAGGCCAGGCTCTGCCGGCTTGGCGCGAACGAATTCGAGATGCTGACCGAGTGGCTCGTCCGAAAGAGAGGGTGCTCATTAGTAGACCCCGTTGTTCCGTTTAGTAGTTGGCCCACGCACGCGTCTGTTCCCGCTGGCCCAAGACTTCGAACCGTCATCCAGCCGGAAGAGCCGTGTAGCGTTTACTTCTGTGGCCTTGCCCCTCTCGCCCCACGGGACGGGTTTGGGCTCGACCACTCGGTCTTTTGGCGCGGAAGACTCGCGCCGCGCGGCCACCCGCGAAGGGTTCCGCTACAGCCTTCTATAAAGCGCCTCAGGGATCGGGTACGTTCGTTTATTCAAGACGGCGCCCAGCACCGGAACCTTCGCCGCCTCCAGGTTCTCCTTGGCGATCCGCGCTGATTTGCGTCGCGTCGAATTCCAACTGACCACTAGAATGACTCCATCCGTAAGCTGTCCGAGCAACAGGGCGTCGGAGTGGAAGCCTATCGCCGGAGTATCGATCAGCAGGTAGTCGAATTCTGCTCGCAGCTCCGCAAACCGCGCGCCCAGCCGCGCGGGGTTGAGCGTACCATTCGGTTCGCTTCCCGCAGCCCCCACGGTCATGAGCCACAGACGGCTATTCCAGGACGGCCGGACAAACTTGCCGACCGGCGCCGCGCTCTTCATCGCGTCCGAAAAGCCCGCGCCCTTTTCAATATGGAAGTGCTCATGAAGAGCCGGCGAACGAAGATTCGCATCCACGACGCAGACTCTTCCCGGCACTTGCGCGGCGAGCACCTCGCTCGCTCGTGCACAGACCCAAGTGCATCCGGCGCCCTTGTCCACGGCGCAGAACGCAACCGCCCCCGGCGCCTGGTCCCTGCCTGGCAAGATGAAAACCCGCTGCACGAGCTTCATGATTTCGTCTTCAACGACGGCGGCGCGATCCCTTGAACGCGCCGTTGCGACTGTACGCTTGGTCCGTGCGACCGGCGGAACCGGATCCACGGCGCGGAGGGTCTCCCGGTGAAGAATGTCGAAACTCCGGCTCATCGTTCCTCGTCGGCCCCGGATGGCGATGCCGCTGCATTTGGGGGGTCGATCTTCTCCTGCCAATCGCGACGGAGGTGCAACGGCAGCCGTATCTGCTGGCCGGATTTGATGTGATCCGGATCGGTGACTTCCGGGTTCAGGGCCCGGATCTCGCTGAGTGCCGCCGGATCGAAGCGGTTGAGATATTCAAGACTGAGGTGACGAAGCGTCGCTCCCTTTTCGACAATCACCGTGCGGACGCGATCGCCCGCAACCGTTTCGGGCGCACCTTGGCCCGAAGCGGCGCCGACGCTCGCGGCCGGTGCAGTCACACGGGAAAGCGCTGGATCAAAAGTGATCGTCTCCGGCGCCGGCGCGGGGGCAGTCGCGGGCGCCGGGAAGACTGCGGCCTCGACGCTAGGCGTTACGTCGAGCCGATGGGTGTGTGAAGTGGCCTTCCAAAAAGCGCCGGAGACGATTCCGAGGAACGCCGCTGCGGAGATCGAAGCGACGTTCGCAAGCTTTCTCCCTGAACTCGTAATGGAGGTGCTCAGCCGCTGTTGCCTCTGCGCGGGAGAACCCTTAAACAATGATTCGATCGCCAGGTCGGAGATAACTTCCCCGACCATCCGTGAATCGACCTGTTTCTTCTCCAGTGCGCAGGCGAGCGACATCGACTGGAAACAGAGGTTGTTGATGTTGCGGGGGATACCGCCGCTCTGCTCGGCGATCAACTGCCGCGCGCTTGCCGCGAACAGATTCGGCCCGGAATAGCCGGCGACCCAGAGGCGATGGTCGATGTACGTGGATGTTTCCTGCGGAGTGAATGGCTCGAGGCGGATGACCGACGAGATGCGCTGCCTAAGCTGCGCCATCGAAGGCTGTGCCAGGCGATCGGCTAGTTGTGGCTGTCCGGCCAGTACGATTTGCATCAGTTTCATCCACGGAGTTTCGAGATTCGAGAGCAGCCGAATGGATTCGAGCACCGCTTCGTCCAGGTTTTGCGCCTCGTCGACCACCAGGACCAAGTGCCGGCCGGCGCGCATTTCCTCGGCGAGTATCCGGTCCAGCGTCTCGTGCATCCCGGGAAGCTCTTGGCCTGAAGCATCAGCGCCCAGGTCAGCGAGCAGGTATCGCATGAAATCTGCCGGATTCCCGGCGGCCTGAAACAGGAATGCCGGGCGCGCTCGGCGGCCCAGGCCTTCCAGGTATCGGAGAAGCAGGGAAGTCTTGCCCATACCCGGTGGGGCAATAAGTGCGAGAAAGCCGCGGTCGGCTTCCGTCGCGTAGACGAGCGAGGCAAGCGCCTCGCGGTGCTTAGGCCCGAGATGCAGGAACCGCGGATCGGGTGTCACGCCGAAAGGCTGCTCGACCAGTCCGAAGTGTTCGAGAAACATGACTACTGCCTCGCCGTGCTCGCCGGAATCGAGGCGAGCACCTTCAGTTCGAGATACCATCCGAGTTCGTCCGGAGTTACAAACGACGGGTTCATTCGGTCGGCTGCGTAGGCCGCACCTAAGCTGCCCACGGCCGCCGCGAAAAAGCCTCCGATCAAGAGCCAGCCGAAGTGCCGCGTGGGCAGGGCGGGCACCGTGGCCGCTTCGGCGATGGATACGTTGACGATCCGCTGGCTGTCGAGCGCGTCCGAAATTCGCGCTTCTTCTCGTTTCCGGAGATATAGCAGATAGCTATCTTCGGCGGCCTTCACGTTGCGGACGAGGTCGTCCTGCATGGCGCCTTTGCGGTCGATTTGTTGCGCGGCCGCCTCGTAGCGCCGGACGATGTTCGCGGTGGCCGCCGCCTGAGCCTGAAGCTGGGCGCGTTCCACTTCAGCCTTGGCCAGTTCAGTCGCCATCCAGTCCTGGGCGGGTACGCGGTCCGTCGTGGTTTCTTCGACGGGCGACTGGCGAGCCTGTGCGATCGCCTTGCGTGTGTCGTCGATCTGCGTTCCGAGTTCCTCGACCGGCGGATACGTCGGTGCGTATCGAATGAGCATGTCGCTGCGCTTTAATTCGAGTGAAAGCAGAGTGCCTTCGAGCTGCGCCAGCAATTGCGCGTTGTCGAGCTTCCTCAGTTGTGTTGTCTGTCGCTCTGGCGCGACAGCGGACTGATCTCGCAGTGCCCGCGCGCGCTCGGCGGTGGCATAGGCGCTCGCCTGGTCCGTCCGCAACTCTGCCTCGAACTGGCTGAGCTGCTGAAGCAGGAGCTGCTTCTGTTCCGACGGCGCTACGACCCGTTCCTTGTCGTCGAAGTCGGAGAGTTGCGCCTCGGCCGCCGCAAGTTGATCCCGATAACGACTGGTCTGCTGATCGAAAAAGCTGAACGTGCCCCCGGGACGGTGCACCGCCGCATGCTTCTCCTGGTAAAGCGTCGCCAGCGTTTGCAGTACTCGAGCGGAGAGTTGCGGGTCGCGCGAGGCGTATGCCACTCGAATCATCGTCGTCTTCCTGAGCGGATCGACGATCAGGTGGTCCGCGAGACCCTGAACCGACCGTGCAAGCCGAGCGGCGTCGTCAGACCCGCCGGGATGCAATCCCTCGATCGCGCGATTGGCGATGTGGCCCCACAGCTTGCCTCGGCTCGATTCGAGTCCGCAGGCCAGCACCACCTGTTCGAGCAAGTCGCGGCTCTTCAGCAACTCCACTTCGGAATTCAGATCCTCCTCCGATACTTCGGAGACCTGTGCAACAGCCGGGGCCGCGCCGGCGTCGGGCGTCACAACGGCATCGACCCGCCCGCGATTCACCAGGATCTTCATTTCGGCTTCGTATTTGCGCGGAAGGAGGAAACCGCCGAACACGGCGCCACAGAAAAGTCCGCAGAAAATCAGCAACGCCAGGCGGCGTTGGCGGAAGATGGGCATGACCGCGTCCCGCAGCGTCGCAGGAACGGCGACGCCTCGGATGTCCGGTCGTGTCGTCAATTCACCCATGGTCGTCTTCGGTCTCTCTTTCATTCACCGCTGCAGTTGGTAATACGTCCCGACACCCGATGAAGGTATGAATTTCTTAATCTTGGAGATCGCGTTTTGCGGGACGTAGAGCAGGTCCCCCGGGCGAATCTCCGCGTCTTCGTCGATGTGGCGTCCCGCCAGAATCTCCTTGAGGTTCAGAGTCCTCACTTCGTACCAGGAGTCGTTGACCTGGCGGAATAGCAGAACCTGCGAATGCTTGGCCGCTTCGTTGAATCCGCCCGCCATGGCGATAGCCTCGGTCGCGCGCGTATCGCCACGCAGGTCGTACCTTCCCGGCCGATTCACCTGGCCGCTGACGCTGAAATACGGCTTGTTGAAATCCTCCAGCTCGATCGCGACGATCGGATCGTGCAGAATCCGGGCGTACGCAGTGCGGACCGCCGCAACGGACTCTTGCGTGTTCAGGCCCTCGAGGTGGACATCGCCGGCACCCGCAAGACTAACGAAACCGTCCGGTTGGATGCTGACGGTCTGGTCGAACTCGGGCGTAAGTGGAAACGTCACCGCGATCACATCGCTCGCGCAGAGGCGATATCGTGCGTCCCGATGCGCGAGAACCGGCTGGCTAGCTGCCACTGGGTTTTCCTGCGCTGCGACCGCAAAGGCGCAGAGGAAGAAACAAGCCGCCAGAATCTTCACATGGAGTCCGTCCATAGCGTGACTCGCCCCTTATTCGAGACAGGGCCGGTAAACTACGCCGCGATAGCAAGATGTGCAAGTGACCGAAAGTCTCCGAGAAACGGGGCGTTTCGTCCATACCGGCAGGCTGGCCTTGCAGTGGACGCTTCGCCCAGCCTTTCGTTTCTGCGCTCGCCCCCGTCCAGCCTGCGATTGGGATAGAGACGAATGTTTCTAGCATGCGATGACTACCTAACGCTCCTGCTGACGCGGCACATATACCTAGGGACACGCATTCTCGAAAGACCCGAGCGTTCCTACGTGCAATGGCATCAGTAGGATGCGGGGATCTCAGCTTTGCGCAAGTGGCCGGGCAGCCAGCTCTTCGGGGCCTTCCAGTATCGACTCTGGGCGCGTGGTTCTCGATATCTGTCCCTTTTCCTCAGTAGTCCCTAATCACCTGATTCGCCATCTACTTAGACAGTAAATACGTAGTTTTTGGGCTTGCAATCCCGAGCCGCCCATATCTAAAATCTTGTCGCACCTCTTGGACTTCATGACTGGCGAAGAGCACACACAAAATACACAGCAGTCGCAGGAGTCCCTTGTACAAGTGGTCGTGGTGGAAGCGAACTATTTGAACTGCCAGTTGGTCGAGAAGGCATTGCGACCGAGGCGCAATGGTATTGAGGTGATCGCCAGCGCAGTTGCTTCGAGCGACGCACTCGGCCTGCTCAAGCAGCACGAGCCGGACGTCGCTGTCATCAGTGCGGCTCTGCAGGATGGCCCGCTCGAAGGCTATCGCATCTTGCGCGAGCTACGTTTGCTGCAGTCCCGGACCCGGGCGATCATGTTGCTCGATTCCCGCAAGCGCGAGCTTGTCATCGACGCGTTTCGCTGCGGGGCGCGCGGCGTGGTTTTCCGCGACGAGCCGATCGAAACCCTCGGGAAGAGTATTCGCGCCGTGCACCGAGGTCAGGTGTGGGCGGACAGCCAGCAGTTAAGCTATCTCCTGGAGGCCCTTGGGCAAATCTCGCCGATTCGGCTCAATGGCATGCAGCATATGAATCTGCTTTCGAAGCGCGAAATGGATGTTGCTTGCCTTGTCGCCGAAGGGATGACGAACCGCGAGATCTCTGCCAAGCTCCATCTCAGTGAACACACCATTCGAAATTATTTGTTCCGGATTTTTGACAAGATCGGCGTGTCTACCCGCGTGGAATTGGTCCTTTATTGCCTCCAGGAACGTCCCAACAGTTCCTCCGTCGGCGCGAGCTGATTCCAGTATGGATTGACATTCTGCCCCGGGTCTCATCTTGCAGTCGTGGTTTTGAAACGCTACTCTGGCAAACAAGCCCGGGTGGCGGAATGGCATACGCGGGGGACTTAAAATCCCCTGTCCCTAACGGGACGTGTGGGTTCGACCCCCACCCCGGGCACCAACGCCGTCGACGGCTCTGCGATTATCCTTAGAATTTCCTCCTCGCATAAAAATGCGAATCCTTGAAATTTCGATTTGGGAGCCCGATTCCCAATTTAATCGATCCCAGTTTTAACCTTGTTTCATATCCCGCTTCTTTTCACCACTGATTTCCCAGCTCAAATTGGAGGTACAAGTGCCTCACGTAGCGAGCCGATTGAGCCTGTGCAAAGAGCGCGCCTTAAGCCAATCCGATAAGGCGTTTTCTCATTTGCGAATGCCCATCCAATGCTGCCCGAAAGTGAGACAAGATGAAGAGTCTAGCGGTTCGAGTACACATGGTTGGAGATTTGTTTGCACGATTTGCACGCATCATCTTGCTCTCCGCGCTTTTCATCGCGCCTCTATCCCAGGCCGTATTGGCACAGGTCGCGCCACCACTCGGCACGTCGCAGAACTTCGCGGTATTGGGTAGTTCGACGGTCACGAATACAGGCCCGTCCGTCGTAACCGGAGATTTGGGAGTTGACCCTGGCTCAGCAATCTCCGGTTTCCCTCCAGGTACCGTCGTCGGAGGAACGATACATGCAGCTGATGCGGTAGCGCTTCAAGCTCAGACCGATACCACCACTGCGTACAACAACCTGGCAGCCCAGTCGTGCACCTCCAATATTTCAACAGATCTCGGTGGGCTTACGCTCGTGCCGGGTGTCTACTGTTTTTCGTCCTCGGCTCAGTTGACGGGTGCGCTGACCCTCGACGCCGGGGGCGACGCCAGCGCAGTCTGGATCTTCAAGATAGGCAGCACTCTCACGACGGCAAGCAATTCGTCGGTGGTTCTAATCAATGGCGCTCAACAATGCAACGTCTTTTGGCAGGTCGGCAGTTCAGCGACGGTCGGCACGGGAACGACCTTCGTCGGAAATATCTTCGCGCTCGCGAGCGTTACCCTGACTACCAGCGCGACCCTCTCCGGTAGGGCCCTGGCGCAAACTGGCGCGGTGACGATGGATTCGAACGTAGTCTCCGTCTCTGCGTGCTCCGTCCCGCCAGTCCCACCCACGCTCGGGAAGGCCTTTAGTCCGGCCACAATCAATGCGGGCGGCGGCTCGACGCTCACGATTACCTTGAGCAACTCTAACGCCACAGCCGCCAGCCTCACCGCTCCCGTCACAGACACATTGCCCACTGGCCTCTTGATCTCTGGCACCGCCAGCACCACTTGCAGCGGCGGCATAGCGAGCGTCGGCGCCTCGACCGTGACTCTGACTGGAGGTTCGATCCCGGCCAACGGCTCTTGCGATTTGACGGTGGACGTGGTTGCAGCCAGCGGCGGGAGCTATATCAACTCGCTCGCCGCCGGTGCCTTGCAGACCACGAACGGCAATAGTGTTGGTCCGGCCGTCGCAACCTTGACCGTCAACTCTCCTGCGATGGTTCAGCCCACGGTCGGCAAAGCCTTCAGTCCGGCCACCATCAACGTGGGTGGTGCGTCGACCCTCGTTATTACCTTGTCGAATGCAAGCGCGATCGTTGCTAGTCTCTCCGCGCCGCTCGTCGACACAATGCCTGGCGGTGTCGTGATTTCGGCGACGCCTGCGCCCACCACCAGCTGCGTCGGCGGAGTCGTTACCGAAACCACTTCGACGATCACTTTGACGGGTGGCACGATTCCGGCCGGTGGTTCCTGTACGGTGACAGCAGGCGTGACCGCAGCCGCCGGAGGCAACTTGGTCAACTCGCTGGCTGCCGGCGCTTTGCAGACCTCTAATGGAAACAACGCCGGTCCAGCCATCGCAACATTGACGGTCAACGTACCGGCGGCCGTTTTACCAACGGTCGGCAAGGCTTTCACTCCGGCCACGATCGACGTGGGTGGTGCGTCGACCCTTGTTATTACCTTGTCGAACGCAAGCGCCATCGCTGCTAGTCTCTCTGCGCCGCTCGTCGACACAATGCCTGGCGGTGTCGTGATTTCGGCGACGCCTGCGCCTACCACCACCTGCGTCGGCGGAGTCGTTACCAACACCACTTCGACGATCACTTTGACGGGTGGCGCGATTCCAGCCGATGGTTCCTGTACGGTGACCGCAGGCGTGACCGCGGCCGCCGGAGGCAACTACATCAACTCACTGGCCCCCGGCGCTTTGGAGACCAACAACGGCAACAATTCTGGTCCGGCCATCGCGACCCTCTCTGTTTCATCTCCCTCAGGTGTCACGCTCGGCAAGGCCTTTAGCCCGCCCACAATCATTGCCGGCGGAGCCTCCACCGTCACCATTACCTTGAGTAACGCCGGCAACGCCGCGACCATGACGGCGCGCCTCACTGACACATTGCCAAGCGGCTTGGTGGTTTCCGGCGTGGCCAGTACCACGTGCGGTGGCACGCCCTCTGCGAGTACGTCGGCGGTAACGTTGACGGGAGGCACGATCCCAGCCAACGGCTCCTGCACACTGACGGTCAACGTGATCGCCGCAGTTGCGGGCAGCTACTTCAACACTCTAACCGCCGGTGCCTTGCAGACCAGCAACGGCAACAATGCTGGTCCGGCCGTCGCGACCTTGACGGTCAACTTGCCCGCGAGCATTCCGGTCACGCTGAGCAAGTCTTTCAGCCCCGGCACGATCGTACCGGGCGGGGTCTCAACTCTTACCATCACATTGACCAACCCGAACAATACGGTCGCCAACCTCACTGCACCGCTCACCGACTACTTGCCCAGCGGCGTAGCAATCTCCGGCAACGGATACACCAACTGCGGCGGGAAGTACTCGGGCAATAAGGGCGCAACCACGGTCACCGTGTATGGCGGCTCGATCCCGGCTAATGGCTCGCGTACGGTGACGGTGGAAGTGACCGCTTCAGCCGCGGGCAGCTATACCAACACACTGCCTGTCGGCGCACTAGAGACCAATCTAGGGAGCAACACCACGGCGGCGGTTGCGACCTTGATCGTCAGTGCCCCTGTAACCATAGCGCCCACGCTGACCAAATCTTTCAGCCCCAGCACGATCGTACCGGGCGGGGTCTCAACTCTTACCATCACATTGACCAACCCGAACGGCACGGTCGCCAACCTCACCGCGCCGCTGACCGACTACTTGCCAAACGGCGTCGTAATCTTCGGCAACGGATACACCAACTGCGGCGGGAAGTACTCGGGCAATAAGGGCGCAACCACGGTCACCGTGTCTGGCGGTTCGATTCCGGCCAACGGCTCGCGTACGGTGACGGTGGACGTGACCGCTCCAGCTGCAGGCAGCTATACCAACACGCTGCCTGTCGGCGCGTTGCAAACGAATTTAGGGAGCAACACTACTGCCGCCTACACAACCTTAACCGTCACTTTCCCTGTGACCGTCGCGCCCACGCTGACGAAATCTTTCAACCCGAGCACCATCAAACAGGGCGAGGTCTCAACTCTTACCATCACATTGACCAACCCGAACAACACGGTCGCCAACCTCACCGCGCCGCTGACCGACTACTTGCCAAACGGCGTCGTAATCTTCGGCAACGGATACACCAACTGCGGCGGGAAGTACTCGGGCAATAAGGGCGCAACTACGGTCACCGTGTATGGCGGCTCAATCCCGGCCAACGGCTCGCGTACGGTGACGGTGGACGTGACCGCTTCTGGCTCCGGCAGCTATACCAACATGTTGCCTGTCGGCGCGTTGCAAACGAATCTAGGGAGCAACACTACTGCCGCCTACGCAACCTTGACTGTCAAAGCGGGCAACTCTTACTGATTGCAACCAAGCTTCACCACTTCAATACCCGGTTCCGGCAGACGACGGAATCCAGAGAGCATTGCGTTTCTGAGGACGTGTGGGTTCGCCCCCCACCCCGGGCATCTTCGATCCGAAGAACTTCGGCCCAGAGACCGCCGCTTTCCGGTGTATTATTTCCGGCAAATGAAAAACGAAGCCAAAGACGAGCGGCGTCGTCCGGCCACCTACCCGATCACCCACTGGATCGGCGAAGGCGCGGGCTGGCTGCTGAAACACGTGGTGAGCGGGCTGGCCTGGACCGGCCTGACCCCCAACATGTTCACGTTTCTGGGCTTGGCCGTGAACGCGTGGGCGGCGGCGTGGTTCGCGATGGGGCGCTTCCGCGGAGCGGCCGCCATTCTCTTTCTCGCGGCTTTTCTCGATATGGCGGACGGCCAGGTGGCTCGCCGCGTAGGCCGCGTGACGGCGTTCGGCGCCTTCCTCGATTCGACGCTCGACCGCTATTCGGATCTGGCGCTCTACATGGGGCTCGTCGTCTATTACACGCTGATCGGCCGGACCTTCTATATGGCGCTCGCCGCCATCGCGATGGCGAGTTCGTTCATGGTGAGCTATTCGCGGGCGCGGGCCGAATCGCTGATTCCTTCCTGCAAAGTGGGTTTCATGGAGCGGCCCGAGCGGCTGGTGCTGCTGATCATCGGCGGCGCGTTCGTGCGGATGGCACCGGTCCTATGGGTTATCGCGACGATTTCGACAATCACCGTGGTTCACCGCGTCGTGTACACATGGCAGGAATTGCGCGCCGGCCGTTCGCTCCCCGACGCGAGCGCCTCTCAGACCTTCTGACCTTTCTCCGCGTTCTTCAGCGCCTCTTCCACCGGCGCCGACACGATGTCCTGCACCCGCTCCCTCAGGGCGTCCACCTCCGCGCGGCCAACCTTTGACGTGTCGATTGTGTCGTGCAGGTGGACCGTGATTTTGCCGGGGTGCAGAATCCAGTGGCCGGTCCGAAAGAATTCGTATGAGCCGACGATGCTCATCGGCACGATCGGCACTCCGAACTTCTGCGCGAGATTGAAGATTCCCTTTTTGAACTCGCGCACGTGGCCGTCCCGAGTACGGGAACCCTCGGCAAAAGCGATCAGGCTGACTCCGGAGTCGAGCGAGGCCTGCGCGCGTTTGCTCATGAGGGCCAGCCCCTCGCGGCTCGGCACGTCCGGCACCGGAACGTTGCCGAACCATCCCATCATCCACCCGTAGATGGGCAGCTTGAAATGAGACTCGAGCTCAAAGCCGCGCACGAATTGCGGAATCGCCGAGTAGATCACGAATGGATCGAAGATATTTACGTGGTTGCAGACGAAAGATGCTCGTGCGTTGCGTGATCGAAGCCCGGCGCCATGCGGACTTCGAATTTCGTCCCGGCAATGCGAAGAATATTGCGAAAAAAGATTCGCTGCGGCCGGTCGTTGTTCCGCGGGTCGATGCACAGTCCGAGAAATACGAGAAACGTGCCGAGCACCGCGAAATGGATTCCGCTCACTGTCCACAGGACAACCGACCGAACCGCCAGCCAAGCTCGTCTCATACGACGACGTCCAGCGCGTTGGGAACGATTTCCAGCGACCGGCACCTGAGGTACAGGATTTCGCCGTCCACCATCGCGTTGACCGGCCCTTCCAGATCGAGATCGATTCGCTCGGCCGATGCGCGTGAGGCGAGCCGGTGCTCGATGTGCGTTCCGGTGAATAGGCGCGGAAACGTCCAGAGCAGCCGTAGTGCGCCCGATCGGCGCCCAGCGCACGTACTCGATTTGTCGCATCCGAGGGATTGGCTTTCGGCGCGATCATCATTTTCCCGCCGGTGAATTTGCTGTTGCTGAAGGTGACGAAGAGGCATGGCCGGCGATCCCAATCGTCCGCCGTGTCGATGCGATGAGGGAATGCCGGATGATCGAGCCGGGCGAGACGCGCGATCACGCCCAGGATGTAACCGAGTTCTCCCCAGCGCTTGAAGCGCCGGTTCGTGGTTTCGCCGACGTCGGCGGGGAATCCCAGGCTAAGCAGATTGATGAAATAGATGTCCGGTCCGGAATGTCGTAGGCGGATCAGATCGCAAGGCTGCCGGCTGCCGTCGCGCAGAGCTTCGATCGTATGCTCCGCGCCGTGCGTCGTGAAATCCCGCAGAAACGAATTGCCCGTGCCCAAGGGCAGAAAGCCGAGCGCGGGTCGCCCCTGCGTCTGCGCTTCCGGGAAGAGACCATTCACAATTTCGTATGTCGTGCCGTCCCCGCCGACGGCTAGGAAATGCCGGAAGCCCCTTGCGTACGCGCTTCTGGCGAGATCGGTCGCCTCTCGCGGCCGCGTCGTGTGCGCGACTTCAAGATCGATTCCCGCTTGCCGCACGCGGTCGAGCGCGGCCGGAGCGAGTTTCCCGCAGCGTCCTCCACCCGCGGCTGGATTGACGATGGCAAAGAAGCGTTCCTTCACGTGGGGAAGCCCTCTTCGAGAGATGCGTGCACGGAGATCATACGGGCGCCACCGCCTCGCGGCCCGCTTTGTTCCGTATTTGCTCGGCCAGTTCGGCACGCTTTACCTTCAGCGATGCCGTACGCGGAAAATCGGCGTCCCAGAGGAGGTAACCGCTCACGCGTTTGTAATTCGCAAGCCGGCGGTTGCGCTCGCCAAGTTGCGCGATCGTTTCTTCGCGGATCGGCTGGCCCGGCTCCGGATGGAGCACGAGAACGAGCTTTTCTCCGGCCATCGTGCGCTCGGGCCATAGATAGTTGGCCGCAAAGACGCAAAACTCCTTCACAGGCAGGCCCTCGAAGACGTTTTCGATGTCCTCGGGATAGATGTTTTTGCCCTCCTCGGTGACGATCATATTTTTCTTGCGGCCGAAAAGCTGCAAATGGCCGGCTGCGTTCACGCGGCCCAGGTCCCCGGTCATCAGCCATCCATCCACAATCGTCTCCGAAGTCATCTCCGGGTCGTCGAGGTAGTGCGACATCACCGTCTTGCTGCGTACAACCACTTCGCCGATTCCTTCAGCCACCGGATCAACGATGCGCACTTCCATCCCGCGCACCGGTTTGCCGACGGTGTCGGGACAAAAAGGCTCCAGGTTGTTCAACGTGATCGCTGTGCACGCCTCCGTGCATCCGTAACCGTTGTAGATGGGAATCCCGAGGTCGTGGAAGAACTCGATCGTCGCCGGCTCGGTGAACGCGCCGCCGACGAGCAGCGCGCGCAGACCGCCGCCGAAAGCCTGGTGAATCTCCCTCAAAAGCGTGCGGCTCAGTCCGGGACGCGCCCGGCGGCGAGTGACGGCGCGATTGATCGCGATCGCGGCGTTCAGCAGCCGGCGCTTGGCCGCCGGCAGTGCCGCGAATCGGTCCAGCAGTCCCCGCTGAAGATTTTTCAGGATCAGCGGCACAACGGCCATATAGGTGATCTTGTAGCGCGTGAAGGCGTCGCGGATGAATTCGGGCCGCAACGTGCGAAGGTGCACCACCGTGCCGCCGCCGCTGAACGGCATGATGAAGCCGCCCATAAAGTCGATCGCGTGATTTGTGGGAATGATGCTCAGGTAGCGCGCGCCGGGCCAGAAGGGGAACGTCGGCGTCACCGCCATGCACTGTTCGATGTAATTTTCGTGTGTCAGCACGCAGCCCTTCGGCCGCCCGCCGGTCCCCGACGAGTAGACGATGCAAGCCGCATCCTTGCGTTCGCGGGGAACGAAGGTGGGCTCGCGCGACTCCCGGAATTCCTCCCAGCGCTTCGCGCCCGCGAGTTCGGCGCCCGCAGGCGCTTCCGTGACCAGAACGGCGCGAGCCGCGAGATCCTTGAATCCCCGCGCCTGCGTGATCGCCCGCCACAGATGATATTCGACGACCAGGAACTCGGCTTTCGAGTGCGCGAGCAGTTTCAGTTGCTCGTCCGGCGTCAGCTTGTAGTCCAGCGGAACAAGAACGCCGCCGCGGAAGAAAATCGCGTAGGCCGAAATCAGCCATTTCGACTGATTCGTCATGATGATTGCGGCGCGCGAGCCGTTCTGGAGGCCGGCGTCCTGAAGCGCGCGGGCCAGCGGGAGCGCCGCTTCTTTGAACTGGCGATACGTCAGCCGGGCGTTTTCGCGCTCGCGATCCGCCTCGATCAAACAGACCTCATCGGGCCAGCGATCGAGCGCCGCGCGCAGCGCCTCGCCGAGGCTGTTGTATTGGCTGAGGTCCAGCATCAAAGACGGGATTGTATACGTTCCGCGAGGGTGCGGAAATCGCTCACGCCTTGGAGTTCGTAGTCGGGCAGCTCGATGTGAAAGTGTTGCTCGAGGCGCGTAAGCAAATCGAGCGCCTGGAGACTGTTGATGCCGAGCTTCTTGAAGAAATCGTCGCTGGGGCTAAGCTGTTCGCGCGGAACTTTGAAGTGCTCGGCGGCCAGCTGCAAGAACTTCGTCGGTCGTCTTTTCCAAAGTCGTCATAAAACTCTATATTGCCACATTCCGTCGCGCCCTATGGCAGATAGGGCAACGCATCAGTCGATTCCACAAACTTGCGCAGCCCTGCCTCGACCGCGGGGCGCGTAAATAGCTCGCAGAAAAGGTCGATCTCGCGGCGCAGCTCTTCGTGCAGCGGCGGCTTGATGAACCGCTTCGCGGCCATCACCGTCGTGTGGTCGAATTTTCCGAGTTGCGCCGCGGTCGCGCGAGCGACGCGCAGTGCGTCTCCCTCGCCCGCCACTTGGCTTACGAGCCCGACCGATTGGGCTTTTGCGGCGTTGATGCTGCGGCCGGTCAGCAGCAGGTCGCGCACCACCGCGTTTCCGAGATCGCGCTTGAGCCGCGGGATTCCCCCGAAGCCCGGAATCAGCCCGAGCCGCAGCTCGGGAAAGCAGAAGCGCGTCATTTTGTCCGCGATGATCAGGTCGCACGCCAGCGCGAGTTCGAATCCTCCCCCGAACGTGACGCCGTGGACCGCGGCGATCGTCGTTAGCGGCGCCGCATCGAGCGAGTTCATCACGCGATGAATGCGCTCGAGAAAGTCACGGACCCCGGCGACTCGCTTCGCGGCCGGCAGGTTCTGCGAGCGCTGATACAACTCGCGGAGATCGGCGCCGGCGCAGAAGCCTGCTTCGCGAGCGCTCGAGATGATGAGCGCGTGGGAGTCCTTGGCAAGTGACTCGAGAGCGGCGACGAATCCCTCCAGTTCGCCGAGCGTGGCTGAGCCGATTTCATTGCAGGGCGCGCGATCGAGAATGATCTCGATCAAGCCGTCCTTCGCGTGCCATCGAAGCGTTTTTCCGAAGAAGCTGTTCATGAGGACTTCCGTTGGTAGAGCTGGTCGATTTCGCCGGCGTAGCGCGCGGCAATCGCGTCGCGCTTGAGTTTGCCCATCGCCGTCAGCAGGCCGTTTTCGACGCTGAACGGCTCGGACACCACGTGAAACGCCCGAATCTGCTTGTAGTGAGGCAGGCCCGCGTTGACCGTGTCAAGAACAGATCGAATGCGGTCCTCCGCCAGGCCGTTCGACGAGCCGTTCGTCCCGGCCGTCGTCAACAGTGCCGCAAGAAAGCTTCGTTGATTCCCGACCAGCACCACCTGTTGCGCTTCCGGCAGACGCGTCGCGAGAGCCTGTTCGATCGGTTCGGGAGCGACGTTATGCCCCGAGTTGAGAATGATCAGGTTTTTCAGGCGGCCCGTGATCCGCCAATTGCCGCTCGCGCTCACTTCACCTTGATCGCCCGTGTGGAACCATCCGCCCTCGAGCGCCTTGGCTGTTTCGGCCGGGCGCTGCCAGTAGCCGGGGAAAACGTTCGGGCCGCGCACCAGAATTTCGCCCGTGTCCGCCACCGTCATCTCGATCCCGGGAACCGCCGGGCCCACATAGCCGGGCTCGATATGCTTCGGGTCGTCCATCGTGCAGATCGCGGTGGTCTCCGTCAGCCCGTAGACCTGAAGCACCGGGATGCCGACCATCGTGAAAAAAAGCTGCGTGTCGGTTGCCAGCGGCGCCGAGCCGCAGATAAGCGCCTTCAGGCCGGGGCCGACGTTCTTGCGAATCGCCGGAAACATTACGGCTGTTTGCGAGCGCAAGGCACAGCGAATCGAGCGGACGCGCTCGCGCCGCTGCGCCGCTGCATGTACGCCCGCTGCGCGCGCGTGAAGACGGCGGCGGCCCATCCGCCGCGCTTCCGGATCGACTCTTCGACCTTTCCGCGAACGCGTTCGAGAAACATCGGCACGTTCACGAAGTAGTTCGGCGCGGCCAGTTTCAGCTCGTCGGAGAGCTTCGTCAGGTCGGTCGAAAGCGTCAGGACGCTGTTTCTCGAAAGGCACGTGAGCAGCAGGATCCACGCCGCGGCGAAGCAGAATGGCGCGTATTGAAAGACGCTGTCCGGCTCTTGGCGCGGGCCCATCAATTGATCGAGGCGCGCGTTCGTGCAGCCGAGCATGAACGTGACGTTGCCGGCATTCAGCACAGCGCCCTTTGGCTCGCCCGAAGTCCCGGACGTATAGATGATTGTGACCGCGTCATGGTCGGCGTGGCGGGAGATTGGGACGGCGGGCGCGCTCGCGGTGCTCTCGCCCGCGAAGATCGTCTCGAAGAGCACAACGGGCGGGTGCGCAGGCCAGCTATTGTGAAGCTCCGCCGCGAGCGATGCGTCCGAGCAAAAAATGAGCGACGGCGTCGAGTCCTTGATCATGCCGGCAGTTCGCCCGGCGCTTGACGCGCGTACAGCGGGACGACGATCAATCCCTCGGCCATTAGCGCAAGGTCGAGCGCGACCCAGCGAATGCTATTCGGCGCAAGCAAGGCGCAGCGATCGCCGCGTTTCAGACCGCGCATCGCGAGGAACTCCCGCGCCTGTCCAACCAGCGCAAGCAGCTCGCCGCCCGTCACCGTAACGAACTGCCCGTCGCGGACCTCGCGAAGCACGGGTGCGCTGCCCGCTCGTTCGAGCCGCTCGAGGATCTGTTCGAGGAACGTCAATCGGATAGCCCCAGTTGTCACGCCGCTTCCAGCGCTCCGCTGTGCCTTTCGAGCAATTGGCACAGGCCGGAACTGAGCGGCGGAAGATACTCTTCCCAGCCGAGCATGCCCGTGCGCACGGGAAATTCCGGATATTGCCGCGCGACCTGCGCCTCGAAGTACACGCCCATGCGCGCCATCAGTTGAAGGTTGCGCGCGACCGTCCGGCCCATCGCGTCGCGGATTCCGTCCGCTTCCTTGTCGAGCGCGCGCAGCGCCGCGACGATCTTGTCCCCGAGTTCCGGCTCGTCCACGCGCATCAGGAGATGTTCGTGGCCGCGGTCGCGCATCAGGTTGCGAATGCGTTCGTCCATCGTCACGCCCGCCGAAGGCACGCCCGCCGGCATCGAGCCCACGATCGCGTGGAAGCGGGACGACAACATGCGGTCGCATTCGCGCAGGATGCTCACCATCTCGTACATGTTCAACGAGCCGGAAGAAAAAATCGGTGCGCCGCCGATCTTTTCGGCGAGCCGCTCGCAGGCCTCCTGGTCGAGCATTTCCATCGCGACGAGCACCGGAAAAACCGTGCGCGCCTCCCGATATCCTCGAATGCCGACGGCCATCTCGGAGAGATACTTCTCGAACGCAGCGTCGACTTCCTTGCCCTCGCGGTGAAAATAGATCGTGCGGTAGTGGCTTTTTTCGTGCGCGCCCGTCAGCGAATGCACGATCGCTTTTCCAAGCGAAGCCCGCACGGGCCAGAAAAATGGATTGATGGGACAGATCGCGAGAACCGGCGCGGCGCCGTCCCAGCCGGCGTCGCGCAGCGCTTTTCGGCCGTATTCGGGGCCGTGCGGCTCGAATGTCCATGCCGTGTCCGCTCCGAGTTCGGTGGCCACGCCCAGTTTGCCGAGAACTTCCTGCGATTCGATGTTTCGTGTGATCACCAGCGAATCGCCGCAGTAGCGCCGGCACATCTTTTGCAGCAGCGGGTCCATATCGCCCGCCTCGGCGCCGTAGGCGATGCTCAGCTTGTTCTGCGCCGCGGCGATCCCGAGCGCTCCGATCATCATCGCCGCGAGCGCGTTCGCGAATTTGCTCTTGAACATCGAGCCTTCGCACGCGACCACCCCGTGGTTCTTCCGAACCTCCGAGTGCAGGAACGGCGGGAAAATGTCCGGGAGATGCACCTGCTGCGCGTCGCCGAAATAGCCGCGCGTCAGGCTGAAATCCTGGCTCATGACGCTGAGCGAAGTGTTCTTATCGCCCAGGATGCGCCGGATCTGCCGCACGATCTCCTCGACGCGCATGTCCGAGCCGGTGTTGCGCGTGCCGTTGTACCCCGCCAACAGTAGCTTGAGCTTCGCGCCGGGCTTCCACGCCTCGCCCGCGCCGAGCATCCATTCGAGCTTGTTCAGCTCGATCAGGCCGCTCACCCACGCCTCGAGGACCACGTCCATGTCCAGCATCAGCGCGTCTCTCCTGCCGCACCGGCGCGCCCCGGCGCGGGCTCGAGCGTCCCGGCCGCCGGCACGTCGCGGTACTTGTACGTGAACTGATTCTCGCGGCTGAAACGCAGCAGCGGATAGCAATACTGCGAAAACGGCGCCGGCCGCCGCCCCATCTCCGCCGCCACTCGCGCGTTGTCGAAGACCGTATTCCACACGAGGTACGGCAGAAACACCTTCATCAGCGTCGCGAGCCCTCCGATTTTGCCCGCCCGCCCCGCCAGTGCGTTGATCATCTTCGACGAAGGTGCTTCGAGGCTCGGCACGTACACCGGCCCGCGCTTGCCCTGCGCCTTCGAAAGCGCATCCGTCAATTCCTGGAATGTCTCTGAGTCGGTGCCGGACGATAGATGATAGATGTCGTGCGCCGGCCGCTCCTTCTGATGCAACGTGACGATGGCGTCGGCCACGTAGTCCACCGGCACGATGTCCACTCGATCCGTCGCGCGGAAGGGAAGCGCGGGCAGTCCCGCCAGAAACACAAACGCGCGCACCATTTCGAACTGGTTGGTCTCGGGACGGCGGCTGTCGCCCAGCACGATGCTCGGCCGGAAAATCGTCCGCGGCACGTCCGGCAGCAGCTCGCGGACCATGTGCTCGCAGAACTTCTTCGTGCGCGCGTAGGGATCGTAGTCCGACCGGTTCCAGTCGATCGCCTTGTCTTCTTCGACGATCTCGTTCGCCCGGTGTCCCGCGACCGCGACCGTGCTGACGTGGCTGAACCGGCGCAGCCCGTGCTGATCGCGGGCGCGCATGGCGAGCTGTATCACTTCGAGCGTCCCGCGCAGATTCACGTTGAGGCAGCTCTTCTCCGACCTCCGGTTGAGCGAAGCCGCGCAGTGAATCACCGCATCCGTCGATCGCACCAGCTCCCGGTATTCGTCGTCGCCCAGGCCGAATTGCGAGCCGGTCAAGTCCCCGAGAAAAACGCGCAGGCGCGTCCGCTGGAATTCGTCGAACGTCGGCGAAATCCATGTGGAGTTGCAGCGCGCGCCAGAGCCGCCCGCGCGCCTCCTCCCGATCGCGCGCGCGCACCAGCACGTTCAGCGAATCGGAATGATTCGCGAGCAGGTTCGACGCAACATGCGCACCGATGTACCCGGTGCAGCCGGTCAGAAGGATGGCCACGGTTGTTTCGATGTCAGGGCGTCGTGGACCGCGTCGCAGCCCGAGACCGCCAGCGGCACGTTGCGTCGCGGGCGCGCTTCCAGCGGACGGCCCTCGATCAGAGGATAGCACCACTTGCGCAGCGCCGGAATGTGCACGTTGATCCAGTAATCCCACCAGTCGAGCGATCGCGCGTCGTAGCCGAACGCCGCGCCCTCTTCCGCGGGCAGCGCGGCGCTCAGCCGCTCCACGTTCGCGGCCTCGAACACGTGATCGTTGTGCAGGATGAACGGCTCGAAGAGCGCGATCAGCTTGATCACCTTTTCGAGTTCGCGCTCCTGCCGCGCCAGCGGCGGCCGCGCGAACCCCAGCGGCTCGACGCTCCGGTTGATCGCCTGCACGATGATCTTCTGCGCCGGCGCCGAAAGTCTGTCGTAGCGCGCCTTCGACACGGGAATCGCGTCGAATTTCAGCCGCACCCGGTGCTGAAAGCCGTTTTGCGCGCGATAAAATTTCCGGTGCCCCAGCCCCGTCAGCTCGATCGACCTCCGCATGTCGCACGGATTCGCCACCGACGTCGCCAGATGATACAGCCGCTCGTTCCGCCGCTCGACCAGCGCCGCCGCGATCAGCGTCATCCCCCGCGACACCACGTCCACCGGAATCAGGTCCAGGCACTTGCTCTCGTTCGTCGGCAGTTGCCGGAAATACGTGCCCAGCAGGTAGGAAAGCGACGCCGACGTGTTGATGCCCTCGTTCCATCCCAGAAATGGCTTTTCGATCGACGATTCCACGATCGACGGCCTCACCACCGCGATCGCCGCTCCCGGCGTCTCGTCGAGATACGTTCGAATCAGCGATTCGGAAAGGCTCTTCGTGAACGTGTACGTGTTCGGCCAGCCGAGTGCGTTCGCGCGCCGCGTCGCCAATTCCATCATCGTCTGCCGCAGCCACCGCACGCGGTTCTTGCGAATCTGGTTTTCGAGCGCCGCGCCCTGCAAATCCTTCGCGGCCTGCTTCTTCTCGAGCGCCTGGCGCCGCAGGGCCTCCGTCATGTCCGGCGACTCCGCGCGCTCCTCCGTGTCCGCCACCAGCGCTTCGAGCGCCCGCCATTCGCTCACGGCGTTGAAATGGGCCGCGCCGCTCGGCGTGTAATTCTTCGGCAGGTATTCGAGGACGCGCCCGTCGCGCTTCCCCACGGCGTAGCACGTCGAAAGATGCAGCAGCGCCGCATGACGGCACTCCCGCAGGAACTCGAGCAGATACGCGGTCGAGCGCACGTTCGACGCCAGCGCGTCGCGCAGGTCCGGGTTGAAATCCGTCAGCCCCGAGCTGTTGACGATCAGGTCGAGCGACCGCGCCAGCTTGGCGCGCACTTTTACCGTAAGGCCGAGGTTCGGCTTGCTGCCGTCTCCGGCGAGCACCTCCACGCGCTCGCGCAGGAAATCCGCGAAGTTGTCTCCGTGCCGCGCCGCCAGTTTGTCGAACACCGGCGATTCCTCGACGATGCGCTCGAACCGCTCGAGCGCCGTCGCCGATTTGTTGCCGCGCACCAGCAGGTAGATTCGGCCGATCTCCGGCAGCTCGGTCAGCAGATTCGCCAGCCACACCTTGCCGATAAATCCCGTCCCGCCGATCAGCAGCATCCTGCTTTCCCCGCAGCGCTTCGCGGACGGAAAGCGGCGCCCTCTTCTGCTGCGACTCGAAGCGCACCACCGGCAGGCTGATCTTCGGCAGCGTCCGCTCGGCGGGCCGTATGGCTTCGTCCAGCGCCTCGGGGTTCTTCCGGAAGCCCAGGTCGCGAACGAGCTGCGCCCTTGCCACCGTTCCATCCGGCCCCTGCTCGCGGAACTTCGCGAGCAGCCCGCGCGGACGAATCACCGGATCGAGCAGCCGGCCCGTGGCCAGCCCGTCGCGAAAGTCGAGCCGGTTCGAGACGATCCACCGCACGCCCAGGTGCGCCGCGAGCGGCCGCATGATGTGGTCCAGCCCCTGGCTCACCAGCACCACGTCGCTTTCTGCGCCGAGCAGCTCTTTCAGCTTCTCGACGCCCGCTTGCTTGAGCCGCGGCTTCAGGAAGTAGTGGAAAAACTCCTCGCCGAGCAGGTCGAGCCGGTCGCGGCTTTCGTCCCGCAGGACGGTATGCAGCACCCGCGTGGCGAACACCCGGTCCGTGGCGTAAAAGACCGGCCGCGCCAGCGCCAGCACGCCCATCGTTCCCCGCCGCGCCCACCGCTCGAGGAACGTCTGCGCGTTCCACGTGAAGAAGCCCACCGGCCGCACCGCCGTCAGGTCGAGCAGGCTCCCTTCCACGCGCCAGAAGATGGGCTCGTGGCCGGGCCCCGCGGCATGGGGGGCGCTCGAGTCGTTCACAGGTTGTCGCGAACCCAGTGCGAAAGAAGTGGAAGTGGACATAGTGCGAGTGAGCAATCTGAAGCGCTACGGGTCTATTGAAGCTACCACGCCCGCCCCGCCCCAATCAAGTGTCGCGTTTACCCTGAGTGCCGTCGCGCAGGGCCGCCTGCTGGCCGACCATGGCCCCGCCGGTCCCCGGTCTTTTCTCTTGGTAGGGGCACCCGCCGCGGTGCGGCTATGTATCCGTCGGCGCAAGCCCAAGGCGAATCGTGCGGCCGTAGCCACCTCGGGTAACGCAGCGGCCGCCTTCGAGGCGGGCCTCTTGGTTTCGTACCCCCACCGGCGGGTCGTCCATTTGACCTGATTGGGCGCAACAATGAAGTGCATTGGCGCAATCGGCGCGGCGGATTTCGATTTGTCATCCGCTTGCTGTGCGAACAACATTGGCACAATCACGCTGGGCGCCGCAAAAGCTAGGACAACCCACCGCAGGAGGTAATAGGTTAAAGTCATCGCTGTCTCCCTTCTGAGGGCGCCGTACGGAACTTTCGTTCGCTTCAAGTGGTGGAAGTCTACACCTTCGATGCGATCTGGGACCACTTCTTCAAGCGTGGCGCCCGCCAAGTGTCTCTGTCATCGCGCCTGTCCTGGCGCAGGAAGGGAGCGAGGCCGGGTTTTGGCCGACGAGGGATCTGCTCTTGCTTCGTTTCCCGGCAATACATTGTGCTCTGCCGACTTCTACCCTTTTCTCCCGATGGTCACTCGACCCTCTGGGCAGCTAACCTTCGGCCAGATGGGGAGGACAAACATGAAAACGCTCAAAACATGCCTGGCAGTATCCGTGATCTTCGGATTGGGAATCCTGGCCGGATGTTCGGCGACTCCGAAATCTCCCGACGTTGCCGACTCTGTCCGCCAATCGCTGGATCAGGCTGGCTTGAAAGACGTCTCCGTAAGCCAGGACCGCGACAAGGGTGTCGTCACACTGGGCGGCCACGTGGCATCAGACGCCGACAAGGCGCAAGCCGAAACCCTCACGAAATCGATCGCCGGCGGGCAAGTAGTGGCCGATCAAATCGCCGTGCTTCCCCCCGGCATGACCAGCGCTGCCAAGGACGTGAATTCCGATTTGGACGAAGGCATCGAGAAGAATCTCGACGCGGCCCTCATCCAGAATCGCCTCCAGAAGGCCGTCCACTTCGACGTGAAGAATGGCGTTGTCACTCTTACGGGCGAGGTGCGTTCCGAAGCCCGCCGCAGCAGCGCCCAGTCAATCGCGTCAGCCGTCCCTAACGTGACGCAAGTCGTCAACGAACTCCAGGTGAAGGATCAAAAAGCCACCTCGACCAATTAGCGCCCCGCGGCGCCACCATTACCCAACGCTGTCATCTCCGGTTTCGGGAGTCCGGTGGCTTCCGGTGGAAGCCCGGTACCGGACCCGCCTGCCCTGACGCAGGAAGCGCGGACCGAGCGAGGCCGGGGCTCTGGCCGACGAGTAATCTCTCTTGCGGCCACCACCGCGTCCTCCGCTCGCCGGGGACGGTCTGTCGTGGCGGGCTATGCCCGCAATCGTCATTTGTTCAACGCTGCTGTCCAGTTGACCACGACCGTGATGGGCGCGCCGACTTGCTCGGCCACCGTGGGGATCAGAAAGCGGCCGTCTTTGGCGACGGCAAATCCTGTGAATTGGCCTCCCCCGATATGAGAATCGAACAGGGTCTTGGGCGTGCCTGCCTCGAAGCTGCCGCCTGGTCCGGCCTTCACGTCCACAGCCATCAGCTTTCCGTCCAGGCCGATGAAGTAGAGTTCCTTGCCGTCGCGGCTCCAGACCGGCGGGTTGGTACTGCCGTTGACGGACACGGGCCACTTGCCTCCCGGTTTGGGAAACGTCTGAACGTATATTTCATCGCGCCCGGTTTCGTCGGAGGCGTACGCCAGCCATTGGCCGTTGGGAGAGAGCTTTGCTCCAATTTCGTTAAACGGTTCGTTCGGGTATGGATACGACTTGCGGTCGCCGCCAGTCTGTTCCGGAGGCAGCGGCAGCACCCAGATGGCCAGCTTTCCATTGGCGCCGGAGACGACTCCCTCGATGACATACCGGCCGTCGCGGGACCAATCGATGGGCACTCGGAAGGCCGCTGGAGCCCTGTCGAGAACCTCTTGCTGTCCAATGCCGTTGATCGCCTTCTGGTAGATGTTGATGCCTCCGTCGCCGGCAGAGCCAAAGGCGACGTGACTGCCATCGGGAGACCACACGGGAGCTTGGTTAAGTTTCCCGTCGAACGTGAGACGAGACCGGGTGGCACGCGCCGCGTCATAAAGCCAGAGGTCCTGTCCGCCGGTTTCTGGATCCTGGCGGCTTGCCACTACCGCGCTGCCATCCGGGGAAATCGCGGGCCACGACGCACTGATGCCGGGCTCTCCAAGTGTTCCGAGCGTTTTCCCCTGCCGGTCAAACCACGTGAGCTGTAGGGGTGCGTTTCCTCCGTAGGCCAGGACGCCGTTGGCGGAGACCGTAATGTTGGCCACTTGCTGGACGACGGGTACGGGATCACCCTCCAGCTCCATCCGCGAGGCGTCGAAAGCTTGAGCCATGAGCGGGCTATTTTGATTTTGCTGAAACAGGATTCGCCCAGGTCCCGGTCCTGATGCCGGTGCATACATGGCGACGGTGGCCATGAGCGGTTTGGTGCTTTGCTGTTCAGGCTGAGTTTCCAGCGACCCTACATAAGTGCCCACGGAGCCGGTGCTGGAAAACCGCGCGTAGAGGAAACGCCGGCCGTCCGGAAGGAAAGAGGGGTATCCATGAGCCACTTCGGCCCGTGAGGCGTCCACCTTCGTCAGAAGCGAAGGCGCTCCGCCCGCCGCCGAAACCCTCATCAGGCCCCCTAAACTGCCGAACACGATTACACCGTCTTGATTCCACGCCCCTCCCAAAGATACGCCCGGCAAGTCGCAGATCGGCTGTGGAACGCCTCCCGAAATGTCAACTCTCTCGACCTTGGTGCCAGTTTCAAATCCGAGCGCGCGGCTGTCCGGAGACCAAAAGACATAAGCCGCGTCTTCCGTGCCCGGCAAAGGCCGTGATACGAGCGCGTCCAGATCGCGTACCCAGAGCTGGCTGCGCCCATCCTGCGCTTTCGCCGAGAAAGCCAGATGGCGCCCATCGGGCGAGAGAGCCAAAGCCGAGCCGAAACTTGCCTTCTCCGGCGGGAAGATTTGGTAGCGCAGCAATTGCGTCGGAGTAGGAGTGCTTACGGCACGTTCGTACGTCCATCCGAGTGCCGCAAGCGCGATCGCCAAAGCCGCCGCAATCGCCCACGGCAGCGCCCGCCGCCAGAGCGGCGCGGCGATTCCCGCTGCGCCCGCGAGTGCCGGATCGGGTGTGCCGGAGAGAACTTCGTCGAGCGAGATGCGCGCGTCGCCGATGTCCCGCAACCGCTGCTTCGGCTCTTTCTGCAAACATCGCTGCAATAGAACGCGGACCCGTACCGGCGTCGCCGCCGGTAGCTGCGGCCAGTCCGGCTCCGCGCGGATCACCGCCGCCAGCGTGTCCGTCACTGATTCGCCGCCGAGTGCCATCTTCCCGGTCAGCATTTCGTACAACACGCAGCCGAACGCCCAGATGTCCGCCCGCCGGTCCACCGCCTTGCCCTTCGCCTGCTCCGGCGACATGTATGCCGCCGTTCCCAGCAGAACTCCCGCCTGCGTCGCCATCCGGCTGACCGTCGGCGAATTCGCGATGTCGATCGAGGACGCATCTCCTTCCAGCGCTTTCGCCAGACCGAAGTCGAGCACCTTCACCGCGTCGTCGTTCGTCACTTTGATGTTCGCGGGTTTAAGGTCTCGGTGCACGATCCCGCGTTCGTGCGCGTATTCGAGCGCCTCGCAGATCTGCTTGGCGATGCGCAGAGCCTCATCGATTGGAATCGGGCCGGACTTGATGCGATCGGCGAGCGTCGGCCCTTCGATTAATTCCATCACCAAGGCATGAGTGGTGCTGGAGTCTTCCAGACCATAGATCGGAGCGATGTTGGGATGACTCAGCGAGGCTAGAACTTTCGCTTCGCGCTGGAAACGCGCCATGCGCTCGGCGTCTCGCGCGAATACTTCCGGCAGAACCTTCAGCGCCACGTCGCGCCCTAGCTTCGCATCTCGCGCGCGATACACTTCGCCCATCCCGCCCGCACCGATGGGCGCGAGAACTTCATAGGGGCCCAGCCGCGAGCCGGTAGCGAGCGCCATACTTAGCGCACGATCTTACACCACTGTCGTTCGAATCCTTGCGCTGCTTTCCTGCCCTGAGTCAGTCGAACGGGTCGCGGCACCTTCGCGAATCACAAATCACGCCCCTTCCTAGCGTCCCGACTCGCCGTTCGGCGCTTCGGCAATCACGGCGTGTTTCCCGCCCGGAACCTGAATCGCATCCTGCACGGCGCTCGGCGACCAGAACAGCCGCAGAACATCCGCCGCGCCTTCGTCGCCAAGGCCTGTCCGAATCTCCGGCGGACCTTGCCCGAGATACCCGGACGCGCCCGTCACTTCGAAGATCTGCTTCCGCGCGCCGAAGAAAACTTCCGCCCTCGTCCCGATTCCCATCTTGTTGGCCGGATCGCCCGCGACCGCCGCTTGCAGCCAGTTGTTCTTGTTGCCGCCGACGCTTTTCAGCAGCACCGGAGCAAGGCCGCTCTGCGTGATCAGCAGATCGATCGAGCCGTCGCCATCGGCATCGAACGCGACCACGCTGCGCGGGTTCCGCAGGACGATCTTGTCGAGCCCGGTCTCGTGCGTCACGTCGCGGAACCCCGCCTGTCCTTCATTGCGCAGCAGCACGATGCGGCCCTTGCCCGCAAACGTCTCGCCCACCGCGACGAGATCGACCCAGCCGTCGTTGTCGTAGTCAACCGCCGCCACGCCCCACCCTCGCATCCATCCGAGATCGGGCAGCGCAGCGCGCTCGAACGATTTGCCTCGAGACGTTGCGCCACAAGCTCAGCCCCGGCGGAGCCCAGTGCGTGAACGCCAGATCCATCCAGCCGTCTCCATCGAAATCGAGCGCCACGGCTCCGGCCGTCGGTCCCGGCATATCCGCGGCCCACGGCGCGATCGGTCGAAACAATCCCTCGCGCGCATTCAGCAGCACCGCCGGCGATTTTGCCCAGCCCGTGACGACCAGATCGACGGCCCGGTCGTTGTTCAAATCGGTTCCCAGCGCTGCGACCGTGGGCGCGCTTCCCGCGAGTCCCGTTTCTTTCGTCGCGTCGACGAACGTCCCGTTCCCGGCGTTGCGCCAGAGAACGTTTCCCGGCGGCGTTGCATCTTCCGGAAACGCGAAAGGCTCCGACGGATTTTCGAGCGGGAAATCGTTGAACCGCGTGACGTAGAGATCGAGGTCGCCGTCTCCGTCGTAGTCGATGAACGTCACGCCGAGCGCCAGCCCGATCGTGCGAACTCCCGCCGCGTCGGTCACATCCTTGAAAGTGCCGTCGCCTTCGTTGTGAAAAAGCGTGATTCCTGCCGCCGAGCTGACGACGAGATCGGGATGTCCGTCGTTGTCGTAGTCGCCCACGGCGCAGCCTGTGCCTTCCGCCACGAACGCGAGCTTCGCGGCTTTGGTCACGTCCGTGAATTTTCCGTGGCCCGCGTTGCGAAGCAATGCCGCGGCGCCGCTTCCGTTCGCGTTCACCAGAAAAATATCCGGACGCCCGTCGCCGTCGTAGTCGAAGACGCACGCGCCGCTTCCGAGGAAGCTCGCGAGGCTTTTCGGCCCATTTTCAGGGGCGATTTGCGTGTTTTTACCCCTGCGAACGCGTGTTTCCTTAAATGCCAAAAATGGCGCTCTAGGCAGCCCTAAAGCACCAGAAACATCCAAAAAATGCACGGAAATGGCAGCCTGCGCGGGGCCCGGCGGCGCGGTCATCTCCTGCGCCAGCGAATATTTTCCCTGCTCTCCGTAGAGGAACCGGACGGGCTTGCCGAGACTCCGCGCCGTGATCTGCTGGAACCGCAGCAGGTGCGCCCTGGCGCCGTCGGCGTCGCCGAGGTGCGTCTCCGCCTGTGAGAGGCCGTACTCCGCCGAGGCGTGGAACGGGTCGAGCTCGATCGCGCGCCGGAACTCCGCCGCAGCCTGCTGATAATGTTCAATTTGTGAATCGAGGAAGCCGAGAAAATACTGTGTGCCGGCGTCGTCCGGATCGAGCGCCGCGACTTTCCGAAAATCCGCCATCGCCGCTTCGGCGTTCCCAGCGGCTCGTTCGAGCAGCGCTAAGTTGAACCAGACGCGCGGGTTCAGCGGATCGCGCTCCGCCGATTTTTCGAGAATTCTCCTCGCGTCGTCGTAGTGAAGCATGTTGAGCAGCGCGATCCCAGAATTCAGGCAGCCGGTTTCTGACTCCGGGTCTAAGACGCATGCAGTCTGAAACTTACCGAGCGCCTCCGCGAACAGGCGCCGGTTCATCAGCGCCGCACCAATGTTGTTTGCGCGAACCGCGTCGGTGAACGCGAAGGGTTTAGCCGCCGCTGCCGCTGCTACTGCGGGCGCTGGTTCCTCCGGGACAGGCACGTGATAGCGCCCGTGCTGGCCTGCGGCAGTGAGGGCGCACAGAAGCACGCCCGCGGCGACTCCGAGGTGGCGATAAGTGAGAGACATCGTTAGGGTTCGGCGAGGTGGCCGGCTTGCAGCCGGGTTTGCAGCAAGCTGAGGATCGCGTCGCGGCCAATCATCCCGACGATGTGGCCGTCGGAGACGACCGGCATCTGGTTGATGTCCGCCGCCTGCATCCGCTCGAGCACGCTGAGCACGGAGTCGTCCGGCGCGGCCGAGTGGACGCGATCGATCGGCAGCATCACGGCCTGGATCGAGGTGTTGGCCCACTCCTCGCGCGGCACCGTGCGCGCCGCGTGTAACGTGATGAGCCCTGAAGGTTTGTCGCCGCCGGTGACGATGTGGCAGCGGCGCCCGGTCCGAAGAACTTCGTGGACGTACTCGTCGATCGAGAGGTTGCGCGCGACGGTCGGGACCTCCGCGCTCATGATGTCCTTGGCCGTCACGCCGCCGAGGTTGCTGCGAATCGCCACGTGCGCGAAGCTTTCCCGTCGCCGCCTCCAGCAGGAACCAGCCGATGAACGCGGTCCAAAGGCCGCCAACCCAGTTGCCTTGAAGCACCTGCCACGCGCCGAAGACGATCATCATGTACGCGAAGAATTTTCCGGTGGTCGAGGCGATCTGCGACGCTCGCGCGAAATTTCCCGTGATGGCCCAGGCGATTCCGCGCAGGACGCGCCCGCCGTCGAGAGGGAAGCCGGGCACGAGGTTGAAGGCCGCGAGCAGAAAGTTGATCCACGCCAGCCAGCCGGCCGTCGCGGTGACCATTTCGTTTCCGTGGACGAACTTCCAGATCAGCCCGAAGCAGCCGGCGAGAAAGAGGCTCGAAAGAGGCCCCGCGATGGCGATGTTGAATTCCTGCTTCGCGCTGTCGGGCTCTTTTTCGATACGCGAAAGTCCGCCGAAGATGAACAGCGTGATCGACGCCACCGGAATGCGGTAGTGCTTGGCCACCACGCTGTGGCTCAGTTCGTGAAACACCACCGAAGCGAAGAACAGCACGCTCGTGACGACGCCGAGCCCCCAGCGTTGCTGCGGCGTCCAACCGGGATGCTGGGATTCGAACAGCTTTCCGAGGGAGAAGGTGATCAGGAAAAAAACGATGAACCAGCTTATATGGAGGTAGATCGGAATTCCGAATACGCGCCCGATCAGTATCCCGGAACCCGGTGCGGGCTGTGCAGGCTGTATAGGTTGTACAGGTTGCGCCATCTTCCGTCTCCAGTCTTCGAGCGGATTTTAGCAGAGAAGGCGGGGATTAGTGGCTAGTGACGAGTGGCTGGTGGCTAGTGATTCGGGTTTCGGCATCGCGTCTAGACCATGTCGCGCGAATTGCGAGAGGATTGTGTGACCACGCACTGCCCACGCCTCGAAGGGTGCGGCACCGTCAAATTTTGTCCGTGATTTGAATACAGCCCGGTGTGACCGGCTCACCCGCGAATGAAAGTGGCAGTGCGGAGGGAAGCGTCGCCAGGGTCCGCCGCCGGCCTGGTCTTGAGGTGCTTGTCGAGACAGGCAGGGCAGAGACAGCCGGTTGCGCTAACGGGCATCGGAGCATGAGGAAGGTCAGCGCACCAACAGTTTCCGTCCGGGTTGCAGGTCATCGGAGAATGGCAACTCTGACAGGTAGTCTCCATATACGGCATTATCGCTTACCGCGCCGCTCTCGGGTCCGTTATTTTCCCGCGACGCCGTCTGGGTCCGTCGGCAGAGGGCGGGTTACAAACTCGCCCCTACAAAGGACAGAGGTAGGGTGCGGCACCCCTCGAATGTAGTCCGCGGCTTGAATGACCTCGGGTGTGAACTGCTCATGCAAATCGCGAAAGGCGGCCGCTACATAGGCAAAGGCAGGCTGGCTAGGAGGGCCGGGCGGTCGTGCTTTTCGGCCAAAGCTCGGCGCTGGCCAGGCGTGCTCCTTCGACCAGCGCCTCGAATTTCGCCCACATGACAGATGGGGCCGCGCGCTGGATGAATTGAGCTTGCGCGAAGCCGCAATCCGTTCCTGCGATCACATTTTCGCGTCCCACGATCCGCGCAAAGCGGAGAATGCGGTCGGCCACGAGGCGGGGATGTTCGACCGTGATGGTATGGTGCGTCACGACGCCAGGTATCAGGATCTTTCCTGCCGGGAGTTTCTTCGCCTCCCAAACACGCCACTCATGCTCGTGACGCGGATTCGCCGCTTCGATGGAGTACGCACCCGCGCGCACGCTGAGGATAAAACCGACGATCTCTTCGAGCGGCGCATCGGCGAGATGAGGCACGTGCCAACTTCCGAAGCAGACGTGGTATCGGACCCGATCTTCGGGAATTCCCTCGAGAGCGTGATTCAGCGCTTCGATGCGCAGGCCGGCCCACTGGCGATAGTTTTCCGGACTCTTCTCGACAAGATGGTCGTACATGTTGGCGAGCACCGCGTCGTCCACCTGAAGGACAAATCCAGCCGCGTGGATGGCCCGATACTCTTCGCGCAGGGCGTCGGCGATGGCGTACACATATTCCTTTTCGGTTGGATAGTATTCGTTGACGCCGTCGTACGCAGAACTCGCCGGTGCGACGACTGGAAGGAACGCTTCTTCGACATTCACGGAACGCAGCGCAGCCTTGAGGTTCTGGATGTCGCGCTGCATGCTGCCGAGGTCGCGGTATTTGATCGGCCCGACACACGCCTCCGTCGGCACGCCGGACGTGATCCAAGGAAACTCCGCGGCCATGACCTCGGGAAATCGATCTCGATCCCGTCCTAGCCAGTAGACAGGACGCAGTTGATCGGGACGGTGTTCGAAACCGGTAATCCGTTCGAGGATGTAATTCGACCAACTGGATTTGCCGAATTCGCCGTCGTTGACGATATCGATGCCGACTTTCGCCTGCATCTTTACAACCTCGGCGACGGATTCGCGAAGGGAATCCTCGTAACGCTGCTTTTTCTCCGGGGATTCGTTCGCGGCAGCGGCGAGATCGCGGAGCTTTTGCGGGCGAATCAAACTGCCGACGTGCGTGGTGAGAATTCGATTTTCGCTTCGCTTCATCGGGTGGGTTCCGTCTCCCAGGGCCTCTGCGCGTTCATTCAATTTCGAGATGTCGAGCCGGCCGGCGCTACGATCGGCTCAAGCGTGGCCAGAATCTCCTGGCGACGGTCTTCAAACCAGGGAGGCACGTGAAGTTTTGTGCCCAACTCACTCGCCTTTTCGTCCTTTTCGAACCCGCCGGGCACATTGCAGCAGCACTCGACCAATATCCCTCCCGGCGAGCGAACGTACATGGAGTGAAAGTAGAAGCGATCCTTGATTTCCGAGGCGTCCGTGTAGCCGAGTTCCTCGTAAATCGCCTTCTGGGCAGCCATGGCCTCGTCGTCCGCCACCCAAAGCGCGAGATGATGCACCGTGCCGGCGCCGAACGTCCAACTGCCTGGCGCACGATCGGGCTCGTGCAGCAGCGTCAGAGTCTTGTTCGCGCCTCCACTGCCGATTTCGAACCGGTGGTACACGCCGTCGACGCCGGTCTTCCGAAAACCGATTGCCTCGGTGAGAAATTTCTCCTGCTCGCTCACATCACGAACCGAGAGAACCGTGCCGTGAAACCCGCGTACTGACTCGGCCTGGTCAATCTCCGCGGTGGTCCAGCCTTCGCGCGCGTCGTCCTTGTCTTCCATCACTTCGAAGCTCAGCCCGGCCGGATGGCTGAATCGAATGAAGCGTTGCCCGAACCGCTCTTCCACCGCGCCGTGTTCAACCTTGTGCTTTTTGAAATGCTCGTGCCAGAAAGGCAGCGAGCCTTTGGAAACCGTGTAGGTAATCGACTGCACCTGCCCGGAGCCGCGTTTTCCCGGGAGGCGGCTGTAGGGGAACGTGGTCATGATCGAACCGGGTTCGATGTTCGCGTTCGAATAATACAAATGGTAGTGCGGAAAGCGGCCGTCCATCAGCACCGTTTGTTTGGCAAGCCGCTGGCCGACAATTCCGGTAAAAAAGTTCACGTCTTCCTGGGCGCCGGCGGCGCAGGCGGTGATGTGGTGATATCCCGTGGCAGGATAGTTCATACGGCCCTCCCCGCGCGGGAAACGCTTGTTTCCCGCCCCCAGACCTCATTTGCAACTTCGACGACGAGACGCAGTTTTGCCATCTGCTCCTCTTCCGTGAGACGGTTGCCCTCGGTCGAGCTTGCGAAACCGCACTGGGGGCTGAGCGAGAGCTGGTCGATATCGACGTACTTCGCGGCTTCGTCGATGCGGCGCTTCAGCATGTCCTTGGATTCCAACTGCGGCAGCTTGCTCGAGACAAGCCCGAGCACGACTGTCTTGTTCTTGGGCACGAAGCGCAGCGGCTCAAAGCCTCCGGCGCGCGCCGTTTCGTACTCCAGAAAATACGAATCGACGTCGATCTTGTTAAAAAGAACTTCCGCGACCGGATCGTATCCGCCCTCGCCAAACCAGCCGCTCTGGTTGTTTCCGCGGCACAGATGCATGGCCAGATGCAGGGACGGCGGGCGATTCGCGAAGGCGCGATTGATGATTTCGGGATAGAGCTCGTTGAGCGCGTGATCCGGATCGTCGCCCCTGCTCTTCATCATGGCTTGAAACTTTTCGTTGCAAAGCGTGGCCATCGGCGGATCGTCCACCTGCATGTATCGGCAGCCAACATCGTAAAGCGACCGCATCTCTTTTTGGTACGCGTCGATGATGTCAGCCCAGAAGAGGTCCATATCCGGATAGGCCGCTTCGCGAATCGCCACTTCTCCGCAGGTGAAATGCAAAATGATCGGCGAAGGGACGGTTACTTTGGGCGTGCGTTTTGTGAGCGAGCTGAGGAACTGGAAATGCTCGGCGTAAATCGGCTTGCGCCATTGCAGCCGCGAAACCACTTGCGTCCATGGAACGGGAATCTTGCGGCCTTCGTGGTCAACGAAATAGGCAACCGTGGCTTCCTGGCGAACTTCGACGCCGCCCAATCCGCGCACGAAGAAATCGGTGTAGAAGTCCTCGCGGCGGAATTCGCCGTCCGTTATGGACTGAAGCCCGACCTGCTCTTCTTGCGCCACAACCCGACGGATGGCCGCATCTTCGGCGGAACGGAGCTGCTCCGCGGAAATCTTTCCGGCAGCGCGATCATTGCGCAGCTTCTTGAGCTCGGCGGGTCGGAGCAGACTGCCCACGTGATCTGCACGGAAAGGCGGGTTATGTGGGGCGGAAACCGTCATTAAACTCCTATCCTCATTACATAGTCTCCCCGGGGAGCGCGACGGCCAACGGGTTGGCAAGTTTCCTGTTATTTCTTGGCCACTTCCTGGTGAGTCCGCCATCCTTCGGCATACTGCGTGCGCGCCACTTCCGAATACGGTACCGGGCTCACGGTCGCGCGAATCTTCGTCTGCACGTGGCGCTCGACCGTCGGCTTGGCCGATCCGCCGCCTTCCTCGCCCCAGACAAACGTCACTTCCGTGCCCGGCTCGGCATATTCCTCATTCAGGATCGCGAGGGTGAGCATCCGGCCTTCGTTCGAGCTGTACCCGCACCACGTGGAAATCCCGATCGTCTTCCCGTCGCTCAACACCTTGTCATACGGCAAAGTCGCGTATACGGCCGAGGGGAAATCGAAATACTTCGCGCGATCCTTCTTGTTGAACATCGTGTTGATCGCGTGCGTCACTTCATTGCTATCGAGCGCGAGAGTGACCTTTTTCCGGTGAGGTTTGTTGGCCATTTTCTCGAGCGCTTCCCGCCCGATGAAATCGTGGTCGAACTTGATGATGGGGCCGTAACCCAGATCCCACGGCGTCAGGTAGTAGTCCTCGATCTTATCGGAGTAAAAACTCCCGCCCAGCGATGCGATGGCCTCGTAGCAATTCGCCGGCAACCACTGCCGGTACGCCTTCATTTTCTCGCCGGAATAAATTGCCGGCATGGGCGAAGGAATCCAGCCCGACTCGAGCGTGTTCGACGAATACGCTCGCGCTCCGACCAGCCGCAGCCCGAACTCTTTTCCGGCTTCCACAATCGCGGCCTTCACTGCTTCGCCGTCCTCCCAGGGACCAAACAGCTCAAAACCCGGCTGCCCCGCCATTCCATGCCGCAGCGCGCGAACCTTCTTCCCCGCGATCGCGATCGTGGTCATGTTGAAAAACTTCAAGTCGGGCGGGGTTTTCCCCATCACTTTCTCGATCGTTTTCATGGCGTTGGGCCCCTGCACCTGATAGCGATATGCCTTGCGAACGATCGGACCCGGCCGCGCGACAGACCGTTCGTCGCGCTCGAATTTCACGTTGTATTTGCCGATTTCACCGTTGTACTGCACCCAGTTGTGGACCGAGGGGCGCCCCACCAGGTTGAAAAGATCTTTATCGAGGTAAAACAAAATCACGTCGCCTATCACGTAGCCGTCGTAATTGCACGGAACAAACTGTTTCGCCTTGTCCGGCTCGAAATTCTTGAAGCTATTGACACCCAGATGCGAGAGCAATTTGAGTGCGTCAGGGCCTTCCAGGTACATGTCCGTCATGTGGTACGACTGGTTGAAAAGAACGCAGGTCTCCTGCCAGGCACGCTGTTCATCCCGCCAGTTTGAGAACTCGCCGGGGACCACGGGATATAGATAGGGCCCAGTCTGCGAATTACGCAGCAGGCTCACCGGATTTCCGGCGGCCTGCAACAAATCCTCCAAGCTTTGGAAGCCCATTGTTTCTCGTTTCTCCCCTTAGTGATTTAAGCTTCCGGTCCTGGCGAACGTCCTTGGCGTTGGCCTGAACCAAGGCAAAAGCTTGAGCAAGCTCTGGCAGACTCGCCCCCTGCTCCGCCTCCAGCATCGCACGGAATTCAAGAAACTTAGCCATCCTCCCCCGAGACAGCCGCCTCCCCGTCGCACCTGGGCGCCGCGACGATACGCGATAAATCATCAGCATGTCAAGACAGATGTATACGTTATGCGGCTAACTACACTAGTGGAGTTAGCAATGAAAGGACATGGAGCGGCGATGTATACATATTTATCTTGACAGCATGCAATGTCAATAGTATAAGCCGCGCTAACTAAGGGGACCCAAGATCAAGAATCAAGTGGAAATCAGAGGGCAACTCAAAGGGAGGGGATGATGAGGGGTTTGAAAGTTCCGCGGTATGCATACGCTTGTGTACTCGCTGTTGTTTTGTTTGCCGGCCTGAATGCAAGTCGCCTACGGGCGCAAAGCGAGTTGGCCAAGATTTCGGGTACGGCGACGGACTCTTCTGGCGCCGCCCTTGTCAATGCCAACATTAAGGCGACTAGCGTAGCGACCAGCGTTTCGCAATCCACCGTGACCGATTCCCAAGGGCGCTACACGATCGCCCAGCTTCCGGTCGGCACCTACGATGTGCAAGCCTCCCTTTCTGGCTTTCAGACTGTAATCCGCAAAGGCATTACCCTTTCGATTGGCGCTGCGCCGGTTGTGGACTTTTCTCTCCCTGTTGGAAAAGTGAGCGAGACTGTCAACGTGGAGGGCAACGCCTCGCAAGTCGAGACTCAGTCGTCGGAGATTTCCACGCTCGTGGATCCCCAACAAATCCGGGACATGCCACTCAACGGGAGAAATTTCGAGCAGCTTATTACCTTGGCGCCCGGCGTGGCGACGGTGCCTGCCTCGGCGAATCTCGCAAACTTCGTGGTCGGGCGCCTATACGGCGCGCAAGATAACTACTCGGTTTCCGGGTCTAGGCCCACTGGACAGGCGTTTCTATTGGACGGTACGGATATCCGCGACTTCTGGGAGCACGCTACGGGTTCCGGCTACGCCGGCACTTCCCTCGGAGTCGAGGCCATTGGCCAATTCCAGGTGCTCACCAATACCTACGACGCTCAATTCAACGGGAACGGCGTGGTCATAAACGCCGCTTCGAGGTCCGGAACCAACGATCTGCATGGCGGCGCATACGAATACTTCCGCAACAACCATCTGGACTCGGCCGCTCTTGCTGATAAGAACGCGAGTGCGATTGCTGCGGGGCTAACCCCGCCGGTTTCTTTGCCCTCACCTCCCCCCTTTACGAGGAATCAGTTCGGCGGCGCCCTCGGTGGTCCCATCAAGAAAGATAAGTTGTTCTTTTTCGGCAATTACGAGGGCTTGCGCGAAAAGCTTGTAACCAGCTTCGCTCCGACTTACATGCCGATGGGCTATGAAATGGACGGCGAGTTGCCTTGTAGCCAAATGGCGGGACCCCTTAATGCTATCTTCGGCAACGGAGAAGTCACTGCCGCATGCAGCGGTGGTCCATATTCCGGCACGCCTGGATCCGCGTCGAATCCTCTTGTATCGGTTCCGGCGTATAGCGCGGACCCGCTAGCCGTTTCCAATCTGGCCCGCATGACGGACATTATGAAACTCTATGCTCTCTGCAAGTTTTGCGCCGCGAAAACGCCCCCGCCGACGGGCAGCCCGCTGGATCTTGGCGGCTATTACGTAACGAGCCTGGCCCCACCGTTGGTTACGAACGAGGACTACGTGATGGGCCGCATCGACTACGTCTTGTCTCCCAAGGATTCACTCTTTGGCCGCTATACTTTTGACGATGCGCGCCTCAACGACGGGCCGCGATCGCTGACGGGAATTTTCCCCGAGATGGACTACACGCGCAACCAGTTCCTGACCATCACCGAGAAGCGCGTCGTGTCGTCCACCACGGTCAACTCGCTGCGCTTCGGCTACACGCGCGTTAAGGAGGCGTCCTACTCCCAGGAACACCTCACTTCGGCCCAGCTGTCAGCGGTGGGGCTTACCTCCGACCCGCTCGACTTCGTGGCCGCTTCCGGCTATGCGGATGCAGCACAGCGGCCCGACGCTGATATAGGCGGTTCGGTAAACGCTATTGCTGGCATAGGTTTCCCCGGATTGGGCCCGGATGCTGACCGGCCGGACGCGATCGTTCAGAGCAAGTGGAGCGGAGGCGATGACCTTGTCTGGACGCATGGCGCGCACACCTTCGAATTGGGCGGCGTCGTCGCGCGAGTTGACACAAACAATGAGCAGCTCGCCTATGCCAGCGGCCAGGCTTATCTATCGACCACCGACGTTATAACTAACACTAATAATTTCCCTACCCTCGGCTGTATTATTCCCGGCGTCTTCTGCTTTGGCTCCTTCGGCTACCTTGAGCCTTTCTTCCAGGGGACTGCAGACTGGGGATACTTTGTCAACCCCGGGGCGTCAAATTCCACTCGGTATTTCCGAGAGATCAATATGGCGCCTTACTTCCAGGATACCTGGAAGCTGACGTCCCGACTAACGATAACACTTGGCATCCGCTACGATTACGACACGAATCCCGTGGGATGGGCTGGCGGCAACCTGCCGCTAAGCACCGTCACTGGGTCGTTTCTCCCGCCCATCGGCCCGCTGGCGACTTTCCCAAATTGCTCGGGAATTTCGCAGGCAACAAGCACAGCGGCATATGCGCAATGTGCGCTGGGGCTTTTCACGCCTGTGAAACACGTATTTGCCAACAACATCAATGCGCAGAACTGGGCGCCTCGCGCGGGCTTTGCCCTTGATCCTTTCAGCGACCACAAGACCTCGATCCGGGGCGGGTTCGGCATTTTCCATGATCCTGTGGCTGCTCGTATCTACGAATCCGGGTTCATTGGCACGGCCCCTGCCGCGAGCTTCGAGTTTGATAATTTGTTTGGCAGCCGCCCTGCTAGCTTCAACCCATGCATCCCTGATCCATTTGCTGTCGAGGCCGGATATTGCGGCTGGACGAACCCCGGGCCAGGTGAATTCGCTGCAGTGGGTTACCAGGATCCGAATGGCTCTCCCTACTTGATGCAGTTCAACCTGAACGTCCAGCATCAGATCGCATCCGGGACGGTTTTGTCGGTTGCATATGTAGGCTCCCTTGGACGCCATGAGTGGATGCAGCGCGACGAAAATCCATTGGAGTGCTCGACATTCCCGAATTGCACGGCGATCCCAACCATTAGTGACCCGAACTCGGGCGCCTGCTTCTCAGCAGCTTGCGGCGATACGAACACGAATGCTGCCGGAGCGATCACCACGATCAATCCGAATTACGGTTCGAGGGTAACGGAATTTACTACCTCGTCGTCGAGCTATAGTTCCCTCCAGGTGAGCCTGAACCGGCACTTCGCCAGGAATTTCTCCGGCCAGGTGAACTATACCTACTCGCATTGCATCGACGATGGTTCGTTCGCCACCAGCCTGGAGGAATGGGGCCAGCTTATGACGGACCCCTACAACCAACGTTACGATTACGGAAACTGCAATTTTGACATTCGCCACAACCTGAGCGCGAACGCCCTCTTATCTCTCCCGTTCAAGGGAAATCGGCTCGTGGAAGGCTGGCAGTTTGCCACAGTTGTCAGTTTCAACACCGGCATGCCCCTCAACGTCGCCAATAGCGCGTTTCCTTCCGATCCCAGCGGCCTGACCGAACAGTGGGGCACGAGGCCCAACTATACGATGGCCGCGGGATGCTCCCCTGACGAGTTAGTAAAAAAGTTCGTCAATACATCCCTTACTCCGGGTGAGAACTACTGGACTTACGAGTGGTTTAACCCGAACTGTTATGCTTCGCAGGACGCCGGATACCTTGGCAACGTCAAGAGAAACAGTTTGCAGGGTCCCCACATCTTCAACCAGGACTTTTCGATCCTAAAGAACACGAAGATCACGGAGAAGCTCAACATGCAGTTCCGGGCCGAGTTCTTTAATATCTTTAACCACTTCAATCCCGCCGGTCCGAACCAAGTACTGGGCTCGGCCTTCGGCGCCAGCCTTGACCCAACGGGCTACAGCGGCGAGAACGCAACGCCACCTCGCCAGATTCAGTTTGCGGTGAAGCTCGACTTCTAGGCTTTGAGAGCTTGCCTGGTGCCGCCGATTCGCGGCACCAGGCAAATCTCTTTATTGAGTTCGTCCCGGTGTTGTTTGAAGTCGCGGAGGCTAATTGCCGCGACTAGCTGCGCGCGAACCCCGGTTCCTCGTGCACGCAAATCGCGCGGCCGGCGGAGCACAATGAAGGCACGTGAGGTGATCCTCAGAGCAGTCGCCAGAAAGATCACTTGGGATCAGGCGGCGGACGTTCTTGGGATCTCTTACTTCGCGATGGAGCGCTTGCGACAGCTTTACGCGAGGGACGGCCTCTGGGTCAGGTCCATTCGCAAACCTCGTCACAAGTGGGTGCCCCTGGCGACTGTTGAGGCGGTCCTCCTGCTCTACCAGCAGGAGAATTCCCGACTCAGCGTGCGTTCCTTCTACGAGAAGCTACCAAGAAAACATCGGATCCATGTTAGCTACGAATGGGTCGCGCAGGCCTTACGTGAGGCCGGTTTGCTCGCAGAGACGCGCGGTCCGCGCTTGCACAGTTAAATCGATGCAATCTCTTGCGTTGACGCTCATTCCGCCATTCGGCGGGCTATTTTGAGATTGAATCCTTGGCGGGTTCGCTTGGTGAAGCAAACATGAAGTCCAGAGAAGTCATCCTAAGAGCGATCGCCAAGAAGATCACCTGGGACCAGGCGGCGGACGTTCTCGGCATATCGTATTCGGCCATGTGGCGCTTGCGGGCCCTTTACCAGCGGAGAGGTTACGACGGTCACTGGGTTAGAGCTATCCGCAAACCTCCTCGGCAGCACGTGCCATTGGCGACGGTTGAAGAGATACTCCTCCTCTACCAGGAGAAGTACTCGCACCTCACGATGCGTTGCTTCCACAAAACGCTACACGACAAGCATGGCATCGATCTGAGCTACGAATGGGTATCGCAAGTCCTGCACGAGGCAGGCTTGGTGGCGGAGCAACCCGCCCGGCACAGTAAAGCCAGTTAGTCGCTTCACGCCTGCTGCACGCCTCCTCACCGAGGCGACCACCAAGTCACGGCGATTGCGTACTTCATACGGAGTTGATAACATCCGCCGTCGTCGCCGGCTGCCAGGAGCACTCCGGCTGCGGGATAAGCGGACGGTTCTCGAGTTTCTGAGCCTCATCGATGGCATAACCTGGTTGATGCTGTTCGCGGCAAAGGCCAATCGGGTCATCACTCAATTCAGTGGGCAAAAATGGCAGGTAAGCACTCCCGAGTAATCGTAAGGATTCGCGAGATGATTTTGCATGGCGAACTCACGCCAGGGCAGCGAGTCGGGGAGGTAGCGCTGGCGAGCAGTTTGGGGGTTTCCAGGACCCCCATCCGCGAAGCACTCCCAATCCTGGCTCAAGAGGGGCTGCTGACTCAACTGGATACGCGTGGGTTCGTGGTGCGCGAATTTACTCCCCAAGAGATTATGGATGCTATCGATGTTCGCGGCATGCTGGAAGGAATGGCAGCGCGCATGTTGGCCGAGCAGGGACCTCCGCGCCGACTGATGCAATCGCTTTACGACTGCCTCCGCGAAGGCGACGAAATTTTTGCCAAACGGCACCTTGTCGAATCCGACGAGGCCCGCTATGGCGAAATGAACAAGCAATTTCATGCACTCATCGTTCAAGGGGCGGGCAGCAAGGTGATCGCCGACGCGATCGAACGCAATAGCCGGATTCCGTTTGCTGCTGCACACGCAATCGCCTTTGACAAGGTAGACCTCCGAGGGATGTATGATTCGCTTTGGTCTGCCCATCGTCAGCATCACGCGATCGTCCAAGCGTTCGAGAACGGCGAAGGTTCGAGAGTCGCCGCGCTCATGTTCGAGCACGCGTACGCTACCAAAGCCAGTATTAACATGGGCCGAGCAACCCAGCGACCCGGTGCGGAAGACGGCGCACCCTCTCCCGCAGAACAAGTTCGCAGGAATTCTCCATAGAGCCGCCCCGTCAAATGTAAGCCTTCGCCCGAAGGAGCTCGGGCGCGACGCGGTCGGCCGAGAGAGCCGGCGGCCGAGGGTATACTTGCAACCACTGGGGCATCGGGACGCAGGCCGAGGCGAAACGAAACTCGGATCGCGGTCGGTGCGTATAGGTAGGTAGGAGGAGTTCGATGCGATCCAAGATGATGGTCACTTTGATTTTTGTGACGAGTCTTTCGGTATTTGCAAGCACCGGTGCTGCCCAAGGCACGGCACAGAGTCCGCCCCCGCCACCTCCACCCGCGCAGGACCAGCAACAGCCCGCCGGCGCCGCGGTTCCCGGCCAGCGACCGATGGGTCCGGTTACGATGGGTGCGGGCATGATGACCCCAGACATGATGCGGATGATGGGACCGATGATGTTGCGCTCGCAAGACGCGCGAGGGCGCGGCCAAGAGCCGGACGGCGCCCTTCAGAGGGCATCCAGGCTAATGGCTACGCTGGACGACCCGCGCGTCAAGACCATGCTCGGCCTGACGGACCAGCAGGCCGACAGCCTGCGGAAAATCGTCGTCGATACCGAAACATTCACGATCAGGACGGGGGCGGTGATCGCGGTGGATTCAATCGATCTGCGGGAGCTGCTCCGCGCCGACAAGCCGGATAGGGGCGCGGTGATGAGCAAAGGCGACGAAATCTCGAAATCCACGTCGCAACTGATAAGCCACTACCTCGACGCGATGCTGGCCGCGAAGGCGATTCTGACGCCGGAGCAGCAGAAGATGATTCGCGGGTACATCGAGAGCGGCGCTCCCGCCCTCCCGGGACCTCCCCCTCGCCCATAAGCGGGATGAGGAGGGCCGCTGCATTCGAGCAGAGCTCCGAAGGCCGAATTTCCTCGGACTGAGTGCCGTTTTCCACGGTGTGTTTGGCACGCCACGAAGTGAGTCGATCTCCGCAGCAATAACCTCTTTCCTCCCAATCCATCTTCGTGTGGCGATGCGAGTGCAACTCTCGCGCGCGTAGGACGAGCGGAGTCCAGCCCCGCGCTTTAGGATAGTGGAGGTTACGGCCATGGACGGGTTCATCGGATTCGCGGAAGTGGCGGGAGCAATCCTCGCAGCACTGGGACTGGCGCTCGGACTCGAATACGCCACGCTGAGCGGGCTGATTCGGTTGATGCCACGGAAAAGGGAATAGGGGTGAGGGCGAGGGGCGAGGGCACAGGTGGTTGGCCGTAGGTGGCAGGTGGCGGGGAACCGGGAACACAGATCAGCGAGGGAGACTGGACATGCTATTTCTGAAATATTTGCTGTTGGTCGGGTGCTTCGGATTGGCGGCGTGCGCGGCGGGAATGGTGCTCTACGACATCTTTCTGGCGTACGAACTGGACCGGATGCTGCGCCGCATCCGCCGGCCTGGCGATGCGACGGAAGCGGGCGCGACACCGGCGCCTGCGGCCGTCGCGAGGCGTCCGCGCCACGCCATCCGGATGAATGCGGCGGCGAAGCTCGTCGCGGTTGGCGCCCTGATGGGTCTGGCGGGAACGAGTATTCTCGTTGTGCCGGACGGGCAGGCGGCCGTGCGGATCAGCCAGATTTCGGGCGTGCGTCCGGGCACGCTGTATGCCGGTACGCACTTCATTCTTCCGCTGGTCGAGCGCGTCCAGTTCTTCGACATCCGCGACCGGATTTTCTCGACCGCGGCGCTAGGCGTGCGTGGCGAGAACGAAGAAGTGCTGACCGTGGAAGCGCACGAGGGGCTGGAAGTGGGTCTTGCGGTGACGGTGCGCTACCGGATCGATCCGCAGCGGCTCGACTACATTCAGGCGAACCTACCGCAGCCCGTGGACTCGGAGATCGTGGCGCCGGTGGTGCTGAGCGCGTTCCGCGAAATCGCGCCGGACTATATCGTGCGCGATATGTTTTCGACGAAGCGCGAGGAGTTCCGCGCAGCGCGCCGCAAAGATGATCACCGAGCGTCTCACGGGCGACTCCATCGTGGTGAACGAAGTGCTGGTGCGGAAGGTCGAGCTGCCGGAGGAGTACGCGAAGGGCCTCGAAGATTTGCTGCTCAAGGAGCAGGAAGACGACCGCACGTCGGTGGACGCGGAAATCGAGAAGAAGCGCGTGGCCATCGCCGAATCGCAGGCCGAGGCCGAAAAAATCCGCAGCGTGGAGCGCGCCGAAGCGAGCGCGCAGTCGCAGGTGATCATGGCGAAGGCCGAGTCGGACTCGATGCAGTACACGCTGCCTCTGAAGCAGAAGCAGATCGAGCAGTCGCGCCTCGAGGCGGAAGCGCGGAAGGAAGCCACGATCCAGAACGCCGAAGCGGCGGCGCAGGCCAAAGTGATCGACGGCAAGGCCGAGCAGCAGCGCGAAAACCTGCTCGCTGATTCCGAGGCGAACCGCATTCGCGTTACGTCGCAGGCGGAGGCAGAGCAGATGCAGCTGCAGGCGGCCGCGCTGAAGGTCAACCCGCTGCTGGTGCAGTATACGGTGGCGCAGAAGCTGTCCGACAAAGTGCAGATCATGCTGGTGCCGAACGACGGCAAATTCTTTTTCACGAACGACGTGCTGCGTTCGGCGGCGGAGAATGTGACGGCCGCCGATCCGGCAGACCCGCCGGCAAAGTCGGCGGAGGGAAGACCGTAAGGATTTCTTGGTCCGGGCTGCTTGCCCCCGGGATTTCACGCTGGGGACCCGAGGAGCAGACAGTCCGGATCAGAGAGCGCCGGCAAAAACCCTTGCTGGCGGCTTCCTCCCGTACTTCGAGGTGAAAGGGTTCGTTACCGCCGCATCGAACCCCTCATCCAAAGAGTCGGGGCGAAGCCGCCGCCGGCTAAACAAGGCTGCGGTGCAGTCCCGCGAGAACTTTTCCGGTGTGCTATGATGCAAATCCACGAACGCTTTGCGCAGTTCGTACAAGCCGATGCGGCCGTCCCGCCGATTCGCCTTTCTCCCGCTGGCAATCTTCTTCGTCTCTTTTGCTCGTTGTCGCGTCGCCGCTGATGGCGGCGGCCAGACGCACACGCGCGTCGAATGCGCCGCAGATGGATTGGGAGAATGGACTGAACGCACTGGCCGACAAGGTGACCGCCGTGTCTCCCGCGCCGGCAACGATTGATCTGAGTGTGAACAATCTTTCGTCGCTCGGTCCGGACGAAGTCGCCGCCATCGACGAGCGGCTTAAATCCGAACTGACGAGGCGCCGCCTTCGGCTCGTCGAGGTTCCTCCAGTCGATGCGTATCTCAACGTGACGCTTTCGGAAGGCACGGAAGGCTATCTGATCGTCGCGCAGATTCGCCGGGGCGCGAATGCGAATGAGGAGACGGTGATTTTGCCGGTTTCGAAGGGAGCAGAAAACGCGAAGCGGGCCGGAGGCATCGCGCTCGATCAGCAGCTCGTCTGGGAGGAGCCGGGAGTGATTCTCGATTTCGCGCTGCCTCCGGCGGCTGCGGGTGAGGCGCCCACGATGATCGTTCTCGAGGCGGGGCGGCTGACGTTTTACGCGCGCAAGCAGGCCACGTGGCAGATCGAGCAAGCCATCATCATCCCGCCCGCGAGGCCGTGGCTGCGCTCCGCGCGCGGTCACATCGACCTTTCGCAAGGTCTGGCGGCCGGGCGCGCCGGACTCCCGGGCATCGAATGCAAGGGAGATTTCCAACATCCGGAGGCAGTCCAGTGCGGCTTCGTGAGTCAGGACACGCAGCCGTGGATTCAGGGAGACTCGACGATTCCGAAGACCTTTGACGCGGGAGGCGACGCCGCGGGCATCTCGCTCGAATGCGACGGGCATCCGGTTGTGCTGGCCACGGGGAAGGAAGACTGGACGCACGCCGACTTTATTCAGGGATACGAGATGGAAGGGAATGGCCCGGGGGCGACTGCGTCGGGGAATCCGACGGAGTTCGGAGGGCCGGTGACGTCGCTGTGGTGGACAGGGACAGAAGGCGTTGCGCGAGCCGTGGTGCACGACCTGAAGACGGGAAATTACGAGGCCCACATTGTCACGGCGACTTGCAGCCAGTAGAGCGAACGCGACCATGCGCTGCGGCGGACGTAATGCGAACACATGCTGCGAGAGAAGCGGCGCAAAGGAGCGTGCTTCGCACGGTCTCTTTATGTCGGAGCTAAAGCTCCGGCCTCCTAGGAGACGGTGCGGCGGCGTTTTCGGCGTGGCGGTGTGCTTGGTGCTGTGTGTCACGGTGATTGGCGCGGGGCGAGCGGAGCCGTCGCGGCGGCCGAAATACGGCGGGACGCTGCGCATGGAAATTGGGGCGATCGTGAATTCGCTCGATCCCACCGCGGCAGCCATCAACCAGGCCGAAGCGGCCGCGAAGGAAAAAATCGGGGCACTTCTCTACGAACACCGCAATGCGGACGGAACATTTGCCGGCACCGCGGGTTCCGGTCCGTTTCGGATCGCCGAATGGGAACCGGGAAAGCACCTGGTGCTGGCGGCCAATACAGGGTTCGGCGGGGGCCGGCCGTTCGTGGATTCGGTGGAGATTCAGATGGGGCGCGCGGCACGCGATCGCGTGCTCGATCTTGAGCTCGACAAGGCCGACCTGGTGGAAATTCCGCCCGAAGAGGCGCGCGGCGCGGCGGAGCGAGGTATCCGCGTGAGCACGTCGCAGCCCGACGAACTCGTTGCAGTCGCATTCATCGCGGGGCGGCCCGCCGCGGATGACGCCCGCGTCCGCGAAGCCCTGGCGCGCTCGCTCGACCGGCCTGCCATGGTGAACTTCATCCTGCAACGGGAGGGCGATCCTGCCGGCGGGCTGCTGCCGCAATGGTCGAGCGGCACTGCGTTTCTCTATTCGACGGCCGCGGACGTTCCGCGCGCCAAGGAACTCGTGTCGCAAATCGGCCAAGCGCCTCAGATTGTGTTGGGATATGATTCCGGCGATTCGCTCGAGCAATCTCTCGCGGAGCGGATCGTGGTGAACGCGCGGGAAGCAGGAATTCGTTTGACGGCGCAGGGGTCATCCGAGAAGGCGTCCGGTCCGGCAAATTACGACGCCAGGCTGATGCGGCTGCGAATGCCCTCGCCGCATCCCCGCGCCGCGCTGGTCAGCGACATGGCCGCGATCGGGCCGGTCGTTGGTCCGATCATGGGTACGGCCATCGGTCCGGTGACGGGACTGGAACTCACGCCACCGGCCGAAGACGCATCGGCGCAGCAGATCTATGAGATCGAGCGCGGCGTTGTAGACAGCTATCGCGTGATTCCGCTCGTGTGGCTCCCGCAGGTCTATGGCGTGGGCGCACGCGTGCGGGACTGGAAGGCGCCCTCGGCGGGCGAAGGCTGGCCGCTGGGGGACGTTTGGCTCGAACAGGAATCGCCGTGACATTTCGCACCAAACTTTTCGTGGTGTTCACAGTCGCGCTGTTGTTGTCCGTCAGCGTGGTGGCCGTCGGCGTGACCGTGGTGACGCGGCGCGCCTTCGACACGCTGAACCGGCAGCACAGCGAAGCGCTGGTGGCGCAGTTCGAGCGCGAGTTCGAGCGGCGCAAGCAGGACGTGACCAACCGCGTGCAGGGAATCGCCGACACCGAAGCGACCGTGCGCATGGCTATCGACCTGAGCCGCCCGCGCGCGGACGTCTCCGTGTACGTGAACGACGCGCGCGGCGTCTCGCAGTCTCACCAGCTCGACTTCCTCGATTTCGTCGCGAGCGACGGCTCGATTATTTCCTCGAACGAATGGCCCGCGCGCTTCGGATACAAGATGGACTGGGTGACGCAGACGGAGGACTGGGCGCCGCTCGGGGCGTTCCTGACAAAAGTCGATACGCAGGATGGACCCGGCGGTCGGCCTGATGGCCGTGTCCACGGTGCGCGTCGGCGACAAGAATCTTTACATCGTGGGGGGCGAGCGGCTGGGAAAGGATTTTCTCGCTTCGCTGGTGCTTCCGGCGGGGATGCGCGCGCTCCTCTATCTTGATCTCGACGCGAACTTTCAGGCGACGAACCTGCTCGATCAATCGGGACCTGTCACTCAGGGCGAGCGCTTTGCTCCGTTTATCGAGCAGCAGCGGAACGCGCCGCAGCCACGGACTTTCAAGATCCTGTGGAGCGGGGATGCGGCAAGCGCGGAGGCTTTTCATGCGCTGCCGCTGGTGGGGAGGGGAAAGGAACTGCTCGGCGTGCTGCTGGTGGGGAGTTCGCAGCAGGAAGTGGTGGCTCTGGAGCGGCGCATCGTGTTGCTGGCGCTCGGCGTGGCCGTAATGGGCCTTTTCTTCGGCCTGTTGTTGAGCTGGTGGGGAGCGGCGCGCGTCACGCGGCCGGTCCGAAGGCTTTCCGAGGGCGCGCGCCAGGTGGCGGAAGGGAACTGGAGCGCGCGAGTGGACGTGCGCGGGAGCGACGAGCTGGGCCGGCTTTCGAGCGCGTTCAATCAGATGGTCGAGCAGTTGAGCGAACAGCGGGAGCGGCTCGTGCAGGCGGAACGCGTTGCGGCGTGGCGGGAACTGGCCCGCCGCCTCGCGCACGAGCTGAAAAATCCGCTTTTCCCATTGCAGACGACGGTCGAAAACCTGCGGCGCGCCAAAGAACAAGTCAACGCGCGGGGACCGGAACAGTTCGAAGAGGTGTTTCACGAGTCTACCGGAATCCTGCTCTCGGAGATCGAGAACCTGAAGAAGATCGTGGGGCGCTTCAGCGATTTCGCGAGGATGCCGCAGCCTGAGCTCGCGCCGGTAAACCTGAACGATGTGGTCCGCGACATCGTCAAGCTGTTCGAGGCGCAATTCAGCGCCGTCGGACGGCCGCCGATTACGCCCGAGCTGCATCTGCAGGAGGGCTTGCCCACGATCCAGGCGGATGCGACGTTGCTGCGTCGCGCGATCGAAAATCTGGTGCTCAACGCGATGGACGCGATGCCCGCGGGCGGCGTGCTGATGCTGCGCACCACGGAGGAAAACGCCGATGTGGCTCTCGAGGTGTCCGACACGGGCGGGGGATTGACGCCCGAGGAGTGCGAGCGGCTCTTCACGCCGTACTACACGACGAAGCAGCATGGAACCGGCCTGGGCCTGGCGATCGTGCAGTCCATCGTGAGCGATCACGGCGGCCGCATTTCGGTCGAGAGCGAGTCCGGCGTCGGCACGTCGTTCCACATCTACCTGCCGGCCAAGCCCGCGCAGCAAGCTGTCGGCGTTTCGACGCCAATTTCGGCTCCAGAGGAAGTTTCGCCTGCCGCCGAGAGGCCTGTTGAAGACGTGGAGCAGACCGAGAGAAGCGATGCCGCCCCGGCGGCCGACGGAAGACGAAGACGTGCACAGCGCTCCGGAAACTCACGACGAAGGAGCGTAGACACGCGTGGCGGTCAAGGCCCACATCCTGATCATCGACGACGACGCGAACACGCTCGCTTCGCTCGCTCGCGCATTTCGGCTGGCCGGCCACGAAGCGACCGTCTGCGACAATGCCGCGCGCGCTCTGGAACTCGCCAAAGCCGAGCGCTTCGACCTGATCCTTTCCGACGTGGTGATGCCCGGGCGGGACGGCATCGCGCTCCTCGAAGATTTCAAGAATATCGGCGTCACTTCGCCCACGGTGATGATGTCCGGCCAGGCCACGATCGAGATGGCGGTGCGGGCCACGCGGCTCGGAGCGTCCGATTTTCTGGAGAAGCCGATCTCGACGGACAAGCTGCTGTTGACGGTCGAAAACGCCCTGCGCCTCACGCGCCTCGAGGAGGAGAATCGCGATCTGAAGCAGCGGCTCGGCCGGCACGACACGGTCTGGGCGAGCCCCGTGATGCGCGAGGTGATGGCGCAAGTGGAGCACGTGGCGGCGAGCGAAACGCGCGTGTGCATCCGCGGCGAGACCGGCACGGGCAAGGAACTGATCGCGCGCGCACTGCACGAAAAAAGCCCGCGGCACGGCGGTCCGTTTGTTTCGCTGAATTGCGCGGCAATCCCGGCCGAGCTGATGGAATCGGAGCTTTTCGGCCATGAGAAAGGTTCGTTTACGGGCGCGGCTGCGCGCCACATCGGGAAGTTCGAACAGGCACACCGGGGAACGCTTTTTCTGGACGAAATCGGCGACATGCCGCTCGGGATGCAGGCAAAACTGCTGCGCGTGCTGGAAGAGGGCGAGATCGAGCGCGTGGGAGGCGGCCATCCGTTTCCGGTGGACGTGCGCGTGGTGGTGGCGACGCATCGCAACCTCGAGGAGCAGGTGCGGCAGGGCGCGTTTCGCGAAGATCTGTATCACCGCGTGTTTGTGTTTCCGATCAGCCTGCCGCCGTTGCGCGAGCGCCGCGAGGATATTCGCGTGCTGGCCGAGCATTTTGTCCGGCAGCTCGCCGAGCAGAACCACTGGAAGCCGAAGACCTTTTCGCGCGAGGCGATCGAAGCCCTGGAGCGCTACGCCTGGCCGGGGAACGTGCGCGAGTTGCGCAACGTGGTCGAGCGCGTGATGCTGCTGGCGCTGGGCAGCGTGGTGGAGGTGTCGACTGTCGAGCGCGCGCTGCCGCAAGTGGCCGCGCTGGGCGCGGGGCCGGCGGCCGGCGGTCTTACGTCGGGGACGCTGGCGCAGCGGGTCGAGGCGTTCGAGCGCGAAACGCTTCTCGCCGAACTCAAGCGCAATCGGCACCACATGACCAACACGGCGAAGGCGCTCGGGCTCGAGCGCAGCCATCTCTACAAGAAGTGCCAGCAGCTCGGAATCGATCTGCGCGCGATGCGGCAGGGGGAGTGAGGCGAGAGGTCATTTGTTCGTCGCAGTCCCAGGCCATCGCGTCACTGCGGAACTGAAGCTTGTAGGCGTGGCGTTTTCCTGGCGGCGGTGCGAGAATTCGGTTCGCCATGGAAGCGATTCCAGCACTGCTCGCCACCGGCGGGGTGTGCGCCGCGAGCGGACTTTTTGCGTGGGCTGCTGTTGCGCCGTCGTCGGAGCTTTTCGGCCGCACGGTCCGGCAAACCGGCGACGCGTCCACCATGGCGCTGACCTTCGATGACGGCCCGAATCCCGGGGTCACGCCGTTGCTTCTCGACCTGCTCGATCGCCACGGCGCCCGCGCGACATTTTTCCTGTTGGGGCGGCACGTGCGGGCGTTCCCCGCGCTCGCGAAGGAAATCGCCGACCGCGGCCACACCGTCGGAAATCACACGGAGACGCACCGCCGCCTGGTGTTCTGTTCGTCGGCGGAGATTCGCTCGGAGATCGACAGGTGCGACGAAGCCATCAAAGGCGCGACGGGCAAGAAGCCGCGATGGATGCGCCCGCCGTTTGGTTATCGCGGGCCGCTGCTCGACGGTGCGGTGCGCAGTGGCGGCGGGGCCGACGTGGTTATGTGGTCCGCTTCGGCGCGAGACTGGAGACCGGGGCCGCCCGAGCGAGTGATTCGGAGCTTGCGCCGTGCTCGCGGAGGAGATATTGTCCTGCTGCACGACGGCGATTTTCGGGTGCTCGAGGGCGATCGCCGCCGCACGGTCGCGGCACTTGAACACTGGTTGCCGCGCTGGAAGGATGCGGGCATCCGGTTTGTGACTCTGGACGACTTGCAAGAGCGGCACTAGGACGGCGGGGACGATGGACGAAAGGCGTTTCTACGACGAGAAGGAAGAGACGAAGCAGATCCCGCTGAACTGCCCACACTGCCGCACCGAAAACAGCTATCCGGTCCGCTGGATGGTGCGCACGAAGAAGGCGCAAATACCGCGCCGGCGCGAACGAGGATGACAAGAAGCAGTTCGCCAAGGCGCGTTCGTACATGGTCCGCGTGGACAACCTGGTTGCCTGCCGCAACATCCGCTGCCGCAAACGCATCGAGCTGACGGGCCAGACGGTTTTCCTGATCTGAGTCGTTCAGGTCACTTCGGTCCTGCGGGATTTCCAATCAGGTTTTTTCCACGGCTTCGCGGGGGATCACCGCCGCAGGCTCTCCGCTGAGCACTTCCCGAATTTTCTCCGCTAGCGACTTGAGGTTAAATGGCTTCTGCAGGAAAGCTACTCCGCCATCAAGCACTCCGTGGCGGACGATCGTGTCGTCGGTATAGCCGGAGATGAACAACACCTTCAGGTGGGGGCGTTTGGGCATCAATTGGGTGGTGAGGTCGCGGCCGCTCATGCGCGGCATCACGACGTCGGTGACGAGCATGTGGATCGTGCCGGTATGCGCTGCGGCGACTTCGAGCGCCTCGACTCCGTCGCCGGCCTGGAGGACGCGATACCCGGCCGAACTGAGGTAATCGCAGACCAACTCGCGAACGCTCTGTTCGTCCTCGACGAAGAGAATGGTTTCGGTGCCCACGGACACGCGAGGCGTTTCCTTCTCGGCCGGTTTGTCGACTTCCGCCGTGACTCGCGGAAGATAGATCTTGAACGTGCTGCCGTGCCCGACTTCGCTGTAGACCCAGATGTACCCGCCGCTCTGCTTGACCACGCCGTATACGGTCGCGAGACCCAGGCCCGTGCCTTTGCCAGGACCTTTCGTGGTGAAAAAGGGTTCAAAGATGCGCGCCTGCGTCTCCGCGTCCATTCCGCAGCCGGTGTCGGTGACGGTGAGCATCACGTAAGGGCCGGGCTCGATGTTCGCGTGCGTGGCGGAGTAGCTGCGGTCGAGATGAACATTCGAGGTTTCGATAGTCAGGCGGCCGCCCTTAGGCATGGCGTCGCGCGCGTTGACGACGAGATTCAGGAGCACCTGTTCGATCTGGCCGGGGTCCGCCTTCGTGCGGCCCAGGTTCGCGCCGGGCAGGAAAGCCATTTCGATGTTCTCGCCGATCACGCGCGCGAACATCTTGATCATTCCCGCGACGGCGTCATTCATGTCGAGCACGCGCGGTTGCAGCACCTGCTTGCGGCTGAAGGCCAGCAACTGGCGCGTGAGCGAGGCGGCGCGGTCCGCCGCTTTCTCCACTTGCTGGACGCTTTGCCGCAGGGGCGAGCCATCGGGCAAGCGGTCGAGGAGGAGCTGGGCGTGGCCCTTGACCACCATCAACAGGTTGTTGAAGTCGTGCGCGACTCCTCCCGCCAGCTCTCCCACGGCCTGCATTTTCTGGGACTGGCGCAGTTGGTCGGCGAGGTGTTTGCGGTCGGTGATATCGAGCGCAACGCCGATCACGCCGAGCAGGCTGCCGTCGCTACCCCGAAGCGGTTGCACGTAGGAATCGAGGGACCTCTTTTGCAACTCGTGCTCGTAGGAGACGGTCTCGCCCGCGAGAGCCTTGCGGTGCGCGGCGATCGGAGCAAACTTCGGGTCGTCGGTGCCAAGGAATTCGTACAGGGTCTGGCCGACGACTTCGTTCGTCCGGAGCCCAAGCGCCTCAAGGCCGGCGCCCGTGTTGTGCGTGATACGCAGGTCGGTATCGGTAGTCCAAATGACGGCCGGCATCTTCTCGATCAGCACGCCGAGCCGCGTCCGTTCCTCGTGGCGCTCGTTTTGAACTCTTTCGAGGTCCTCCAACATGCTGTTGATCGCGGTCCCGAGGTACGCGAGTTCATCTTTGCCGGGGACTTGCAGGCGGGCCCCGAGGTTGCCGCTCGTGCCGATCAGCGTGATCTTGTCGCTCAGGTCCGCCATGCGGGAGATGACGATCCGTTCGAGCAGAAACATCGTGATGGCGCCAAACGCTAGGCCGGCCGCCAGCAGGAGCAGCAAGAACTGCAATAAGCTAGCCTGACCCTGCTGGTAGATTTTCCGCGGAAGCAGAATGCGGAGAATCGCGACGGGCTTTCCGTACAGGTCGTGGAGTTCCTCGTACGCAGCGACGGAGTCTTTCGAATTGGGGCGTATCACGACGGGCTGCTGGGCCGAGATTGTGTCTGCGGCCTGGCGGAAATCAAGCGGTGCCGCGCCGATGTCGAGCCGCGCGATCTCGACCGGCATATGCGTCATTTCTCCTAGTCGCAGCGTCGCGTCGGCGTCAAGCGCCCGGCCCATAATCAAGATGCCGGCGGCCGGGCCCCCGGCGTTGCTGGTGAGCACCGGGCTTGAAACGACCAGGTAAGGGCTGGACTTCAGCATCAGAATGCCCTTCACGTCGCTCGCTTCGCCGATAGGAGTGAGCAGGGGTGACCCCAGGCGGAGGTGGCGCTGGAGATCGGCCGGAATCGGCGCCTCGCTCATGCCGACCAGACTGAAGCCTTTCGCGAAGACCGTGTTCCCCGTGGTGTCCAGCACCACGACGAAGTTCACACGCAGCTGTTCGAAGGCGGGGCCGGGAAATTCGGCGGCGACTTTCTTGGGATCCGCGCTGCGCAAGGCTTCGTAGGTGTGGTCGCGGTCCGCGTACTGATCCACTGTACGCTGGAGAGTTTCGAGCTCGTTCGAGAGGGCGCTCGATGCGCGCTCGAGGTTCTGGCCCGCGAAGTCTTCTTCGACGTTCGAGAATCCGCGCAGCAACACCATGCGCGAAAGGGTATAAAGGCCGCCGATCAGGCCCACGAGCGCAGCCAGAACGATCAGAAGAGTCTTACCGCGCAGGGATGTCCAGAGCCTAAATGGCATTTCCCAAGGTCCCAAGAGTCGCCCGATTAGACTTCCAGTATACGTGCCGGAGATACTTAGCAGGATCGAACGTGTCCAGTCTGACACTCCGTCTTACGCGCCGGGAATGCGCGGTATGGCATTTACGGCCGAAAAACAGTTGGCCAGCGAACCGCAATCGAATTACCCTGAGGGCATCTCGGCGTGGCGGGGAGGCATCCTTAGAGGGCAGAGCGCGAGGGAAATGCATGAATAGCCGTCCGATTTTCTGGCATTGGGCAGGAATGCTTTTCTTGATGTTGGGACTTGCGCTCCCGGTATGGGCTCAGGACCCGGGTCCGATACCGGGAGCGCCCGCAAATCCCGGAAGCGCCGCGCAGCCTCAACAAGCTTCGACCGCCGCCGCGCCTGCGGCGCCACCTGCCGTCTCAACGATGCTGGCTCCGGCGAAGGGTACGCAGATCGAGGTGCCGACGGGCACGCATATCCCGCTCGTCCTGCACAACGGCATTTCCACGCGTAGCGCGCGGCCCGGCGACCCCGTGTATTTTGAGACGCTCTTCCCGGTGATGGTGGATGGGAAGGTGGCGATTCCCGCGGGTTCCTACATCAGCGGCGAAGTGACCGAAGCAAAGCGCCCCGGGCGCGTCAAGGGGCGTGGCGAACTGGCGATCAAGCTGACGACGATGATTCTCCCGAATTCCTACATGGTCAACCTGAATGCGTCGCCGAGCAACGCGGGAACGGGCGGCGGTGAGACGGTGAACAACGAAGGAAAAGTTGTCGGCGATACAGACAAGGCATCCGACGTGGGCACGGTCGTGAAATCAACCGCGGCGGGTGCGGGCATCGGCGCGATCGCGGGCCGAAGCGGCGAAGGTGCGGGCATCGGCGCGGGTATCGGAGCTGCCGCCGGCCTTGCGGCGGTGCTGCTCTCGCGCGGCCCGGAGGCGGAGTTACCGCGTGGTTCGACCGTCGAAGCCGTCATCGACCGGCCGATCTTGCTGGACGCGGACAAAGTGCAGTTCACCAGCCCAGGCCAAGCTTCCACACTACCGGGTCCGCCCAACCGCGAACCCCAGCGCAACAAAATCCCGTTCTGACTCCGAATTAGAAATCCGAGCTGCATGGCGCGCTAGTCACCGCGCTGGGCTGCGCTTCGAGGCTTCGCTTCGCGCCGGCTAAACCGCAACGGGGAAAACGCCGCAGCGTCGAAATCCGTGCGACCGTTTACGATCCACTCCCGGACGAGCTTCGCGGTGACCGGCGGAAGAAGGATTCCGTTACGATAGTGGCCCGTCGCGATCAGCAAGCCTTCGATGTCCGTCGGGCCGAGAATCGGGAGATCGTCCGGCGTCCCCGGTCGCAGGCCCGACCACGTCTCGACGAGCTCCGCGCGGGCCAGGGCGGGGCAAAGCTCCAAAGCAGCGTCGAGTATTTTACGGATTCCTTCGGGCGTGACGCGCTTCTCAAAGCCCGCCTCTTCCGACGTGCTCCCGGCGACGATTCGGCCATCGCGGCGCGGCACGAGATATCCGCGCTCGGATCGCAGGACTCGACGAAGGACCGGGGCGTCCGGCCGAAGCGCCAGCATCTGTCCCCGCACGGGGCGCGTCGGCGCATAACGAGCCAGTATTTCCATGTCCGGGGCAACCTCGCGGGAGAAGCACCCAGCGGCAATAACCACGCATCCGGCGGCGATCTCCTCGCCGCCGGCAACCACGCCGACGCAGCGTTGTCGCTCGCGCAGCAATCCGGTGACGCGGCAATCCGAGCGAATCTCGACGCCGCGGCGTCGTGCGGCTGCAAGCACGGCGTCCATCAGCAGGCGAGGCTCGACCGTGCCTTCTTCGGGAAGTGAGATGGCCGCGCGCGCGTCCGAACCGATCGACTTTTCCCACTGGCGCGCCTCGCCGATGGCAATCGGCTCGGCCGCGAGGCCCAACCGGCGACACTCGGAGACCCTGCGATCGCGTTCGGCCTCACCGTGTGGCGCGGAAAAAATCTCGATCGTTCCCTCGCGCGCGTAGGAGGTCGCCTGCCCGGACGCTTCCTCGATGGCAGAAACAAACTGCGGATAGAGCGCCAGGCTCTCCCGGCCAAGCGGGACGAGCGGGATATCCCGGGGGGAATCCGGCGCGGGCGACAGCATTCCTGCGGCGGCCCACGACGCTTCTCTTCCGGGCTGCTGGCGATCGAGAACCACTACGCGAAGCTTCTCCGCCGCTAGCTCGAACGCAATCGACGCGCCGATCACGCCGCCGCCGACGACTGCCACGTCAAATTTGCTCACGTTCTCATCTCGATTGTGGCGGTCAGGAGCAATGCATCCTCGATCGGGCCCGCATAGTAGCGCGGCCGCCGCCCGGTGGCGCGAAACCCGTGGCGCTCGTAGAAATGCAACGCGGCAAGGTTGGAGGCGCGCACTTCGAGGAGGGCTTTTTCCGCACCGAACGCTTTACCCCATGCGAGAACTTCGCGGACAAGAGACGCGCCTACCCCGCACCGGCGCGTGTCGGGACGCACCGCCAGATTCAAAATCTCGAGATCGCTCAACACGCGGCGCGCGACCAGGAAGCCGATGACCGTCGCGTTTTCTTCGGCCACCCATCCGGTCATTTCACCCGCTGCGACGCGAACATAGTCCCGCACGGTCCACTGCGCGATTTCAGGAGACGCCCACTGGATCGTGAGAACGTCCTCTACATCGCGATCCTCGATTGGGCGCGTGCTCATTCAAGACCCCGGCGGCTCCTTGCGATGGACTTCCGCGTCGGACCGTCGGATGTAATTTGCATCCAGTGTGAGTGAGTTGGCAAGCTCTCCGCGCTGTGCGAGGAGATGGCCGAGCCGCCCAATGTGGGGCGCGAGAATGGGCGACACCTCATCCATTGGTATATGCTCGACGCGCGCGCGGATTGTCTCGAAGCGGGATAGCGGTCCGCGAACTGTTTCCGCCACGGGCGTCACAATCGCGATATCCGAGTTGCCGCGTCGGGCTTCCAGCGTCTGTAACAACTCCTCGGGCGTCGCTACGCACTCTTCACCCTCGAGTGCCAGGCGATTCCGCGCGCCGGCGTTCACGCTGCGGTAGAACCCGAAATAGACTTGCCCACGCCTTGCGTCAAGTACTGGTACAAGCAGCGAAACGCTCGAACGTGCCCGAGGTGATTGCATTGCAACGGCTTCCAGGGCGCTGACCGCCGCGATCGGCTTGTGATACACCTCCGCCCAGCCCTTCACGGCCGCAAGTCCCACACGCAATCCGGTAAACGAGCCGGGTCCGGCCGCGACGGCAAAGAGATCGAAGGCATCGAGGCCGAGCGAGAGTTCCCGCAAAAGGGACTCGACGTGCAGAAAGGCGCGGGCCGAATGGAGTTCCTGCGCCCAAGTCGCGACCATCCCGACGACGTTCTCATCGCGAAGCGCCGCCAGACTTCCGGAGGGCGAAGATGTATCTAAGGCGAGGATGAGCACGTGCCCAAGTATAGGGCAATTGCGCTGCCAAACCCCGCAGAAATAGCCCCTTTTCTGAAGGTTGGCTCGGCAGGAATCCAGTGGAAAACCTTGACGCCGCTTTCACGATGAGCCTACACTCAATCATGTAGTTCGGGGGAGGGACTTCGGCTTATGGACTTTAAGCTAGGCGAAAAAGTCGTGTATCCGAACCACGGTGTAGGGCTCATCGAACAAATCAGTTTTGGTTACGTGAACGGCAGATCAGAACGCTTTTACATGTTGCGGATTCTTTCGAGTGGACTGAAGGTGATGGTGCCTCAGACCAACATCGAAAGCGTGGGGTTGCGACCCATTATCCGCTCCACCCAGGCCGGCGCGGTGATTTCCTATCTCGAAAAAGGCCGCTCCGCTTCCCACCACGATTGGAAGCATCGCTTCAAAGAAAATTCCGACCGCATGCGTACCGGATCGCTGATGGAAGTTGCCGCCGTCCTGAAGGGTTTGGTTGCCCTCAGCCGCACAAAGCCGCTCTCGTTCCGCGAGAAGAAGATGCTCGAGCGAGCGAAGTACCTCCTCGTGAGCGAACTGGCGACGGTGCGCAACACGTCCGAACAGGTGGTCGAGTCGAACATCGTTCGCGCACTCGCCAAGGCCAAGCTCCAGATGCCGGAGGCCACGGCGCTGCCCGAATAACTTCCCCGACTCTTTCTCTCTGCGCTTCGACCGGGCACAATCTTTCAGGTTGTGCCCGGTACTATTTTGGCGCCGTCTCGAGGCGCTGTTGGTCTTGCGCGAGCGCGCAGCGCACCGAAGTTGACGCAATTCTTCACGGCGTTTAGACTTTCATTAGACAGCGAACGGCTGTTCTTCTCCGGGTTATTGGCAGGCGCGAGGAGATCTCACAGGAATCCATGAGTTCGACGATCTTGCAGCAGAAGCGGTACCAGCAGATTCTGACCGATGTGGTCCGCACTTACATCGAGACGGGCGAGCCTGTTTCCTCGCGCAGCATTGCGCGGCGCCATGTTGAGCCCCTGAGCCCCGCGACGGTCCGCAACGTCATGGCGGACCTGGAAGAAGAAGGCTATCTCTACCAGCCGCACACGTCCGCCGGCCGGGTGCCGACGGCGGCGGCGTACCGGTTCTTCGTCGAGCAGGTTGCCGCGCCGGCCACGGCCAGTGCGGAAGACCGCCAATGGATTCGCCGCGAGCTTGAGTCGGCCCAGACGCCCGAAGCGGTGATGGAGCGCGCGAGCCACGTGCTGGCCGCGGTCTCCAGAGGGTTGGGCATTTTCATTTCGCCGCCGCTCGCCCGCAGCGTGGTCGAGCACATACGATTTCTGCTCGTGCCGGAGAATCGCGTGCTCGTGGTTCTCGTCACGACGGGCAGCCAGACTCGCGACAAGCTGATCCGGCCCGAGCGCGTGTTCGGGCAGGAAGACCTGGATCGCATCGCCGCCCATCTGAACCGGCATTACGTAGGCTGGACGCTCGAGGCCATGCGCGCGGACCTTCGCGCGCAGGTCGAGCGCGATCGCGAGCAATACGGCCACCTTGCAGACGACGCGTTGATGCTGTGCGACCCATCCGTTCTCGGCGATAGCGCCGAGCGCAAGGTGTACGTCGAGGGCGCGGCCCAGATCGCCTCCACCGTCGAGTTCACGAACCAGGAGCAATTGCGCGAACTGCTCGAGGCCATCGAGGAGAAAGACCGCCTGATCGCGCTCCTGAGCGGTTGCATCGAAGCGCCCGAGCCGGTCCACGTCGAGCTGGGCGTCGACAAGATGTCGGCTGCCGGAAAGCATCTCGCGCTCGTGTCGGCGTCCTATTCTTCGGGGGACCAGGTGCAAGGAACGCTCGGGATTCTGGCGCCGATGCGCATGCACTACGAGCGCGTCATCACGGCCGTGGCTTTCATGGCGCAGTTTTTCTCAGAGAACGAAGAGGGGAGCTGATTCCCGTGTCTTCGCGCAGCGATCGCGAAAAGGAAGACGAAAAAGAGCGCCGCTCGGCGGCATCCTCCGGCGAGAAACCTTCGGGAGGTGATCCGGAGCTCCTCGAGGGTTTCGAGGTGGTGGACGATCCAGCCAACGGCTCGCCCGGCGAACAGGTCAAGAAACTCCTCGCCGAGAAAGCAGGAGTTGATGGATACGCTCGTGCGGCGGCAGGCCGATTTCGAAAATTACCGCAAGCGGGTCGAGAAGGAAAAACACCACGAGCGCCATCGCGGCGTGGAATCACTGGTGGAGCACGTGCTTCCGGTGCTGGACGCCTTCGACCGCGCACTGGTGGGCCACGACGACGCGGCGAACGCGGAATACCGCAAAGGCTTCGAGCTGATCCGCCGACAACTCTGGGAGGCGCTTGCAAAGCAGGGCCTAACGCGCATCGAATCCGTGGGCAAGGAGTTCAATCCCCACTTTCATCATGCGATCGAGAGCGTCGAAACCTCCGAGCACCCGGACGGCGTGGTGATCGGCGAACTGCAGCCCGGCTACTTGTTTCACGAGCGGGTCCTGCGGCCGGCGATGGTCCGCGTCGCAACCGCGCCGGAATCGAAGCCCGCGCGCGCCCTGAGGCACGATAACTGAGCGATGGCATCCAACAACCAAACCGACTATTACGAGGTCCTCGGTGTCCCCCACGACGCTTCCGCGGACCAGATCAAGTCCGCTTATCGCAAGGCCGCGCTGAAGTGGCACCCCGATCGCAACCAGGAGAAGAGTCCCGAAGCCGAGGAAAACTTCCGCCAGGCGACCGAAGCGTATAGCGTCCTGTCCGATACGCAGAAGCGCTCGGTCTACGATCGCTTTGGTCATGCCGGTCTCGGCAACCGGGGATTCGACGCGGGCGGCTTCAACGCCACGATCTTCGAGGAATTTCAGGACATCTTCGGCGATCTCTTCGGCTTCGATCAGGTGTTTGGCGGCGGAGGCCGCCGGGCCCGGGGGGCGCGCGGCCAACGCGGCGCCGACCTACGCTACGACTTGTCTCTTGGTTTTGCCGAAGCTGCCGCCGGCGTCACGACGAAGATCCGCATGTCGCGCCGCGAAAACTGCGCGACCTGCCACGGCACGGGCGCCAAACCCGGCAGCGGCGGCATGACCGCGTGCCGCACCTGCGGCGGCCGGGGCCAGATGTCGTATCAGCAGGGCTACTTTTCGATTACGCGAACCTGCCCGGCGTGCCAGGGCGCGGGTCAGGTGATTCGCGACGCCTGCGCCGACTGCCGCGGGCAGGGACGCATCGAGCGCGAGCGCACGTTGGAAGTGCCCATCCCCGCCGGCGTGGATAGCGGCACGCGCCTTCGCATGGCCGGTCAGGGCGATCCCGGCACGAACGGCGGCCCTCCGGGCGATCTCTACATTTTCCTCGAAGTGAAGGAGCACCCGTTCTTTGAACGCCGCGGCGCCGATTTGTACTGCACGATTCCCGTGAGCATTCCGCAAGCCGCGCTCGGCGCGAAAATCACCATACCGACTCTGCGCGGCGAAGATGAACTCGAAATTCCCGAGGGCACCGAGTCGGGCCAAATCTTCCGCCTCAAAGGCAAGGGGCTTCCAAACCCGCACGGCGGCAAGGGCGATCTCTACGCCAACATTCACGTCGTCATCCCGTCCAAGCTTTCGCGCGAGCAGCGGCGCCTGTTCGAACAGCTCCACCAGTCCCTGAAAGTCGAAAACAAGCCGGTGGAGCGCTCCTCGAGCTTCTTCGACAAAGTGAAAGACATCTTCGGATAAAACACAGGAAGCCCAGCGCACGCCGGAATCGGTTCTTTTCCTCCACTTACTCTGCCTCCTTCACCTCCTTTGCTTCTAATTCCTCCTTCTTCCCGCGTTACAATCTTCGGATGCGCCGCCGTTTCTTCGTCGAGCGTTTCGATTCGCAGTCGGCTTCCCTTCGCGGAGAGACCGCCGAGCATTTGGGGCGCGTGCTACGCGCGGAGCCCGGTCAGCTTTACGAGTTGAGTGACGGCCATCGCATTTGGCTTGGCCGTATCGAGCACGTCGCTTTTGCGAAGCATGGCGGGAGCCGCATCGACTTCACGCTTGTGGAGCCAATTGCTGCGCGCGAGCCTTCCGTCCAGATCGACCTGCTGCTTTCGCTGGTGAAATTCGACCGCTTTGAATGGTGCCTCGAAAAAGCCACCGAACTCGGCGCGCGCGAAATCGTGCCCCTTGCCGCCGCGCGCACGGACAAACCGCTGATCGCCGCAGCATCGAAGCGCCGCGCGCGCTGGGCGAAAATCCTGCTCGAGTCCGCGCAGCAGTCCCGGCGGCTCGGCCCGCCGTCGATTTGCGAGCCTGTTTCTCCCGAGGAGGCGTTCGCGCGGTGTTCGGCCGACGCCAAAATCGTCTTGTCGGAGCGGCCCAGCGCACCTTCCATGCGCGGAGCATTGCTCGGCGTGGCCCCTGGCGCCGGACCAAACGTCGCCGCGCTCGCGATCGGTCCGGAGGGCGGCTGGACAGACGGGGAAATCGCCGCAGCGAAGGCCGCCGCGTTCGCGGAGGTTTCGCTCGGAGAAAACGTCCTGCGCACGGAAACCGCCGTCCTCGCGTCAATGGCCATTCTTCGGTTCGCGCTTGGCGAGTGAGGTGAGGTACCATGCCCGCGCGCTTTGGCTCGGCCTGCTTTGCCTCCATTCTGCCGCCATGATATAAATATCAGAGCGAGCCATGCAGGACGCATCCAATCCCGGACCCCCGAGCGCACCGGAAGCCGCGCCTCTCTCGCATTTGCGGCGCGAGCTGCGCAGTTGGACGCGAGATCTTGCTGTGGCGCTCGGTCTGGCCATCGTGGTCATGATTTTTCTTTATCAGCCGGTGAAGGTGGAAGGCACCAGCATGAATCCGCTCCTGAGCGACCAGGAGCGCATCTTCATCAACAAATTTATCTATCGTTTCGAGCCGATTGAACGCGGCGACGTCGTCGTCTTCTGGTATCCTCTGGACCGTTCGAAATCGTTCATCAAGCGTGTGGTCGGTCTCCCCGGAGAGTCGATCGAGATTCGCGACGGCCACCTCTATGTGAACGGCGAGGAATTGCCGGATCAGTACGTTCCGGCGGGCTATCTCGACGGCTCGAACTACGGTCCCCGGCGGATTCCTCAGGACGACTACTTCGTGATGGGCGATCATCGCGACAGTTCGAACGATTCACGCGTGTTCGGGCCCGTGCCGCGGCCGTATATTTACGGCAAGGCGGTATTCGCCTACTGGCCCGTGAACCACTTTGGATCGCTGACGTCATCTTCGACGGTCAACGCGGCATCGAAATGAAATCTTCTGGAGGACACACTGGCCGAGGCCCTCGCAGGTCGCGCGATACTCGCGCTCGAGGACGGAAGAGTCTTTAACGGCCGCGCGGCGGGCGCTCAAACCCGCCGTGGCGGCGAAGTCGTTTTTAACACCAGCCTCACCGGCTATCAGGAAGTTTTCACCGATCCCAGCTACGCCGGGCAGATTGTGTGTCTGACGTATCCCCACATCGGCAACGTGGGAGCCAACCACGACGATGAAGAGTCCGGGAAGCCCTATATCGAGGCGCTGGTCGTGCGCGAGTTCTCGGCGCTCGCCTCGAACTGGCGCTCGGACGAATCGGCCCAGAAGTATCTCGAACGCCACGGCGTTCCCGTGATCTGGGATCTGGACACGCGCGCGCTTGTTCGCCATCTCCGCGATGTGGGCGCGTTGCGCGGCGTCGTGGCAACCGACGGCACGCTCGCCGAGAAACTCATCGCCGAGGCGCGCGCCTTGCCGACCATGGCCGGTCAGGAGCTTGCCGGCCGCGTTACCGCAGCCCAGAAGTATGACTGGACGCGAGGCTCGATCGACCTGGCCATGCCTCTGGCTGCCCCCGCGGCCGGCGGGGCCGACGGCCAGCCGAAAAGAAAAAACAGCGCCTCAACCGGGGAGAAAAGCCGTCGCTATCGCGTGGTGGCCTACGATTTCGGCATCAAGCAGAATATCCTTCGCCTTCTGGTGGACCACAATTGCAGCGTGACCGTGGTTCCGGCCAAGACCTCCGCGGACGACGTGCTGGCCCTGAAGCCCGATGGCGTCTTTTTGTCGAACGGCCCCGGCGATCCGGAACCGATCGGCTATGCCATCGCGAATATCCGGAAACTTCTCGGCCGCGTCCCGATCTTCGGCATCTGTCTGGGACATCAGCTCTGCGGCCTGGCCCTTGGCGGCCGCACCTTCAAGCTCAAGTTCGGCCACCACGGCTCGAACCACCCCGTGAAGAATCTTCTGACCGGTAAAGTCGAAATTACCGCGCAGAACCACGGCTTCTGTGTCGATCCCGATTCGCTTCCGTCGAGCGACGTCGAAATTACGCATCTCAACCTGAACGACCACACAAATGAGGGCCTGCGCCACCGCTCGCTTCCGCTTTTCAGCGTCCAGTATCATCCGGAAGCGTCGCCGGGCCCGCACGACGCGCGCTACCTTTTCAATGACTTTCTGGCTCTGATGAAGGAAAACCCAACGGCGACATAAAAAGCGACCCGAGAGAGAATGCCGAAGCGCACTGACATCAAGAAAATCCTGATTATCGGCTCGGGCCCGATCGTCATCGGCCAGGCGTGCGAGTTCGACTACTCGGGCACGCAAGCCTGCAAGGCCCTGCGCTCGGAGGGCTACGAGGTCGTCCTGGTCAATTCGAATCCCGCGACGATCATGACCGACCCCGAAATCGCGGATCGAACTTACATCGAGCCGCTCGCAAAGGAATATCTCGAGGCCATCATCGCCGCCGAGCGCCCCGACGCTCTGCTCCCGACCGTCGGCGGCCAGACGGCGCTGAACCTCGCCGTGGAGCTGGCCGAAAGCGGCATCCTCGACAAATATGGCGTGAAGTTGATCGGCGCGTCGCTGAGCGCGATCAAGATCGCTGAGGATCGGCTGCTCTTCAAAGATGTCTGCCGCAGGATCGGTCTCGAAGTGCCGGCGTCCGACGTGGTCGAAAACGTTCCCGACGCGGTTCGTCTCGCGGACGCCATGGGCTACCCGGTCGTCATCCGGCCGTCGTTCACGCTCGGCGGCACGGGCGGCTCAATCGCCTACAACCACGAGGAATTCGTGGACGCTATCGCCCGCGCGCTCGACGCGAGCCCGGTCCATCAGGCGCTGATCGAGGAATCCGTTATTGGCTGGAAGGAATTCGAACTCGAAGTGATGCGCGACTTTCGCGACAACTTCGTGGTCATCTGCTCGATTGAAAATGTCGACCCCATGGGCATCCACACGGGCGATTCGATCACGGTCGCGCCGGCGCAAACGCTGACCGACAAGGAATACCAGCGCATGCGCGATGCCGCCGCCGCGATCATCCGCGCGGTCGGCGTCGAGACGGGCGGCTCCAACATCCAGTTCGCCATCGACCCCCAAACCGGGCGCATGGTGGTGATCGAGATGAACCCGCGCGTCTCGCGCAGCTCCGCGCTCGCGAGCAAGGCCACCGGCTTTCCGATCGCGAAGATCGCCGCGAAGCTCGCGCTCGGCATGACGCTCGACGAGATTCCGAACGACATCACCCGGAAGACGCCCTCCTGCTTCGAGCCGACCATCGACTACGTCGTCGCGAAGATCCCGAAGTGGCAGTTCGAAAAATTCCCCGGCGCCGATACCACGCTAACGACGCAAATGAAATCCGTCGGCGAAGTGATGGCCATCGGCCGCACCTTCCAGGAAGCGCTCTGCAAAGGCATTCGCGCCCTCGAGCCCAGCTCCGCCTGGCGCCCGCCCGCCGAGGTCACCACGGCGCTTTTGCGCGAAAAGCTCCACGTGCCCGGTCCTGACCGCATTCACTGGCTCTTCGAGGCTCTCGAGCGCGGCATGACCCGCGAGGAAGTCTGCGATCTCACGAGGATCGATCCCTGGTTCATTCGCCAGATGGAGGAAATGGTCGCTCTTGACCGGCGCGTGGCGGCGACCTCACTCTCGAAGTGCGACCGCGAATTGCTCCTCGAGTCCAAGCGCTCGGGCGCGAGCGACGAAGAAATCGCCAAGCTCTGGAACGTCAAGGCGTCGTCGGTCCGCGCTCGCCGCCGCGAGTTGGGCGTGCGGCCGGTTTTCAAGCGCGTGGACACCTGCGCCGCCGAATTCGAGTCTTTCACGCCGTATATGTATTCCACCTACGAAGACGAGGATGAATCCGCCGCGGTCGACCGCCCCAAGGTCGTCATCCTCGGCAGCGGCCCGAGCCGCATCGGGCAGGGCATCGAGTTCGACTACTGCTGCTGCCACGCGGCCCTGGCGCTCAAGGAAGATGGCTACGAGACCATCATGGTGAACTGCAACCCCGAGACCGTCTCGACCGATTACGATACGTCCGATCGCCTCTATTTCGAGCCGCTCACCCTCGAAGATGTCCTCGAAGTCCTCGACTGCGAAAAGCCGCAGGGAGTGATCGTGCAGTTCGGCGGGCAGACGCCGCTCAATCTGGCTCTCGAGCTCAAGCGTTACGGCGCGAAGATCATCGGAACTGACCCCGAGTCGATCAACCTCGCGGAAGACCGCCGTGAGTTCGGCCGTTTGCTGGAACAGTTGCAAATTCCGCAGCCGCGCGCTGCCACGGCTCTTGCGCCGCAGGAAGCGGTCGCTGCCGCCTCCGAGGTCGGCCTGCCAGTGCTCGTTCGCCCGAGCTACGTCCTCGGCGGCCGCGCGATGGTGATCGCTTACGATTTGAAGACCGTCGAGGACTACGTCGCGCAGGCCGTGTTGATCGGCACCGCATCGGATCCGAAGCGGCCGATTCTGATCGACCAGTTCCTCGAGGATGCCGTCGAAGTGGATGTCGATGCGCTCGCCGACGGCGACGACGTCGTGATCGCCGGGATCATGGAGCACATCGAGGAGGCCGGCATCCATTCCGGCGATTCCTCCTGCGTGCTGCCTTCGGTCACGCTCAAACCGGTGGTTCTCGAGCGCATCCGCGACTACACTTCGCGTCTTGCGCATGCGTTGCACGTGGTCGGCCTGATGAACGTCCAGTACGCGATTCAGGGCGATACCGTCTACGTTCTTGAAGTGAACCCGCGCGCCTCACGCACGGTGCCCTACGTCAGCAAGGCCACCGGCGTCCCTATCGCGAAAATTGCGGCGCGGCTGATGACGGGCCGCAAGCTCAAGGAGTTGCAACTTCCGATCGTTGAAATGAACGGCGTCAAGGAACTTGCCGTGCGCGACTTCTACGCCGTGAAATCTCCCGTATTCCCGTTCAACAAGTTCCGGGGCGTGGATACGATTCTCGGCCCCGAGATGCGCTCGACCGGGGAAGTCATGGGTATTTCGTCCACGTTCGGCATGGCCTTCGCGAAAGCGCAGCTCGCCGCGGGCCAGCGGCTGCCGCCTTCCGGCACGGTTTTCATAAGCGTGAATGACCACGACAAGAAGCACGTCGCCGGCCTCGCCAAGGATCTAGTGGCGGCCGGAGTGAAGATCATCGCCACACGCGGCACCGCCGCGGCGCTGAGTCGCGCCGGCATCGAAGTCGACTCGGTCTACAAGGTGAACGAAGGCCGGCCGAACATCGTTGACCTCATCAAAACCGGAAAAGTGAACCTCGTCATCAATACGCCTCTCGGGCGCGAATCCTTCTACGACGAAAAATCGATCCGCCGCGCCGCCGTGCGTTACAACGTGCCCTGTATCACCACCCTCTCCGCTGCGAACGCTGCCGCCCGAGGCATCCGCGCCATGACGGGTCACGGCCCCGAGATCGCCACCCTGCAGGATCTGCATCGCCGCAAATCCGCGGTCCTACCCGGAGCCTGAAGGGCCTGCCCCGAACCCGAATCCCCGGCCGTCGCGCCTCATCCAATCGAGTCGGTGCTGGTCTCCTTTCAAATCGAGCGACATTTTCCGCCTGCGGTCCGGTGTTGTTGCCCGTGCCCGGAGCGGCGTGTATCATGACTGCTCCGATGGAGTCGCACTGTCTTTCGTTCCGCGAAATTCCGCACACCGAGAAGCTCTTCTCCTCTTTCCTCGAAGATTTTCCCCGCGTGGCTTCCTATTACGCGCATCCGCCGACGCCCGCGGGCATCGATGCCGCCGCGCGTGAAATCAGCCTCGATCCCGCGGCACGCGCAAGCGTCGTCGAAATTCTGCGCGAACAAAATCGCCGCTTCGGGGCGGGCAACCAGATGGATTCCGCGACAGCCCGCAATCTCGAGCGCCTGGCTGCGGGCGCCGTCGCAATCATCACCGGCCAGCAAGTGGGGCTCTTCTCCGGCCCGGCCTACACTTTTTATAAAGCCATATCCGCGGCCCGAGTGGCGGAAGAGACCACGCGCCGCGGCATCGACGCGGTTCCCATCTTCTGGCTCGCCACGGAGGACCACGACCTCGCGGAGGTCAATCATTCCGAGTGGGTCACGCGCGGCGGTCTCGCGTGCTACGAATTGCCCGCTCGGACCGAGGACGCAGGCCGCCGCGTCGGCGAAGTCGGGCTTGGTGAGCCGGTCCAGGCCCTCGTGGCCGTTGCCGCGCAGACCTTGGAGGGTCCGTCGGCGGAGCTCGTCGCGCGCGCGCTGCACGAATCGTACGCTCCCGGTGAAACCTATGGCTTGGCTTTCGGAAAGCTGATGGCGCGCCTGCTCGCGGGCCGTGGAATCATTTTCATCGACCCGCGCGACGCTCGTTTGCACCGCCTGGCCGCGGGCGTCTACCGGCGCGCTCTCGAGGATGCCGGCCCGCTCACCGACGCGCTCATCGCCCGATCGAAAGAGCTCGAAGCCGCCGGCCTGCATGCGCAGGTGAAGGTGACGCACGAAACCACGCTGCTCTTTTACGACGTTGACGGGCGTCGCGAGCCGCTGCGCAACCGCGGCGGCAAATTCTTCGCGGGTGAAAAGGAGCTCTCGCGCGACCAGATCGCCACGGCCATCGAGAAGACACCGGAAGCCGTTACGCCGAGCGCGCTGCTGCGTCCGGTCGTGCAGGACACGCTCCTGCCGACCGCCGCTTATATCGGCGGCCCCGCCGAAGTCGCCTATATGGCGCAGGCCCAGGTCGCGTACGCGAAAATCCTCGGGCGCATGCCCGCCGTCCTCCCGCGCGCGAGCTTCACGATCGTGGAGCCGCCCATCGCGCGCTTCCTGGCCCAGTATGGCCTCGACGTGCGTGATATCCTTCGCGGTCCCCAGCACGTTCGCACCAGGATGGAGCAGAAAGCTCTGCCCGATGCACTCGTGGGCCGCTTCGATGAGGGTGAGCAAACCTTGCGTGCCTTGCTGAAGTCTTACGAAGGGCCGCTCGGGCGTCTCGACCCGACGCTACTCAAGGCGCTCGAGGTAACGGAACGCAAGACGCTCTACCAATTCAGCCAATTGAAAGCCAAAGTGGCCCGCGCGGAGAATTTCCGTTCGGGAGTTCTCGATCGCCACCAGCGGATACTATTCGACACCCTCTACCCGCACGGCGCCTTGCAGGAGCGCACGCTTTCGGCCCTGCCTCTCATCGCGTCCTACGGCCCGGCCTTCCTCGACGATCTTGCTTCGATCGCCGGTTCGGGCGACGCTCGTTCCTGTGCGTATCAACACCAGATCCTGTTCTTGTAGTTCTTCTCTGCGTTCTCTGCGCCTCTGCGGTGGCCCGGCTCTTAACTCGAAATCCTCAACTTGCCCCATTCGCGTGGTAAAATCCGCTACGTTTCACTTGCTGTTCTTGTAATTGGGGAGAAGGAAAAGATGAAAATTACGCTGGGGAAGCAAAAGGGATTGAAGGCTGTGTCCGACTCGCGCGGCGTGATCGCCGCCGCGGCGATGGACCAGCGCGGTTCGCTTAAGAGCGCGATTGCGAAAGAAAAGGGCGTGGACAAGAAGGAAGTCACCTCGCCAATGCTCGAGGAGTTCAAGACCGCCGTCACTCGCGTCCTCACGCCTCACGCCAGCGCCATCTTGCTCGATCCCGAATACGGCCTGCCTGCGGCGGCCGCCCGCTCCAAGAACGCCGGCCTTCTGCTCGCCTACGAAAACAGCGGCTACGACAATACGCGCCCCGGCCGCCTCCCCGACCTGCTCGACGTCTGGTCCGTCCACCGGTTGGTCGGCGCGGGAGCCGACTGCATCAAGATTCTGCTTTATTACACGCCGTTCGATCCGCCAGGCATCAATGAAATCAAGCACGCCTGGGTGGAGCGCATCGGCGGAGAATGCGCCGCCGCCGACGTGCCGTTTTTCTTCGAGCTCGTCGGCTACGAAGAGGGCGGCGACGAGAAGGGCATCGCCTTCGCGCGCAAGAAGCCCGAAATCGTCGCGCGCAGCATGGAGGAGTTTTCGAAGCCGCAGTACGGCGTTGACGTTCTGAAGGTGGAAGTTCCCGTCAACATGGCGTTCGTTGCGGGCACGAAATCCTGCAAGGGCGATGCCGCCTACTCGCGCGACCAGGCCAAGGACCATTTCCGCATGGCCGCTTCCGCCGCCAGGAAACCCTTCATCTATCTCTCCGCCGGCGTGAGCAACGACGTCTTCATCGAAACGCTCGACCTTGCTGCCGAATCCGGCGTTAAGTTTTCGGGCGTTCTCTGCGGGCGCGCTACGTGGAAGGACGCCATCCCGGTGTATGCCAAGCAGGGGGTGCAGGCCCTCGAGGATTGGCTCAACGATCAGGGCGTGAAGAACATCAACAACGTCAACGCGCGCCTCAAGGCGGCAAATCCCTGGTTCAGCTTCTACGGCGCCAGTTCAGCCGCTGCGCTGTCTTGAGACATCGTCATTCCGGGGAATCCGCTGTTGGTTTGTGTCCGGCCGTGTTACTGTGCCGCCGGACACTGCGCTTGGACCTGTGTCTGGATCGCATCGTCGAGCTGCACGCCCACCCGGCTCTTTGCCGAGCACACCTGATTCGCACTCAATCCCAGCGCACCGCGCAGATCGGCGCCGTCCAGGTTTGTGCCGCTGAAGTCCGCTCCGTTCAGAACCGTCGCCGGGAATTGCGCCCAGCGGAGATCGGCCCCTCTCAGATACGCGTCGATCAGTATCGCGTTTCCAAGCTGTGCGCCTTTTAGATTCGCCTCTGGAAGCTTGGCCGACCAGAGATACGCCCCGCGAAAGTCGGCGCGCTCGAGTTGCGCTCCATCGAGGTAGCATTCGCGCAGGTCCGCGCCCTGAAGGTTCGCCCGCGTCATCGTAGCGAGAGACAGCCGCGCGCCATAGAAGCTCGCGCGCTCCAGTCGCGCATCGACGAGGATGGCCTGTATGAGCCACGCGTGGGACAGATTCGCGTCGCGCAAATCCGCGCGCCGCAGATCGGCTCCATCCAGGATCGCGCGGTCGAGATTCGCGTGATTCATCTGCGCCCCGTCCATCAACGCATATCGAAAGCTGCTCTGTCCGAGGTCGGCGCTGCGCAGGTCCGCTTCGGAGAGGAATGCTCCCTCGAAATCCGAGCGCCATAGATGAGCGTTCGCGAGAAACGCGCGATACGCCTGCGCATAGCGGAATTTCGCGTCGTTCAGGCGCGGCCCGCTTACCGACGCAACCTGGGCGTCTGCCCCCGTCCAATTCGCCGGCCGTGTTGAAATCGAAGCCTCTGTCAGGTCGGCGTATGGATCGAAGCCAACCGACCAGAACACGTTCGAAGCCCATCGCCGGATGTTTGCCGCGCCGTATTGGGGCGCCCGTCCCCGGCCGTGCGGCGCGCCCGCGATCGTCCCGATGGAAAGGAACAGCAGCGCCGCGGCCAGACCCGCCGCCACCGCTGCCGGATTGATCGCCCGGAGCCTCGCAACAAACCGCTGCGTCCATTTCCGTTCGATCACCCATTTTTCCTGCGGCCGGCCCGTCTTCGTTGTGGCGTAGATGGCCACGCCGGTTGCAATCACGGCGAGCAGCGCATGCAATAGCGTGCCGCGCACTTCCTGTCGCGTCAGGTACCGCGCCCAGAAGAGCAGCAGCGTAACGGGCACCGTCCAATACGCGAGCAGAACCGACATCCCTTTCTCGACGAGCCGCGTCGAAGAGGGGTCCTGCTCGATCCAGCGGAAATGCGTGCGCAGCAGACCCAGAACGATCCCCGGCCCACGATCGCCCAGAGCGCGCCCGTCGGGAAAGACTGCGGGCAATTCCAGGACGGCGTCCCACACGCTCTGCAAATGGAAATGGAACACGAGATACAGAATGAACAGCGACGCGGGCAGGATCAGATACGACTCCACGGTCGGCAGTGCCGCCGCCGCGGCGCGCGAGTGCAGAAACGGAATCACTGCGGAGTCCGTGAGGAGCTGAACGTCCCTCGTCTTCCAGAGGATCAGCCAGCAGACGAGGCTCGCCGACATCATCGTCCTGAAGAATCGCGCAGCGCTTCGCGACGCCCGCTCGAAGTTCGCGACGGCCGCAAATTCGAGGAACGACGCCGGTAGCGACGCATCGCGCAGATTCGCGCCCGCGATCTGCCGCGGCACCAGCCCCATCGCCGTCTCTAGCGAGGCGTCCTCGAGATTCGCGCCCTCCAGATTCGCGCCCACCAGGCATGCGTCCTGGAGATCGGCGCGCACCAGGCACGCATCCCGCAGGTCCGCCAGCAGCAGGTCGGCGGATTTCAGGTTCGCGTCGTGAAAATCCGCAAAGTGAAGATTGACGCTGATCAGTTCCGTCCCTTCGAGGTCGGCGCCGGCAAAATCCGCTTTCTTCCCGGTGAGTCCTTGCGACTCCACCCATTCCCGATGGCTCGCAAGCTTCTCCTCAAGCGCCCAGTCGCGGTACGGCGGCCGCGCGGTTTCGGCCGCGGCGGCGGGTGGTGCGTCCTCCGAGTTCGCTTCCGGATTTTCCTGTGCGCCGGATTCAGCAGCGGGCCCGTGTTCCGGAGTGCGTGCGTCTGTGTCGATCTCTTCTTGTGCTGAGATCGCCGGTTCCGCGGCGCTGGTGGACCCTTCACTGTGGTCGGCTTGTTCTTCCTGCTTTTCATCACACTCAGTAGTGCCTGCCGCGTTTTCAGCCGATTCCTGCTCCGGCGAGAATAGCTCCGCGAGGATGTGCGTTGCGGAGGGCAGTTCGGCGGCGGAGATCGCGGGTTCCTGGGTTCGCCGGGTTGGCGCTAAGTCTTCCAGGATCGGCTCCCATTCGTGTCTCATCTCCGCGCCTGTGTTGTCGATGTCATGGGTTCCTGCGCCGAAGTCGCGCATGCCCGGGAAAAGTTTATCGAGGGCATCCGCCACCGACTCTGGTTCAGGGCTGTGGGCATCCGCGACAGTGGCCGGCTCCGAGGTCTGTTCAACGGACGAATCTGCCGCTGCGGGAGACAACTCGCCTTCCGGAATCGGGCTGCCCTCAGATTCGGCGGAAGCCACTTCTTCGACCTGAGTGGTGGCCCCTGCCTGTCCGTCCGGTTCGTCCGAACGGAATGAAAAGCGAAACCAGCGCCTCAATTTGCGTTCCCCCTGCCTCAAAAGACCCCGAAGCTTTACTCTCTTCGGAAGTGTGAGGTTCACTGACCCACTCAATCGGTATGGAGCGGGTCTGCCTTGAGCCCCATGAGCGGGCGAGGCTCCTCCCTCGCTGCTCTAACTGAAGTTTGCCGTCTGATAGGATATCGCGAGGGAGCGTCCGGAACAGCCTGTCCAGTAGGGCAATAGACGTACAGCTGGCCGCAGGTGGCTATCGCTGTTTTGTGAGCCGTTTCGATTTGGGTGACTGGGCGTCCCCTGAACAGTTGCCAGACATGGCTGCTTCGCCCTAAGATCAAGCTGTCCATGGAACTGCTTCTCAACGCGATCTGGTTAGCCCTCGCGGCTGGCCTGCTGGTCGTGTGGCATTCCCGGTGGTTGCCTCAGATTCGGGGCCCTCGCGATCGCAGCCGGCAGAGCTTTGTCGGCTTGGTGTGTGTCCTCGCCCTTCTGTTCCCGGCGATTTCTCTGAGCGATGATTTGCACCCCGCTGAGATCGCGCTGGCGGACACGAAATCTTCCTACGCCATCGCTCATAGCCACGATTCCCCAAGCCTGGGTTCACACTCTCATTCCCTGCCGCACGTTTTTGCCGGTCCAGTTCTCCCCCTGCGGCTGGGCGCCGTGCTGAGTGCTCGCGAGACCCTCGCCGGCTGGGCGCCGCTCATCTCACAGGATCCCTTGCACGGGCTGATCTCGGGCCGTGCGCCACCTCTTCTCTCCTAAACCCGCTAAGCGGGTTTCCTGTGCGTCCTCAAAGGCCTTAGTCCGTTTAGTTTCCACGCGCACAGCCTATGAGGCGCCGTCAGCAGCCATGACATATGCACTCCGGCCGCTGAAATCCTTCGGGTCGCCGGTCATCCAGCATTAGGCAGAGAAGGGAAGTACGCCATGAAACATATCCCGTGCCGTTTCGCACGGCTCAGGCCGGCCGGTGCAGTCTCGCTATTCCTGCTCGCGGTTCTAGCTGGCTGTTCGCGGGGCGACCATGAGTCGAGTGCCAATGGAACGCAAGGTGCGCAAGCCGCGCCCAATTCGGCGGAATATTTTGCGCCGGACACGAAGGGCATCCAGACAATCACGGTGCAAGCCACCGCTGTCCCCGACTACCTCGACCTTCCCGCGCATATCGAGCCCGACCCGACCCGCGTCGTTCACGTCTATCCGCCCGCCGGCGGCAGGATCATCGAAATGAAGGTCCGGCCGTGGGATCACGTCCGGCAGGGCCAGCCGTTGGCGCTGATCGAAAGCGGAGACCTTTCGCGTGCGGTTGCTGATTATCACAAGGCGCTTGCCGATGACGAGGTAAAGCAGAAGGCGCTCGACCGCTCCCAGGAACTGTTCGATCATCACGCCATCGCCGAGAAGGACCTCCAGCAGGCGCAGGCCGATTCCCGGATGTCGCAGGCCGATCTCGCCGCCGCGCGCGAGCAGATTCGCGTATTCGGGATGGACCCGGAACACGCCTCGACCGAACTGTCCGTCGTGGCCCCGCGCCCGGGTGTGATCCTCGATGTTGGCGCTGCGCCGGGCGAATACTCCAAGTCGCTCGATGCCCCTCAGCCGCTTTGCACGATCGCGGACATCAGCACGGTCTGGGCTCTTGGCGATATCTACGAACAGGACCTCGCAGCCGCAAAGATGGGTCAGGAAGCGAGCGTCACGCTGAGCGCTTATCCCGAGCAACACTGGTCCGGCCGTGTGAGCGTCGTGTCCGACGCCGTCGATCCGGCGACACGCGCGCTGCACGTTCGCGTCGCCCTCGCAAATCCCGGCGAACGCATCAAGCCCCAAATGTTCGGCACGATCCGGCTGCTGCGATACTCTGTGCAAGGAATCCTTGCACCGGCTTCCGCGGTGGTTCGAGAAGGGAACGACGCCTACGTCTTCGTAGCCTCCGGCCAGGGAAGGTTCCAGCGCCGCGGCGTCACTTTGGGACGCATCGTCGGCAACTCGATCGAAGTGCTCAAGGGTTTGAACGCAGGCGAAACGATCGTTTCGGAAAACCCGCTGTTCCTGCGCTCCGCCGGCCAGGACTGAACTGCCGATGCGCGCCCTGATCGATTCGATTCTTCGGTACCGGTCGCTCATGGTCGTGGCGCTTTGCGCCTGGATTGCGGCAGGGGTGTACTTTTTCCTCCGCCTGGACATCGAGGCGTATCCCGATCCGTCGCCGCCGCTGGTGGAGGTGATTACCCAGAATCCCGCCTGGTCGGCGGAGGAAATGGAGCGCCAGGTGACGGTGCCCATCGAAACCGTTCTCTTCGGCATTCCGCGCCTCACCTACGTTCGCTCGATTTCGATTTTCGGCCTCAGCGACGTGAAGCTCTATTTCAGCTACGACAGCGATTATTTCTGGGACCGCCAGGAGGTGCTCAATCGCCTTCAGCTTGCGACGCTGCCCGCCAACCTCTCTCCGCAGCTTTCGCCCGAATCGCCGATTGGCGAGATTTTTCGTTATCGCCTCACGGGGTCCGGCTACCCGTTGAATGAACTCAAAGCCACCCAGGATTGGTTCGTTACCCGCGAGATCAAGCAGGTCTCCGGGATCGTCGACGTCGCTTCCTTCGGCGGCACGACCCGCGAATATCTGGCGGAGATCGACCCTCACAAGCTGTTGCAGTACAACGTGACGCTTCCGCAGGTCGTCGGCGCGGTCGGGTCGAGCAATGCCAACGTCGGCGGCAACTACCTCACCATGGGCAGCCAGAGCGTCAATGTCCGCGGCTTGGGCCTCCTCCAGTCGATTCCCGAAATGCGGAACGTTCTCATCACGGAGCGCAATGGCGTTCCCGTGTATCTTGCGCGACGTTGCCGATGTGCGCGAAAGCAGCGAGCCGCGCCTGGGCCAGGTCGGCGTGAATCACGACGACGATGCGGTCGAGGGCATCGTTCTGCTTGCAGCGCGGCGAAAAATCTCTCCCCGCTTTGCGCGCGCTCAAGCAGAGGGTGCAGGAGCTGAACGGCTACCTGCTCCCGCCGGGCATGCACCTCGAGACGCTCTACGATCGCACCGACTTGATCCATCTGACGACCTCGACCGTCCGCCACATCGTGCTGATGGGATTGGTCCTGGTAACGATCGTCCTGATCGTCTTCCTGGGCGACGTTCCCGTCTCTCTCATCGCGGCGCTGACCATTCCTTGTTCGCTGCTTTTCGCCTTCAGCATGATGGTGGTGACGGGCAGCTCCGCGAATCTGATTTCCATCGGCGCGATTGATTTCGGCATTCTCGTGGATGCGTCGGTGATCGTCCTCGAGCACATCTATCGCAAGCTCGAGGAATCTGGCGAAAGCGCGGCTAACGATGCCGATTATCGCGGCAGCGACGGCCGAGGCCGTTCGTCCCGTGTCCTGTTCTCCGTCCTCGTGATCATCGTCGCGCTGACGCCTCTTTTCACCATGCAGGGAGTTCCCGGAAAGATCTTTGCGCCCATGTCGGAAACCTACGGTTACGCGCTCACCGGCGCCCTGATCTTCGCCGTGATCTTTGCGCCCGCTCTCGCTTCCTGGATTCGCCGCGACAGAATTCGCACGGCTCCCACAAGACTGGTCGCCTGGCTCCGCAAGCACTACGAGATCACCCTGCGCTGGACGCTCCGGCACCGCGCCGTCACGCTCTCGGCCGCTGGAATCGGCCTGGCGATAGTGCTGGTGCTGAGTCTCTTGCTGGGCGGCGAATTCATGCCCAAGCTCGAAGAGGGCAATCTCTGGATTCGCGCCACGCTTCCGCAGGATGTTTCCTATGAAACCGGAGCGAAGATGGCCCACGAGATTCGCGAAATCCTTATGAAGTATCCCGTCGTCACCCAGGTCGTCTCGCAGATGGGCCGCCCCGACGACGGCACCGACGTCACCACCTTCAACAACGTCGAATTCATGGTCAGCCTCAAGAATCCGGACGCCTGGCCGCACGGCCTGACGAAGGACAAGCTCGTCAGCCGGATGGACGCCGAGCTGGAGAAATATCCGGGCGTCGACTTCAATTTCTCGCAGAACATTCAGGACAACGTCGAGGAAGCGATGTCCGGCGTCAAAGGCGAGAATTCGCTCAAGCTGTTTGGCGACGATATCGACGTTCTCGTCGAGAAAGCGGGCGAAATCCGCGACATCATGGCGCAAGTTCCGGGCATCGCGGACTTGGGCGTCTTCCAGGAGACCGGACAGCCCGAGCTGCTGATCTCAATCGACCGCGCCGCCAGCGCGCGCTACGGACTCATGGCCGCCGACGTCAACGCGGCCGTGCAGGCGGCCGTTGGCGGCCTCGCGGCGACGCAGATTCTCGAGGGTGACCGCCGGTTCGATTTCGTCATCCGCTACAAGCCCGAGTTCCGCGCCGCGCCCGATGCGATCCGTCAGATTCTGCTGCCCACGCCGGACGGCAACCGCGTGCCGCTGGGCGCCGTAGCGGACGTCTCTCTCAAGGAAGGCGCCTTCATGATCTATAGAGAGAACGGCCGGCGCTATATCCCCGTGAAATTCAGCGTGCGCGGACGCGATCTGGCGGGCACCATTCAGGACGTCCAGACGCGCATCCGGGCAAAGGTGCACCTCCCGCAGGGCTACCACTACGAGTGGGCCGGCGAATACGAAAGCTTGCGGCAGGAAGAGCGCCGGATGGCCGTCGTCATCCCGATCAGTTTGGTCGCGATCCTGTTGCTTCTCTTCACTGCGTTTCATTCCCTTCGGCATGCTCTGTTGGTTCTGGTTGCGATTCCGTTTGCTGCTACCGGCGGCGTGGTCGCGCTGCTCCTTACCGGCACGCCGTTGAGCATTTCCGCCGCGGTGGGCTTTGCCTCCGTGATCGGCGTTTCCACCCTTGGCGGGGTCGTGCTGGTCTCGGGTATTCAGGGATTGGAGCGCCGCATGCATCCGCGGAACGAAGCCATCGAGCGCGGCGCGCTCGACGAGATGCGCGCGGTCTTGATGGCCTGCTCCGCCGCCGGTCTCGGCCTGCTGCCCGCGGCGCTTTCCTCCGGAATCGGTGTGCAGGCTCAGCAGCCGCTCGCGCGCGTTGTGGTGGGCGGCATGGTTACCTCTCCGCTTGCGATCTTGTTCTTGATTCCCGTGCTCGCCAGTTATTGGCTGCCTACGGAGCCGCAGGCCGCCGCCGGAGAATAGCCGCTTTCTCCGTGTGGAATGCGCCGGCCTGCGCGATGCGCTCCAGTGCCGTGCTGTCGGTTCACGTGTAGGCAAGAAACTATTGCCGTTTCTGCACCAATTTTCGAGTTCAGGCTAGACCTCCTCGCTCGTCGCCTCAACAATGGAGACAAGCTTCCCGGGGTGTTTCTCGTAGGGAGTCTGTCCTTGATTATCCCGCTGGCGCACGAAAATCTGCGCGGCCGCCGCTGGCCTTGGGTCACCATCGCCATCATCGTCCTCAATACGGTCATTTTCGTGGCCACCCACGACCGCATGGAGCAGGAAATGGCGCAGACCGGCACGGTGCAACTGCACATTCTCCTCCTGGCCGCGCGCTTTCCCGACGCCCAGATGACGCCCGAAACGCAGCAGATCGTCGAGGCATACAAACGCCAGCACCCGGACGTTTACAACGAGATGGCTTCGCCCACCCGGACCCAAGTCGTCGATACGTGGGACGCCGACCTCCAGATCAAGGAGTGGTCGCCGGCGGATGTGGATGCGGAAATGGCCAACCTTTCTTCTGAGCTTGACCGCCTGCACAGCCAATCGATCTCCTGGAACTACGGGTTCCATCCGTTCCAGCCGACGCTGAGAAGCTACGTCACGGCCAATTTCCTCCACGGCGGCTGGCTGCACCTGATTTTCAACATGTGGTTCCTCTGGCTCGCCGGAACCGTGCTCGAAGACGCCTGGGGGCGCGTCGCCTACCCGATTTTTTATCTCGCGTGCGGATTCGTCGCGCTGGTCATCCATGCGATCGTTTTTCCGTTGAGCCTGGTCCCCGTCATCGGGGCGTCGGGCGCCATCGCGGGCCTCATGGGAGCATTCCTGGCGCGGTTTCCCAAGACGCGCATCCGTCTCGGCTGGGTGTTGTTCATCCGCATCTTCAAGTTCTACGTGCCGGCCTACATCATCCTGCCGCTGTGGCTTGCCATTCAGGTTTTCTGGGGCGCGCTGTTTGCTTCCGCGCACGCCGAAGGGGGTGTCGCCTATTGGGCGCACATCGGCGGCTTTGCCTTTGGGGCGCTCGGCGCGGTGCTGCTGAAGTACACCGGGGTCGAGCACTCGCTCGACCAGAAGATTGAGGCCAAGGTTACCTGGAGCGCCGACCCGCGCATCGTGCGCGCCACGGAGTCGATGGGCGAAAACAACCCGGCCGGAGCGATTGCGGCCCTGCGCGAACTCGTCAAGGAGCAGCCCGAGTCGCTCGAAGGCTGGGAGCTGCTGCTGAAGGCTCAGGAAAAGCGGCAGGACTTGGCGGGACAAAAGGAAACCCTGGAGAACTTGTGCCGCCTGCACATCACCGCCGGGGAAATGCAGTCCGCCTGGAACGACTACGAGCAGTTCTTGAGTCTCGGCGGCGAAAAGCTGCCGCGCGGCGTCTGGCTCGAACTCTGCCGCTTCCTGGAGAACGGCCGCAACTGGGACCGCGCCGCCTCCGAGTACGAGCTCCTCGCGGAGAAAAATCCGAACGAACGTACATCGGCCACCGCGCTCGTTTCGGCCGCCCGCATTCGCCTCGCAAATCTCAGCCAGCCGGGCCGCGCCGAGAAACTTTACCGCGCAGCGGCCGCTTCACACGCCCCGCATTCCGATCTCGACGCCGCGATCCAGGAAGGGCTCAAGCAGTGCGCAACTGCCGCGCCGAACGCGGGCGCCTACAGCGACTGACTGTTTAGTAGGGTGTCAAACGCCGGGTTTTAGCCCCGCCGTAAGAGGAAATCGCTACTTTCTCTCGAAAACCGAAGGGTCCTTCAACATCTGTTCGTAGGTCTTCATGTCCTCGTTGTTTTCCGCGCACTCGTATTCGCGGATGCGCGTTCCGGGGCGCAGCATGATCGTGCCGTGGCGCGTCCACGGCCCGGTCAGCACATCGGGATCCTCGACCGTATCCTCATAGACGATCGTGTTTAGGTCCACGCGCGTGAATTTCTCCACCACGTGCAGCTTCTCGCTGTGAATCGTTCCGACGCCGGAGAGCCAGGTCTTGTCGTTGAACCCGGTCACGTCCACCACCAGCGTGTCGCCCTCCCAGTGGCCCACGGAGTCTCCCATGTAGCTCGGATCGAGGTCGTCCGGATGTTTGGCGTCGATGGGGATGATCCGAAAGAGGTGGAAGACCTCGAACAGCATCACGACCGTCTTCGGCGTCTGCACGATCTGCATCGGGAAGAGGCCCATCAGCGTGGTTCGCGGGACGCCCGGCGGCAGGCAGCGCACCATCGGCTCGTCGATCCCGCGCATCTTGTACGACTCGAGGACCTTCTTCGCGGCCCATTCCTGATACGGGGGCTTCGGCTGCGGCGTCGTCACCGCAAACGGCGTGATCGGGCCGCTCTGTCCCAGCGGACCTTCGCCGTTGTTCGTATCTTCCCAGGTGCCGATCCGGTTGCTGCCGCCCTGCCACACGCCCGTCATGTCCGGATGACCGTCCGCCGCGCGCGGCACGTCCTTTCCAGCCTTCGGAGGGGAATCGGTCTGGGCTTTTGCGGTTCCGGAGGAAACGGCCAGCGCGACGAACGCGGCCATCACGATAGCCATGACGAAATTATTTCTCACGAAGCGTCCTCCGCTGCCACGCGCTGCGCGGATCTTAGGGGGTCGGAGCTTCAGCTCCGACAAAAACGACGTCGGGCGAAGCTCAGCCTTTGCGCAGTCTCTCTCGCGGCATGTATTCATACACGATCTCTAATTTGACGGCGGCACCGCGACGGGCGGGGTTGCGCCGCCGTCGCCCGTGCCGGGTCCCGGCCCGAAATACAGCTTCTTGCCGTCCGCAAATGTAATTTGCCGCGCGTGGCCCCACGAGCCGCCCGTGCGCGCCTGCCAGCCGGTGGCCGTAATTTCGTCCCCGGCCTTCATCGTCACGTCGCGTCTCCATCCCGTGCGGTAGAGCACCGTGGGGGGATAGCCCTCGAGCCGCCAGTTCGTGACTTTGCCGCTCGCGTCCTTCACGTCGATGAAAACGAAGCTGTGCGGATTCGTCCACTCAATCTTCGTGATCGTGCCCGTCAGCGTGATGGGCTTGTTGATGTCGTACTCCACTCCAAACGAGTGATGCGCCCGCGCGGGCGCACTGGCGCCCAGCAGCAGAGCCAACGCTCGCGAAAAAAATGGCGAAGAGCCTGAATTTCATTCCCCACCCCCGGTCGCCCGTGAATATAGACGCGCCCGCACCGCAGGTCAAGTTTGCCCTGCGTGACATAGCGAGGCCTGATATGGCAAAGGGCGTCGTTCGGGCAATCGGCCACTGTTATTGGGCGTTTTCTTCCCGCCCAGCGGATAATTTTCCCTGCCGCAATATGGCCCGCAGCCCCTAACCTCTTTGGTTCCTGCAAATTTCCCGCTTGGCACGCGCCTTGCCTTTTCCAATGCGGAGAAGCACGGCGAGGGGGCAGAGCCGCGAAATCTGCGCGGCCTGAGCCAAACCCCGGGGACTTCACCGCATCATAATTCGAGTGAGTAAGAGGCGAATTGTCCGTGAGACAGAAAGGGGATCGGTTGCTTCGCCCCGGTTGTGTTGTGCCAATCAATGCCCTCGTTCGCCGAGCGCTCGGCGCGCTTCCGCCCTTCTTTGCATTTCTATTCGTTGTCGCGTGTCTCTCCTGTCCTGAAGCCCGCGCCGACGTCGGCGTCATCCTCAACGATTCTCTGGACACCAGCGTCGCCCGGATCACGGGTTCGGGGCATACCGCCGTTTACCTTTCACGCGTCTGCGCGGAGTCGCCCATCGAGCTGCGCCTCTGCCGCCCCGGCGAGTTGGGTTCGGTCATCAGCAATTACACGACCCTCGGCGAGGATCAGCCCTTCGAGTGGAACGTCGTGCCCCTCAGCGTGTATCTCTATGGCGTGGACGATCCTCGATTCCGCCCAGTCTTCGGCACTCCGAAAATCAAGCAAGCGCTCGAGGAACAATACCGCGCGCAATATCTCGACGGGTACTGCGCCAGCGAAACGTGCCGTTCGAGCAATAAAGCCGAGTGGCGGGAGATGGTCGCGGCCACGCTCGAGCGCAGCATCTACGTTTTTGCGGTGCATACCACCGTCGCGCAGGATCTCGCCTTCATCAAGGAATTTAATTCCGCCCCCAACGTGAACCACTTCAACGGCGTCTCGCGCAATTGCGCCACGTTCGCTCGGCGCGTGATTAATTCTTTCTTTCCTCATGCCGCCCACGCCGATTATCTCAACGACTTGGGAATGACCAGCCCGAAAGCCATCGCGCGCTCTTTCACGCATTACGGCGAGAATCATCCGGAGACGGAATTTCGCGTTTATCATTTCGCGCAACTGCCCGGGACCATCAAGCGCAGCAGCGAGCCGCGGTCCGGGACCGAACAGCTCTATCGCTCGAAGAAGCTTCTGGTTCCCATGGCCATATTTGCCCCGTACGAACTGCCCGTCGTCGCCGGCTCTTACCTGCTGACTGGCCGCTTCAATCCCGAACACGAACTGGAAAAGCATCCCGCCTCGCTTCAGCCTTCGGCGGCGGACGGGAGCGCGATTCAACCTGCGGCATTCGAGCGCGGCGCGCCTCAAACCGACGATTCCGTCGCCGAACAGCGCGCCCAGCGCGCACTCATCGTCGGCACGAAGCAGGAATGGAAGCAATATGGCAAGGAGTTCGACGCCATCGTGGACCAGGCCGTCCTTGAGGGAATCATCCCCAGCCGCGCGTATCTGGACCATTTCCTCAATCGTCTTGCGAAAGCGAATGATGTGGGCGTCGACCGAAACGGCGCAGTGTGGCTGGACAACGCCGAGGACGGCAACACCCGCAGGCTCGGCGTGAGCGCCAGCAATATTCTCAGCCCCGATTCCGACCCGCGGCTCGCCTACGTCCTGATGCTCGCGCGCGCCGAGCGCGTTCTGAAAAGCTCCAAGCACGGCCGCGAGACGATGCCCGAGTTCAAGGACGATTGGAAGCTCTTGCAGGACGCTCGCGCCAAAATGCCGGCTTCTTTCGCGAGCTCCGGCGCGCCCGCGCAGGCCCGCGAAGCCGCTGCCGCTCCGCGCCAAGCCCTAGGCGCCCGCGCCGCGCTCGACTGCGCGCCGTTGTCTCTGCTAGAGTTTTCGTGTGGCCGCGCAATCCGTGTGTAGCTCAACCGCCGTTTTCTTCTTGCTGCTTTCCGCCGTTCTTGCCCCTGGCCAGAGCGCTTCGGGTCGTGCCGCAGGCGCGTCTTCCGTTGCTCCCGAGCCGCCGGCCATCGTCATCGGCTTCGTCGGCGGCTTCGTAGGACGCGAATCCAATATCCACGGCGGTGTTCAGCTCGCCGATCATATCCGCGCGGAGTATCCGTTCGGCGTGCACGTCGAGGTCTTCGAAAACCATCGCGGCGAGGAGGCGCACCAGCAGATTCTCCGGCTCCTCGACGCCAATCACGATGGCACGCTGTCGCCCGAGGAAAAGCACAGTGCGCGCATCATCATCTACGGCCACAGTTGGGGCGGCTCGGAAACGGTGAATCTGGCGCGCGAGCTGCAAAAAGACGGCGTTCCCGTCCTCCTCACGATTCAAGTCGATAGCGTCGAGAAGCGCGGCGAAGACGACTCGGTGATTCCCGCCAATGTCGTCCAGGCCGCCAACTTTTACCAGTCGGGCGGACTCGTCCACGGCCGGCAGCTGATTCGCGCCGCCGATCCCGCGCACACGCAAATCCTCGGCAATTTCAAGTTCGATTACGCGCAGCACCCCGTCACCTGCGCCGGATATCCCTGGTACGCGCGGGCATTCGAAAAATCCCACATCGAAATCGAATGCGATCCGGCTGTGGCTGGTGCGATTGAAGCCCTCATTCGCTCGAAGCTGCCGCCTCCCGCCGGCCCGCCATCCCGCTGACGCGCGGCCAGGTCTCCAAATCTCCGTCACCCGCCTTATGTTTATCGAATTGATTTGAAAGACGAGCCGCGAATCCGAATCGTTCGGATGTAAAATGTCGTATCCACGGTGACCGCACGGTCACCATCAAGGAGGTGCGGCCCATGCCCTCTGGGATCAGTTGTCCAGATGGCCATTCCACGAAGGCGATTCCGATTCACGATGCCGCCGTTGCCCTCTCCGAAGGGCGCGAATTCGGAGTGTGCAAGAAGTGCGGCGAGCAACTTCAGTACAGAATCAACCACGTCTACGCGAACGATCCCACGAAGAAAGAATATAGCTTCGTCGTCACGCGAGCGGTTCGATTGAAGACGCGGCTCGAAGACGACGAGAATTACGACCCGTTCCTCTTGGTGCTCCGCGATGTCGAAACCGATGCGGAGCGGATTCTTCCCACCTTTTGGGCCTACGGCCAAAACAACACGCAGCGCGGCGGGCAGTTCCCTCCGCTCCTGAGCCTCGAGGAATGGAAGACGCTCTTTCGCCGCCTGGATGCCAGTTTCGACGCGGAGGAAGAACGCATCCGGCTGCGAGCCTACGAACTCTACGAGCAGCGCGGAAGACGTGACGGCCGTGCTTTGGACGATTGGTTGCAGGCTGAGGCGGAAATAGCAGCGCAGAAAACTCTGCCCCTCGCCGCGTAGAAAAACGAATGTTTCGTAGCGGCCGCCTTTCGCGCTTTCTGCGTCCCGGTCGTCACTCGACCGGGAAGGCGGGCACGCTTTTCGTTTGTAATGACCCCAAAAAGAAAAATCCGGCAGGGTGGTGCGTGAACACCCTGCCGGATCAAGAGCAGCTACTGTGGCAGTTGAGTCGTGGTACTGGGGGTAGAGGTCTCGCTGTCGCTTGAGGGTGAAGGTGACGTGGATTGGTTCACAGCCGGTTCGGTCGGAGTGCTGACCGTCGGCGTGACATCCGTCTGACTAGAGGCCGGTGTGAGGCTCGCCGACTGAGTATATTTCGGCGCGCTCACGTAGCCGTGAACGTGGTCCTTGTCGATCTTGTTCACCACCACCTGCACCTGCGCCGTGTCGGTCCCGACGATCCAGACCGGCTCGTACAGGTTTACGTGCTTCTTGCTGATCTGGTTGTCGTCCACCACCATCGCCAGATCGTAGTTCTTGTGCTTCGCGTCGGCCTTGCGCAGCGAGAGCCCGACGGGTCCCAGGCGCTGAAAGTGCTTCGCCTTGGTCAGGTCGAACTCGAAGTAGCTCCGTTCGCCCTTCTGTTCCAGCGCGACGAGTTCGTCGTGCGTCCGGGCGATCGAGCCGTTCAGCGCGTCCCGCGTGGAGTCCAGGTTTCCTTCCAAGTCCGCGCCCGTTCGTGCCACCTGGTCCTGCGTGTCCTTCAACTGCTGCTGCTGATCCGTCAATTGCGACTCAAGCTGCTTGAATCGCTTGTTCTCGGCAGCCGTTCGCCGCTTCGCGGCGGTGGGGTCCACTGTCGGCTGCGCGGCGATCGAGGGCATCGCAGCCGCGGTGGTCACCTCGTTCAGCTTCGCGGTCAACGAGTCGATCTGCGCCTGCATCTGGTTGATCGTCGCATTTGTCGCATTCATGCTGGCGTTGTCCGAAGTAGCGCCGCTCGACGCTTGCCGCCGCTCGTAGCCATAGCCGAGCGCCAAGCCGCCCGCAGTGATCACCGCTAGCGCCGCGGCTGTCAACCAGCGGCCCCTGTGCGAAGGCGTTGCTTCGAGTTCAGTCCGCCATTCGGTTTCATTCACATTGTTGTCGCGTCTCTCGTCCATATCTGTCCTCCTGACGATCCGGCTTTACAACTGAATCCTGAGGCAGGAGCACTCCGCCTGCCTCAGGACTCTCTCAATCACGCGTCCGCGCGCGACGCCGTTCAGGAGGGAGTAGTGCAAGGTGGTGGCCTCGGCGACTTGTTTTTCGCAAGTCTCGCTGCTGCACCATCAAGCACGCATCGACGGCAAATTGCGTGCCCAGCGGTATGGTACTAGTCCAGGTAATTTTTCCTCGATTGCCATCGCGCTCCTTATGCTGAGCGAGCCGACGAATGCCCGCCTGAAGGCGGCCGCTACGAAACCCAAGACAAAAATTCTCGATTAGAATCGGACGCTGTCGTTTGTTTTCAGGGATTTGGACCATGTTCTAATTCTTGTATTTCGCGATTAGGATTCTGTATTGCGCCCGTCCTTCGTTCCGGAGGCTGAAGCGGCGCGGATGGAAGCTGGATAGGCGCGTCGGGCGGCGTTGGACTCGAGGGGTTCCCTGTGGTGACCCGGACAATGTGATAGACGACTTGACTGGGAGTGTTGACCAATTGGCCGCCGTCGTTGAGTTGGGCGTACGTGCGGATGGCGCGGACGACCGAATCGGCGGTGGCTTCGACGCCGGTGGCCTGCTCGATGAGAGGCTCCAGGGCAAGGCGAATCGTGGAGCGGCGGCGCTCGAAAAGCCCGGTGGCGTGGGCGTGGCGGTAGATGGAGGAAGCGTAAGGGATGTCGTGGTCGCGGGCGATGTCCTGGGGAGCGTACCAGCGGAGGAATTCCTGCTCGATGGCTTCGCGGTCGGGATGGTTGCAGACGCTGCATTTCCGCGTGTGCCGACCGAGGGAATACGGGGAGTCGGGCTTGGGTCCGCGGCCCTTTTCGTAGGCGCTTTGTGCTTCGAATTCGCTTATCGAACGGTTTCTCATAGGTTTTCCTTGGGCGACCTTTGGGGCCGCCGCGTGGTTTTGTCGACGTTACGTCTTCACTGCGTACAACTCCTCACGCTAGCACGAGTTTAGGGATAGGTAACCTGTACGAAAGTACAGAACGAGGCCAGTGCCCGAAGTCCAGTGTGGGGTCCGGGGCGAACGGGTTCATGGCGCCCTTTGCGACAAAAGGGCGATGTGAGTTGGAAGCAGTGGATTCAGATTTGGGGTGGCGCGATCAGAAAAGCGTTCGCTTTGAGAGCTGCCATGGATAAAACAAATCGGGATTGACACGCGGCAAGAGACGAGCGTAGACGTTTAGCCAAATGGTTGCCAGCATATTCTGGATTCTCGCGGTGGCGGCGGTGCTCGCGCCGCTTTGGTTCGTTCTGACAATCTGGCATGACCGAGTGGCGAAGGGGTGGAACTGGACTAGTAAAGACAGTCGAAGCATGTACGTCAAGGCGACGGAAAATATCGCTGCGGCCGCGGTAATCTCATCTTCCATTCTGGCGGCGATTGTTTCCAATGGAGCAAGGCCGCACGCGGTCGTAATATCTGTCCGCTGTTGCGTTGTCTGCCTTCTCTCATCTGTTGTGTTTGCGATTGTAACAATCATCTCGCTTACTCGTGGATATGAGCGGGCTCGCTCGCGCTTCCTAGAAACGCCACAGGGGAAAGTCGCGTCCTTCCAGGAGCAAGGCCAACTCAAAGATGTGGAGTTGTGCTTGACTCTGTCTGCGGGCTATCTCTGTCTGGTGGGCTTTTTTCTAGGGTTTCTGTTTTTGGGTCGCATCGTGTTTTAGATTTAGCCTTCGGGTGTCTGAGTCGCCACTCCTCACGTGCCGCCTTCAGTTGAATCGAGAACGCGCATACGGTCGGCTTGCCGTGGAAGTCGTAGGTCAACAGATAGAATAGCGAGTGCATTTGCTTGCCGAACGAGATCAACCCCGCATCGCTTATCTTGAGAAGTGGCTCTCGACAATGTTCGACGTTGAAAGCCGAGTCAAAACCAAGCGCGCTCAAATCTCCATATGTCATTCTCCTTCGTAAACGTTACCGTCGCGGGCGTCAAGCGAGCCTTGACGCTCGTGGGAAAACCGCGTAAACGTTTACTTAGTCGCTATTCAGAATCTTAGCGTGGGTGACCTTTGGCGGACGATACCTTAGTGCCATTTTCTGCACGAAACCAGAGAGCGCAATCCCAAATCGATAACGACTGTCCCGAAACGGCTCGGATAGGGTTGCTTCACATTCTGCATCGCATGGTCGAGAAGGATTACACGAGCGGTTGGCGTGAAGTGATTGCTGAACTTCAGCGCATCGGACGCTTTATGCCCGACAATGGTGCCCATCCCGATGTAGCGCAAGTGCTGTTGTTGCAGCTTGAGTGGGATAAGGTGTTCGATTTCTGCGAGCGTCTCTACAGTCAGTTGACTCGTGACGTGTATCGTGAGAACGGTGAAACAGGCGAATGGGAACTCCGGACAGCCAAAAGCAAAGTCCAGGAATACGTCGCCAACGAGTTGCAGCGCCTATTTCTTGAGGAGAAACTCGCCTTTGAGTTTTCTAACGGTCTTGTTCTGCGACGGGGACGGCGAAATACCACGAATCAGATCTCTCGGGCTGGCATGGTTTTAGGCGAGCCCCGATTGCTGAAGGCTCTCAATCACTTCAATAAAGCACTCAAGTATTTCCGCGATGTTTCCAATCCGGATTTTGAAAATGTTGTGAAGGAGGCGGTGTGCGCGGTCGAGGCGACTGCGCGTGCGTTGTTTCCTTCTGAGGGTTCGACGCTTGGTGACGTTGTGAAGTCCATCACGGGTAGCGGAAAAGGCCAACTCCCAAAGCCGATTGCCAAGACGTTTGAGGGGCTATACGGTTTCAGGAGCGCGGGGGAAGGCGTGGGCCACGGAGGTTCAGTGGGAGGCCCGGTGACCAAGGAACTTGCTGAGTATGCCTTGGCATTGGCCGCGTCGCAGATCGTGTTTCTTGTGGGCCTTGACATAGCATCTGATTCTGAAGTGCCTTTCTAGGGCCCCGCACGACCTTGACAGCGGGGCGAGCTACATTTAGGCAAGCCCGACGGCGCAGCCCTTCGGCGAGCGCAAATCGCCCGCCTCCCGGCCGGGACAAGTTCCGGCGGCCCTTCGATCAACTCCCTTCGCCACGGCGCTCAGGGCAGGCAGGACAAGCCGGCAACAGTGTAAGCCCACAAATCGCCCGCCTGAAAGGCGGCCGCTACGAAGTTCTTTCGCCACGGGTCACCAATTACAAGTCACGATTCACGGTTTCCTGCGCCGCGAGGGCGATTCCGCAGTATCCTATGCGTATCGAGGGGGAAGACCGCGTGGACGCCAAAGCGTCGCCTGCACCAGCCGCCCCAACGGCGCAGACCAAGACTCGGACCGAATCCGACAGCATGGGCAAGATCGAAGTCCCCGCCGACCGTTACTACGGCGCGCAGACCGCCCGCTCGCTGATCCATTTCGATATCGGCACGGACACCATGCCGCCCGAGCTGATTCGCGCGTTCGGAATCCTGAAAAAGGCCGCGGCGCTGGTGAATCAGGACCTCGGCAAACTTTCGCCGGAAAAAGCGAAGCTGATCGTGCAGGCCGCGGACGAAGTGATCGCCGGAAAACTCAACGATCATTTTCCGCTGCGCATCTGGCAGACCGGCAGCGGCACGCAGACCAACATGAACGCCAACGAAGTGATCTCCAATCGCGCGATCGAGATTGCCGGCGGCGTGATGGGCAGCAAGACGCCGATTCATCCGAACGACGACGTGAATATGTCGCAGTCGTCGAACGACACGTTTCCCACGGCCATGCACATCGCCGCGGCTTCGCGCGTGGCGCAGGATTTGATTCCGTCGGTCGAGCGCCTGCGCGACGCGCTGGACGCCAAGGCGCGCGAATTCGCGAGCGTGGTCAAGATCGGCCGGACGCACCTGATGGACGCGACGCCGCTCACCGTCGGCCAGGAAATGTCCGGCTGGGTGAGCCTGCTCGACCGCGACGTCGCGCGGCTACGGGAAGCGCTGTGGGGACTCTACGACCTCGCCATCGGCGGGACGGCGGTCGGCACCGGGCTCAACGCGCATCCGGAATTCGCCCAGCGCGCCGCAAGGAAAATCTCGGAGCTGACCGGGCTGCCGTTCAAATCGCATCCCAACAAATTCGCCGCGCTCTCCGCGCACGACGAAATCGTCTTCGCGAGCGGCGCGCTGAAGACGCTGGCCGCTTCGCTGATGAAAATCGCGAACGACATTCGCTGGCTCGCGTCCGGCCCGCGCGCGGGATTCGGCGAGCTGACGCTGCCGGAAAACGAGCCGGGATCGTCGATCATGCCGGGCAAGGTGAATCCGACGCAGTCCGAGGCCATGACCATGGTCGCCGCGCAGGTGATGGGCAACGACGCGACCATCGGCTTCGCCGGCTCGCAGGGAAATTTCGAGCTGAACGTCTTCAAGCCGGTGATCATTTACGATTTCCTGCACTCGGTGCGCCTGCTGACCGACGCCTGCCGCTCGTTCCGCGAGCACAGCGTCGCAGGGATGGGAATCGACGCCGAGCGTATCGAGCGCTACGTGAACAGCTCGCTGATGCTCGTCACCGCGCTCACGCCGAAGATCGGTTACGACAAAGCCGCCGAGATCGCCAAGAAAGCGCACCACGAAAAACTCAGCCTGCGCGAAGCCGCGATGAAGCTCGGCTACCTGACGGAAAAAGAGTTCGACGAAATCGTGCGGCCCGAAAAGATGACGCATCCATAGCGCGCCGGAAGAAAGGGAGCGTTCCGCTCTGAAACACGCGCGTTTGTTTTCGGTCCACTTTTTCGCCGCGCGCCCGCCACATTTTGGTAATCGCAGTAGAAATTCTCATTCTTAGAAATCCTTCCGCCACAAACACTCATTTCTTTTGACCCGTGCGTGAGGCCCCGTTAGATTTGACCTCTGCTTGGGACCTCTCGTTTTCCCCCTTCCCGTTGGAGCAACCATGTCCACTCTTGTCGCCGAACACGACGCGGCCTTGCGCGTCGACGACCTCGAGCTGAGCCGCGTCGAGCACGCGGTGCGTCGCGCGGGGCGGAGGATCAATCTGACGCCGAAGGAGTTCGCGCTCCTCGAATACCTGATGTGCAACGCGGGCCAATGCGTGACGCGCGCACAGATCATCCAGCACGTCTGGAATCTCTCGCACGACACGATGACGAACATCGTGGACGTGTACGTGAACTATCTGCGGAGGAAGGTGGACGACGGGTCGGACCACAAACTGATCCGCACCATCCGCGGCGTGGGATACCGGTTGCAGGCGCAGGGTTGATCGATCGAGAGGAAGAGGAGCCACGATGGCGGCAGCCGGTCCAACGTACGCGCGAAACCGGAATGGGCGAGAGCGCCGGCCCGAAGAGATCTCATGCGGTGTGCGCGAAGGCGCAGCGGGGTCGCGGACGGACGCCTTCGATCCCGCGTCGCCCATCGCGCAGGCCGCGGCGGTCTGGAGCGGCCCGCTGGCGGAGGATGCAGGCGCGCCCGACGCCCCGGCACTAAGGCCGATCGCGAGGGTTCAAGTTGTCCGTCAGTACGACGAGGCGCAGCGCCAACTGATCGTCCTCGAGCATCTGGCGCAGGTGCGGTACATCGCCCGGCGCATCCACGGCCGCTTGCCGCCGCAGGTGCTGCTCGAGGACCTGGTGCACGCCGGGGTTCTCGGCCTGATGGACGCGGTGCGCAAATACGATCCGACCAAGAACGTGCAACTGAAGCACTACGCCGAGTTCCGGATTCGCGGCGCCATTCTCGACAGCCTGCGGCAGGTCGACTGGAGCCCGCGAACCTTGCGGCGGCAGGCGCGCCGCCTGGAGCAGGCGATTCTGGATTGTAAGGCCCGGCTCGGCCGCGAGCCGAGCGAGCCCGAGATTGCGGCGGAACTCGGTATCGGCCTCGAAAGCCTGCAGCACCTTCTGGGTGACTTGCGCGGCCTGGATGTCGGCAGTTTGCAGCCCGAGGCAAACGATCCGAGCGGCGAAGAGGAGGTTCAATCTCCCGCCGGCTCGGAGCAGGACGACCCGTATCACCAGGCGGTGCGTTCGGAGATGATGGGCTTGCTCGAGAAGGCGATCGGCGAGCTGGCGGATCGCGAGCGCGAGGTTCTCGCGCTTTATCACTTCGAGGAACTCACGATGAAGCAGGTGGGGGCCCTACTGGGGATTGGGGAGTCGCGCGTGTCGCAGATTCACTCGGCGGCGCTGCTGCGGTTGCGCGTGCGATTGCGAGAGCTGACCGAAGGGGGGCCGGCGCGCTTGAAGCCGGGGCCGGCGTCAATGCCCGTCGAAGCGCGCGCGAAATCCGGCGCTCTCTAAGGGAACGACGCCGCGAGATTCTGCGGGCCTTGATTACCTGAGAACACCAATGGTAAGACATCCGCGCGCGGCGTGCGCCAGCGCGGTAACATCTGTCCGCTCCAGCGTGCCGCCGCCCAGCCCGGTACGCGGGAGCCAATCTCGCCGCGATTCTTGGTCCATCTGAAGATCGAACGAGGAGGAATCTCACATGAAGCATTGGTTTATCGGCTCGCTCGCGATAGTCACACTCGTCTTCACACTCACTTTCCCGACGGTGGCTCCCGCTGCCCCTCCGGCGCCTCGACCGCAACCCGCGCCAGCGGCTTCACCAGCGCCTGAGCCTCATCCCGAAATCCACGAGGCGATCGCCGCGCTTCAGAGAGCCCGGGAACACTTGAATCACGCGGCGCACGATTTCGGCGGACATCGTGTGGACGCGCTTCGCGCGACCGACGAAGCGATTCGCCAGTTGAAAATCTGCCTGGAATACGATCGATAACCGGTCTTCCAGTTTGAGGTTTGCGGCGCCCGCTCCCCTGGGGCGGGCGTCAGAGGCCAGGTGTTTTCGATCGCTACGGCTTTCCATTCCGGCTTCAGGGTGTGGACGCTACTTCCGCTTCATGGTTTGTATCGAGGCCTGGAGGCGGCGCATGCCTTGAAGCCAGCGGCCGGTATCGGTCGCGCGATTCAGGTAGTAGCGGGCGACCTCGGGGTGGGGCAGGATCAGGAAGCTTTCCCCGGCGAGGGCTTTCACGACGCAGTCGGCCACGAACTCGGGGGTGACGGCGTCCTGGAGTAGAAACGCACCGGGTCCGGAGCCCGCGGCGTCGAGCATGGGGGTGCGGACGCCCTGCGGACAAAGCGCGGAGACGCGGATGCCGCGGTCGCCGTAAGTGATCGAGAGCCACTCCGCGAAGGCCTGCGCCGCGTGCTTGGTGACGGAATAAGGAGCCGCGCCAACTTGCGCAAGCAGGCCGGCGGCGGAAACGGTCTGCAGCAGGTAGCCTTCGCCGCGCGCTGAGCATCGCGGGCAGCACGGCGCGCGCCGCGTAGACGTGCGCCATCACGTTGATTTCCCAACTGCGCCGCCAATCGGAGTCCGAAGCGTCCACGCCGCCCTCGCCGATTCCGGCGTTCGAGCAGAAAAGATCGATGGCGCCGAATTTTTCGATGACCTGTTTCACCAGGCGCTGGATATCGGATTCGCGCGCGACGTCGGTTTCGATGGAGATGCCGCCGATTTCGCTGGCCACCTGCGCGGCAGCGGCGGCTTGCACGTCGGCCACGACCACGGCTTTCGCGCCCTCGGCTTTGAAGCGGACGCACAGAGCGCGGCCGATGCCGCTGGCGCCGCCGGTGACGACGGCGACTTTGTCCTTGAGATTCATGATTCGAGACTGCTCCCCGGGGTTGAAATGCGAGCATCGAGCGATGCGCGCTGCCGCGGGCGCATTATACTCGCTCAGGTTGGATTAGGTGCCGATCAACACTTTAACCGGACTTGTCCGTTAGCCGACTCATCTGGAGTTGGCGACTTGCCGCTTGCCCTAGAATAGCTTCCGAGTAGCCGCCTACTCGTCCAGAAACCTAAACTCTGCTCACCAGCAGGCCTGTATGGCTCTGCGCTACGAAATCGAGGCACCAAAATATCACTTCCAGGTGCTTGCGGAGTGGGACATGGCCGTCGATATGTCGGACCAGTGCTGCCGCGGTGTACGTACTCCGTGCAATTCGGAAAGAAAGCTAAATATCTAGTGAAAGTTGCCGCAGAATCCGCCTAGCGCGCGCGAACTCTCCACGGCGCCATGCGGCTGAACAACCCGTCTCGCACGACGAGCGTGTGAAACAAAATCGCTCCAAAATGGGCGATAAACGCCAGGAACAAAAGGTAAGCGAGAACGGTGTGCGTCCTCCTCAGAAACGCGTACAACATCACGCTGTGCGGAAGAATCGGGGGAAGATGCAGCGGCCCATACAGTACGATCGGATAGCGCGCCGCCGACAACATCCCCCAGCCGACCAGCGGCAGCACAAACAACAACGTGTACAACAACACTTCGGATGCGTGTGCGACGAAGCGCTCCTGCGACGACATAGTTACGGGAAATGGCGGCAGGGTACTGAACTGGCGATTCACGAAGCGAATCACGACCAAAATCAGTATGGCGATCCCCAACGGGCGGTGGATGGAAACCAGGCGATGGTAGTCGCCGATCGATGCGACCATCGCAACGCCAATCCCGAGCATGGTCAGCACCATCGCGGCCATCAGCCAGTGTAGAATCCGCATGAGGACTGTGAATTGCGTCTGCTGGCTCGCGATGCCCATGTTCACTTTCGCACTTCCGCAGGCGATATCGCGCTCGGCGTCTTTGCTTCGCCCGCGCGCCGTGTAAACGACTGTGAATAAATCGCCGATCGCGCGCTGAGCAGAGGATCGTCGGATGGCGCCATACCGCTCGGCAAAACCAACGGATCGAAATTGATGTCTCGGGCGGGGCTGGTTTCCTCGCTCTCGATGTGATCGAGGGTCAGCGTTCCCACATCCACCTGCTCCCGCCCGTCAGGCCACCCCACGGTGGCGTCGTTGGTCGGGTCCCCTGGTTTCCCGATAGTGATGATCAAGTGCCATTGCAACGGATGCTGCAGGATACTCGCGATGAGCTCGTCAAACATGTAGTTCTTGTCTGTCTGAGCCGTCGCCGCCGCGCTGGCTGCTGCAAACGGCTGCACCGGCGCGAGCGACCAGCGTACCGGGATCGACGTGCCCGCCGCATCAATGAACCGGAAGGCGTTGAGGCCGTTAAACGCCGTGTTGTCGAAACCAGACGACGGTGCGTGGCTCTGGATAACACTTAAAGCCCGCATTGTTGCGGGATGGCTTGCGGCAAATGCCACCATTTTTTCCGGATCGGGTTTGCCAGTCTTGGGGTCGGGCTGCGACGCAACCAGATTGTCGTAGAAGGCCTGCGGCGTCTGGAACGGAAATACGGGCAGGTTGACCATCGCCGTCCGCCACTCTTCGCCATCCGGAAGCCAGAACAAAAGCCCCAGGCCGCGGACCGTGTTAGGCGCGTCGGCAACATTGGGATCGCCGCCGCCAAACGAGAAACGCCCGATTACGGCCACGCGCCCGGGTCTGAAGACGACGGCCTTTGAGAGCCGCGCTCCTTCGCCGTTGCTCTCGAAATAACCGCTGACGCCGACGCCTTTGGCATGATTGCGCCGAAAACCGGAATAGACTCCGTCGGTCCGCTCAAACGCGTCGACAAACCGCGCGGGCGTCAGCGACCTTGGACTGAACCAGCCGCCCAGATAGAGAAATCCTCCCGCAACGCACAGAATAACAACTCCAATGCCCACCAGTCTTCGCAGCGCGCTGCCTCTGCTCAGGGGTGCTGGCTGTTTTCCCGCCGACGCGCTCGGGTCACTCGGCAACTGTTCGCTCCAATGCCACTGCAGGCCAACTTATTCCTGGAGGCCCCATATCGACTTCCGGCCGACCGATAACGTACACCCGCCCCTGCTAGCATGCAATACTCCCGGGCACGTTCTTGGGTACCTATTCACGGACAATGCGGAAGTATTCCCGGAGATCCGATGGCGCTATTACTTCCGGCTTGCCGACAATTCGGGAGTCAGATCCCGGTCTATTTGGTTGGCCGCGAACCAGTGATGAGGCTCAATTTCGGCTGGCTCGCGCCCTTTCGCATCGATCGATAGCTTGTCAATCCAAGTATGCAAGACACGCCGCCTGATACCGAACTATCGCCGATACCTTCGTTTGATTGTTTCGTCTCTACGATTCTGGCGTGATAGATTTGTCGCTGCCGATTCAATCGGATATGCGCAAAGGGAACCTTGAATGCGGCACGGCAAGCTAGAGGGAGACGAGATCAGGGGGTTCCGACATCTGCCAATTAGGACTGTTATGTCGAGCGCTGTCTCAAGGCGCGAATTCTTGCTCGGGGCAGGAGCACTATGTACCGTATATTCTGCGCTTCCTGCGCAATCGTTTCTCTCATACGCGAGCGAGTCTGATCCGGTAACCCTGCCTCTGTATGGCAATGGAACGTTAGCGCCTGGCATCCGCTCCCGCACGGTGACCAACATTAACGGGCTTTCCATGCATGTTCTTGGGGCGGGATTCGACGAGCCCGCCCGACCGCTCGCAGGAATACACGCTGCTTGACGGCGCTGGTCATTGGCTGCAAGAGGAGCAGCCAGAGGCAGTCTGCAGCGCGCTGGTGAGCTTTCTGCGCAACAACACCGCGACCGTTCGCTACGCAAAACACGATAGACGTTACTCCTTCCGGACAATGGCTCAGGCTCCCTGGAGCTCTCACAGAGGACTTAATGAGTACAAACGCTGCTTCCGCGTTTCGGAAGCTATCTGAACTCGATTCTGACCGGATGACGGCGCACTCGGAAGTAATCTACATGCCTGATTCACGCGGTCAGCGGACAGGTGCGTTCTCGCTTTCAGTACGCGTCCGTCAGTTGGGATGAGATGTGAGTGCCTGTCCGGATTGCCAGTTAACCGTCAACGCAAACCCGCCTCGCGGCTCGCCTTCGAGAAGATATTCTTAAGCCGGAGAGCAAGCGGGTGCTCAGAAAACACTTGGCCAAATGGGCGCAATGGTCTCGAGCATCGCGGAGTGTGTTCGATGGACGCAGATCGCTGCTTTACCTTGCGATTGCTTTGCTGATCGTTGCGATCGTGCCTCGTCCGAAGGCCACCCCTGTAGCGGAAGTCTCGGGCAAGAATTGGCACTACGATCTCAGTTTCCCGGTCCACAACCCCTCGACCCTCGAAAGGCTCATTCAGTGTGAATCTCAGGGCCTAAATATCTCGCGCACCGATTCCAACGGGCAAATGAGCCGGGGAATACTTCAGTTCAATGGCACTTCCACCTGGAATGAAATGGAACAACGTTTCAATTTTTACGGCGATCCCAGAAATCCTCCGGACGCAATCCACATGGCGGATATGATGATTTCCAGCGGGCTGATCGGACGTTGGGGCTGTGCTCGCTCACTCGGACTGACGAAGTAAGGCTTATCGATTGACGGCGGTTGGCGGCGGGTTTTTGCCGGCGGCGATCTCGCTGACGATCTTCGCGGCGAGAGTTTTGCTGGTGGAGCAGGAGTCCTCGTTGATGCGGCACTGCGCGATGGTGAGCTTGCAGCCGCAGGTACAAATCTCGGTGTTCATGCGCTTGAGCGCGGCGCGCTTCTGAACCGGCGTGAGGCCCTTGAAATCGACGCCGGGAAGTTCGGTGGCGAGTGCGGCGTTCTTCAGGAATATCTGGCCCGTATCCTCGAAGGTTTCCACGGGGACGCTGATGGGCAATCCGAGAAGGGCGCGAACTTCCGTCTCGTACACCTCGATCGGATAGAGGCCCACGTGTTTCTGCACGACGCGGCCCTCCGGATTCACAACGAAGGAAGTGGGCAGCGCCGGGACGCCTCCGTATTCCGTGGAGATCTGGCTGCCCATGACGATCGGATAGTTGATCTTCGCCTCTGTCGCGAATGCCCTTACTGCCGCCGGGGGGTCGTCGTCCATCGACACGCCGATGATTTCCAAGCGGTCTTTGTAGCGGCTCTGCAGCTCGATGAGTTCGGGAATCTCGTCGCGGCAAGGCGGGCACCAGGTGGCCCAGAAAGCGAGCAGCACAACTTTCCCGTGAAGGGCGGCTGTCGAGATGATGTTGCCGTCGAGGTCGTTGACGAGAAACGGCGGCACAACCGCACCGTTGCTCGCGAAGCGGACGGCCGTGAGTTTGTCCGAGTCGTCGCTGGAGTCAGCTTGAGATTGTTTTCCGGCCGCCGCTAGCGAGCGCATCGCCGTCGAAAGGGCGGCAGCCGCAACGTGGCGGGCCCGAAGCGCAGCGACGGCGGTCGAGACCACGACCAGCGCGGCTAGAACGGCCAATAACGCTATGGAGGATCTTTTCACGCCTTTATCGCCCTTATAGCTTTCGACTCCATTATGCGGCAGAGGTGAGCGGGGCACAATCAGGCATGAGGCGAGGGTGCAAGTGTCGCCAAGGACGAGAAATTCGGGAGCGTGCCGTTGCGGGATTCGGCCTCCCGAATTGAATTCTTGGGACGGGCCAGAGCGTTTGCGGGCATCCCGAAGTCGTTGAAAAATAGCGGTGACGGGTGACGGTCAATGGGCCGATAAATTGCAATAGGAGGAGTGCGGGTCGCGTTCCACACGATCCGAACCGTCAGGTGAATGGGGAGGAAGGGGCCCATTTACCGGGTGGTACGGGTCGTTCCCACGTACCCCATGCTTAGAATAACCAATGTTTATTGGCTATTTGTAGTTTACGAAACGGATGTACCGCTAATGTACCCCTACAATTTTTCCATGTTCAGGCCCAAGTACTGACTACATCCTGTTCCAGTTGATCCTGACGCGCCTGTACCCACGGGGAATAATGCCGTTGGGTTACTCGGATATTCGTGTGCCCCAGCAGGATCGCAACCCGCTCGATAGGAACCCAGCCAGCAATAACTCAACGGCAAAGGTGTGCCGGAAGCGATGCGCATGGCCATGGGCAATGCTTGCCTTTGTGAAAAGGGCCTGCAATGAGTTCTGGTAGTTGCCAACGCGGGTCTTGGGCAACCCGTGGCCTGACCAAAAGTAGTACGGCCCTGACACCGGGATGGCATCCAACGCATCAAGGCATGCTGGCGGCAGAGGGATGCGTACATGCGTGCCAGTCTTGGCGGTTCGTAGGAACAACTTGCCATCGGTGATTTTGTCGCGGGTCAATGTCACTACGTCTCGGATACGCAATCCTGAGTATCGCAGCAGCAGCACAAACGCCTTCAGCGGCAACGTGGTCTTGTATTCATCGCATGCTTTTAGAATGCTGATCATCTCATCTTTGCTAAATGGCAGTGCTGCCGTTTCCTGCACCCGGGGCGACTTCAATTTCTTGGCCGGGTTAATCTCAATCCATTGCGCGTCGTGAGCGAATCGAAACAGCGAACGAAGGCGTTCCAGTTCATTGCGCGCTGAGTAGTTCTGGAGATTCCAAGTGGCTCGGAACTTGCGAAGTGTTTCGACATCGAACTGGTTTAGGTACTTTATGCCCTCACTGGCGGCGAAATCCTTCAGACGTTGAAACAGCGGGCCGTATTTCTCGATGCTGGGTGCCCGCAAACCGCGTGCCTTGGCATCATCGAGGAATGATTGGCAGGCTTTATCCACGGTGATGCGCTCGGTGGGTTCTTTGTCTTCTGCTTCCATCTTGCGGACGAGGGCCTGCGCCCGCTGCCAGTTGCGCGTTTTGAGTGTGCGACGAATCTCTCTTCCTCCGACAGTGCCATCCACCCAAATGGCGCAGGAGCAGCGGCGATACTCGCGGCCAGTGTGGCGGCACTTCCTGCCATGCCTTCTGTAGAGAACGAGCATCAGGTGTTCGCCAACCTTCTTTGTACGCGCTGGGCCACGGCTTCAGGTATCCGTAGTGTCAGGCGTCGTCGGCCACGGGTGTTCTTGTTACCCAGCACGATGACATCAGGTTCAGATTCGAACTGACGGCGGATGGTATCTTGGGACACTCCCCACAGCGCGGCCAAATCTTTCACGCTGTAGTGCGAACCTTTGACATGCGTGCTCTCGACCTTGGATTTGCGCTCGGATGTCTGTTCCACCAACGATGTCAGTCGCTCGACATCCTCGGTGCTGAAATGAAATCTGTGCCAGCCGTGCGCCTCGCCGTCAGGCCCAACCAATGTCTCGAACGCTTTCTTCTCCAGACCGGTCAGGTTGTGATTGCGCGTGCTCAATTCCACCGAAGGCTTGAATTTGGCCGTGGAAATCCAGAGGATCAGCAGCCCCTCACTGATGCCAACGCGCTCAGCCGCTTGTTTGATGGTGAACATCATTTCTTGTCTCGCTTACGGCGTTCCAAGAACTCAGTGACGGCGCGGCGGATCAGGGACGACACCGATACCTCCCGATCCTTAGCCGCAATCTTTCTGAGGGCTTCGAGTTGCTCAGGCCACAGCCGAACAGCCGTGAGGTCACGCTTCATGTCGATCAGCGTATAACACTGGGCCTACATTGTCAAGTGATTCACGGCGGGGTAGTGGTGTCATTTGCCTTTGCTCTGAATTGCATCGCCGCCCATCCAAGCCCCTAGCGTCAGCAAAATCTCTGCACTGATGCCAAGTAGGTTTATCCAATCCCTGTGTAGGGTAGCAGCAAGAATTGCAATTATGGACGCCGCGAGAGGGGTGAAAATCACTCCTATAATAAAGACGATCAAGCCCCACGTTTGGTGCTTATCTAGATCGAAAATACGGCAAAGATCGTCCGAGTCGTCAAGAGATTGATGTTATGTCGGTAGAGGAATACAAGAAAAGAACCCGTGATCCCACATTCATAAAATGGATCAATCGTCTATACAAGAAACCACCGGAAAAACCGTTTAACCCCGAGGATTTCTGATGCTCTCTGAAAACTATTAAGCTGGTCAAAGGAGGGATTTAATTGGATGAACAAAAACTGGCTGGCCTTCGCTTTCTTGTTCGTCGTGATTTTGGTCGCTGCGCTGAGCTATTGGCTTGGCTATAGCGCCGGGTCGGTGCATCGGTTTGTGCCCTATGGCGAAACTATTACTCATTATGCTCTTGATTCCAAAACCGGACAGTTGTGCCGCACAGACGCATCTTCAGGAGACACTCCTCAATGCAAAGACCTGAAATAAAGATGTAGGGCAACTCAAAGTGAGGTACTTATGCACTTTGTGGGATGGGCCTATAATCTCCTTGTAGATCGTGGCGACGTGGCTTTAATCGTAGCCGTCTTTGTCCTTCTGCCTCTGTCCATATTCAAGTCCAAGAGGAGATTTGCAGGAGCCGCCTTGAAATTCTGCGGTTTCGTTTTTCTCTTGAATTTGTGGGCTTACGCGCTTGCGATCATATGGAAAGCGCCACAACAGAGAAAGTCCTATGATCAAAAACACTCCTGCAATTGGCGGATAAAAAGCAACAACTACAGGCGCTATAGCGATCATGATGCCGCCGTACCACAGGTATTCTTTTCTCGACATGCGGAGAGGGTATCACTGGCTCGATTCACAAGACACTTGAGTTCTGATGAGCCAATGCGGATGGCCAAGAATTAGCGGCGGCATGCCCCGAAGTTAGAGACGATGCCAATCGTTGAGTGATAAACTTCCTGCTATGGAACCGATCAGAAACACCCTAACGGCACGATTAGGGAACCTCAAGATGTACCGAGAACAGGTCAATGAACTACAACTGGAAATGTTTCAGCGGGATTGCCAGAAGGTCACAATCTCGGACAGCAAGTACCGCTATGTCTCGTTGGACGGAATGAAAGAAAAGGCTGGCCCTAGAATAAAAGAACTTGATATTCGAGGCGAGAATCCGGGTGTGCGCTTTTTGTTCAATCAGACAGAGATAACGCGGATTGGTAATCCCCCACTTCAAGGCGTGTATAACGAATTGAGAACGGAAGAGATTACAGACGCTGCTGATGGAGTGTTTTATCATTAAGGATTTCGTCACTACATATCAGCGACCTTCTTTTATCAAAGGGTGGATCGTTCCGATGGTCTTGGGTCTAGTTGGGATATTCTGGTTTGCGCTCCACCCCTACGTAGTTAAGGACGGCCAAAGGCTCATCGGCTCGCTGCCCGGAGTAATAATCTCTGTTGTGGTGTTCGCGACCTCGTTCGTGATCGGTACAAGTGCGGGGAACATCTTGAGCCTACAGACAAAACGGAATTCGTCATTCTTTGCCAAGAACCGGGAATACTTCGCCCAACACACCGTAGCAACGGTGATCACCGTAGTTGTCACCTTTCTCTTGGGCTTGTTTCTCGGCAGGCTCATGAAATAGTTTCACCGAGGCCCCCGTTGATTACTCTGCGGGCACGTCAAGCCGTGACAATCTCAAACGGGAAGGCAGGCAGGTTAAACTTCCTTTGTCCACATCGGCGGTCACAGGAGAGAGAAGAACAGCGTGAACAAGATTCTGATTGCGACGGTTTTGTTGTTCGGGTTTGCAGGAATTGCAGGGGCGAGAACCCACCACGAAACTCC
>CAWEXR010000030.1:0-80746 GCA_963813045.1 uncultured Acidobacteriota bacterium
TTCCCGAGTCCCCTAACCTAACGCGTCTACAGCGCTGCAAAACCGCGCAGATCGAATCGCGTGCCGCCGTACCGCACGGGAGAGAGCCAAGCTAAGAATGTCGGACCTCAAGCTAACCACGCGAGCGGAGGACTTTTCGGAGTGGTACAACCAGCTCGTCCTGCGGGCGGAACTCGCGGACTACGCGCCGGTGCGCGGCTGCATGATCGTCCGGCCGTACGGCTGGGCGCTCTGGGAAAACATCACGGCGGCGCTCGACAGCCGGTTCAAGGCGACCGGGCACGTCAACGCGGCGTTTCCGCTTCTGATCCCGCGCAGCTTCATCGAGAAAGAAAAGTCCCACGTGGCGGGATTCTCGCCGGAGCTTGCCGTCGTCACGCACGGCGGCGGCGAGGAGCTGGAAGAACCCCTTGTGATCCGGCCGACTTCGGAAACGATCATCGGTCACGCTTACGCGAAATGGATTCAGTCCTACCGCGACCTGCCGGTGCTGATCAACCAATGGAACAGCGTGGTGCGCTGGGAGCTGCGCACGCGCCTATTCCTGCGCACGCTCGAGTTCTTCTGGCAGGAAGGCCACACCGCGCACGCGACCGCCGAAGAAGCCGAAGCCGAAACGCGCCAGATGGTGGATGTGTACACGGATTTTGCCGTGAACGAAGCGGCTGTCCCCGTGATTCCCGGCCGGAAATCGGAGGCGGAGAAGTTCGCCGGCGCCGAGATCACCTATTCGCTGGAAGCGATGATGGGCGACGGCAAGGCGCTGCAATTCTGCACTTCGCACAATTTGGGGCAGAATTTCGCCAAAGCCTTCGAGATTCGCTATCTCGATAAGACCGGCGTCTTGCAGCACTGCTGGACGACTTCGTGGGGGCTTTCGACGCGCGTCGTGGGCGCGATCATCATGGTGCATGGCGACGATCAGGGCCTTATCCTGCCGCCGCGCCTCGCTCCGTTCCAGTTGGTCATCGTGCCGATCTTCAAGACGGACGAAGAAAAAGCAACCGTCCTTGAGAACGCGCACCGGCTGCGCAAAGAGCTGGTCGCCGCAGGCATCCGTGTCAAGATGGACGAGCGCGAGGGAATGAGCCCCGGCTTCAAGTTTAACGACTGGGAGATGCGCGGCGTCCCACTGCGCCTGGAGCTTGGGCCCAAGGACGTGGCGAAGGGCTCAGTGGTTCTCGCGCGGCGCGACCGTCCGGGGAAAGAAGGCAAATCCTTCGTGCCGCAGCAGGGAATTGCCGCGGCCGTGGCGGCGATGCTCGAAGAGATTCAGCAGGCGCTCTACGATCGCGCGTTGGCGTTTCGCAAGGCGAACACGGTGGATGCCGCGAATTACGAAGAGCTCAAGAAGGCGGTCGAAAAGGGCTTCGCGTTTTCCTGGTGGTGCGGCGGCGCCGCGTGCGAAGAGAAGATCAAGGAAGAGACCAAGGCTACGATGCGTTGCATTCCTCTCGAACAGCCCGGCGGCGAAGGAAAGTGCATTTATTGCGGCGCTGCGGCCAGGGCGAAAGCGATCTTCGCGCGAGCGTATTAGTGCCGTTCCAACTATTGGGTAGCGCCGCCGCAACCCCACAACCCGCCATGGGCGCCGCCCGGAGCGTCCCTCGCTGCGTTTACTGATCGCGAACACATCCGCTCGCCTTCCTACCCTTGCATACGGCGTCGTGCTAGCTTGAAAGGACAATCGGTGCAAGCACTTGGGAGGGTTGCGGCAATTTCATGAGCGAGTCCATGAACACGTCGGGAAGTCTTTCAACGCGGAGCGGAGAGCGCGGCGGCTCGAAGCTGAATCTCATCGTCACGCTTCTGCTTCTGGGCGCGATGGCTTATGTGGGCATAAAGATCGTGCCGATCTATTTCGCCAACTATCAGCTCCAGGACTCGGTCGAGAGTGAGTCTCGATTTGCGTTGACCGGCTATCCAAAGAGGAGCGTCGACGACATTCGTAACGACATCTGGAAAAAGGCTCAGGACCTTGGCATTCCGGCGAAGCCTGAAGACATTCACGTTGAAGTCTCCAATGGATCCGTCGACATCGGGCTCGACTACACGGTGCCCATCGACCTCGCGGTCTACCACTGGGACAAGCAATTTCATGTCCACGCGGACAACCATACCATCTAGTAGCATGTAGAATAGTGATGTAGTCAGGCGACACGGCTAGACTGGGAGCCGGGCAGACGCCCGGCCCTCGCAGCGCCGCCCACCCCAGCCGCGGCTTCGGCGCGTCAAGACCGTGTTCAGGATGTAGCGGAGAACCGATTGCGGATTCGAATCGCTCGCAGTTTTTGGACGTCGCGTTTCGGCCTCGCGGTGCTGGGCGCGATGCTGCTGGTGTTGCTTGCCGCTGCGTCAGTCGGGGCGTATTACTACGTTAAGTTCGGCCACCTCATCGACCAGCGCCTCACCGGACAGATTTTTCAGAACACCTCGCGTGTCTATTCCGCTCCCGGGCACATCTTCACGGGAGAAACGCTGCGCCCGAACGACCTTGCGAGCTACTTGCTGCGGGCCGGCTACCAGGAAGGAGCCGTCGCCGGCGCGCCCGGGGAATTCCGTGTCACCGGTTCGACGGTTCAGATCCTCCCCTCCGCAGATTCTTATTTCCGTGGCGCCAACGGCCTTCGCGTCGATTTTGAGGGGACTGAGATTTCGCATATCGCACAGCTCGCCGACGGGTCGGAGCGCGACTCGGCGGAAATCGAGCCGCAGCTGATTACCAATCTCTTCGACAGCTCGCGCGAGAAGCGGCGCGTGGTGCGCTTCGATGATTTGCCGCCCGTGCTCGTTCATGCGGTGCTTGCGGCGGAGGACAAGCGCTTTTACGACCACGGCGCGCTGGACCTGGTGCGCGTCTTCGGCGCGGCATTTTACGACGTGACGCGTGGGCAGAAGGCCCAGGGCGCAAGCACGATCGATATGCAGGTGGCGCGCACGTTCTTCTTTTCGACGAAGCGCGAGTGGCGGCGGAAGGTGAAGGAGATCCTGATGGCCGCCGAGCTCGACGAGCGCTTCTCCAAGCAGCAAATCCTCGAGCTGTACGCCAACGACATCTATCTCGGCAATCGCGGAAGCTTTTCGATTCGCGGATTCGGCGAAGCCGCCCAGGCCTATTTCGGCAAGGACATCCGGGAGCTGAGCGCCGGCGAAGCGGCGTTTCTCGCCGGGATCATCCGCGCGCCGAACCGCTATTCCGCCGCCGAGCGCCACCCCGACCGGGCCGAGGAGGCGCGCGACCGCGTCCTCGCGCAGATGGTGGAGGACGGCTACATCACCGCCGAGCAGGAAGCCATCGCAAAGAAATCGAAGCTGAAGTTCGTCAACGGCGGCGTCGAAAGCAATTCCGCTCCCTATTTTGTGGACATGGTGAAGGACCACCTGCTCGAGAAGTTCTCGGAAAATGATCTCGAGACGCAGAGCTACCGGGTCTACACGACGCTCGATCCGGACCTCGAGCGCGCGGCCACAGACGCCATCCAGATTGGCTTGCAGCAGGTGGATAAGCTTCTCGCCCGCCGCTACGCAATCTGGAGGAAGAAGGGCGAGCCGGTGCCGCAGCCGCAAGTGGCGGTTGTGGTGCTCGATCCCCACACCGGCGAGATTCGCGCTCTCGTCGGCGGCCGCGATTACGGCGAGAGCCAGCTCAACCGAGCGCTCGCGCGACGCCAGCCGGGATCGGTTTTCAAGCCGTTCGTCTACGCGGCGGCGTTGGACAACGCGGTCGAGGGCTTGCAGCCGGTGGTGACGCCGGTGACGACCGTGGACGATACTCCCACCACCTTTGAATTCGACGGCAAGGAATACACGCCGAACAACTATGGCGAGGAGTTCTTCGGCACGGTAACCGTGCGCGACGCGCTGATCCACTCGCTCAACGTCGCGACCGTCAAGGTCGCCGAGACGATCGGCTACCAGCGCGTCGTTGACTTCGCGCGCCAGATGGGCCTCGGCACGAACATCCAGGCCACGCCCGCCGTCGCGCTCGGCGCTTATGAGATGACGCCGATCGACGTTGCGGCCGGATATACCCCGTTCGCCGCGAACGGCGTCCGCGCGGAGCCGCTCTTCATCCGCAGCGTTATCGCCGCCGACGGCAGCGTCGAGGAATCGCAAGCGCCGGTGACGCGTGCCGTGCTCGATCCGCGCGTCGCGTTTCTCACCACCAGCCTCATGGAGGATGTCATCAATCACGGCACGGGCTATCCCGTGCGCGCGATGGGATTCACGGATCCCGCCGCGGGCAAGACCGGCACTTCCCGCGACGGCTGGTTCGCCGGATACACTTCGAACCTGTTGTGCGTCGTTTGGGTCGGCTTCGACGACAACCGCGACCTCGGGCTCGCCGGTGGCCAGGCCGCCGCGCCGATCTGGGGCGAGTTCATGAAGCGGGCAGTGGCGCTGCCGATGTATCACCGCACGGAACCGTTCGAGCCGCCGCCGGGCGTCGTCGCCGAGATGATCGATCCGCAAAGCGGCCAGCTTGCCACGCCCTCCTGTCCGCAGACCGCGAGCGAGTACTTCATCGCCGGAAGCGAGCCCGCGCAATACTGCCAGCTCCACGGCGGGCAGCTCGCGCAATCGCCGCCTGGCTCGTGGCTCGCTCACCTGTTTGGAGGAGAAAGCTCCCCGTCGCCGCCACCGCCCGGGGCAAAGGCGGGACAGAATCCCGCAACGCAGCCGAGCCAGGAACCGGAGAAGAAAAAGGGTCTACTCGACCGGATATTTGGTATCTTTGGGGGAAGCAAACAGCCTTCAAGCGATTCGAAACAGCAATAGAAACCGCAGGCTCTCACGCTTGCGCATAAGGAACAGGAGCAATGAAACGCCTGGCCCTCTTCGCTATCCTGCTGGCCTTTGTGGCCGGACCCAGCGGCGCGCAGCAAGCTCCCAATTCGCAGACTGAAACTCCGCCCGGCGCTTCCGCGCCCGAAGCTACTACAACTCCGCCGTTGACTCCGCGCCAGAAGGAGGACATCCGCGCGGAGATTTTGATGGCGCGGAAAGACTATGCCGAGGCCGCCAAGGCCTACGAGGACCTTCTTCAGGACGACCCGAAGAACTTCGCCATGCTCAACAAGGTCGGCATCGCCTACCAGCAACTTGGCGATGTTCGTCACGCCGAGCGCTCCTACAAGAAAGCGGTGCACGCGAACGGCAGCTTTGTGAGCGCGATCAATAATCTCGGCGCCCTCGAGTATTCGGAGAAGCACTATGGAAAAGCCATCAAGTATTACAAAAGGGCCCTCGCCACGCCGAGCGGCGACCAGGCCGTGATTTACAGCAATCTCGGTTTCGCGTATTACGCCAACGAGCAGTATCCCGCGGCGTTGGACGCATTCGGCAAGGCCCTCGCGCTCGACCCGGACATCTTCGCCCGCAAAGGCGGCGCCGGGGCGATCATCCAGCAGAGGACGGCATCCGATCCCGGCACGCTTTTTTTCCTGGTCGCGAAATCCTACGCGAAGGCGGGAGACGCGGAACGCGCGGCGCACTTTCTGAAGATGGCTCGCGACGACGGATACAAGGATTTCCTCGCCGCGAAGAAGGACCCCGACTTTTCGAAGGTGATCAAGGACCCGCGCGTTCAGGAAGTTTTCCAGATCCAGCCGGCGTACGCGGGCGATGAAAAAAAGTCGAATCCGAACTGAGCGGAGGGTCGCCGCACCGGGTCGGGAGAGCGCCCACAAAGGTGTCGCGGTTTACTGCGGTTCTCTTGCTATAATCTCCTCTCGGAATGGCTCCCTCGTTGTTCTGCCGCTGGTTGCCGCGCGTACTGTTGTGCGCGTTTGTCGCCGGTGGATCGACACTGATCTTAGCTGCGCGCGCGGCCGCACCTGCGGCTTCTCCCGTCGAAACGCATTCTGCCGCTACCGTCGTTGAGCTGCATATTGACGGCGAAATCGAGCCGGTCCTCGCGGAATATCTCGCCAACGGAATCGAACAGGCCAATCGCGATCGCGCAAGCCTGATACTCATCACCATGAACACGCCCGGCGGCCTCGACACGTCGATGCGCTCGATCATTCAGGCGATCTTGCTCTCGCACGTGCCGGTCGTGACCTACGTGTATCCCACGGGATCGCGCGCGGCTTCGGCCGGATTCTTTATCCTGCTCTCCGCCGACGTCGCGGCGATGTCTCCCGGGACGGACACTGGCGCGGCTTCTCCGATCGTGGAGGTTGGCGGCCAGGTGGTGCAGATCGACGACACGCTGCACAAGAAGATCCTCAATGAAGCGACCGCGTATTTGCGCAGCTACGTCAGCAAGCGCGGGCGAAATGTGGATCTCGCCGCCACTGCCGTCACGGACGCGAAAGCCTTCAGCGAAAAAGAGGCGCTGGACGGCAAGCTCATCGATCTGGTCGCCTCTTCGCCCGAGGATCTGCTTGCCAAGCTCAACGGCCGCACGATCACGCGCCTCGACGGGTCGACCACGCAGCTCGCTCTCTCGAATCCAGTCATCGTGGCGCGCGATATGACGTCGCGCGAAAAGTTTCTTTCGCGGATCGTCCAGCCGGACGTATTTTTCATCCTGTTGATCGTCGGCGTGCTCGGTCTGTACACCGAATTCACGCACCCCGGGATGTTTGCGCCGGGCGTGATCGGAGGGATCGCGATCATCCTCGCGCTCTTCGCGATGCACATGCTCCCCGTGAGCTTCACGGGGTTGCTCCTCATCGTGCTTTCGCTGGCGCTGTTTGTCCTGGAGGCGAAATACCCGACGCACGGCGTGCTCGGCGTGGGCGGTGTGATCTCCATGGTGCTCGGCGCGTTGATGCTGGTGAAAAGTCCCTGGACGGGCATGGGCGTGAGCCTGAGCGCAGCGCTGGGCGTGGCGATTCCGTTTGCCGTGATCGTCGTGATCCTGATGCGAGCCGTATTGCGATCGCGCACCTGGAAGCAATCGACGGGAAAGGAAGAGCTGCTCGAGGAAGAGGGCGAAGTGATCGAGCCGCTCGGCGCGGCCCCTGGAACCGGGATGGTGCGAGTCCATGGCGAGCTCTGGCGCGCCGCGGCGCCGGCAGGCGAGAGTATTCCGAAGGGCGCGCGGGTACGCGTGCGAAAAGTCGACGGCCTGACACTCGAAGTAGAACTAGCGAAGCGGCCGCAATCGGCGTCTTAGTAGAGAGCTTATCGGAGGAGGCAGCGATGGACTTCAATTTCATGACGATCCTCGGCACGGCGGCGGTCATTATCTTTCTATTTTGGCTGTTCAACTCGATCTACGTGATCAAGGAATGGGAGCGCGGAGTGGTGTTGCGCCTTGGACGGATGCAGCCCGAAGCCAAGGGGGCGGGATTGCAGCTCGTCCTCTATCCCATCGACAAGCTGACGCGCATTTCGCTGCGAATCGAAACGCTCGACGTGCCGCCGCAGGACGTGATCACGCGCGACAACGTCTCGGTGAAGGTCAACGCCGTCTGCTATTTCCGCGTCGTGGACGCCAACCTTGCGCTTTCGCAGGTGCAAAACTACCTGTACGCCACTTCACAGCTCGCCCAGACCACGCTTCGCAGCCTGATCGGCCAGTTCGATCTGGACTCGATCCTCTCGGAGCGCGAAAAGGTAAACTCCAAGCTGCAAACAATCCTTGACCAGGATACGGAGCCTTGGGGTATCAAGGTAACGAAGGTTGAGGTCAAGCAAGTCGATATTCCGGAGTCGATGCAGCGCGCCATCGCCAAGCAGGCGGAGGCCGAGCGCGAACGCCGGGCGAAAGTGATCCACGCGGACGGCGAGTACCAGGCCTCGACGAAGCTGGCCGAAGCGGCGGAAGTGCTGCAAAAGCAGCCGGCTGCGATCGAATTGCGGTACTTGCAGACATTGGCCGATATCGGCGTCGAGAAAAATACGACGATCGTTTTCCCATTGCCGGTGGACATCATCTCGCGATGGTTGCTGGCGAAGGAAGGGAAGTAGGAGCGAATGGCAGGTTCAGGAAGACGCGGAGCTGGAGACCGGGTGCTCGAAAGCCGGCATCTGGTCGGGCTATTTCTGGGTGTCGTGCTCCTTTGTGGCGTGTTCTTTACGCTTGGCTACGTGATGGGTAAAACGCAATACGGCGGATTGGTCCATGCTGCCCAGGCGCTCGAGCGGGACGCATCGCCCGTTCGCCCTGCGGAAAAACCCGGTGTGACGCCGCCGTCAGGAGCGCCCGCCCCCTCGAACGGCGAATGGGATTTCTACACGAAGAAGGGCGGCAAAGACGGCTTGCAGCCCGAGGCGAACACTTCCCCTGCGCCATCCGCCCCGCCGGATGAGGTCGCCACCCCAAAGAGCGTGACGAACGCTCCTTCTACCGCCGCCCCCACGGCAACGATCGCGAAGACGGTCCCGGCCGCGGCGCGGTTCCAGCCGCCAAAGATGCTCAAGGGCGCGATCGTGCTCCAGATCGCGGCGCTCACGCGCGAAGGCGACGCTCTGGCCATGGCCGATGCTTTGCAGCAGAAAAGATTCCCGGCTTTCGTCGTGACCCCAGCTGCGGACAATTTCTACCGCGTGCAGGTCGGTCCGTACTCGGATCAGAAAGCCGCCGAGTCCGCCAGGGGCGCGCTTGACCATGCCGGCTTCAAGGCTATCATCAAGCGCTGAATGACTTTTTCCTGGCATACGCGGGTGCTGCTCGCGCTGGCGAGCGGCGTGGCGCTCGCTCTTTCGTTTCCGAATTACAATCTCTCGCTCCTCGCTTGGATTTCGATCGGTCTGCTCACCCTCGCGTCTTTCCGGGCGCGGCTGGCCGTTGCGCCGGTCTACGGTCTTCTCTTTGGTCTGGTCTTTTATCCCATGTGCCTCACGTGGATGGACGTTGTCATGCGGCAGTACGGCAACGTGGGCCTGTGGACTTCGGCGGGCATTCTCGGGCTGGTCGGCATCGCGGGCGGCGTCATCTGCGCGTGCTTCTCGTGGGGTGTAGCCCTGGCTTCGAAGAAAGGCCCTGCATTCGCCTGCGCGCTCGCGCCCTTCCTTTGGGTGGCCGTCGAATTCCTGCGCGGGAATCTGCCCATCATCGCGTTTCCGTGGAACCTGATTGGCTATGCCGCGAGCGGCAATCTCGCGCTCGTACAACTCACCGCGCTCACGGGAATCTACGGCCTCAGCTTCCTGGTGGCCGGCTACGGCGCGCTCGTCGCGTACGCGGTTCTCGTCGGCACGCAGCGCGCATGGAAGAGAGTCATCGCCGTGGCAGGCGTGCTGATTCTCGTCGCCGTGGGAGGGCGGTATTTCGTGCCGCGGGCGCCCGCGCGCTACGTCGCGCACCTCGTCCAGACGAACTTCGCCCAATCGTACGAATACCCGCCCGATTGGATGCAAGCTCATGCGCGCGACCTCGACCAGCTCGAACAGATCAGCGTGGACTCCGCCGCGAAGAACCCGGGCCTGATCGTGTGGCCCGAGGTTCCCGCGCCGTTCAGCCTGCAAGATGCGGATTTCGCCGCGCGCGCCCAGCGAATCGCCCGCGGCTCGGGCCAGGACTTTCTCGTCGGCGTCGAGGATTGGAAGCGCGACGCCGCCGGGAAATGGACCGCGAACAATAGCGCCGTGCTGCTCGATCCTTCCGGCCGGCGAGTGTTCACGTATGACAAAATTCATCTGGTGCCGTTCGGAGAATATGTTCCGCTCCGCCGGTGGCTCGCCTTTACGGGAAAACTGACAGCCGACATCGGAGATTTCACGCCGGGTACGGTGTACCGGGTAGGCCAATTGCAGGATGGAACCTTTGGCTCGTTCATCTGCTTCGAAGGCGTTCTCCCCGGCGCGGTGCGGCGTTTCACCGCGGGTGGCGCCGAGCTTCTGATCAACATTTCAAACGACGGATGGTTCGGGCGTTCCGCCGCTCCCGCGCAGCACCTGATGATGGCGCGCGTGCGCGCGGTGGAAAACCGCCGCTGGCTGCTCCGCGATACGAACAACGGATTTACGGTCGATGTCGATCCGTACGGCCGAATCGTCGCCGAGCTGCCGACCGACGTCCGCGGCGAGCTCGACGCGCCCTATGACTTTCGCAGCGGCCTCACGCTCTACGCGCGCTTTGGCGATTGGCTGGCGTGGCTGTGCGTGCTAACGTCCATTGCCTTGCTTGTCCGGGCATTCGCGACGACAGAAAATGGGAAAAGGAAAATTGAAAAGGGAAGGCCGCGATAGGCTGCACGCCTGTGGTCGACATTCTCCACTTTCGATTTTCTATTTTCGACTTTCGTGTGTAGGATTTAAGCATGGCTGAACACATCGAAGACCTGCAGAAACGCTACGACGAGCTCCAAAAACGCATCGGGCTCGTCCGGAGCTATCTTTGACGCTGGACCCGCGCAAAAGCAGATCGCCGCACTGGAAGAAAAGGCAAACGACCCGAACTTCTGGCAGGACCAGGAAAAGGCCCAGGCTGTCTTGCAGGAGCGCAAGCAGCTTGAAGAGCGCGTAAACGCCGAAAAAATGCTCTCCGCCAAGGCGAGCGACCTCGATACCTACTTCCACCTCGCGCAGGAAGAAACCAACAGCGCGCAGCACGATTCGCTCATGGATGACATCGCCAAGGAGCTTGCCGCTGCCGACGCCTACGTCTCCGGGCTCGAGACCAAGACTCTCCTCGCCGGCGAAAGCGACCGCCTCAACGCCATTCTCACCATCAAGCCCGGCGCGGGCGGAACCGAGTCGCAGGACTGGGCCGAGATACTGTTGCGGATGTATATCCGTTGGGCGGAGGACAAGGGCTTTCGCGCGAACGTGCTCGAATCGACTCCCGGCGAAGAGGCGGGCATCAAGTCCGCCACGGTGCAGATCGAGGGAGAAAACGCCTATGGCATGCTCGCGGGCGAAAGCGGCGTGCATCGGCTGGTGCGCATTTCGCCGTTTGACCAGCAGGCGCGCCGGCACACCTCGTTTGCCTCGGTGTTCGTCATCCCGGAAATCGACGACAAGATCGAGATCGTCGTGAATCCCGATGACCTGCGCGTCGATACCTACCGCTCGGGCGGCAAGGGAGGGCAGAACGTCAACAAGGTCGAAACGGCCATACGGATTACTCACATTCCCAGCGGCATCGTCGTCCAGTGTCAGAGCGAGCGTAGCCAGCACAAGAACCGCGAAACGGCCATGAAGCTCCTTCGCTCGCACCTATACGAGCGGGAGATCGAAAAGCGGCGCGAGGAAATGCGCAAGCTCGACGCCTCGAAGCCTGAGATCAGTTTCGGCAGCCAGATCCGCTCCTACGTGATGCAGCCCTACCAGATGATCAAGGACCACCGCACCAAGTTCGAGCGGGGCGACGTCCAGAAAGTTCTCAACGGTGATCTGGATCCGTTCATTCGCGCCTATTTGCTCCACCGCCGCAGCGCTGCCTGACCGCCGGCGTCCGGTTGCCAACGATCTCGGCGTCGATCCCGGCGTTTCTTCTTAGCGGCCTAATACGCCGTTAGGGTTCGATTTAAGCCCTTTGCGTGCGGAAGATTGACAATGCCGACACCCTTTCGCTACCATTTTTGTTTCGACTTGCCGCGAAAGAGCGATAATGGGCGCGCTGATCGCCCTTCATTCCGCCGGAGGACACTGTTTTGGCAAACGCACCCGAGAAGTTCCTGTTCACCTCGGAGTCGGTCACCGAGGGCCACCCCGATAAGATGGCCGACCAGATTTCCGATGCGGTGCTGGATACGGTGCTCGAGCACGACCCGTTCGGCCGTGTGGGTTGTGAGACGCTGGTCACCACCGGTCTCGTCGTCATCGCCGGTGAAATCACGATCAAGAAGGAAGCCCGCGGCGCCCTCGAATACGAGCGCATCGCCCGCAACGTCATAAACGACATTGGCTACAATCGCGCCAAGTACGGCTTCGACGCCGAGACCTGCGGCATCCTCTCCGCCGTTAAGCCGCAGTCCCCGGATATCGCCATGGGCGTGGATACGGGCGGCGCGGGCGACCAGGGCATGATGTTCGGCTATGCCTGCGATGAGACTCCCGAGCTGATGCCCATGCCCATCCAGCTCGCCCACCAGCTCACTTACAAGCTCGCCCAGGTTCGCAAGGCCAGGGAAGTCGACTTCTTCCGCCCCGACGCCAAGTCTCAGGTCTCCATCGAATACATCGGCGGCCGCCCCGCGCGCGTCGATACGGTCGTGATCTCGACGCAGCACAGTGAGAGCGTTTCGCAGAGCGACCTTCGCGAAGCGGTCATCGAAAAGGTCATCAAGCCCGTCATCCCGGCCAGCATGTTCGACAAGGCCACCAAGATTCACGTCAACCCGACCGGCCGCTTCGTTACCGGGGGTCCGATGGGCGACGCCGGCTTGACCGGCCGCAAGATCATCGTGGACACCTATGGCGGCTACGGCCGTCACGGCGGCGGCGCGTTTTCCGGAAAGGATCCGTCGAAGGTGGACCGCTCCGCGTGCTACATGGCCCGCTACGTCGCGAAGAACATCGTTGCGGCCGGCCTCGCTCGCAAGGTGGAAGTCCAGTTCGCCTACGCCATCGGCGTGGCCGAGCCCGTTTCCGTCATGGCGGACACGTTCGGCACCGGAACGATTCCGAACGCTCACATCACCGAGCTCATTCGCGCCCTTTTCAAGCTCACGCCCAAGGGCATCATCGAAACCCTCGATCTCCGCAGGCCGATCTACCGTCCCACGGCGGCCTATGGCCACTTCGGCCGCACCGGCCCGGGTTTCACTTGGGAACGCACGGATAAGGCGGACGTCCTCCGCAAGGAAGCGAGCTCGGCGGCGGTGTCGCGTTAGTTTTTCGTCCCAATTAAAAGCGAAAGGGAGTTTATGGCCGAATCAGTAACTAAAGTGAACGGCGATGTGAAGGACCTTGCCTTGGCGGAATATGGCAAGCGCAGAATCGAATGGGCCAACCAGCACATGCCCGTGCTTCAGTTGATCCGCAAGCGCTTCATCAAGGAGCAGCCGCTCAGCGGCATCCGCGTGTCGGCTTGCTTGCATGTCACCAGCGAGACGGCGAACCTTGCCATCACGCTGCGCGATGGTGGCGCCGAAGTGGTTCTCTGCGGATCGAATCCGCTCTCGACGCAGGACGATGTTGCGGCCTCGCTCATCCGGGACTATAACATCCCGACCTACGCCATAAAGGGTGAGGACAACGCCACCTATTACGCGCACATTGCCGCCGCCATCGACCACAAGCCTCAGATCACCATGGACGACGGCGCGGACCTTGTGACCCAGCTCCTCACCAAGCATCCCGATCTCGTCAAGGGCGTCATCGGCGGCACCGAAGAGACCACCACCGGCGTGATCCGCCTTCGCGCCATGGCCAAGGACGGCACTCTCAAGTATCCCGTGATCGCCGTCAACGACGCGCTCACCAAACACTTCTTCGACAATCGCTACGGCACGGGCCAGTCCACGCTCGACGGCGTGATTCGCGCCACGAACCTGCTGCTCGCCGGCCTCAAAATTGTTGTCGCCGGCTACGGCTGGTGTGGCCGCGGCGTTTCGATGCGCGCCAAGGGTCTCGGCGCGGATGTCATCGTCACCGAGATCAACCCGACGAAGGCCATCGAAGCCGTCATGGACGGTTTCCGCGTGATGCCCATGAACGAGGCCGCCAAAATCGGCGACGTCTTCGTCACCGTCACCGGAAACAAGTCTGTCCTCAGCCAAGAGCATTTCGAGAAGATGAAGGACGGTGCCGTCGTCAGCAACTCCGGTCACTTCAACGTTGAAATCGACATTCCGGCGCTCGAAAGGCTCTCTAGCAGCCGAAAGATCGCCCGCCCGTTCGTCGAGGAATTCTCGATGAAGGATGGTCGCAAGCTCTACCTCCTCGGCGACGGCCGCCTGATCAACCTCGCCGCCGCCGAAGGTCACCCCGCCTCCGTCATGGACATGAGCTTCGCCAACCAAGCGCTTTCCTCCGAGTACATGGTTAAGCACTCGGCGGAGCTGAAGAATCAGGTCTACTCCGTACCCGAGCACCTCGACCAGCAGATCGCGAAGCTCAAGCTCGAGTCCATGGGCGTCATGATCGACAAGCTCACCCCGGAGCAGGAACACTACCTCGCCTCCTGGGACGAAGGCACGTAAACCGCGCCGTTTGTCATCCCGAGCGAGTCCGCCTGCTTTTGGGCGGACGACGAGGGATCTGCTGTTGGGGTTCTAAAGTTGAAACTCAAAAGGCCTCGCGTCAGCCGGCGCGAGGCTTTTCTTTTTCTCCGTTTCTCTGAATTGCGAGGAGGTCGTGATGTCCGAGTTTTGGTATGACGGCGACGGTGTCCGGCTTTACGCCGTCGAAGAGGGTCGCGGCCGCGTCGTTGTCATGCTCCACGGAGGCGGCGGCGACCATCACGCATGCCTGTCCCTCGTCGCGCCCTTGAGTCAGCGTTACCGCGTCATCACTCCCGATCTGCGCGGCAGCGGTAGGTCGTGGTGCGCGGACCCCCTGACCTGGGACCGCCTTGCGGACGACATCGCGGCTCTGCTCAACCACACCGGCACGGAGCGTGCTGTCGTCGGCGGCATATCCATGGGCACGGGAGCCGCCCTTCGCTTCGCGCGCCGGTTTCCCGAGCGCACAGCGGGTCTGGTCCTGGTGCGCCCGTCTATGCTGGTGCGCGAGCGGGGTCTCACAGAGCACCAGGCTGCCACCCTCGGATCGCTGGACCCGATCCTCGCGAAAGTGGACAATGAAGGCGTCGAGGCGTTCCGATCTCTCTACCAACAGTCCCCCGCGATGGAAGCCTACTTCGACGCCATGATTGGTTCCCTGGACCTGCCAAGTTTTGTGGCGACGAACCGGTTCATGGCCTCCGGCGCCCAGCCCCTCGCGTCGGACGCAGACTTGGAAGCGATTGCCGTTCCCGCGCTGCTGGTCCCCGGAAACGATCCCATGCACCCGGCTGAAGTTTCCAACCTGTACGCCGCTAAGATTCCACGGTGCGCCACGGTCGAGTTGTCGGACACCGCCGATTACAATAGCCGGAACATTGAGATTGCCGCCGCCATCGGCGACTTCTGCGAACGGGCCGCCAACTGGTGATCTTCCCGGCGGCGCCTTTTCTTTCGCGTCGTTCGCCTCTGCACTAAAGACAATTTCGGTAATCGCGATGTAGAATCCGGCGTCCATGTCCTCGGGCCGCATCGCTTCCGCCTGCTCGCTCGTTTTGGCGGCGACGCTCGCCTGCGCGCTTTGGGTTCCGTTCCGGGCGCACGCTCAGTCGCCCGCGCCGACGTCATCCTCTGCCGAAACATCCCAGGTGCGGTTCACGGGTGAAGTTTACGACGGCACAGTCTTCGACCGCGAGGTTGGCCACGATCTGGTGTTTCGCTTGACCCCTCTCGCGGGCGACGCCGCGGGCGGATGGGTGATCGAAATCGTGCCCAAGGTGCAGCCGGCGGACGAGCCCGCGGAGTTCTTGGCGATCGCCACGCCTCCGTATCACTTTTACAACGAGCGCTACCTCGCCGGGGCCTACGGCTACTCGACGAAGGAGGCGGTCGCGATCAGTCCGCGGCGATTCAACTTCGTCCTGACGATCGCGGACGACCACATCGCGGAAGACGTGGTGAACTCGGCGATCTATCCGAGCACGGCTTCCGATCAGGAGAAGCAGCGGATTGCCAGTGAGGCGGCCGGCGTCAACCTGGGCCACGGCGAACTGCGCATCCTCAAGTCGCGTGTGAGGTTCGGCAAAGACGGCAGCTCGGACGCCATCGCCTATCTGAAATTTGAAGTTGCTCTCGACTTTTCTCCTGGCCTCACCCTTCAGCAAGTCCTCGCCCCCAAACCTCCCGCCAGACGCTAACCATTGGCGCTGTCCGCGCTTGTCACCCGATTCCCTCGTGCGCTACCATTCGCCCCGCTTTCGTCGCATTGCGAAGAGGGAGAGAAAAAGTGACGACGCAACAATCGATTCGCCGAGCAATCGTCTTGGTGTTCGTTCTGGGTTTCGGCTTGGCGGGTCTCGCTCAGAACGCAACCGCGCAGGATCATTGGGTGGCAACTTGGGCCGCCTCTCCGCAGTCGCCTCGCATCGCTTTTCCAAGGCCCGCTGCGCCCAACCCACCCACGCCTCCGCCCGGGCAGCCCAACCAAGCGAGCCCAGCCCCGCCACCATTGTTTCCTCCCCCGCCCACGATCAATGGCCAGACCGTGCGCATGATCGTACACACCAGCATCGGCGGACGCCGCGTCCGCGTCCAACTTTCGAACACCTTTGGCGCGAGCGCGTTGGCGGTGGGTGCCGCGCACATTGCGCTCCGTGACAAAGAGTCGGCGATCGTTGCTGCCAGCGACCGCCCGCTCACTTTCAGTGGGAAGGCCTCTTTCACCATTCCGCCAGCGGCTGAGGTCCTGAGCGATCCTGTGGACCTGGAAGTCCCCGCGCTCGGCGACTTGGTCGTTAGCGTCTACATTCCCGGCGAAGCAGCGACCCCGACGATCCATCTCACCGGCCTGCACACCACCTATATTTCGCAGCCGGGTGACTTCACGGGCGCACCCTCCATTACCGACGCAAAGACCGTGCAGTTGTGGTATTGGATTTCCGCCGTGGAGGTGATCGCTCCGTCCAACGCGGGCCTCATCGTCGCGTTCGGAGATTCCATCACCGACGGCGCAACCTCTACTCCCGATACCGACCGAAGCTGGCCGAGCCAGCTGGCGCAGCGCTTGGAGGCAAACAAAGGCACGGCCGGCCTCGCCATCGTCAATGAGGGCATCTCCGGTAACCGCCTCCTCAACGATGGCATGGGAGTCTCGGCGCTCGCCCGCTTCGATCGGGACGTCCTCAGCCAGCCCGGCGTGAAATGGGTGATCGTGATGTTGGGGATCAACGACATCGGCTTCGCCAGTCTGCCGGGCGCGCAGTCGTCGGATGTGGTGACCGCGCAGGACGTCATTGCCGCGCAGAAGCAGATCATCGAACGCGCTCGCGAGCACGGCATCCGAGTGATCGGAGCCACCCTGACGCCCTTTGCGGGCGCGGCGTATTACAGCGAACAGGGTGAAACGGCGCGCGAGGCGGTCAACCAATGGATTCGCACGAGCGGCGCGTACGATGCCGTCATCGACTTTGACGCCGCCACGGAGGATCCGGCGAACCCCAAGCGCATCCGCCCGGCATTCAACATCCGCGACCATCTGCATCCCAACGATGACGGCTACAAAGCGATGGCTGCGGCCGTCGATCTGTCGATCTTCACTGCGAACGCGAAGCACGCCGCCTCGCACTAAACCATGAACGCCGGGACTGAATGATAAGGAAATCCTCTCAGCGGCTTCTCTGTGCCACGGCTGCACTAGTCGCGTCCCTGCTATTTCTGCCGGCAGCCGGGCAACAGCCACAGCAGGCGCAGCAGCCCACGCCGACGGTCGGCCCGATGGCCCGGATCGCTGCGCAGGGAATCTTCAATAGCCGCTGCGCGAGCTGCCACCAGAACGTGAAGGCCAGCGCGGAGGAAAGCGAAAACGCTGCGCGAGCCAAAAGCGCTCCCAGCACCGAAACGCTCGGGCAGATGACGCCCGAAGCGATCTACGCGGCTCTCGCCACCGGCGCGATGGTCCAGCAGGCACGGGAACTAAGCGACGACCAGAAACGGATCATCGCCGAGTTCTTCGGCGGGCGTCCGCTTGGGAATGTGGACGCGGGCGACGCGAAGAACATGACCGGCCACTGCTCTGTCGATCCGCCTCTCGGCGATCCCTCGGCCCAGGCCGGCTGGAACGGCTGGGGCAATGGCTTGTCGAATACTCGCTTTCAGCCGGCAAAGGACGCCGGATTGTCCGCCGATCGCGTACCTCTTTTGAAGTTGAAATGGGCCTTCGGTCTTCCCGGGGGCGCGGAAACCTATGGCCAGCCCGCGGTCGTCGCTGGGCGCGTCTTCTTCGGCGACTACAACGGTTTCGTCTATTCGCTCGATGCCTCGACCGGATGCGTCTATTGGTCTTTTCGCGCGGACGCGCAGGTGCGGACGGCCATCGTCGTCGGCCACGTCCGCGGCAAAGGCTCCGCAAAGTACGCCGCCTATTTTGGGGACAAAAAGGCCAACGTGTATGCCGTCGATGCGCGGACCGGCCAACTCTTGTGGAAAGTGAACGTCGAGCCGCGGCTGCTCGCGCACATCACCGGAGGCGCGGCGCTCTACGGCGGGCGCCTGTTTCTGGGAGTCGCCGGCTCCGAAGAAATCACCTCTATGGATCCGCACTACCCGTGCTGCACCTATCGCGGCAGCCTTTCGGCCCTCGATGCGAACACTGGGAAAACGATCTGGAAGACCTACACGATTTCGGAAGAGCCCAAGCCGACGAAGAAAAATTCCCTCGGTACGCAGCTCTGGTCGCCGGCCGGCGCCTCCATCTGGACCACGCCCACCATCGACCCCAAGCGCCACGCCGTGTACGTGGGAACCGGAAACGCTTTTGCCGCGCCTGCCCCCAGCACGTCCGACGCGATCGTCGCGTTCGACGTGAGGACTGGGAAGATACTGTGGTCCTATCAAGCGCTCGAAAATGACGCTTCACCCGCCGGCTGCAATGGGAACGGTCCCAAGGGTGAGCAGTGCCCGGAGAATCCTGGGCCGGATTGGGACTTCGCTAACTCGCCGATCTTGCGAACGCTGCCGGACGGCCGGCGTGTCCTGGTCGCGGCGCACAAAGGTGGCCTTGTCGTCGCGGTTGATCCTGACCGCAACGGCGCCCTGCTGTGGAAGACCGATCTCGCCGAACCGAACGCGGGCGCGGCGATCCAGATTATGTGGGGCGGCGCAGCCGACGCGCAAAACGTCTACTACCCGCTTAAGTCTGGTGGCGTGGCCGCATTGCGCTTGGCGGACGGAAAGCGAGTTTGGCTCGCGCGCATCGAGCCGGCCGTCATCCCTTCGGAAGCGGGCCGGCGCCCGCGCAGCGGCTTTGATGCAGCGGTCACCGTGCTGCCCGGGGTCGTGTTTGCGGGCGGCTGGGACGGAGTCCTGCACGCGCTTTCGACCGACGATGGCCATTCGCTCTGGGAATACCAAACCGTTCGCGAGTACACGGCCGTCAACGCAGTTCCCGCAAAGGGCGGATCGCTGGGCGCGCCGGGACCCGTCATCGCCGGCGGCATGTTGTATATAGGTTCAGGTTACGTCGGCACGGGCAACGGAATTCCCGGCAATGTGCTGCTGGCCTTCTCCGTGCAATAGCACGGCCCCACGCACGGGTTCAGGGGTCGATTTATGTATAATGCCCGCGGGTAGCAGTCTGCAAACGGGGATGGTGTGCAGTGATCCTCAAACAGTTCTATCTGCCGTGCCTGGCGCACGCTTCCTACGTAATTGGAGACGAGGAGACAGGCGCGGCAGCCGTCGTTGACCCGCAACGGGACACAGACCAGTACATTGCGTTTGCCGCCGAGCACGCGCTCAAGATCAAGCACGTATTCCTGACGCATCTCCACGCCGATTTTGTCGCCGGGCATTTGGAGCTGCGCGATCGCGTGGGCGCGACGATCTATCTTGGCGCCGCGGCGAAAGCGGCGTACGCGTTTACTCCTCTTCGCGATGGCGACACTCTCGGATTCGGACGCGTGCACCTGACGGCGCTGGAAACGCCGGGCCACACTCCGGAGTCGATCTCCATCGTCGTTTATGACCTGGACGCCAGCGACACGCAACCGCATGCCGTGCTCACAGGGGACACTTTGTTCATCGGCGACATAGGGCGTCCCGATCTGCGGGCGGCGCTGGGCTGGTCGGCCACCGAACTTGGCAGCATGCTCTTCGATTCGCTGCACACCAAGCTGCTGGCGCTGCCCGACCAAAGCCTGGTGTACCCGGCTCACGGTGCGGGCTCGCTCTGCGGGAAGGCGCTCAGCAAGGAAACGGTATCAACGCTGGGAGAACAGCGGCGTTCGAACTACGCGCTACAGCCCATGAGCAAGGAAGCGTTCGTTCAGGTGGTGACGGCTGATCAGCCGGAAGCTCCGGCCTACTTCACCTATGATGCCGTGCTCAACAGCGAAGAGCGGCCCACACTGGATGAAACGCTGCAGCGCGTGGGCGCGATGACGTTGGACGACCTGCTTGCATTGCAAGCAATTGGAGCGCAGATCCTCGATACGCGTGACGCAACGGAATTTGCTTCAGCCCACCTGGCGGGCTCCATCAACATCGGCTTCGGCGGCCAGTACGCAACATGGGCCGGAACGGTGCTGAATCGAGATCATCCGATCGTGATCATCGCGGACCCCGGCCGGGAGAACGAATCGACAACCCGGCTCGGGCGAATCGGCTTCGATCACGTGGTCGGATACTTGCAGGATGGATTGCACAGCCTGAAATCACGGCCGGACTTGACGGTCACGACGGAGCGCTTCAGCGCACAGTTCGCCGCGGAACTCCTGTCATCGAGTCAGCCGCCGCTGGCCATCGACGTTCGCGCGCCGCGCGAGCGCGAACGGAAGTACATCGCAGGAAGTTTGGCCATCCCCCTCAATCATCTGGTGGAAAATCTGAGTAAGCTTCCAAGAGACCGCTCCCTGTTGGTCTATTGCGCGGGCGGCTACCGGTCGTCCATCGCCGCCAGCTTGTTGCAGCGCGGCGGATTTGATCCCGTTGGTGAAATCGCCGGCGGCATCGCGGGATGGGAAGCCGCAAAACTGCCGGTTCAAACTGCCTAGGCTCGGGACGCCGCATCCACTCGCCGTAGACGTGCCTCAATCACCTGCGACACTGCCCGGCATGGGGCCGTCACCCGCGTTCCACGCGCAGTCACCTGAGCTATCCTTCCAGGTCCTGGCCTCCGCTATGCAAATCACGTGGAACATAAGAAACAGCGGCACGAGGAATGTCGGAATCAGGCTCAACGGCAGCACCGTCATGGCGGCCATCCCGGGTCCCTGCGGGCTAAGCAGGCCGGCAGTCGTACCGAGGCTCGATCGCCTCCACGAGATCCGCGATTCCCAGGATCTGCCAAAGGATAAAGCTGCCTCGGTGCCTGGAAGTCGCCAGCGTCGCCGCCACAAGCGACGCCGTCGCTCCAATGGCGATGTCGCCGTATCCTGCGGGCAGCGCAAATATCTGCCGGGAGAATGCCGTGCGCCTCCATTATCACGAACACGACGCCGACCACTCTCCACGTCTGCAAATAGGTCAGGACACGCGGGTTCAGGGAAAACGCAAACTGCCGAAATTTCTCCGAGGCGATAAGCCACACCGAAAAAATCAGAATCGGTGTCACCGCGGCGATTGCAACTGCGGGGCCGACGCGAGCCGAATCGTTCTTGAACAAATCCAGGGCCGAAGCTGATAGAGCCAGAATGAACCAGCCGGAAATGAGCGCGGCCGTGAGTTTTCCATAGCTTTTCATAGCGAGTCTCCTTTTGTATCTTCCTGGGTGACGATGCTCGTCACCTGATTCGTCAGTTGAAAAAGGTTCTTCCAGTCCGGGTCTCCCAACTGGCGGCGCAAGCGCGCTTGCACCTTGTCCCAGCTCGGAAGAGCACGGTTGAGTTTCGTTTCGCCAGTGTCCGTCAGACGCAGCCGCCTTTCGCGCCGGTCTTCGCCATGGCGCTCGGCGATCCAGCCTTGTCGGCGCATGATGACCAACGTGCGAGTCAAAGTCGTGCTGTCCATCGCCAGCATTTCACCGAGTCGACCCTGTGGCACCTCTCCGGCACGCGACAGCACTTGCAGGATGGTGAACTGAGTCGCCCTTAACCCGAGTGGTCGAAACGCCTGGTCGTAGAGCTTGGTGAGCGCCCGCGACGTCCGGCGGAAGCTCCCGCACATGCACGGCATAGTTGGCAAGCGTGACTGGCTCATAGCTAGATAGATGCATATACATGTAGTTGGGATGCAGGAAATCTGGGCCCTTTGGGCGGTGCCGCATCTAAAGTCCCCGCCCCTCGTCGAGGGCATGTGCGGTGTATAATCCTCCGCCAGTGCGCTGAAATCGCGATCTCCAGCAAAGGATCTTCTTATGGCCGATAGCACTCCAGCACAGGCTCATGCCGCGCCCGCGGCTCTTGAAAACATTTTCGGAATCATTAGGGGCTTCTTCGAAAGCCGGGCGCTGGCAATCGCCGCTGAACTCGAGCTGGCGGACCTCTTGGCCGATGGCCCGCTGGGCGTTGACTCCTTGGCGGAGCGCACCAAGACGCACGCGCCAAGTCTCTTCCGTCTCATGCGTGCGCTGGAAAGCATCGGCGTCTTCACGCAGGTTTCACCACGCGTATTTGCCAACACGCCATCGAGTGCGCTGCTGCGCCGAGGCGTCCCCGGCTCGCAGTGGGCTTTTGTCCGCACGATTCTCTCTACCGGTTTCGGCCAGTACGACTCTTGGGCGGAGATACTCCACAGCATCCAGACCGGAAAGCCGGCCATCGAGAAAGTGTACGGCTGCGATCCATGGGGGTTTTTCACCGCTAGGCCGGAGATCTGGGCAATTTTCAACGAAGCCATGCGGTCAGCTAGTGCGGCAATTTCGCCCGCCGTTGCCGCTGCCTACGATTGGAGAAAATTCCCCGTGATCGCCGATATCGGCGGTGGAATCGGCTCGCAGTTGGTGGCCATTCTCGATGCGCATCCATCAGTGCGGGGGATACTCTTCGACGCTCCCGCCGTGATCGCCCAGGGGATCCCGCATGACCGTATGGAGCGGGTGGGAGGCGATTTTTTCAAGAGCGTTCCTTCGGGCGCGGACGCGTACACAATGCGCTGGATCATTCATGATTGGGCGGATGCGGAATCTATCGCCATCCTCAGCAACATTCGCAAGGCTATGAAACCCGATTCCCGGGTTGTGCTCATCGAGGAGATCATTCCGGAAACGCCCGAGCTTACTTGGGCGAAGTGGCTCGACCTTCATATGCTTGCCATGGCGGGAGGCAAGGAGCGCACCGTGGCCGAATACAAGGAACTGTACTCCCAGTCCGGATTCGATCTGGAGAGGGTCATCCCCACGTCTGCCGGATCGAGCCTGCTGATCGGACGGCCTAAGGGCTGACCGCTTGCAAATTCTTGACTGCGGCGCCACGTACGCTGACGCGCACGTGATGGATGCCCTGCTCGCTTTCTCAGCCCAATAGCATGACCTTTCGCGCGAGTCGTGGGTCAGTTTTCGGTTACGGCGTTAGTCAGGCACTAGGGCGCAGCGCTGTGGTCCTCTGCGCTTAATTCGGCAACCCAGGATTTCACTTTCTTCAAGTGGTCGTCGGTGAACGGAACCGGCGCGAGGCACTTGAAGCCTATGTTGTGAAAGCAATAGACAATCACTTTAGCGTGCAATGTAAAAGGCGGCGACGGCAGTGGTACACGGGTGCAGTTGGTGTATCCCGCGTGTACCGTTGGTTCGGGTGGGTCGCCCCAGAGGATCTCCGAAACGCTGAAATCGACAGATTGCGCGACGCCTGTTTTGCAAACACCTTGAAAGACCGGGCCCAATGCAATGATTTCTCCAACGAACAGCATGCGGTCGTGATCATGTCTGGACTCGTATCCTGGAGTACTCAGCCGCTTGTGAATATTGAAGAGTACGGATTCGTCCTGGGCGATTGAACCGGGTACCGCGAGAAAGAGACTGAGCGCGAAGAGCAGGACCGAGTAATTCTTCTTCATCGGTGGACCTTGCCAGGATTGTACACCGAGGTCTTCAGCGCTGCTGGGCTTATCCCGTCGGTGACGCGTTATTTGCCCCTCTTCTCAAGCAAGGTCTAATTGAGATGAGATCGTGCGGCCACGCCGGCAGATTCTTTACACGAACGACCGCTTGACATGCGCATCCCCATCTCTAAGATGGTTGCGTGAGAATTGGCAGCACATTGACGGTGACGCAGGGCGGCGCCGAAAAACTCGGCGGCAGGCGAATGACCGCGCGTATTTCTAATCGCAAACTATTATTATTAGAATCCAATCTAAGTCATTGCAAACAAACAACGGACACCCTTCCTAATCGAGAATTTCTGCGCAGGTCGAGCACAGAACGATGATGCAGGAATGGGCCAATTCGGCGATTGATACGGCGAAGCGCCGCGGCGCCACCTACGCCGACGCGCGCGTGATGGACATTCGCCACCGCGACATTTCGACCAAGAACGGCGAGGTCGGCACGCTCTCTGAATCGGAGTCGCTCGGCATCGGCATCCGCGTGATCGCGAGCGGCGCCTGGGGATTCGCGGCCACCGACCGGCTCACGCGCGAAGGCGTTGACGCCTGCGCCGCCGAAGCCGTGGCCATCGCCAGGGCTTCCGCGCTTGCCAAGCGCGAGAATGTGGCGCTCGTTCCGGAAAAGAGCTACGTCGACACCTGGCAGAATCCGTTTCTGAAGGATCCCTTCCGCATTCCGGTCGAGCGGCAGATCGGCCTGCTGCTCGCCGCGGACAAAGAAATGCGCCGCGTGAAGGGCGTGACCGTCGCGGAAGGCTCGATGTCGTTTCGCAGAATCGAGCAGCTTTTCGTTTCGAGCGCCGGCTCCTCGATCCATCAGATCAAGATGCAGTCTGGCGCCGGGATCTTCGCCACGAGCTTCGCCGGCACCGAGATTCAGAAGCGGTCGTATCCCAGCAGCTTCGGCGGCCAGCACATGCTGCAAGGTTACGAGTTGGTCGAATCGTTCGATCTGGTCGGCAACGCCGGGCGCATCGCCGAGGAATGTGTCGCGCTGCACTCCGCCGCGCAGTGCCCCGAAGGGCAGGGAACCATCATCCTCGGCAGCTCGCAGCTCGGCTTGCAGATTCACGAGTCCATCGGCCATCCCATCGAGCTCGACCGCGTCCTCGGCATGGAAGCGAACTTCGCCGGCATGAGTTTCCTCACCACCGAAAAGCTGCGCAAGCTGAAGTACGGCTCCGATATCGTCAACGTCGTCGCCGATGCGCGCCTCGAACACGGCCCCGGCCTCGGCACGTTCGGCTATGACGACGAGGGAGTAGCGGCGCAGTGCACGCCGATCATCACCGACGGCCTCTTCACCGGCTATCTGAGCAGCCGCGAGACCGCGGCGTCGATCGGCGAGAAACGCTCGGGCGGCACGGTGCGCTGCGAAAGCTGGAATCGCCTGCCGATGATCCGCATGACGAACATCAGCATCAATCCCGGCACGTGGAAATACGATGACCTGATCGCCGATACCGACGACGCGATCCTGATGGACACGAATCGCTCCTGGTCCATCGACGACAAGCGCTACCACTTTCAGTTTTCGACGGAAATCGGCTGGGAGATCAAGGGCGGCAAGAAAGGCCGCATGATCAAGAATCCGAGCTACAGCGGCATCACCACGGAATTCTGGAACAGTTGCGACGCCATCTGCTCGCGCGATTACTGGACGCTCTGGGGCACGCCCAACTGCGGCAAGGGCCAGCCGCAGCAGGTGATGGGCACGGGCCACGGGGCTTCTCCCGCGCGCTTCCGCAATATCAAAATCGGCGTCGCCTTCGCAAAATGACAACGACCGCGAAATCTCACGACTCGGCTGTCGCGTGGAAGCGTGTGCCGTCATTCTGAGCCGGAGCGCCGGACGTTTTGTTTGTGCATCCCGCAGCGAAGTCCCGCGTGTCTCTGCATTCCCCGCGGTTTGTGCGGGCGCGGGACGCAGAGAGGGATCTCTCTTCCTTCCCCAATGAAAACCTCGACTAAATCCTCCATCGCCGATCTCGAGCGAATCGCCGAGCGAGTGCTCAAGCTCGCCAAATCCTCCGACGCGGAGGAAACCGAAGTCGATATCGGCGCGACCACCGACGCGCTCACGCGCTTCGCCAACAACATCATTCATCAGAACGTCGCCGAGCACACGCTCGGCATCTCCGTACGCACCGTCGTCGACGGCCGCACCGCCCGCGCCACCACCAACAAGACGGACGATGAATCGCTGCGCCGCGCCGTTGCCGCCGCCGTCAGCCTGGCGCGCAACGAGCCGGAGAATCCCGATCTTCTGCCGATGCTCCGCAGCGCAGAAGTATCAGAAAGTCGCGCGGTTCTTCCCCGCGACCGCAGCCGCCGGCCCGGAACAGCGCGCCCGCGCCGTCACGCGCGTCTGCAAAATGGCGGATAAGAACAAGCAGACCGCCGCCGGGATTTTCGCAAGCGGCTCGTCGCACACCGTGATGGCCAATTCGAAGGGACTCTTCGCGCGCTACGAGCAGACCCGCTCGGAATTCTCGGTCACGATTCTCGAAGAGCGTTCTTCCGGCTGGGCGAAGTCGAATTCGCCCGATATCCGCACGCTCGATCCCGAGGCGCTCGCCGAAAGCGCCAGCCGCAAAGCCGCCGAATCGCGCGAGCCGCGCGAAATTCCCGCCGGACGCTATACCACGATCCTTCCGCCCTCGGCCGTTCTCGATCTCGTCGGCTTTCTCTTCTACGACTTTGCGGGCACGGCTGTGCTCGACAAGCGCTCGTGTTTCACGGGCCGGATGGGCAAGAAGCTTCTCGGCGACAACATCACCCTCTGGGACGACGTGTATCATCCCCTGCAGACCGGCCCGCCGTACGACGGCGAAGGCCTGCCGCGGCAGAAAGTTCTGCTGGTCGATAAGGGCGTGCCGAAGAATCTGGTCTATTCGCGCGCGACCGCGAAGAAGATGAAAGCGAAGCCGACCGGCCACGGCTTTTCGCTGCCGAACGAGTACGGCGAAGCGCCGATGAATCTGGTTTTCGCGGGCGGCGACAAATCGCTCGACGAAATGGTCCGCACGACCGAGCGCGGCATCCTCGTCACGCGCCTGTGGTACATCCGCGAAGTCGATCCCTACGAAAAGATCCTCACCGGCATGACGCGCGACGGCACGTTCCTGATCGAAAACGGACGCGTCGCCGGCGGCATCCGGAACTTCCGCTTCAATCAGAGCGTCATCGAGATGCTGTCGAACGTCGAGATGCTCGGCCCCGCGGTTCGCGCCGCCGGAGAAGAGTCTTTTGAAATGGTCGTCCCGGCGATGAAGGTTCGCGACTTTCACTTCAGCGAGGTCACGAAGTTCTAGCGGTTAGTGCACCCCGTCGTGACGGATGAAGAACTGAGGCTTGTCGACGTCGGGAGGCACAGCCACGTCGAAAAAACCGACCATCATTTCGTCGGAAGTTTGATCGCCCCAGTAAACGGCCGCGCTCGGATCGGGATTGTGAGGATTGTTCTTCGAATTGTCGTACCACGCGACGGCTTGCAGCACCGTTCCTGCCTTGAGCGGAAGCGGCTGCGCGAGCCGGTAACTCAACTGCCAGTAAAAGTCATAGTTGACACGCAGCAACGGCTCGCTCGTGCCGTCGGCGCGAAGGATGTTGTACTCGAAACGCTTTCCGCGGAGATGCATGTGCGGGAAGAAGCTGAGTAGCAGAGCGTCGTTGGGCAGCGAACCGTGCACTTCGACGCGATAGTCATCCACGCCCGGCGGGATGACGAAGCTGCTGTTGGTCAATTGCAAGGTCAGCACGCGTTTCGCGGGCGGCTGCTTCGCGAACACGATGCCGACGCTAGTCTGATCCTTGGTTGCGCGGCCATGAGTCGTGTAATGCATCTGGAAGACCAGGTCCGAACCCGCCGGGATAAACTTCGCCATTCCCTCCGGCCAATTGTCCGGCGAACTTCCGGGCGCGTAAACGAGGAGGATGTCTGCCTTCGTTGTGCGCGTGTCGTGGCGATCTTCCTCGTTCTTCATGTCCGACGCCGCGAACGGCACGCCCACGGGCGCGTGCCGCAGCCATGGTGAGTCGGGCGGACGGATGTAGACGACCGCGTGGTGAACATTCTCGCGGCTCGACGGGCGGATCTCTGACATCTGCACCCACTTGCCTTCCGTGAAACCCGTCGGGACGATCTCGTAGGTATATTCCACGTCGCACAGCGCTGGGATTGCCACCGGCTTGGGCATGCGGATCACAAGATCGGGCGGAGGGATGTTCCAGCCCTCGGCCCAATGCCGCGGCGGCGGGGCATCCGCCGGACTTCCCGCGGGCGCATTCGCCGCCGCCCAAGCCGCGAGCGTGTTGATTTCCCGCGCCGAGAGCGAAGGGTCGTTGGAGAAGTGTCCAACGCGCGGATCGGCGAACCACGGGGGCATCTTGCGGTTGCGTGTATCTTCCGCTATCGCGCGGGCGAATGGCCGCGTCTGTTCGTAGGTGACGAACGGCATGGGGGCGACTTCGCCGGGCCGGTGGCAAACCTGGCAGTGTTGTTGCAGGATCGGCAGGACGTCGCGGTAGAACGCGGGACTGCTGGCCGCGCGCGGCCCCCGCCCCTGAGCAAGCAGCGTCGCCGCAGCAAAGAGCACGATCGCGACTGACGACAGGGACGGTCTCATGGGATTCTCGCCGGCACAGCTGATTTCGTTGCAGATTATCGCACGAGAGTTGCTGTCGGCGGGTTCCGCTCGCTACTGCTCGGTGAACTGCAGGCTCGCAATCGCTCGCGCGATCACGTTCTCCTGAATCTGCACCAGATCGTTGTCGGCGCGGGTCATGCCGAAGATCGTGTAAAGGCGCGAGCCGCGCGGCACTACGACAACCACGCCGGACCACTCGTGCTGATCCACGCTGCCGCGGAAGCGGCGCTCGACCGCCGGGGCGCCTGAAATCATGATCTGCTGCTCGCCGAGCGGGCGGAAGTTGTCCATCACGTCGCGCAGCCGCCGCTCGGTCGCGTCCATCTCCGCCGCAAGCGATTTCCCGGCGGGCTGCTGCCCGATCAGCAGATACGTGGTTTCGTCATACGTGCCCAACGCGGCGATGGCACCGGGCAATACCTTCCCCGCGCCCGCGATCAGCTCCCAGGCGGGCGGCTTGTACATTTGGAAGCGATACGTTTCGTTGGTGTAGAGGTTGCCGACAACGGCCTCGCGGATGGGCTCCGGCGCGGGAGGCTTCGGCGGCGCTGCCATAATGGTCGCAACCGGCGCGGGGATGGCGGGCGGCGGTGCCGCGGCAGCGACCGCAGGCGCGGGCGGCGGAGCAGCTGTTGGTTTCGCGGCAAGCGCCAAAGGCTTGCTCGCAACGGGAATGAGAGGTGCGGGCGCCGCGGCAGACGCATTTACGGCTTCCGATTTTGGTTTCTCGGGCGCAGGCGTTTTTCCGACTGCGGGCTCGGGCTTTTTGTCCGCCGCCGCTTTGGCAGCGTCGGACATGCTGATCGAGACGACCTGATCCTTCTGCACCACCGCGTAGCCGTAGCTCGTCTTGACTCTGAACGAGTTTTCCTCGAAGCCGACGATCGTGCCGGAGATTTTCGTTCCGTCCTTGAGCTTCAGTTCGTCGCCACGCGCCGCGCAGGAGAGAGCGAGCGCGAGCAGGCTAGCGGTTCCAAGCAACCGAGAGGGCAGCTTCACAGGTTCGAGTATCGCGCGGGGCCGCCTGCGCGGCAAGTTCGCGCAGGGAATGGTGCTAGTTTAGTCAGCGGCCGCACGGCAGAGACCGGCAGAGAAAATCAGCGATCGAGGAACACGCGCAACCGAGCGTAGCCGGCGCGGCTCACCGGGAGCTGCGCGCCCGTGGCCAGCACGGCTACGTGGCTGTCTTTGCCATAAGGCTCGACTTTGACCACGCGTTCGAGATTCACGATATAGGAGCGATGGACGCGGAGAAACCGGGACGGATCGAGCGCCGCCTCGAGACTCGCGATGGTCTGCTGCTTCAGGTGCTTCTTGCCTTCGGATGCGAGCGCGACGTAATCGTCCTGCGCCTCGGCGTAATCGAGTTTCGTGACCGGAATGATGAATACGCGCGTGCCGTCGCGCACCGGAACCCGCTCGAGGTACTGCGCGGGTGGCCGGGCCGCGGCCGCGAGTTCGGCGGGAGGCACGGCGTCCGAGCGCACTTTGCCTTCGAGCCGCTCCCGGGCGCGTTTGAGCGCGGCCTCAAAGCGGCTGGCGCCGACGGGCTTCAAGAGGTAATCGACCGCGTGGACTTCGAACGCGCGAATCGCAAAATTGTCGTGCGCGGTGATGAAAACCACGGCGGTTTCGTTGCCGATCAATTCGAGGACTTCGAAGCCATCGAGCTTCGGCATCTGGATATCGAGAAACACGAGGTCGGGTTTTCGCTCCGCGACGACCTTGACCGCCTCGAAGCCGTTCGCGCACTCGGCGATGATCTCGATTTCCGGGTGCGAGGAGAGATACTCGCGGAGCACTTGGCGCGCCAGATCCTCGTCGTCCACGATCGCGACCCGGATTTTGTCTTTCGGTTCGCGGCTCACTGGGTCGAGACCCCTTTCTCAACCGGCAGCGTGATGGCCACGCGAAAACGATCGCCCTCGCTCTTCGCCGCGAAGCTCGCACGATTGCCGTAGCGGGCTTGGAGACGCTGGCGGACGTTGGCGAGTCCCACGCCGTTCCTGCGGCGCGCCGGCGCCTCGGGATCGAAGAGATTCTCAATCACAATCGAGACCGAACCGTTTTCGCACCCCACGTCCAACCGAATCCATCCGCCCTCGACGAGGTTCGCAATTCCATGGGCGATCGCGTTTTCGACCAGCGGCTGGAGCAAGAGCGGAGGCACGTCCACCGCGAGCGCGTCCTTCGCTACGTTTTCTTCCATGTGAAGGCGCGCGCCGTAGCGGGTTTGCTCGACCGCGAGAAAGGCATGAATCAAGGACATCTCCTCTTCGAGCGGAATCGCGGACCTTTCGCCAAGCCCCAAAGTCCGCCGCAGAAAATCGCCCAGAAGAATGCACATTTCCCGCGCTTTCGCCGGGTCGGAACTCGTCAGCGCGCTGATCGAATTGAGGCTGTTGAAGAGGAAGTGCGGATTCACCTGCGCCTTCAGCGCTTTCAACTCGGCTTCCCGGGCGAGGATGCTCATCTGCATCATGCGCGCTTCGGCCTTTTGGGATGCCTCCAAGGCGATGAGGACGTAGTAGAAGAAAACCGACAGCAGATAGAGCAGGATTCCCGTGACGAACACGACAGGCAACTCGGAGTAGAGGCGTTCGTTCAGGCCGCGGAACGCGTTAATGCTGGAAGACAGAATCCAAGCCAGCACCCACGCAGCGAAAACCCAGAGGCCGGAAGCAACCAGCGCTCCTCCCACGTGTGTAGCGAGCAGTTTCTCGAGCTCGACGCGATCGATGGGAGTGGCCCGGCACGGATACCAGGCCGAGAGACAAACGAATGCATAGAAGAGGCAGAGGGGCAACGCCAACGCGGCGGCTTGCTCGACGGTCACTCGATGCGTGATGGAAAGGAGATACGTCAGCAGCGCCGTAAGGGGGATCCATGCGATCAGATAGAGGATAAGGCGCCGAAGCTGGGCAGTAAGGGGATGCATGGGGAGTTCAGTTCTTGATGTTGACTCCTCCGAAGATGGCGGCGCCGCGGACGATCAGTACCTTGCCGGGCGTGGGCAAGTCAGGCCGCGGATACGTCTCATCCACAAAGGCGCCGGCCACGGCCGTGGCTTCAATCTTGATCCTCCATGTATCCGGAACGCGGATTTCACCTCCGCCGAACACGGCATCGATGTGGATCACAGCCTGGTTACCGTCCATATCAGCCCGGGTGAAATCGAGCTGGAAGCCGCCGAGCACGGCGGCTACCTTGCCGAACCTGAAGTGTTGCGAGGTGACTCTCCGTTTGAAACCACTGAGAATGACCGATTGGTCGAATGTCGAGTCGTCGCTTTCCGCACCAGAGGTTTGCACGCCGGGAAACGGCGGCGACACAGGTCCCGGCCCTTCGTGTATGGGCGGAGGTGGAGGGCCCGGGGGCCGTCCCCAGTCCTGCCATCCCGACCATCCGGGGCCATGGCCAAATCTTCCGGAAGAATTGAAGAGCATCCACAACCCGGCGGCGATCAGGAAAAGCGGCCATAAACTTCCGATGCGGACGTGGAGGAAGCCCAGCTCGTTCGCAAGAAAAACCGTTCCCAACGCGAGCAAGGCGGCACCCCAGAAGCGCCCGCCGGAATGAGTGAGGATGATGCCCAAGCCGGCGGCAATCAGAATGCCCGGCCAAACGAAATGAAAAGAAACATGCGCGGGGACAATTCCCATCTGGTCCAGAAGGAAGATCACCCCGAGCGTGGTGATCCAGAGGCCTACAAGGAGGCCCGGGCCCACCGTTCGTCGGCTGCCATTACTCATGTTCTCGTCCGCCCCGACGGCCCCCAGCGGACGCGCCCGTTCGTCCAGTCACCAGGATCACGCATCCGGCTAGCACGAGCAGGAGTGGCCAGAATCGGAGCGCGCCGTCGGACGCCTGAGCTTTCAGGCAAGCTTCGAGTATGTTCCAAATGCTTTCGCCGATCACCGATATGAGCCAGAAACTGCCGGCGCTGAAGCGGCCATAGCTCAGTTCGCACAATTGAAACACAATTCCGAGGAAAACCAGAAGCCCGGCGCCGAGCATGGCCCCCGTCGGACGAGTGAAGGTCTGAAAGGTAAGTTGGCGGTCCGTATTTGCCATGGTGTCGTCTCCCGTCTGGATTTCGTGCCGTTCCATGGCGTGAGATTAGAGGCAGGCGAGCGGCGTGTCGCGCACTTTTCGGCGAACGACGGCTGTTTACCGGCGAACGACGACGAAGAATGGAGCTGGGCTAGGAAAAGAGAATCGTGCCGAGCCAGAAGACTGCCGCAGCGAAGACGCCGGTGACGACGAGCATCAGGCGCAAGCGCTTCTTTCGCGCCGCGATGACGATGAATCCCAGGACACCGAGGAGGAAAATCAGTTCCACCCAGAAGAAGCGCGAGCCGAATCCGCCGGTCCACTCGCCGGCGTCGTCCTGAAGCCAGACGGAAGCGAACGAAGTGGCGGCTGTGAGCGAAACGGCGACGACGCCCGCAAGCGCCATCCCTTTTGCCCATTCGGGCATGATCCAGTCTTTCCGCGTATCGCGCCAGTCGGCCCACGTCAGCGAAACGACGAGGCCTACCAGGATCAGCACAAAAAGGGCCACCTATCCTCCGGAGGACGCCTCGATCAAGACCGGCAATCCCCCTACCAAAGACGCGGTTAATGGCGCGCCGCGGGACACCCGCTATGTGCAATGGCCACAGATGTATGGCACCACTCCAGCGCGTGGAGAAAACAGAGGTTCGCGCCCTGAAGGCCCTCAGGGTCGGGAACGTGCACACAGCGGGAAACATTTTGCCTTCTCGCTAGCCGGTCCTAGTACGAGGCCGCGTGTTGCGATTCTCACAACGCGACCGGTGGTGCGAAAAACGGGCGCACGGGAACCTGCTACGATGGGCGGACTCATGCGAACCCCGTGGATCATCGCTCATCGAGGCGCCTCTGGCCACGCGCCCGAAAACACCATTGCTGCTTTCCAGCGGGCCGTCGAGCTGGGCGCGCGCTTCATCGAGACCGATCTGCAGCTGACGCGGGACGCGCGGTTCGTCGCCATTCACGACCGGACGCTCGACCGAACGACGAACGGCCACGGCGCGGTGCGCGATTCCACGCTCGCCGAGCTGAAGCAGCTCGATGCCGGCATGTGGTTCGACCGGCCGTTCGCAGGCGAGCGCATTCCGACGCTCGAGGAGGTACTCGCGTTCGCGCGCGAACACGACGTGGTCTTCTATCTCGAACTCAAATACGAAGCGGCCTGGGGCATGCACCACGCACTCGCGGCGGCGATCCAGAACTCCGGAAATGCGGCGCGGACGATCGTGATTTCATTCGATCCGGGAACGCTCAAGGCGCTGCGGCAACTCGACGCCTCGTCCATGATGGGGCTGCTCGTGGAAGGCGCGAGACCCGACCTAGTGAAGGCGGCGGTGGGTGTGGGCGCGCGGCAGCTCTGTCCGCGGTGGGACCTGGTGACGCGCGACCTGGTCGAGGAAGCGCACCGGGCCGACCTGCAAGTGGTGACCTGGACCGTCGACGAGGCGGGGCAGATGCGCGCGGCGATCGATGCGGGCGTGGACGGCGTCATGACCGATCTCCCGGATCGGTTGCGCGCCGTCGTCGAGGACATGACGTCGAGCTTGCCCGCGAAGTGACCTGGGATTAATCCCTCTGACAACCGGTTACATTAGCTTCGTAGAAAGGGCGGCGAACTGCGCGAGGGAGAGCTGTTCGGCGCGGGCGTCCGAGCGGAGGGCGCAGGCCGCGAGAGCCTCGCGGATGCGGTCATCCGTCGCGACGGCGCGGAGATTATTTCGCAGCGTCTTGCGCTTGTGCCCGAAGCAGGTCTGCACGAATTGAAGGAAACGCTGGTCGTCGCGCACGTCCAGTGAGGCTCGCTCCCCGGGCACGGTCATGCGCACGAGCGCGGACGTGACCCTCGGAGGCGGGCGGAACGCGCCGGGCGGAATCCGCAGGACAATCTCAGGTCGCGCGTAAAACTGGCAGGCCGCCGAAAGATAACCGTAGGCGCGGCGCCCAGGGCGCGCGGCGATGCGCGCGGCGACTTCGAATTGGATCACGACGTGAATCGACGCGATGCGATCCGCAAACTCGAAGAGATGATGGAGGATGGGCGACGTGATGTAGTAGGGGAGATTGCCATAGACGCGAAACCGTTCGCCCCCGAGTTTTCCAAGGTCGAGCTGCAAGACGTCGCCCGCGACGACTTCCACGCCGGGCCATTCTCCGGGATGCGCAACAACGCTCTGCCGCAGATTCTCGGCGAGCCGCGAGTCGGTTTCGATCGCGACGACGCGGCTTGCTGCGCCGGCCAGCAGTCCGGTCATTTCGCCGTGGCCCGCGCCGATTTCGATCCAGACACCATCGGAATTGCGCGGGAGCGTTCCGAGAATTTGTTTCCGCCAGCTTGGATCGCCGAGGAAGTGCTGTCCCAACCGCTGTCGCGCCATGGCGAACGAGTGTAACAACGCGGGCCGAACGTAACAAATGCGGGTGACAAATGCTCCGCGACATCGGGAGATGGGCTTGACGAACGCCGGGGGCTTCGTTACCGTTTTTATTTGCGATTGAGGGCCTGATGAAAATCCTGTTCGTGGCATCCGAAGGACTCCCATACTCGAAAACCGGCGGCCTGGCGGATGTGGTCGAGGCGCTGCCGAAGGCGCTGCGAGCGATGGGTCACGAAGTGGCCGTCCTGCTGCCGCGCTACCGCGGCAACAAAGTCGCGTCCGTGCTGATTTCGAGCGTGACGGTAGCGCTCGGCGACAAACTGCACTTTCCGGCGATCGCCGAGGGGAAACCGGTCGAGGGCGTCCGCTATTTTTTCGTGGACGATCCGGCGTTCTTCGACCGCGCGGAACTCTACGGCGATAAGAGCGGCGACTATCCGGACAACGCGGAGCGCTTTGCGGAGTTCTCGCGCGTGGCGATCGAATTCATGAAGCGCCTGTGGCTGCCGGACGTGGTCCATTGCCACGACTGGCAATCGGCGCTCGTGCCGGTCCTGCTGCGGACGCAGCACGCGGAGGACCGCGCGGTGCGTTCGCTGCCGGTGGTCCTGACGGTTCACAACCTCGGTTATCAAGGCGTGTTCCCGCAAACGGCGCTGCGAGAGATCGGCTTGCCCGACACGCTCTTCAGCGTGGATGCGCTCGAATTCTACGGCAAGGTGAATTTCCTCAAGGGCGGGCTGATCTTCGCGGATTATCTGACGACCGTGAGCCGCCGCTACGCCAAGGAGATTCAGACGCCGGAGTACGGCTGGGGACTCGAGGGCGTGATCCGCAACCGCGCGGACCGGCTAGTCGGCATCTTGAACGGCGTGGACTACGCGATCTGGAGTCCGGAGGCGGACACGCTGATCGCGCAGAACTATTCGGTGCACAATCTCGACGGGAAGAAAGCCTGCAAGAAAGATCTGCTGGCCTGCTTCCACCTGCCGGAGGAAAACTTCGACCGGCCGGTCGTCGGGATCGTCTCGCGGTTTGCGGATCAGAAGGGGTTCGACCTGATCGCGCAAATCTCGGGCGAGCTGATGAAGGAGAATCTGGCGGTGGTTGCCCTGGGGACGGGCCAGCCGGAGTACGAGAAGCTGTTCAAGCAGCTCGCGGAGAAATATCCGGAGCGCGTGGGCGTGAAAATCGGGTACGATAACACGCTCGCGCACAAGATCGAGGCCGGGTCGGACATGTTTCTGATGCCTTCCCGGTACGAGCCGTGCGGGCTGAATCAGATCTACAGCCTGCGGTACGGCACGGTTCCGATCGTGCGCGCGACGGGCGGCCTCGATGATACGATACAGAGCTTCGCGCTCAAGACGCAGCAGGGCACGGGGTTCAAGTTCGAGGAGTACGATGGCGGGGCCCTGCTCGCGTGCATCCGCGCGGCGCTGAAGACCTACCGCGAGGCAAAGGTGTGGCAGGCGGTGCAGGCGAACGGCATGGCTCAAGGATTTTTCGTGGAAGACTTCGGCCGCGGCGTATGTCACGCTGTATGAAGCGGCTAAGAGGTCCCGAATCCCACGGGTGGTTGGGTCATCTAAATAACGGGCAAAGACCGGCTCTGGCTGGCTCGGCGCCCCAAGGGGAAACACATGGCAGACAATATTCCGGCGGTCACCGACGCAAGCTTTCAGGCGGACGTCATCGAAGCGAGCAACACCCAGCCCGTGATGGTGGATTTCTGGGCGGACTGGTGCCGGCCTTGCAAGATGTTGTCGCCCACGGTCGACGAAATTGCGCGCGAAAATGCGGGCAAGCTCAAGGTCGTCAAGCTGAACGTCGACGACAACATGAACGTGCCGGGGAAGTTCAACATCCGCGGAATTCCCACGCTCCTGGTATTCAAGGGCGGACAGGTGGCCGAGCAGATCGTCGGCGCGGTGTCCAAAGAGCAGATCGTGAAAGCCCTGGAACGCCACCTTTCGTAGGCGCGATTTCACCTCCCACAGGAATCTTTCCCAGGGGCGTTTGCATGCCGCCCCTGCGGAGACACGGGGGTATTTTCCGGTCCAATTCGGAGCGCGGTTCTACGCGCGCAAACGCGCGGCGTTCCCTCTTGACAAGAGAAGAGCGAGCAGCCATCTTAGTTGGCTTTAGCTGCGCGGTTTTGCCGCATGTGGGGCGAAAAACGGGAGAGGGAAGTGAAAGTCCGGGTCTGTTTTCACGACAAATGTTTCGACGGGGCCTCGTCGGCGGCGATTTTTTCGCGGTTCTACCGCGAGCGTATCAACGCGGAGGCCGAGTTTCTGTACACGGGAATGACGCACAAGGCCTCGCAGCCGTTTGAGGACGGCGTGTTCGACGGCGACGAAAATGCGATCGTCGATTTCAAATATTCGAGCTCGCCGCAGCTCACTTGGTGGTTCGATCATCATCAGAGCGCGTTTCTGAGGCCGGAGGATGCCGAGCACTTCCGGCACGACCATTCGGGCAAGAAGTTCTACGATCCCTCCTACAAGTCCTGCACGAAATTCTTGGCGACGATCGCCTCCGAGAAGTTCGGATTCGACGCGAAACCGCTCGCGGAGCTGATCGAGTGGGGCGACATCATCGACGGCGCGCAGTTCAAATCGCCCGAGGCCGCCGTGGGGCTCGCCGAGCCGGCCACGAAGCTGGCGCTGGTGATCGAAGCGGCGCCGGAGCCGAATCTGGTCCCGCGGCTGATTCCCGATCTTGCGACGCACACGCTTGCCGAGATGATCGAGCTGCCGCTGGTGAAGAAGCACCTCCAGCCTTTGCTCGAGCGCCATCGCCGGTCGATCGACATCCTGCGAGAGCGCGCGGATGCCCGGGGAGGCGTCGTCTATTTTGACGTGAGCGATCTCGATCTCGAGGGGTACAACAAGTTCATCCCATACTATCTCTATCCGGACGCCCTCTATTCGGTGGGCGTCAGCGCTTCGCCGGTTCGCGCGAAAGTTTCGGTGGGCACGAATCCGTGGAAGGAAGCGTCCGCGGAGGTAAATCTCGCGTCGCTTTGTGAAAAGCACGGCGGCGGCGGACACGCGCGTGTGGCTGCGATCTCTTTCGGGCCGGGTGATCTCGTGAGGGCCCGGCAAGTGGCGAAGGAAATCGCCGCCGCGTTGCGCGCTTGATTGCCGCCGGCTTGGTTTCGTGCCGCGTTGGTCGCGCTAATCTCTCGTGTTAAAATCGAAGTTTGCTGGGCCGCTAGCTCAATGGTAGAGCAGCTGACTCTTAATCAGCGGGTTGGAGGTTCGAGTCCTCCGCGGCTCACCAATTTCTTCAATCACTCGCGGTAAGTTTATCGGTTTTGTAACTCTCTTGTTTGGGTGTGGATCGATTCCTCGGTCTCCTTGTCAGTTAAATAGGTTAGCTCTGCGGTCTGTGGAATCTTGTTCCGAGAATCAGAGTATCGAAATCCACGGCCTAAGAAACCTTTACCCCATGCAATGAACGGCCGTTCGATCAGAAGAAATGTTGCACTGCTGACCAAAATGACGATAGGTGTTGCAGCGAGCGTTGCTAGAGCAAAAGTGTATGGAGAACTATGTAGAACGGGCAAGGAAGGAAGCATATTCTGCAAAATAGCCCACAGCAAAATGCCGTGAAGGAGGTAGATGCCATAACTGATCTCACCCATCCAAAGAGCTGCTTTTGTGCTCAGAAGTCCGAAAAGAGTGTTTCCAGAGGCAATCGTGATGAAAAATATGCTGAGTAGAACGAGCGAAATAACGTTGTACGACCCGTGCGCAAGAAAGAACACGATGCCAAAGCAAACGAGGCCAGCGATTGCCGCGACCTTTCCTTGAGCCAAGCTCCTTCGGCGAGGATCTCGTACCCAATACGCCGCCACAATGCCCCCGAAGAAAGTTGCGGCAATCGATCGAGACAAATGATTTGCCACGAATAGAGCTCCAACGATCAGTAGATAGATCAGCTTTTTCCAGATGGGATTCTTCAGCAGAATGGCGCAGGCAAGAAATGGCAATGCCAAGTAGAACCATAATTCATACTGTAGAGTCCAATTCACCCCAGCAATGATGATGGCCGTATTCTTGAAATGATTGACGTCTGGGTGCCTAAAAACCAGCCATTGGAGCATCTCTCGAACGATTGTGCGGAACGATTCATTTGCAGTCCAACCACCCTTATATCCAACAGCTGTCACTACTATAAGAACCGCAAAGATATAAAGGGGATAGATCCGAAAGATCCGCGACACGAAAAATTGAGTCCAGTCCATGCCATTTCTGGTTTCAAGAATCCTTCCCCAAAATAGGAAGCTCGTTATCATAAAGAAGATGGCTACGCTTGTTCCTCCGAGCTGTTTAGCGAAGTTAAACTGTGGTTCTTGCCAGGACCCAGACTGAAGATAGAACCACGTAACGATCGAATGATGAAGAAACACACCAAATGCCAAATAACCGCGAATACCGTCAATCGCAAGGTATCGATTCGTATCCTGGGTTTTCCTTGCTGGCAGCACCCATTGCACCAGGATCCCGTTCACACTCAAAGCTGCGAGATAGCAGGCGATGGACGCACCGAGAAAAATCACGTACTCATGCTTCATGTCCATATTGGGTTTAGGCGCTAAAGATACATGCGCTACACGCCCCGGTGGATCATTTCCGGGTGTGCTGTTACTTGAACGTTATCGTTCGGCGGGATCTGGCTGCGGATTTGCTTGCGAATCAAGCCTGTCCACCCAGGCAATATCTGCGCCCGGAATCAGCGGCCATACCTATCCACGGTGACTTGAATGCTGAAGGTTTGCGATCGAGGTCAAGTTCATCGTTCTATTTCTAATTCAAGTTCGCTTGAGCGAGAGACCGTACAATTTTCAGCGGCTTTTTCCACTAAATCAGCCATTTCCACTCTTAGGTTCCCGGGGTTCGTCGCAAAATGTATGCCTGTCTCGAAATCGATTACGCCTTGCCTAACCAGCCTCTCAATTTCTCGGTCGAAAGATTGCATACCCTCTGTAGCCCCGTCCCGCATAGCATCCAATAGTGTCTTACCCTCGCTCTCTCCCTTTATGACGTACTGCTGTGTGCGCAATGTGGATTTCAAGATTTCGACAATCGCAATGCGACCGCTGTGATCTTTTCGAGGGATGAGGCGCTGGGAAATAATGTACCGAAAGGATTTTGCAAACCGATTTCGGATTGCCTGCTGATCTCCTAGTGGGAAGACCCCAATTATCCGCTCCAGCGTTGAGGAGGCATCAATCGTATGCAACGTTGAGAATACCAAATGACCCGTCTCTGCCGCCTCCAACACGATCTCGATGGTTTCCCTATCCCGCATCTCGCCCACTAAGATGACGTCAGGGGACTGTCTCAAAACTGCGCGAAGGGCGACATCAAACCGCGGAGTGTCGCTATGCAGTTCTCGCTGGTGGATTATCGCCTTCTTGTGATTATGGGAGAACTCGATTGGATCTTCGATCGTAACAATGTGATAAGCCTTCTTGTCGTTGATGAGGTTGAGCAGTGCCGCCAAGGTAGAAGACTTGCCCGACCCGGTGGAACCCGTCACCAAGACTACTCCCGTCTTTAGTTCTGCGACTTGAGCGAGTTGGGGAGGCAAATTGAGTGAGGCAATGTCGGGCATGTTTGTAGGAATTGACCGCATGACGATCGCATGCGTTCCTCGCTGAAGGAAGATGTTCACGCGCAAGCGAGCCAGTGTCGGAATGCTGTAGGACACATCGCAAGAACCCTCTTCTGTCAGTCTTCGCTGCGCTAGCGAGTTTGAGCCGATTATGTCGGCCGCAATCCGTGCCGTGTCTTCAGGGCTGAGTTTTTCAAGGCCCGGAATCTTTACTTGGACAAGTTGTCCGTTCAATCTTACATAGGGTGCCTGATGAGGGGACAGAATCAGGTCACTGGCGTGCCTCGAACCGAGCAGCATCTGTGAAATGATCGACGCCGTGGGAATTTGTCCGACGTTTTGTTCGCTAACAGGACTATTCATGGACTTATGCCTCACTCAGGGAAACGCAGAAATATAAGTAACTTCAAGCTTAATATTAGAGGCTCTGCTCATCGTGGCGGTCAAATGATTTTGGAGGTTCGTGGAGGCAATGGGTTACTGTCCCAGGATAAACACGCTACATGAAAAGTTTGAGGTTAAGTCGTTGGTGCCACCATGATTTCCTTTCGACACGAGTCATGCCCTTGACCCCAATGAAATTTGTATTGACACTATCCACGCAATCTCAATAGCATCGGCGTGACTTGCTTCGCGAGCTCCCCGCCGAGAGAAGCAAGTGAGCCTTTTACGCAAGGGCAGACCGACTCCGGAAAACTAAATCGAACCACTTCTAAATTCTTCGAGGCGCGAGCCTATGGTTCGGCAGCTTCGAGCAAAATTGCGAAGGTGCATCCAGAGCGGTTTGTCGCGCTTCCCGAAGGGAGTAAACACATGAAGCCATCCAAGGCGCTCTTGCTTGTAGCCGGGTTGCTGGTAATGGCGCTGCTTCCCTCCAATCTGCAAGGGCAGGTGACGTTCCCGGGACCGGAGCTCCTGGGACGGCCCACGAGCAGTTCGGTGACGATTAACGTAGTGGCAAGCGCTGCCATCCAAGCGTACTTCGAATACGGCACGCAGTCGGGGGGAGAAAACCAAACGAGCTCTACTTCCGGCACCGCCGCAAGCCCGCTTTCTGCAGCCGCCAATCAACCGCTCGTGGCCGTCATCGGCGGACTTAATTCCGACACTCAGTATTACTACTACGTGGTCTACCGGCAGAGCTCTACGTCCGCGTGGACCACGAGGCCGGAGCACTCCTTCCACACCGCAAGGATTCCGGGAGACACGTTCACGTTCACGGTAACCTCTGATTCTCATATCAACATCGAGTTCGGCAACCCGTCCCTGTTTCAGCAAACCCTGCGGAATATTGCCGGCGAGAGTCCTGACTTTCACCTCGACCTGGGCGACACGTTCGCGATGGACGACGGGTGCATTCAGCCGTGCACGAACGTGACTACCCAGGCTCAAGCCAACAGCAGCTACCTCAACATACGAACCAATTACTTTAGTCTTATCAGCGCCTCGGTGCCGATATTCCTGGCTCTGGGAAACCACGAGCAGGAAGAGGGCTGGCATCTGGGCGACGCGGGCTTCGCAGTCGAACCGCCCATCATGAGCGCAAACGCGCGCAACGAGTATTTTCTCAATCCAGATCCCTTGCTCAGTTCCTTTTACACGGGCAACACGGATACCAGTTATTCAGGCATCACCAGCAGCAGCGACCACACGATTCAGGACTACTACGCGTGGACCTGGGGCGATGCGCTCTTTGTGGTCATCGATCCCTACTGGTATTCGACCACCAAGCCTTACGTCGGAGACGAGGGAGGAGGAGAGAGCAGCACCCCGGGGTCCGGCAACCGATGGGATTGGACTCTGGGGCTGATGCAGTACCTGTGGCTCGAGCAAACGCTCCAGAGCAGCACGGCAAAATACAAGTTTATCTTCGCCCATCAGGTAGCCGGAGGCTTGGACGACTACGGGCGAGGCGGCGCCTACGCAGTCCCTTACGTTGAGTGGGGAGGGAATAACGACGACGGAGTTACCTGGGCATTCGATACGAACCGGACCGATGTGAACCCTGAATGGATCACGCCAGTTCACCAGTTGCTGGTTGCCAACCACGTCACAGCCTTCTTCCACGGCCATGACCATGAGTACGCGCACGAGCAACGCGATGGTGTCGTGTATCAGGAAGTTCCAATGGCCGCCGACGCCACCTATGGCTACGGTTTCCAGGAATATAAAGCAGATGGTGTGTATACGCTCACGGTTCTCCCTAACTCCGGCCACCTTCGCGTGACCGTTGATCCAATTAATGGCGTGACTGTCCAATACGTGAGAGCGTCTCTCGCGGCCGCCGGCGGGACAAATGGAGCAATCGCCGACTCGTACAACATACCCGCGCCGACAACGTCCGGTTCACCCTTGGTTTCATCGCTGACAATGAATCCGACGACCCTGGTGGGCGACGGCAGCTCGTTCTCGACCGGTACCGTCACGTTGAGCGGCCCAGTTCCTTCAACCTCAAGCGCGATTCAGGTGACCCTGACGAGCAGCAACCCCTCCGCGGCGACGGTTCCGTCTCAGCCGATTTCGATCCCTGCCGGTTCCGCGACAGGGACGTTCGCCGCGACTTCTCAGGTGGTGACTTCCTCCGCTGCTTCCACGAGTATCACGGCCGCCGCCATCGGCTCGGGCTCGGCTCAAGCGATCCTTACGGTGAACCCCGTGGCCACAGGCCTGACATCCTTGACGTTGAACCCGACGAGCGTGGTGGGCGGTGCTGCCAACTCGACGTCGACCGGCACGGTAACCCTCAACGGATCCGCGCCTACGGGCGGAACCTCCGTGGCGTTGAGTAGCAGCAACACCTCCGCAGCGATCGTGCCGACCAGCGTCGCGGTTCCGTACAACACCACCTCAAACACATTTCAGATAAGCTCCAATTCCGTTGCCTCGTCGACCCCGGTGACAATCACCGCCTCACTCAACGGATCGAAGACCGCGACTCTGACGGTCAATCCGGTGCCAGCGTTCACCCCGGTCCGAATCAATTCCGGCGGACCGGCATACACCGATTCTCTGGGGCAAAAGTGGACCGCGGACACGGGATACACAGGCGGCAGTACCTATTCGACGACCAACACGATCACAAATACCTCTGACCCGACCCTGTACAAAACCTCGCGCTATGGGGCGTCATTCAGCTACGCGATCAGCGCACCGGCGGGCACGTATTCCGTAACGCTCAAATTCGCAGAGCCCGTCTGGTCGGCTAAAGGGAAGCGCGTGTTCAACGTAGCAATCAACGGTACGACGGTCCTTTCCAGCTTTGACATCTTCGCCGCAGCCGGGGCGGAGTTCAAGGCGGTGGACGAGACATTTCCCGTGACCATGACCAGCAGCGGCACGATCGCCATCAAGTTCACGGCGGGGTCGGCCGGCAACCCTCTGGTGAACGCGATTCAGGTGGTTGCCACGCAATAGAACTGGTTGAGGCGCGACAGTCCCCGCCGCGAAGCCGACAAGGGGGCGAGACCTGCGCCCGGAAACCGCAAGAATTGGCGCCGCCGTTACGGTGTCCCGATTGTTTTCGCGAACGCGCCAGCGATGACGGCGTACCCAGCCGCGTTCGGATGGATGTCCGGCCCGGAGGGCCCAGTAGCCATCCACGTCCAGGCGACGATCAGGAACACGTTCACAGGGAGATCTTCACTGGGAACGGGCGCGAAGTTGTAGGTGCTGAACGCGTGCGCGACGTCTGCCACCGGGACCCCGAAAACGTGATAGATGGTTTCCAGTATGACGTTGAACTCCGTCGCCGCCGTCAGCGATTCGACGGCCAGCGCCGGTCCGCTCCCTCCGAGCGCCCACGCCGCGAGAAACGGATCGTAGTAGTTCATGGCGACGATGGGCGTGTGCGGTCCCGCCGCCTGGCGCAGTTCCCTGAGAATCACCGGCAGGTTGCTCCCGACACTCGCGAATCCGTTGGTCACGCAGGTCTGGTTGATGCCGGTTGTCAGGGTGACGCACCCATCGACATCGTTCGCGCCGATGTCCAGCGTGACCAATACGACTTGGTTGTTGGGGTTCTGGAGGAAGCTCACAGCCGCGTCCAGCTGGCTGCTCCCCACGGGATAGTTACCGCAACCGCCTTGAATCATGGACAACGTGGTCTCGCCGGAGCATCCGAGCTTGGCGAGGCTGAGCGTCGGCATGCGCATTTTGAGCTGGGCGTAGAGATCGTCCGCGTAGCCGTAAGGCGTGGGGACGTCCGTGCCGCTGGCGTTCGGCTGGACGCCCACCGCGAGCGAATCTCCGAGGGCCAGATAGGTGGGTTGCGGCGCGGCAGCGTGCGCGAGCGCCGGCCCCCAAAGCATGATCAACACAAACAGACTGACGAATCGAATTCGCATGTCGGCCTCCTTGGGCGCAGTAGTATGCGCGGAACTTCTGATCTGGATTTTGGGGACCGGCGAATCCTACGCTTTTCCCGCTTTGCGCGCAACGACTTTGCTACCGCCTACTCAGCGACAACGATGAAGGGAGTTTTCCAGGTGTGGTTAGAATCGTGGCGAGTGAAAGCCCGCTCGATGGCGGAGGCTTGCGGGTGAACGCGCGGCTGCGTGTTACGCGGTCAAATCAGTCCTGGAAATTCACGGCCGGATCATTACTTCGTTCGGCCCGGACGGCAGACTGAACTTCGCGCCACGCTCCTGATTCAGTTTCAGAGTTGCGGGAACGTCCAGCTCAGCAATGTGAAGTTTTCGTGTCCACGCGCCGCTGCTCCAATAGTCCGCGCTGGCGTAAATGGTCGGGCCCACGATGGCGTACTTTCCTATTTCTTCCTTGTGTCCGTCGCGAAACACGAGCACGGCGGGTGGAAGCTCGCCAGGGGGCTCGGCTGCCTGAGTTCCGCGAGGGTTAGCGCCGGATTGTCCGCCGCTCTGCGACTGACCGTAATTTGTGATTCGCACCCAGTGATCGCCCTGCGATTCGAGCACCAACGATTCGGGCGGGTTCCGCACTGGCGCCGGGGAAGTTGGCGGAGAGATCTGCACGATCTGGGGCGGGGGCGCCTCGATGATTCCCGGCGCGTAGTCAGAATAGAGGTACGGATCAAATGCCGAATCGTCGAAAAACCCGCCCGCGCGGCGCACGTGAACGAAACCTCGACCAGCTCGAGCGGATCCAAACCCGCCGCGTCTCTGGGCTTTTGCAGGCGACACAAAGACCAGCGCTCCGAGCACGACGATGGACAGCGCGATCAGGCGTTTATTCATGCACCCACCCGAGAAACTTCGATTTCGACCTGTGAAGCTCGCATCGTACGCTTCTCCCGCCCGCGGCACAACGAATTTGCGTAGTGTCCTAATTTTGCAGAGGGGGAAAGTTGCATACTATACGTACTAAAACTGAAACTGAGGTTCATGCGCCGGCATCCAACCGTCGAAGGAGAGGTCATGCTTTCAAGGACACTGGGAGGGTTTCTAGCCGGCGGCGTCGTTGTTCTCGCGACGATCGCGCCTTTCACACCGGCGGCCGCGCAAGGAGGCACGCAACAAATGGCAACGCGCCACATTGATGTGCAGCGGGTCAGCGTGACATCTCCCAAGCCGTTTGATGAGGTTGTCGCGGCGCTCGAAGCGAAGATCGGGCATCCCGACATGAGCGCCTTTCGCCAGAAAATCACAACGGCGCAGAGCGAAGCCGATCTCCAAGAGGTCGTTCAGAACGCAGCCGGACCTTCCGGCTTGATGGAATTTGCCCGCTACGACCTCGGTGAAGTCCTGCGGAAGGAAAGCGGAGGAAAGGACCGGCGAGTCCTGCGCCTCGTCGTGGGCAACCCGCTCATCATGAAAGAGATGGTGAAGCCCGTGCCGGACGCCGGTTCGTACGCGCCGGTAACGATCCTCATCGACGAGCGGGCGGACGGGGTGCACCTGTCCTACGACAGAATGGCGAGTTACCTGGCTCCCTACGGGAGTCCGGAAGCCCTGAAGGTCGCTCGGGATCTCGACTCCAAGGTCGAGGCGCTATTGGCCGCGGCTGCTAGATAGCCGACAAATCGCCCACCGCATCGCGCCGACGGCAATCCCGCTGGTTTACGCCCAACTGAAGCCGTGGTTCTGGAGCGGCAGCGAACGAACGCGCTTGCCGGTCACCGTGAAGATCGCGTTGGTGATGGCCGGAATCATCGGCGGCAGCGCGGGTTCACCAAGACCGGTGGGCGGATTGTCCGTCTTCAGGAAGTACACGTCGATCTCCGCGGGCGCCTGCGTCAGACGCACCGGCGGGTAGTTGTTGAAGTTGCTCTGCACCGCGCGGCCCTTGTCGATGGTGATTTCGTAGCCCATCGCGTGGCTCATGCCTTCAATCACGGCGCCCTGCGAGATATTTTCCGCAGCGCCCGGATTGATCACCTGGCTGCCGATGTCTCCGACGACCCAGGCCTTGTTGACCTTCACGTTCGTGCCGCCCGTGACGCGAACCTCCGCGACCTCGGCGAAGTATCCGCGGTGGCTGAAGTGGAACGCCACGCCCATCGCGGTGTCCTTCGGAAGTTTGCGAGCGCCCCAGCCGGACCTCTCCGCCACGGACTTGAGCACGCCGGTCATGCGCTGCGCGTCAAATGCCACTGGCGCGAAAGCAACCGGCGTTCCCGGCGGCGGAGCGGCGGGCGGCAAAGGCGTGGCGGCGAGCAAATCCAGACGGAATTGCACCGGATCTTTCCCTGCGGCGTGCGCCAGCTCGTCGATGAACGACTGCATCACGAATGCGATCGCATTGCTTCCGGGAGCGCGCATCGCGCCCATGGGAACGCCGCTCGGCATCATCGACGAGAGTTGCGCGAAATTCGGAATGAAGCGCGAGGGGAACTCCTCGCCCGAGAGGCCGGCGGCCTGCGCGTAACGGCCCTTTTCGCCGAACGACACAAAGTGATTCTGCCACGCGATGATTTTGCCGTTCGCGTCGACGCCGCCTTTCAGGAAATGGAATCCCGCCGGGCGATAGAAGTCGTGCGCCATGTCCTGCTCGCGGGTCCAGAGCAGCTTCACCGGCACGCCAACCTGCTTGGCGATCCACGCCGCTTCCACCATGTAGTCGTTCGTGAGGCGCCGGCCGAAGCCGCCACCCATGCGGGTGAGGTGAAGGGTGATGTCTTTTTGGTCGATCCCCAGGGCTTTCGCAGTCTGGGCCACGCCGTTCGCGGGAGTTTGGCTGGGCGCCCAAATCTCGAGCTTACCGTCCTTAAAGGACGCGGAGCAGTTCTGCGGTTCGAGAGGGACATGCGAAAGAAATGGATAGGAATACGCCGCCTCGACCACATGCGCGGCGCTGCCGAAGGCCGCGTCCACGTCGCCGTCCTTGCGAAGCGTTTGTCCAGGCTCGTTCTTGGCAAGCTCGAGCGATGTAGTCGCGTAAAGCTCGCTGCTCTGCGCGGCGGTTGGGCCTTCGTCCCAAACGACCTTGAGCTTGTGGTCCCTCGCGTACCGGGCCTGATACCACTTGTCGGCGACGATGGCGACGCCGCCGGCAAGCGCGCTCGGGTCGGGCCCTGGCTCGACGATGAAAGCATGTCGGATGCCGGGCATCGCCTTGATTTCATCCAGGTTGGCACTGACAACTTTGCCGCCGAAGACCGGACACTTCTCGAAGTTCGCATAAAGCATGCCGGGCATGGTGACGTCGATTCCGAAAAGCGGCTTGCCGGTGACGATCTTGGCGATGTCCGGATTGGCCGTGCTCTTTCCGATGATCCTGTAGTCCTTCGGGTCTTTCATTTTGAGCGTTTTGGGATCGGGCGGCGTCAACGTGGCGGCTTTGGCAGCGAGTTCGCCATAACTTGCCGAGCGATTGCTGGCCTGGTGATGCACGCGGCTCGGAGTGGTGGTGCATTCGGATTCCGGCACGCCCCAGGTTTGCGCGGCCGCGGCGATCAGCATCTGGCGGCCACCGGCGCCGACTTGCCGCATGGGTTCCCAGTTCAGCGGTGTGGCCGTGCTGCCGCCGGCGATCTGCAAACCGTATTTCGCGGGGTCCAGATCGCCCTGCTCGATGCGCACGTCCTTCCAATCGACGTCGAGCTCCTCGGCGATCAACATAGGCAGCATGACTTTCACGCCCTGGCCGATCTCGGGATTCTTGGCGATGATCGTCACAATGCCGTCCGGCGCGATCTTGATGAACGAAGCCGGCAGGAGCGTGACGGGCGGCCCGAACTGCGCCAGCACCTTCTCCATTGGTTCAACGTAGAGAGCGAGCAGCATGCCGCCCCCGGCGATGGCGGTGGCGCGCAGGAACGACCGGCGATTCATCTGGCCGTTTTGGCCCCTTCCATTCGATTTCGGCGAATCGTGCGAATCCAATTTCGGCAGCGTCGTGGCCACGGGAGTCTCCTTACGCCTTCTCGGCTTCAATCAGGTCCGCGTGAGTGGGTTGCGCCGATTGCTTCGCGGCGATCTCGGCGGCGCGGTGAATCGCCTTGCGGATGCGGAGATAGGTGCCGCAGCGGCAGATGTTGCCGTCCATCGCGGCGTCGATGTCCGCGTCGGTGGGATGAGGCTTCTTGGCGAGCAGCGCCGAGGCGGACATCATCTGCCCCGCCTGGCAGTAGCCGCACTGCGGCACGTCGATCTCCTCCCACGCGAGCTGCACCGGGTGCGTCCCGTCGTGCGAAAGTCCCTCGAGCGTGGTGATGCGCTTGTCCGCTGCCCGCGAAACGGCCGTCATGCACGAGCGGACCGCCTCGCCTTCGAGGTGCACCGTGCAACAGCCGCACAGCGCCATCCCGCAACCGTACTTCGTGCCCGTCAGGTTGAGGGTGTCGCGAATCACCCACAGAAGCGGCGTGTCCGCGGGGACATCCACCGTCGTAGGGTGCCCGTTTACAATCAGTTTGTAGGGCATGTTCAACTCCAAGCCGCGCAGGTTGTTACCGCCAGCCCGCGAAGGTAGCACCGGCCTTTCGGGGTGTCAAACCGCATAGAAACGTATGTGTTTACCGTTGCTGTCCGCCTCGTTTTGGCGCCCGAATTTGCCAACCGGCAAAAGTTGGCGATTAGGATGCGTCGCGGTCGTTTGTTTTCAGTGAGTTGCATTGGATTCTACTCGATCGGGTTGGCGATTAGGATCAGGCTGCGGCGGAGGGTCGATCCACTGGCCGGCGTCGTTGATGTGTGTGCAGGCGATGACGGCGTTGACGACATCGCGGGCAGTGGGCTTCACTCGGGAAGCCTGCTCGATGATGTGGCCGAGGACGTAGCGGAAACTGCCGCGGCGGCGCGTGGAAAGGCCCGTGGCGTGGACGTGGCGATAGACGGAGGAGTGGTCGCGGACGTGATAGTGGGCCGCGATATTTTCCGGGCTGCGCCAGCGGAGGTAGTCCTGCTCGATGGCGGCGCGTTCCGGGTGATGGCACACAGCGCATTTGCGCGCGTGGCGCGAAAGAGCGGCGCGTCTGCGTGCTGCGCCGGGCGAAGTGCGGGCGCGGCCCTTTCTTGCCTGCCGACTGCGAGTGCCCGCGACCATGTGTGCTCCTTTCCGGGGCAAAATAGCGCCCCGACTCACGATAATGCAAAGACCGATTCGTTGTCAATTGTGGGAACTACGCGGTAGTGGTGTTCATTTGAAACGCTCTTCAATTTCGATCTGCCCGTCACCCCGGACAAGGTCCGCGCCGCCTCTCTCCAGTTCGTGCGAAAAATCACCGGATTCAACAAGCCGTCGAACGCCAATGAACCCGCGTTCTCTCGCGCCGTCGACGAAATCGCGCACATCTCGATTCATCTTCTTCAGTCGCTCGAAACCACCGCGCGCCCGAAAAACCGCGAAGAGGAAGCCGCAAAAGCGAAAGCCCGTGCCGCCGAAAGATTCGGCGACTAGATCTAGCGGGAACTAAACAAGCACTCCGTAATGAGGTGTCGCGATGCGGTATCAGGCGCCTGCCTCAGTGCGGCCGCGGCGGCAGAGGATCGTTGATGCTTTTCGGTGGAGGCGGCAGGGGTGGAGGGGGCCCACCGGAACCACGCGGAAATTGCGGCGCCTCGCGTGTTTCAGGAAAAGGACCCGGCGGCTGGCCAAAGAGGATTTCGAGGCGGCGATTCATTTCACGTCCGTACGGTGTGCCTTCAAGGTCGGCTCGCGACATCAGAACCATGGTGAGGCTGTCGCGCGGTCCAAGATAGAGCAACGCATCGGCGATATCCTTCAGCTGCAGCGGATCGGGGCCAGCGGGCACGGTTCCACCCGATAAAACAGGCATGGCGGGCAAGTCGCCGACCCAGGTGTCTGCCAGAGGCATCAGCGCCGGAAGCTTCCACGCGTCGAACCGTTTGTCCAAGTCCTCGTAGCCGCCGACGACGTTCGCGCCGAATAGGATCACGAACGTGCTACCGCCGGCTGCGCGAATTTCCTTCTCGATGTATCCCGGACCTGCTGGAGGGCGAGCGAAGTGCGGCCATCCGGCGATCAATAGCGCTCGATGATGTTTGGCAAGTATCTCGTCCTTCACCACGCTGGCATAGAATTCGTCGCGATGCGCGAGGTAGGGCCCCACATCCTCGCGGCTCTTCACCTTATCCCAGTCGATATACGGATCACCGAGGAGAATTCGGATGGGGCGTTTGTCGGGTCTCTGACGATTCGCCTGGCGCACGGCTTCGTAAAGCGACGGATAGACTGGCGAGACAGGACCGAGCGCCATCGTATTTCGCCAGGCTTTTTGCACTTCCTCGATCGGCACGTCCTCTCCTGCAACGTACCGGTCGACTGTCCCCTGATACAGGGAGTTCCCATACTCGAGGACGATGTCGTCCACCTTTTCGGCGAACTGAGGCGAAGAGACCAGCGCTCGTAGGAAATCGTACTCCTGCTTGTTCGCGTGCACCTCGCCGAACATAACGATGGAGTGAGTGTCGAAGGCCTGGATGATCGCGGCATTGGCGTCCTCTGGTGTAGCGTTGCCGGTTTGAGGAGCCGCGCACGCGAACCCGACTGAGAGGATAACTAGACAGAGCGTTTTGATCGCGCCACGCGCGTAAGGCCCGCGTCGGTTTGAAGCCGCGGCAACAGAATTCATATTCAGTCCTGCGTGCGGCTCTCGCGCCCGGGGTTGCCGGGCTTCATGTGCGGCGCGGGATGTTGCTGCGAAGCTCGGCCGCGGTTCTCTTTTTCCCGGATCTCAGCGAGTATTGCCACGGCCGACGCAGCGTCCCGGGAAAAGACTTCCCTGTCGAGCGGCGCTTCTGCTCTTGATGATTTCGCTTCAAAAGCCGAATGCTGCTCGGCACCTCGCCTCATCGAGGCTTCCACGGAACGCGCGAACGAATAGGCCCAGACGAATAGAAGCAGTGTGCTGACTGCCGCGCCCACTCCTAATTTCCAGAGATTCGAGCGCACGATGCGCTGGCGAACCAGCGAAAGGAAGCCGTCGGCCAACAGCCCGAGGCTGGCATCGCCGGCCGATTCGTCGAAAATGTACAGCATCTCGTCCCCGAATCGCTCTCGAAAGCGCCGCGGATGCGAACCGATCAAAATCTGGTAAAAGAATCGTTTCATGATCTTCGCGGTTCCGCTTCGGATTTGCGTAGAGTGGCCATCTTAACCACGGCGCTCAGGCGTTCCAGGTCCGCCGATAGAACGCGGCGCCCGAACGCGGTGAGGCGGTAATAGTGCCGACGCGGGTCTTCCTTCGCGGACCGGCGAGGCGCATCGTCGACGAGCCCTCGATCGATCAGCTTCTCAAGATTGTCATATAGCGTGCCGGGCCCCAGCTTGTAATGACCCTGGGATTGGCGGAATACCTCTTGCATGATCCCGTAGCCGTGCCTGTCCTCGCTCGCAAGGGCGGCAAGGATATGCAGGGCGGCGGGCGCCAACGGCAGCAAGGATTTCACGTCGTCTTTCATAGTCGGAGTCCGATATATCAGAGTCCGAGCTATGTGTCAAGCTGCACGGGTGGTGTTCGGCAGGGGGAAGCCTTGTCGAAAGATTCGACTAGCGCGGCTTTGCCGCCCTTCCGTTTTTCCGCATCCTACTAAAGGACCGTTCATGACAGAGGCTTCTGAATAGCGATTGGCCGATTCGTTATCAAACGCGGCAAACAGAAGCTACGATCGATGCAACTTCAGTCCGCGGTCTGGGTGGCGGGCAGTTCAATGCCAAGAAACTTGGCGGCATTGAGCAACAGAATCTTCGGCCGGACAGAATCCTTCAGCGGCAATTCCGCGAATTCGCCGAGCCAGCGCTCCGGAGTCATCATCGGGAAGTCGGTGCCGAAGAAAGCCTTGTCCTGCACCAGCGTGTTGATGTTGTGGACGGTGGAGGCAGGGAAGTATTTCGGCGCCCAGCCGGAAAGGTCCATGTAGGTGTTGCCCTTGTGGCGCAGCACGGCGAGCTGATCGTCATGCCAGGGCCACGCCGGATGCGCCATGATGATGCGCATCTCCGGAAAGCGCGCCGCCAGATTGTCGATGTAAGGAATCGGCTTGCAGTACTCGAGGATGATCCCTTTTCCGCCGGGCAAGCCGGCCGCGACGGCCGTCGTGCCGGTGTGAAAAATCACAGGAAGGTTCAGGCGCGTGATCGCTTCGTAGATCGGGAAGAAACGCTCGTTCGTGGGGTCGAATCCCTGCGCGGCCTGCTGGAACTTCATCCCGCGCAGGCCCATGTCCGCGCAGCGCTGCACTTCATTGACCGCGACCTTTCCTTTCCACGGATCGACGCTGCCAAAGCCGATGAACGTGTTGGGATACTTCTTCACCCACGCGGCCGTCTCGCCGTTGTCGATCTTCACGCCGCTGCGGGTTTCGCCATCCACGTCGAAGATGACGGCCATCATCTCCAGGCTCTGGTACATCTCGGCCATGCCGTCCGGATCGGAGCGCCACTTGCCGGTGCTGATCGGGAGGCCGGTCTTGGCGGCCGAGGGCCAGCCCTGCTTGGCGCGCTCGCCCGTCTGGATGTGCGCGTGCATGTCGATGGCTTTGAGCAAACGCAGCCTCCTGAATCAGGTTCCTACTTTGGCCGTGGGTTGAGCGGCCAGAAAAGCGGCCGGGACGCTCATTTCCCTGCAGCCGGGCGCGACGCGCAAGGGGGCTTCCGTGATCGACTGCACGGCGGCGGCAGTGAGCCCCGGCGCGAATTCGCGGAGAACAAGCCCATCCGGCGTGACGTCGATCACGGCCATATCCGTGTAGATGTGCTTCACGGCACGGGGAGCCGTCAGCGGCAGGCTGCACTTATTCACGATTTTCGGTTTGCCCTTATTCGTGACGTGCGTCATCGTGACCATAACGTTCTGGACGCCGAAGGCGAGATCCATCGCTCCGCCGACACCGGGAACTTTTTCGCCGGGCGTGCGCCAGTTGGCCACATCGCCATTCGCCGCGACTTCGAGCGCGCCGAGCACGGCGTGGGTAACGTGGCCGCCGCGAATCATCGAGAACGAGGTCGGATGGTCGAAAACGCTCGCGCCAGGGAGCAGCGTGACGTACTGCTTTCCGGCGTTGACCAGGTCGGGATCTTCGTGACCCGGCTTCGCCAAAGGCCCCATCCCGAGGATTCCATTTTCGCTGTGAAAAAAGACCTCCCGGTCGTTCGGCACGTAGCTCGAAACGAGGGTCGGGATGCCGATCCCGAGATTGACGTAGCTGCCCTCCGGCAAATCGCACGCCACGCGATACGCGATACCTTCCCGTGTCAACGGCATTGCTACCTTCCCTCCGTGGTGATTTCCAGGTATTTGGGATGACGTACAACTTCGACGACGCGATCGACAAAAATCCCCGGCGTGTGAACGTCCTCCGGGTCAATCGAGCCGACGGGCACAAGCTCGTCGACCTCGGCGGCCACAAACTTGGCCGCTGTCGCCATGGGCACGTTGAAATTGCGCATGGCCATGCGATAGTTCAGATTGCCGAGGCGGTCGCCGCGATAGGCCCGCACGAATGCAAAGTCGGCTCGAAGTGCTTTCTCGAAGACATATTCGCGTCCGTCGATGACGCGGGACTCCTTGCCGGCAGCGAGTTCCGTTCCCGCGCCGGTCGGCGTGAAAAATCCGCCGAGGCCGGCGCCCGCGGCGCGAATCCGCTCGGCCAGAGTGCCCTGCGGCACGAGTTCGAGTTCGATCTCGCCCTTGAGGTAGCGCTCTTGAAAAGAGGTGTTGCCGGGATTGTTGGGGAAAGAGGCGATGAGCTTGCGAACGCGCCCGTCATGTATCAGGCCGCCGAGAGAGTGAGTGCCGCCGCCGGAGCCGTTGTGGACGACGGTGAGGTTCTTTGCGCCCTGCAGCCGAAGTGCCTCGAGAAGTTGTCCCGGCAGGCCGGGATCGCCAAAACCGCCGAGCAGAATGGTGGCGCCGTCAAACACGTTCGCCACCGCTTCTTGGCATGTTGCAAGAGTCTTATCAACCATGGCCCCCACCCGATCGCGCCCCGCTGCCAATCTTGACCGGGCAATCTAGCACGTGCCCGATCCGAATATCAATTCTAGCGCGTGCAGCCGCTCGGCGAAAGCGGGCGTCAATCAGAGGCGGCGCGGGCCATGTTGCGCTGGAGAAACTGCGCGGCAACCACGAAAATCAGCCCGCCGATCAGCGTCGTGGCGGCGGCGGTGGACATCGAGTAGCGGATCACGTCGACGCCGAATCGGTGGCCGTAGTGGTCGTTGAAGACGCCGATCAGGAACGGGCCCAGGCCGAGGCCGATTAGCTCCGAGATGAGGTACATGACCGACGTGGCGAACGCGCGCATGCCGACTTTGACGACGGAATGAGCAGCGGCGACGATCGGACCTACGTGCACCGGCGACATCGCCGAGACGATAGTGAAGCCGACAATGCACCAGAACAGGCTGCGGGAGAAGACAAAGAGGAGTACGCCCGGAAACGCGAGGATCGAGCAGATCGCGGAGACGTAGATTCTCCAGCGAACGTCTTTGCGTCCCGCCCAATCCGAAAGATAGCCGCCGATAAGCGTGCCCACCAATCCGGCGACTGCCCGCACCGTGCCGATGTAGGTACCGATTTCCTTGCTGCTGAGATGATGGATTCTGCCGAGGAACGGCGCGGTCCAGGTGCCAAAACCGAACTGGGTGAAGGTCGTGAAGCAGAATCCCACGAGCAGCAGCATGTAGCAGCGCTGGCTCAGCATGAAGCGGAACGTCTCGCGCAGATTCTGTTGGCCGGTGCTCACTTTCTTCTGTTCCGAAGCGCCGCGAGCGGGTTCCTTGACGGTGAGGCGGAAGAGGACGGCGACGAGCAAGCCGGGGATGCCCGCCACGAGAAACGCGTCATGCCATCCGTAGTACTGGTTCACCCAGCCGCCGATGAAGGCGCCGAGGAATCCGCCGAACACCGGACCCAACTGATAGACCGCCATTGCGCTGGATCGTCTGCCGCCGGGGAAAAGATCGGAGATCATCGAGGATGAAGGCGCGGTGCCCGCGGCCTCGCCGACGCCGACGCCGAATCGCGAAAGCGTGAGTTGCAGCGCGTTGCGAGCGATGCCGGCGAGCGCGGTCATGCCGCTCCACAGGATCAATCCGTATGTGATGATCGACCGGCGGTTGCCGCGGTCGGCCCAGCGCGCGACCGGCGCGGCGAGAATCGAATAGAAAATCACGAAGCCGAAGCCGGAGATGAAACCCATTACCGCATCGGACAAATGGTATTCATGCTTGATCGGGTCGATGAGGATGGTGATGACGGTACGGTCGAGGAAGTTGAGGGAGTAGATGACCGTCAGCATCACCAGGACGTAGTACGCGGTCGCCCGGCCCCTGGGGGATGCGCCGTCCGCGATCGGATTTCTTGCTGTATCCTGCATCTTCTCCCCAAGCAGGCGGTCCGTTCATGGCGGGCGCCTGCCGGCACGGGGTCTATAACATGTCTTCATTGAAAGTCAAAGTCGGAGCTTCCGATTCGGTTGACATCAGCCTTGTTAGAGGATAAGAACAACGATTGCGCCCAAGGTTTTGAGTGAACATGATGGGCGGCGCGGCGGGCTGGTTGCGATTTGTGTCATGGTGTAACGCGCAGAGGCGGGAGGACAAGCCATGGTAATCGACGTTCACGGTCATTTGACGGCGCCTGATTCACTGTACGTCTATAAGGCAAACATACTGTCGCACCGCGGATCGCACGGCCGCGGGAAAGTGGAGATCAGCGACGACGAGATGATCGCGTTTCTGAACGAGCCCACTTTCAACACAGGCAAGTCGCATTTCGGATTGTTGAAAGAGGTCGGCACGGACTTACAGCTCCTTTCGCCGCGGCCGTACCAGATGATGATGGCCGAGAAGCCAGCGAAGGTATCGCAGTGGTTCATCGAGGAGTGCAACAATCTGGTGGCGCAACAGTGCCGTCTTTTCCCGAACGTTTTCAAGGGCGTGTGCGGTCTGCCGCAGTCGCCCGATGCAAGCCCGAAGAACTGCATTCCCGAGCTGGAGCGCTGCGTGAAGGGATTCGGGTTCGTGGGATGCCTGCTCAATCCCGACCCGAGCGAGGCCTCGAACTACGACGTGCCCGCGCTCGGCGACGAATACTGGTATCCGCTCTACGAGAAGCTCGTCGAACTCGATGTGCCCGGCTACGTTCACGGCGCGGGGTGCCGGTCGATCCGGCACAGCTACTCGACGCACTTCATCAACGAAGAGACGATCGCGGTTGTTTCGCTCGCGAATTCGCGCGTGTTCAAGGATTTTCCGAAGCTGAAGATCGTGGTTTCGCACGGCGGCGGAGCGGTGCCGTACCACTTCGGGCGTTTTCAGGCGCCATCGCTGAGGCGCGGGGGAGACACCTTTTACGACGGGCTGCGCCGCTTGTACTTCGATACCGTGTTGTACACCGCGCTCGGCCTTGAACTCCTGATCAAGACCGTCGGCGCGGACCGCTGCCTCTTTGGCACGGAGCGTCCCGGCGTGGGCACCGCGAAAGACCCGAAGACTGGGAAGTGGATGGACGACGTGAAGGCCTACATCGACACTTTCGACTGGCTAAGCGCGGCGGACAAGAAGACGATCTTCGAAGACAACGCGAAAAAGCTGTTCCGGTTGAGCGTAGACGCGAAAACCGCCGGGGAGCCGCGGTCTTAGACAGACGTTCCGGCTCAAACCAGAAAAGGGAACTGGAAAATGCACGCATCGTACCGAGCCGACCACGTGGGGAGTTTTCTGCGTCCGCCGGAGTTGCTGGAAGCGCGGGGCGCCAAAGACGCGGAGCACCTCCGGGAGATCGAGGACCGCGCGATTTTGCGCGTGCTCGCCAAGCAGAAGGAATTGGGTTTCGACATCTTCACCGACGGCGAGTTCCGCCGGTCGAACTTCATGGGCGATTTCACCGACGCAGTCGAAGGATTCGATTTCGGCGACGGCTTGGCGCGAAGCTGGAACACCGCCGTCCCCGGAGGCTCGGTGGGACCGGGTCCCTCAGGATCCCGCGGGCAGAGTAGCTGGTGTCGTGGTCGAAAAGCTTCGAGCGGTGCGACCGCTGACCGGGCACGAACTGCCTTTCCTGAAGCAGCACAGCCCGGGCGACATCAAGATGACACTGCCAAGCGCCACGCAGTTTCCGGCAATCTCGTTCAAGGCGGGCAGAACCGAGAGGGCCTACAAGGATCACTCCGCGCTGCTGTGGGACATCGTCGAGATCATGAAGGCGGAGCTGGCGAGGCTTGCGGCCGAAGGCGTGAAGTACATCCAGATCGACGCACCGCGATACAGCTACTACATGGACCCGAAATGGCGGGAGTGGATTCGCACCGAGATGAAGGTCGAGCCGGACGCATTCCTCGATGAATCGATCCGTGCCGACAACGCGTGTTTCGCGGTGGCGCGGCGGCCCGGCGTCACGCTGGGGATACATCTTTGCCGGGGCAACAGCCGGAGCCACTGGTACGCGCAAGGCGGGTACGATCCCGTCGCCGAGAAGCTGTTCGGAACGATGGACGTGGACCGCTTCCTTCTGGAATACGAGGACGAACGGTCGGGCACATTCGAGCCGCTCCGTTTCGTTCCGAAGAACAAGAGCGTGGTGCTCGGACTGATCAGTTCGAAGGTCGCGAAACTGGAGAGCGGGGACGAAATCGTCAAGCGCATCCACGAGGCGGCGAAGCATGTGCCGCTCGAAAATCTCGCACTCAGCCCGCAGTGCGGCTTCGCATCAACGATGGAAGGGAATTTGCTCACCGAAGACGAGGAATGGGCCAAGATGCGGCTTGTCGCCGAAACAGCGCGCCGCGTGTGGGGCTAAATCGAAGAGAGATTCCTCGCGCAAAAGGCGCGCTCGGAATGACAGCTCGCGTGATTTCAGGCTGGTGGTGAAGGCCGCTGGATGGATGGAGGGAATCGGTTATGGCAAAGATCGTACTCGGTATGGGCTCGTCGCACGGGCCCATGCTCTCGACGCCGCCGGACATGTGGCACTTGCGCGGAGACGCGGACCGGAAGAATCCGAAGCACTTCTACCGCGGCGAAGCCTACGACTTTCCAAAGCTGCTGGCGGCGCGCCAGCCGGGTTTCGCGGCCGCCATCACTCCCGAGGAGCGCAAGAAGCGCTACGACGCGTGCCAGCGCGCGCTGGACAAATTGGCCGCGAAATTTGCCGAGGTCAAGCCGGATGCGGTGGTGCTCATCGGCAACGATCAGCGCGAACTCTTCACGGACGACAATACGCCGGCGTTTCTGGTGTACACAGGAAGCAAGCTGGAGAATATTCCGGAGACGGAAGAAGCAAAGGCGAAATTTCCGCCGGGAATCGCCATCGCGGAAATCGGACACTGTCCTCCGGGCGGTGCCGTGTACCCCGGAGCCTCCGATCTTGCGGTGCATCTGGTGAATTCCTTCATGGATCAGGAATTCGACGTGTCGGAGTCGTCCAAGCTGCCGAAAGTTAATGGACACGACCATGGGGTACCCCACGCGTTCGGCTTTCTCTACCGTCGGATCATGGTGGACAATCCGCCGCCGAGCGTCCCCGTCTTCCTGAATGCGGGCATTCCGAACAATCGGCCGAAAATCGGACGGTGCCTGAAGTTTGGGCGCGCCTTGATGAAGGCCATCGAGAGTTGGAAGGAAGACGCCAAGGTGGCGGTGTTTGCCTCGGGCGGGCTGACGCACTTCGTGATCGATGAGGATCTCGACCAGCGCGTGTTGAAAGCTATGCAAACGCAGGACGAAGGCGCGCTGGCGGCGATACCCGAGAGCTATCTGCTGGGCAATACCTGCGAGGTCCGGAACTGGATGCCTTTGTCGGTGGGCATGAACGCGTTGGGGAAGAAGATGAATCTGGTGGATTACGTGCCGTGCTATCGCACCGAGGCGGGAACCGGCAACGCCATGGGCTTCGTTTACTGGCAATGAAGATGCGGAGCGAGAGCGAATGAGCGCGGGCGCGGCGGCGAGCGATTTTGTTGCGCGGCTGAAGCGCGTCGATTGCTGCGCAGTCTCGGATGCGCTCGACAAGCTCCGTCTGGCAGGTCAGGTGACGGGACTTTCGCAGCTCGCTTCCTCGCGGCGGATCGCAGGCCGCATCCTGACTGTGAAACTGGGCGTTGGCCAGGCTCCGCCGGGAAAACCTCGCCACGTGAGCACCACCGCGATCGAAGCGGCCCAGCCCGGAGACATCATCGTGGTCGAGCAACATAGCGGAATGAACGCCGCCAGTTGGGGCGGCATCCTCACTCTGGGCGCGAAACTGCGAGGGGTTGCCGGCGTGATCGCCGACGGTCCCGTGAGGGACATCGACGAGGCGCGCCAGCATGATTTCCCGGTGTTTGGGAGCGGCGTGACGACATTCACCGCGCGGGGACGCATCGTTGAGCTTGCCACCAACGAGCCGATCACAGTCGGAAAAGTAGAAGTGAAACCGGGTGATTACGCCATTGCCGACGGCAGCGGCGTGATCTTCATCTCCGCGGAAAATATCGAACGAGTCCTGGCCACAGCAGAGAGTATCTTTGCGCGCGAGGCAGCGATGGCGCAGGCGCTGCGCGAAGGCAAGCCCATCACCGAGGTGATGGGCGCCAACTACGAAGACATGCTGAAGAGCTGAGGAACTTCCTTGCCCAGCCAGGACCCATCGGTCGAGCGCGCAAGCAAGCTCGACACAGCCACCATCAGCGACGCGCTCGATCGGCTCGGGATCGCCGGCCAATGCCTGAACATCAAGCCGCGCGATCCACGCTTTCGCCTGACCGGCCGAGCGTTCACGATGCTCTATCGTCCCGTCGGGAAACCAGCCGGCACGGTCGGCGAGTTCATCGATGATGTCGCACCGGGTTCCGTGATCGCGATCGACAACGGCGGGCGCGAGAACGCCACGGTCTGGGGGGACATCCTGACCGAAATCGCGCACCGGCGGGGAATTGCGGGCACGGTAATTGACGGCGCGTGCCGCGATACAGCCGTTTGCCTGGAACTCGGCTATCCCGTTTTCAGCCGGAGCTACTCGATGCGCACGGGAAAAGATCGCGTGCAACTTGATGCGACGGAAATTACGGTAGATATCGGCGACGCGCGCGTCGCGCCGGGCGACCTCCTGCGCGGCGATGCCGATGGAGTAATCGTGATCCCGCGGCAGCACGAACCCGAGGTGCTGGCCACAGCCGAGGGGATTGCGACGGCTGAAGAAGCGATCCGAAACGCCGTGCGAGGCGGCAAACGCCTTGATGAGGCGCGCAAGGAATTCGGGTACCACCACCTGCAGTCGAAGCGAAGCTAGCGGCGATCGCCACAGTTCCCGAGAGTTTTGTTCCCCCCGGACGATACCAAGCTAAAAGGAGACGCGAATGTCCGCCGAAGATAGAGTCCGAGAACTCGAGGAGAAGTACGAGCGGCTCTTGCAGAGAGTGAGCCTCCTGGAGGACACGCAGGCCGTCCGGAGCCTCCACTTCAAATACGGCTATTACATGGACAAAGGCCTTTACGACGAAGTTGTCGATCTGTTCTCGGATCGATGCGAGGTGCGCTTCATGGGCGGCATCTATCGAGGGAAAGCCGGAGCGCGGCGATTGTATTGCGGGCGCTTCAAGCCCGTGTTTACCGGCGGCCTCAATGGACCAGTCGATGGCCTTCTGTTGGACCACATGCAGTTGCAGGACATTGTGGACGTGGCCCCGGACGGGATGACGGCGAAAGGACGCTTTCGCTGCTTCTTGCTGGGAGGTTTTCACGTGAGCCGGGACGTGCCGCGCCCGGGGCTGCCGCGGCAGTGGTGGGAGGCGGGTGTCTACGAGAACGAATATGTGAAAGAGGTGGGCGTCTGGAAAATCAAAGTGCTGAACTACGACCTGACTTTGCAGGCCGATTACGAAACCGGCTGGGCGAACCAGCAGGCGCATCCTGTGGGAGGTTCCGCGAAGACGTTCCCGGATGATCCGGTCGGCCCGGACGAAATTTTCGGTGACCCGCGAGCCGCGTGGCCACACACGTTCGTCATTCCCTTTCACTATTCGCACCCGGTCACCGGAAAAGCGTAGGGCCGGGGCGGCCCGATTAGTGCATTGGGTGGGCAGCGTCGAGGTCAAGGTTGAGGTCGAGGACATTCACGCGAGGCTCGCCGAGGAAACCCCACTGGCGGCCTTTTGTGTGCTTTGCGACGAGCGCACGGACATCCTGCTCGCTCATGCCGCGCTCCTTGGCAACGCGCGGAACTTGAAAGTCCGCCGAGGCGGGAGAAATATCAGGATCGAGGCCGGACCCGGATGTGGTCACGAGGTCCGCGGGAATGGGCGTGTTCGGATTTGTGGGCTGGAGCTGCTGGACGCTGGCGTTCACGCGATCGATCAGCATCTTGTTCGTGGGGCCGAAATTCGATCCTCCTGAAGCGGTTGGATCGTATCCCGCGCTGCCTGCCGCAGATGGCCGCGACCAGAAGTACCCTGGCGCGGTGAACGGCTGCCCCATCAGGTGTGAGCCGACGAGCTTGCCGTTCTGCACAATCAACTCACCATTTGCCTGTTTGGGGAACATTACCTGCGCCAGTCCCGTGACGACCAGAGGGTAGATGATCCCGAACAACACCGTCGTCGCCAGCGTAAACCAAATCGAAATGAGAAGATTTTTTTTCATATGAGCCTCACGCCCAGCCGACATGAGTAATGATCAGGTCGATCAGCTTGATTCCAATGAACGGCGCGATGATACCGCCCACACCGTAGACGAGCAGGTTCCATCGCAAGAGCGCTGAGGCGCCCAATGGGCGGTAGCGCACGCCGCGCAGCGCCAGCGGAACGAGCGCGATGATGATCAGCGCGTTGAAGATCACGGCCGAGAGAATCGCCGATTGCGGCGTTTTCAGGGCCATGACGTTGAGGATGTTCAGCTGCGGAAAAGCTCCGGCGAACATCGCGGGGATGATCGCGAAGTATTTCGCCACGTCATTCGCCACCGAGAAAGTAGTCAGCGCGCCGCGCGTGATCAGGAGCTGCTTGCCGATTTCGACGACTTCGATCAGTTTTGTCGGATTCGAGTCGAGGTCCACCATGTTGCCGGCTTCCTTGGCGGCCTGGGTGCCGGCGTTCATCGCCAGGCCCACGTCGGCCTGCGCGAGTGCGGGTGCGTCGTTGGTGCCGTCCCCGGTCATGGCAACCAGCTTGCCCTTCGCCTGCTCCTGACGAATGAGGGCTAGCTTGTCCTCGGGCTTGGCCTGGGCGAGGAAATCGTCGAGGCCCGCCTCGCGGGCGATGGCGGCGGCGGTGAGCGGGTTATCTCCGGTGATCATGACGGTGCGAATGCCCATGGCGCGCAATTGATCGAACCGATCGCGCATGCCACCCTTGATGATGTCCTTCAGGTAGATGGTCCCAAGAATGCGGCGGTCTTCAGCCACAAGGAGCGGAGTGCCGCCAGCATTCGAAATCGTCTTGACGGCTTCCTCGACTTGCGCCGGGACGTTGTGGCCGTTCTGCAAGCAGTGCTGCACGATGGCGTCGAAGGCGCCCTTTCGGATTTCGCGCCCGTCGAGATCCACGCCGGACATTCGCGTGACGGCGGAAAACGGGATGAAATTCGCCGCGTAGGCCGAAAGTTCGCGTCCGCGCAGGTTGTACTTCTCTTTCGCCAGCACCACGATTGACCGGCCTTCGGGTGTTTCATCCGACAGCGAAGCCAGCTGAGCTGCGTCGGCGAGTTCGGCTTCGGTGACGTCCGGCGCAGGAATGAATTCCGTCGCGCGGCGGTTGCCGAGGGTGATCGTGCCGGTTTTGTCGAGGAGCAGAGTATCCACGTCGCCCGCCGCTTCGACGGCGCGCCCGGACATCGCGAGCACGTTGCGCTGAACGACGCGATCCATTCCGGCGATGCCGATGGCCGAAAGCAGGCCTCCGATCGTCGTCGGAATCAGGCAGACGAGGAGCGAGATGAGGACGAAGACGGACTGGGGCGATCCGGAGTAAATGGCCATGGGCTGGAGGGTGACGACCGCGAGAAGGAAGATGATCGTCAGACCGGCGAGAAGAATATTGAGCGCGATTTCGTTTGGCGTCTTCTGGCGTTCGGCTCCTTCGACGAGCTTGATCATGCGATCGAGAAACGTCTCGCCCGGATTCGAGGTGATCTTCACAATGATCTCGTCGGAAAGCACGCGGGTGCCGCCGGTGACTGCCGAACGGTCGCCGCCCGATTCCCGAATTACCGGCGCGGATTCGCCGGTGATGGCGGACTCGTCGACGGACGCGACGCCCTCGACTACTTCGCCATCGCCGGGGATGAATTCGCCCGCGGCGACTTTTACGAGGTCGCCGGCACGCAGCTTCGAGCCGGTCACCTCCTCGATTCCGCCGCCCGTCTTGATGCGGTGGGCCATCGTCTCCGCGCGCGCCTTGCGGAGCGTGTCGGCCTGGGCCTTCCCGCGGCCTTCGGCCATGGCTTCGGCGAAATTCGCAAAGAGAACCGTGAACCACAGCCAGAGCGTGATCTGAAGCTCAAAGCCGAAGCCGGGCAGGTGTTTGAGATGATCGCGCAGCAGATCGTAGCTCGTGACCACCGAGCCGATTTCGACCACGAACATCACGGGGTTCTTCATCAGCGTGCGCGGGTTGAGCTTGATGAAGGAATCGCGCACCGCGCCGACGACGATTCCCCAGGTCCAAAGCGATTTTCTCGATTCTCGTGTGTTCATGGCGGCCTCAGAAAACCCTTCCGGCATGCATCAGCAGGTGCTCGAGAATCGGTCCCAGACTGAGCGCCGGGAAAAATGTAAGTGCGCTGACGACCAAGATGACGGAGACGAGCAGGAACGTGAACAGAGGCGTCGTCACCGGGAAGGTGCCGGCCGACTCCGGCACGATCTTCTTCCGCGCCAAATTGCCGGCTATCGCGAGCACCGGAATCACCATGAAGAACCTCCCGAACAACATATCGAAGGCGCCACTGATGTTGTACCAGGGTGTATTCCCATTCAGACCGGCGAACGCCGAGCCGTTGTTGCCAGCCTGGGACGTGTAGGCGTACAAGATCTGCGACAGCCCGTGCGGGCCAGGATTCGAGATGGACGACGTGCCAGCTGCGGAAACGACGGAGACGCCGGTCAGGCCGAGAACGATAAGACAGAAGATGAGCACCGTCAGCATCGCCATCTTTACGTCAAAGGCTTCGATCTTTTTGCCGAGATATTCCGGCGTGCGGCCCACCATCAAGCCGGCGATGAAGACCGAAAGGATAATGAAAACGACGATGCCGTAGAGACCCGCACCTACACCGCCGAAAATGACTTCACCAATCATGATGTTGACCAGCGGAACCATGCCGCCGAGTGGAGTGAACGAGTCGTGCATGCCGTTGACCGCACCGCAACTCGCGTCGGTTGTCGTCGTTGCGAAAAGCGCCGTGGAAGCAATCCCGAAGCGGACTTCCTTGCCCTCCATGTTGCCGCCCGGCTGCATGGCGGTCGTGTGCTGGTCAATGCCGTGCAACAGCGGGTTGCCGCGAGCCTCCATTGAGTAGGCAACGGTGACGCCCGCCAAGCACAAAATCGCCATGGCGGCCCACACCGCCCAGCCGTGACGCTGCGAACCGGTCATCCGGCCGAGTGTGTACGTGAGACCCGATCCCAGGGAGAGCATCATCACAATCTGCATGAAATCGGTCAGAGGATTCGGGTTTTCGAAGGGATGGGAGCTATTGGCGTTGAAGGGGCCGCCGCCGTTCGTTCCCAAAATCTTGATCGCTTCCTGAGAGGCGAACGGTCCCTGGGCGATCACCTGGTCGGTGACCGTGTGGGTGGTCGTCTTGCCGTCGGCGCCAGTGACCTGCGCCGTCTGCGGGTTGAGGAACTTCGCTGTGTCGTAGGGCCTCAGGTTCTGAACCATGCCCTGCGACACGAAAATCAGCGCGATCACCAGACACGCGGGAAGCAGAACCCACAGCATGCATCGCGTGACATCGACCCAAAAGTTGCCGATCGTTTTCGATTCTTTCCGCGCGATGCCGCGAATGACCGCGATGGCGAGGGCGATGCCGACGCCGGCGGACACGAAGTTGTGATAGGCGAGCCCGGCCATTTGCGTGAAATAACTCATGGTGGATTCGCCGCCGTAGTTCTGCCAGTTCGTATTCGTGGTGAAGGAGGCAGCGGTGTTGAACGCAAGATGAGGCTCGACCCCGGCGAAGTGCTGTGGGTTCCAGGGCATCCATTTCAGCCCCTGGATGCGCTCGATCAGGTAAAGCAGAGCCATGCTGACGGCGCTGAAGAGCAGCATCGAGATGGCGTATTCCTTCCAGTCCATTTCGCTCTTCTCGTCAATGCCGCAGACGCGATAGAGCAACCGCTCAATCGGGCGCAGGACAGGATCGAGAAAGGTCTTCTCGCCAGAAAACACTCGGGTCATGAAGACACCCAGCGGCTTAGTGACCGCCAGCAGCACTACGAAGAAGAGCCCGATTTGCAGCCAGCCATTTGCCGTCATTGTCAGAACCTCTCCGGCCAGAGCAACGCCGCCAGCAGATAGACGCCGGTCAAAACGCTGATTCCAAGAAGAATGATGTTGCCAAGCATCGAATGTCGCTCCTTGCCCTTACTTCAGCCGGTCGCACGCCCAGACATACGCGACCGCCACAACGAAGAAACCAATCGTGCAAGCCACAAAAATAAGATCTTGCATCTCAAACACTCCCTTTCGAAGCTAGCTGGCGCGGCGCCGCTCGATGGCCTCGGCCACGAAACGGGCACTCCGAATCGGAATGACAGGCACGGGGCCTACCTCAGGCGATTCCAGCTGAAGAATCGGGCTTGTATCCGAAGATGTCAATGTCACAAGCGTGGCGTGCCGGGCACGAACGGATCGCAGTTGTGCCATTTCACGCCAGAACTGCTTGAGGACGTACAGATAGAACGCGCACGCCGGCACAAGCACGATGGCGATGAAGAACGCTGTCATTTTAGTTCTCCTTCGGCACGGCGCCTTGGGGTATTCATTCTCCTCTCTGCGACGCCGAGCCGAAACTGAGGCTACCAGCCGGGCCTAAGGAACAAATAAGCGGGGCATAATGATTTCATAATGTTTGCAGGAGACGTGCACCAGCCGGGCGGCGTGAAACGACCGCCAGCTAACACAATCAAAAATCGAGCTTTGTCGAATCAGCTTGCGCGGCGAGCTGTGCCCCTATGGGACGCCCCGCGGGATGGAGCCGGATGCTTGTGAGCTGCCGCGGACTTCTCGAGGCTCTTTTTCAGCGCCGACATCATGTCGATAACGGGAGCCCTGCGCGCATGGGAAGTTTCCACGGCCGTCTCGTGTCCCTTCCTCTTGGCTTCGATCAACTCATGGAGACGGTCCTGAAACTCATCGTGATATTTCTTGAGCTGGAATTTTTCGGAAAGGCTCTCGACGAGCTGCTCGGCGAGCTTGATTTCCTGCGCCGTCAGTTTTACGTTTTCCGTCTTGCCGTATCCGGGTGCTTCACGGATTTCGTTCGCGTAGTACATGGTGTGCAGGGCGAGACCGTGGTCGTAAGGGCGGATAAACGCCGTGTATTCGCGTTGATGCATGGTGATTTTTGCGATGGCCACGCGTTCGGTGTCCTCAAGCGTTTTCAGGAGCAGCTGGTAAGCTTTGCGACCTTGTTCCTCGGCGACGAGGAAAAAGGACGAGTCGAAAAACAGGGGATCGATTTCGGAGCTCTTCACGAACGCGAGGATCTCCATCGTGCGGCCTGATTCGGGCGTGATTTTCTTGATTTCCTCGGGTTCGATCAGCGCGTATTTCCCGTCTTCGTATTCGAAGCCTTTCACGACTTCGGAGCGATCCACCGCGCGGTTGCAAGTGGGACAGAAAAGCGGCTGGCGTAGGCGCGTGCGGCATTCCTTGTGGAGCTGATGAAGCTGAAATCGTGCGCTGCGCGCGGCTGCATAGAGCCGGACCGGAATCGATATGAGCCCGAATGAAACGAACCCTTTCCACGTGGAAGATGCCATGGCTGCCCTCCAGTTGAATTATCCCAAGTAAATCGCCTGGGAACATCGGGGAAAGTCTGTAGGCGGCAGTTTTTTTCGGCTGGCGCGGCGTTCTCAACCCAATATAATCGCCCCTGTGGTGCTTGAGGAATACAGACGCAAGCGGCAGTTCAAAGAAACGCCGGAACCGCGAGGCGGCACCAAGGGAGCCCGCGGTGACCGCTTCGTGGTGCAGGAGCATCACGCCACGCGCCTCCACTATGACTTTCGGCTGGAAGTGGACGGCGTCCTGAAGTCGTGGGCCGTGCCGAAAGGGCCATCGCTCAATCCCTCCGACAAGCGGCTTGCGGTTCAGACGGAAGATCACCCGCTCGACTACGCAAAATTTGAGGGCACCATTCCGAAAGGGAACTACGGGGCAGGCGAAGTGATTGTCTGGGACGAGGGGACGTTTGAGCCGGAGGGTTCGCTGCCGGCGCGCCAGCAGATCGAACGCGGAGAATTGAAATTCACGCTGCATGGCCAGAAGCTAAACGGGAGTTTCGTGCTCGTAAAACTGCGGTGGAGCAAGTCCGGCAAGCCCGGCAAGGATTGGCTGCTTATAAAGCATCGCGACTCGGAAGCGCAGAACGATTGGAACATCGCCGAACATTCCGAATCGGTTCTGTCCGGAAGAATAATCCGGCCTCGACCGAAAGCCGAATCGAAGGATGCGGCGGCCGCCGCGCGCGGGACTGAACCGAAGGCGCGCGGGAAACTCGATTTCCCGGCTGGCGCGAAGCGAGCACCGATGCCGGATCAAATCATCCCTGCCCTGGCGACTCTCGCGGAAAAGCCATTTTCGGACCCCGACTGGCTTTTCGAGATCAAATGGGACGGCGGGCGAACGCTCGCGCGCATCAAGGACCGAAAACTGAAACTCTGGTCGAGATCGCAGCGTGAGACGACGCAGGAGTATCCGGAATTAGCAGGGCTGCCAGACCGCGCCGGGGGGCACGATGTTTGGCTCGACGGAGAAGTTGTAGCGCTCGACGAGGACGGTCGCAGCAATTTTCAACGGCTGCAGGAACGGTTCTCGGTTCAGTCCCCCAGCGCCGAGCTGATGCAAAAGATTCCAGTCGTCTATTATGCTTTCGACATTCTTTATTGCGACGGCCACGATTTGCGGAGCGTTCCGCTGATCGAGCGCAAGGAATTCCTGCGTCAGATTCTCCACACGGATTCGATCTTTCGCTACTCGGACCATCAAGTCGAGAAGGGGCAGGAATTGTACGAGTTGGCACGAGCGCGCGGGCTCGAGGGGATCATCGGCAAGCAGATTCACGGCGCCTACCCGCAGGGCCGTACAAGATCCTGGCTGAAGTTCAAATTTGAAAGGGAGCTGGACGCCGTCGTGGGCGGATGGACCGATCCGAGAAAATCACGGGAACACTTCGGAGCACTTCTCGTGGGACTGTATGAGGAAAAGAAACTCGAGTTCATCGCCGGCGCCGGGAGCGGCTTCTCGAATGAGCTGCAGGCGAATTTGGCGGCGAAGTTGCGCGAGCTGCAGATTTCGAAGTGCCCGTTTGCCGAAAAGCCGCGGACGCGCGAGAAGGCGTACTGGGTAAAGCCGGAGTTGGTCGTGCGCGTCGGGTACGGCGGATGGACGGAAGGCCGGCATCTCCGGCAGCCTCGATTCGCCGGCCTACTGGGCGATCATGAACCGCGGGAGTGCACTTTCGAGAAAGAGATGCCGAAAGAGCCGCGCGTAGCCAGCGACAAGAAGAGCGAGAAGAAGCGTGCGACTGTGCTGGCACGACCGTCGCGGGGCGCGCTTCGCGAGAAAGAGCTTTCCGAAGAACTCGAGGGCGGTTCACGCGAAGACGTATTCGCCGAAATCGCGGGGAAGACGCTGCATTTCACGAATCTCAATAAAGTATATTTTCCGCAGGATGGATACACGAAGCGAGATCTGCTCGCCCACTACCTGAGAATCGCGCCGCTGATCTTGCCGTTCCTGAAGGACAGGCCGCTCGTGCTGCGGCGTTATCCCAACGGCATCGAGGGCGACGCTTTCTTTCAGAAGGACGCGGGAAAGGGAATACCCGAATGGATCGAGACCGCGCCCGTTGAGTCCGAACGCAAGGGCGCAACGATCCGATATTTTCTCGCGAACGATTTACCCGCCTTGCTGTATCTGACAAACCTCGGATGCATCGACCACAATCCATGGTCGAGCCGCTACGACGACCAGGAACATCCGGATTACATTTTCTTCGATCTCGATCCCTCCGCCGGCGCAGGGTTCCCTTCCGTAGTCAAGCTCGCGGGCGGATTGGCCGAGCGGCTTGATGCCCTGCGGTTAAAAGTCTTCATCAAGACGTCGGGAGCCACGGGCTTGCACATCTTCATTCCGATCCAGCCGCGCTACTCCTACGAACAAGTCCGGCAGTTCGTGGAGCTGGTGGCGACGTGGACCGCGCGGGATTATCCGCGGCTGGTAACCACCGAGCGAAGCCTGAGCAAGCGCCCACAGGGCAGCATCTACATCGACGCGCATCAGAATTCTCGCGGGCAGTCTCTTGCCGCGGTCTATTCGGTGCGCGCCTTCCCGCATGCTCCCGTATCAGCGCCTGTGTCGCCGCACGAACTCAATCCGCAACTGCGCGAGGACACCTGGAACATCAAGTCCATAACGGGCCGCATCAAGAAGGTCGGAGACTTGTGGGCGAATTTCTGGAAACAACGCCAGGCGCTTGAGGGCGCCGTCAAGATGCTGGAAAAACAACTTTGATGCTCCGCGGCGAAAGGGATTTGCATGCCGCGGCGCGGGGACCTATGGTAGATTGCCTATCGCCCGCTTCGGTTCGCAGACCCTTGATCGAGAATGGCCCCGAGCGATCTCGCAACTCACCTGAGGAGGAAACAAAATGAAAATCCGGTTTCTGGCTTTCGCCCCGGCTCTGTTGTTTGCGTCCGCGCTCTGCGCGCAACCAGCTACCATCACCGCACACGCCGATCTGACCGATGCGTCGGGCAAGAGCGTTGGGACGGCCACGCTGAAGGAGACCTCCGGCGGAGTTCGAATCAAGGCAACCCTGTCCGGCCTGCCGCCCGGCACGCACGCAATGCACATCCACACTGTGGGCAAGTGCGATCCCCCCGGCTTCACAACCGCGGGCGGCCACTTCAATCCGGATATGAAGAAGCACGGCATGAACAATCCCGACGGAATGCACGCGGGGGACCTGCCGAACTTCGTCGTGGGCGCGGATGGCAAGGCAAAGGTCAGCGTCCTGGCGGCGCACGTGACCCTCAAAGATGGGGATCACTCGCTATTCCATGAGGGCGGCACCGCGCTCGTAGTCCACGAGAAGGCGGACGACTACATGACCGACCCGACGGGCAATGCGGGAGCCAGGATTGCCTGCGGAGTGATCGAGAAGGAGGACTAGGCGTCTAGTCCGGATGGATGTGCGGGACGCGGGCCGTATTGATGGCGGCCGAAACCAGGGCAAATCCCGCGCCAAACAGCAAGGCGACACTGACCCCGCGAAGGGTGACGCCACCATGCGCAGCAACCCCGAAGATAACCGCCACGACGGAGATGCCAATCGACTGTCCCAGCAGCCGGGACATGGTGGCGATTCCACCCGCACCGCCGCTCCGCTCCCGGGGCGCGCTGGCAACCATCGCCCGGTTGTTGGGTGCTCCAAAGAAACCAAAACCGGCGCCGCCGAGCGCTGCTCGCCAGACGATGTCGAGCGTGGTGGGATTGGCGGGCTCGAGAGCCAGGAGCAGAAGCCCCGCGCTCATCGCCAACATCCCACTCGTGCCCAAGATGCGGATGGAATGTCGATCCGCCAGCCGCCCTGCTATGTGTGACATCGCTCCGGCGGCGATCGGCCAAGGGGTCAGCAGCAACCCCGCCTTGACTTGCGAAACACCCAGAACGTCGACGAAGTAAAAGGGCAGAACCACGAACGCGAGCCCCTGCGCCATGAAGGCGCACAGCGACGCGAGCGACGCCAGCGCAAAGATCGGCCGCTCGAACAAGTCGATCGCCAGCATCGGAACAGGAAGTGAGATCTGGCGGCGCACCATCAGCGTGCCGAGAATCACCGCGCCGAGAAGCTCCAGCATTGCCACCCCTCGATAAGAGCGTTCCCCGACGCTGTCGATACCGGTAACCAGCAGGGTCACCGTCACCGCATTCAAGACGGCGCTCCAGAGATCCCATCGATGGCGCGTGCCCTCCGCCGGTGCCAGGAACTTCTCGGAGAGGCTCAGGGCCAGGAGTCCGAAAGGAATGTTGATCGCGAAGAGCCAGTGCCATGAGGCAACAGCCAGTATCGCGGAAGCGATGCTCGGCCCCGCGGCCGCGGACGTGAAGACGACGATCCCGCTCAGTCCGACTCCCCGGCCGAGCAGCGCGCGCGGATAGGTGTACCGCATCACGGCCGCCGACACGCTCCACATGCAAGCTGCTCCGACGCCCTGAAAGATGCGCGCCAGAACCAGCGTTTCGAGCGAACGGGGGAGAGAGCAACCCACCGACGCAAGAGTGAACAGCGCGAGACCGGCTTGATACACGCGCTTGTAACCGATGATGTCCGCCAGCGAGGAAAGCGGGACCACGCAGATCGCGACGGTCAGCAGAAATGCGTTGACCACCCAGATCGACACGTCCGGGTTCGCATGAAGCTGTTTCGCTATGTTTGGCAGCGCGGTATTCGCGATGTTGCCGTCGAGAACCGACATGGAAAGGCCGATCGAAAAGGTGAGCATGGCCCACCGGCGTTGAATTGTGGGCAGTCCGTCCGTGGCGGACATTCCGCCGAGAATCTCGCCAGTGATTTCCGCTTCAGACATTTCGCAGCTCTAAACAAGGGCTCGCGCCGAGCCCGTTTTGCGTCCATTTCATGTGTTCGGATAGCGCTCCAGGATCAAGTGCCGCGCTCGCGAATCAACCGGATTGCATCGGGCACCATCGAGTCTCTTGAGCTGCCACCCGAACCGACGTCCGCATCGGCCGAACGAAGCTCTTCCGGCTCCGCATCGCCCTCGCCGGGAGCAAGGAAAAGATTCGCTTCCAGGCCGTGCTGCTTCGTGTAGAGATCGTAATAGCGGCCGCCCGCGGCGTACAGAGATTCGTGAGTTCCGCGTTCGATGATTTTTCCCGCCTCGACCACCAGAATTTGATCGGCGCGACGGATCGTGGACAGACGGTGCGCGATGACGAAAGTGGTTCGCCCGCGCATCAGGTAGCGGAGCCCTTCCTGAATCAGGGCCTCCGATTCAGAATCGAGACTCGAGGTGGCCTCGTCGAGGATCAAAATGCGCGGGTCGGCCAGAATCGCGCGGGCGATGGAGACCCGCTGCTTTTGGCCGCCGGAGAGTTTTACACCGCGCTCGCCCACCACGGTGTCGTAGTTTTTCTCGAATGTCTCGGCGAACTCATCGACGCGCGCGATGCGGCACGCGGCGAGGATTTCTTCTTCGCGCGCGTCAGGGCGGGCGAACGCGACATTCTCGCGAATGCTGCCGTCAAATAGAAACGTTTCCTGGAGGACGACGCCGAGTTGGGTGCGGTACGAATCGAGCCGCACGCGTGCGAGATCGACTCCATCGACCAGCACGCGGCCAGCGCTGGGAACGTAGAACGCCGCGATGAGACCGATGATCGTCGATTTTCCGGCGCCCGACGGCCCGACCAGCGCCGTCGAGGTGCCGGGAGAGGATTCGAAACTGACGCCGCGCAGAACCGGCTTTCCGGGATCGTACGCGAAATCCACATTTTCGAAAGCGACGCGGCCTTCGACGCGATCGAGCCGCTCGGTCCGCTGCGGGTCCTGATCTTCGAGTTTTTCGCTCAGCACCTCTCGGGTCCGCTCGAGTCCCGCCAGCGCCTCCGTCATTTGCGGCCCGACCGACGCTATCTGTGCCACCGGCGCGATCAGAAAAGCGAGAAAAGCCATGTACGAAATAAGAGAACCAACCGACATCGTCCCGGCGAGAATATTTCGTGCGCCGAGAAACATCATGGAGGCAGTAACAATTCCCATCAGCGCCGTGGCGGAAAAACTCATCAGCGACGTGGCGGTTAGAGTCTGCAGCACGTTGTCCAGCAGCCTCTGCACGCCGCCCTGAAAGACTTTCTCCTCGCGCTCTTCGGCGTGGTACCCCTTCACGACGCGGACCCCGCCGAGCGATTCCGTCAGCCGTCCGGTCACCTCGGCATTGAGCTTCGGGCGTGCGCGGTACATAGGACGAATCGTCTTGAACGCCTTGCTTAGCCCAAAGCCAAAAATCACGACCGCCACGAACGCCGCCGCCGTCATCGAGACGCTTACGCTCAATAGGTAGCCCAAAGCCAGGATCGCCGTCACGATTCCGCCCGCGAAATCCACGAGGCCCGTGCCGATCAGATTTCGGACGCCTTCCACGTCGTTCATGATCCGCGAGACGAGCACTCCCGTTTTATTTGCGTCGTAGAACGATACTGGCAAGCGCCCGATATGCGCCTGCACAGCGACGCGCAACTCCGTGATCATTCGCTGAGAGGATTTCGAGAGCAACTGCGTGAGCAAGTAAGAGGTAATGCCCTGCAAGATCGTCGCGCCGACAACCGCCAGCACGATGCGCGGCAACATGTATCCTTGGTGCTTGCCGATCACCCTGTCGAACAAAGACTTGAGCGTATAGGGAGCGACCAGCCCGGCGAGGCGGTTGATCAGCATGAGCAGGAAACCAAGGGCGAGAATTCCGCGCCGCGGCTTGATGAGCGCCAGCACATCGGGCAGAAGCTTCCAGGCCTGCACCGGACTTGGCCGCTTGGATGGAGAACCAGCTTCGCTTCCAACTGGCCCGAGCCTGCTCGAACGAGCTCGTTCAGAGGATCCGCCGCCGAACCGCGTTGGCCGGAAGGCAGTCATCCCTGTGCGTTCACGTCAATCACCGTGCGGCCTCGAACCTTTCCGGCCAGAATCTGCTCGCCGAGTTCTTGCACCTTTTCGAGGGGTTCCACCTGAATCATCTTGTCCAGTAATCGCATCGGAAGGTCGCGTGCGATCCGCTGCCAGATCTCGCGGCGTCGCGGGTTGGAAATGCGCAGCGAGTCGATTCCGAGCAGGTTCACGCCCCGCAGAATGAACGGGAGTACCGTCGAGGTGAACGATGCGCCCCCCGCGAGGCCGCATGACGCGACGCTGCCGCCAACCGCCATCGAGCGCAGCACTCCAGCCAGCGTATCGCCACCGACATTGTCGATTGCGGCGGCCCAGCGTTCGGATTCGAGAGGGCGCTTCGAGGGAGTGGCAAGTGTGGCGCGATCCAGAATAGCGCTCGCTCCGAGTTCGCCGAGATACTCGTGCAGCTCAACGCGGCCGGTGGACGCCGCCACTTTGTAGCCCAGATGCGCGAGGATCGCCACCGCTACGCTGCCCACGCCGCCGGCCGCGCCGGTGACCACCACTTCGCGCCCGCCCGGCTTCAGCCCGTGGTGTTCGAGCTCCATTACGCTTTGCATCGCCGTGAATCCCGCGGTGCCGACGCCCATGCCCTGCTTGAGCGTCATGCCCTTCGGAAGGGGAACAATGAATTCCGCATCGAGCCGTGCGAACTGCGCGTAGCCGCCCCAAAAGGTTTCCGAAGTGCCGCAGCCGGTGACGACTACTTCATCGCCGGGTTTGAATTGGGGCGAACTCGACTCCTCAACCACTCCCGCCAGGTCGATTCCCGCAACCATTGGATAGTTGCGAATCACGCCCGGCTTGCCGGTGACCGCCAGACCGTCCTTATAGTTCAGGCTTGAGTAGGCCACGCGCACGAGCACTTCGCCCGGGGGAAGCGCGGCACGCTCGATTTGCCGGAACGAAGCCGCAGACCGGCCATTGTCCTGCACCACGAAAAGGGCTTTGAAGGTCGTCACCGTCGACTGCCTCAGTGTATCTGATGGGATTCTACATGCGCAGTTTCGGAATGACTACGCCCGGTGCGCGGTTTAGTGTATTGAAGGCGGGGATCCGTTCGGCCGCAGGCGCGAATCGCAGAGGTGCCGCCTGGGATCCTGCAACCAAAGATAGGGACCGTCGGCCGCCACAGCTCACAGTCGTGCGCGCATATCGGCCGAAGTGCCGCCCGCCGCCGGAACGTAGCACTTCAGCGTGTAGTCCATCACCATGCGGTCGGCGTTGAACCGCCAGCCGAGCGTCCGAATCGTCCGCTTCATGCGCCTGATCCAGCCCCGTGGCAAGCCGTCGCGGTCGCGTTGGTAGTAGAGGGGAATTATTTCTTCGCGCAGGGTGCGGTACAGCTCCTCTCCATCTCGCGTGTCGTGGACGTCCATATTCGAGTGAGTCCTGCCGGTCCCAATAGCGAAGCCGTTAAGGCCGTCGTACGCTTCGGCCCACCAACCGTCCAGCACGGAAAGATTCAGGCCGCCGTTAAGTACGACCTTCTGTCCGCTCGTGCCCGACGCCTCGAGCGGACGCCGCGGATTGTTCAGCCAGACGTCGACGCCCTGAACAAAATGGCGCCCAACGTTGATGTCGTAGTCTTCCACGAACACGAATCTATCGGCAAAGCGCGCGTTGCGCATCAGCTCCGCAATCTGCTGCAGGACGCGCTTGCCCGGCTCGTCGAGCGGGTGCGCCTTGCCGGCGAAAACGAACTGCACCGGCCGCTTCGGGTCATTGACCATTGACGCGAGTTTTTCAATGTCGGCCAGGATCAAATTGGCCCTCTTGTAGGTAGCGAAACGGCGCGCGAATCCGATGGTCAGCGCGTCGGGACTCAGCGCACGTGAAAGCGCTTGCAAAGCTTTCCTCGGTTCTCCGCGGCGCTCCGCCTGCTGGACGGCACGGCGGCGCACGAATTGTAAGAGTTGAGATTTCAGGCTGAGATGCGTCTCCCAGAGTTCGCCGTCGTCTACATCCTCAATTCCTTCCCAGATGCGCGCCTCGCTGCTGTGTTCGTGCCACCCGATGCCCAGATGCCGGTCGTAGAGGCGAAACATTTGCGGCGCCAGCCACGAGGGAACGTGCACGCCATTCGTGATGTGCCCGATCGGGACGGCGTCTTCGGACCTGCCGGGGTAAAGCCCCGTCCACATCGCCCGGGATACCTCGCCGTGCAGAGCGGAAACGGCATTGGCGCGTCGCGCGAGATTCAAGCCCAGCACCGTCATACAGAACTCTTCGTCTTGATTGTAGGGATTCTCGCGTCCGATGCCCATGAAACGCTCCAGGGACAGACCCAACGATTCCATCAGCGGCCCCAGATGCTCTTCAATCAGACCGGCGTTGAACCGGTCGTGGCCGGCAGGCACCGGCGTGTGGGTGGTGAAGACAACATGTCGCGAAATGCGCGGCGCTGCGTCGTCAAAGGACAAGCCCTCGTCCTGCATGCGGCCGCGAATCGCCTCAAGCACCGCAAACCCGCTGTGTCCCTCGTTCAGGTGAAGAACGCCGGGCGTAATCCCCATCGCTCTTAACGCGCGAAAGCCCCCGACGCCCAGCAGCAATTCCTGGCGTATTCGAATGCGTCCGTCTCCGCCGTACAGCCGCGAAGTCAATTCCCGGTCCTCGGGGGCGTTTCCTTCGACGTTTGAGTCGAGGAGAAATAGGTCGCAGCGGCCGACTTTCAGACGCCAGACTTTCGCGTAGATCGATCCGGTGCGGGTCTCGAGCTGCACCGTCACGGGCTCGCCGTTCGTTCCTATGGCCCGTTCCATCGGCAACTGGTTGATGTCGGTCTCGAGGTACTCTTCCTGCTGCCATCCGTTCTGATCGAGGTGCTGCCGGAAGTACCCCTGCCCGTAGAACAGACCGATGCCAACAAGCGGAATACCCAAATCGGACGCGCTCTTGATGTGATCGCCGGCGAGTACGCCCAGCCCACCGGAATAGATGGGAATCGACTCGTGAAGCCCGAATTCGGCGGAGAAATACGCCACGGGATGGGGCCGCAAGACACCTGCATGCCTGGCGCCCCAGGTTCGGTCCTTTTCCAGATACTCCCGCTCGCGGCGATAGGCGTAGTTGATCCGGCTGTGCAGCACCAACTCCGTTGCGCGTTGCTCGAGCTTCGCCAGGGGAATCTCCCCGAGCAGCGAGATCGGGTTGTGATTGAGTTCGACCCAACGCGCGGGATCGAGGTCAAAGAACAGGTTCGTGGAATCGTGGTCCCAGCTCCACCACAAATTCCGAGCGAGCGCCCAGAGCCGCTCCTGCGTAGGCGCGATAAAGCGGTCCAGCGTGCGGGCCTCGCTTACGACAGGCGCCACCTGCGCGGCCGCCTCCACCAGCATCCGGATCTCGTCTTCGTGGAAGACACGCGGCTCAACAGTCTGCACGACGAGAACGCCCTGCAAGACGCCGCGGTCGATCAGGGGGACTCCGAGGAACGATTGGTAACAATCTTCGTTGGATTCCTTGAAATACTTGAAGCGCGGATGGCTTTGCGCCCGCTCGACCGCCACCGGACGCACCTCTTCCGCGACGAGACCTGCAAGCCCTTCATGCAGCGTCATCCTAAGAGTTCCGATGCACTGAGGGCGCAGCCCCACCGTCGCTGCCAGCACCAGATTGTTCCGGTCGGGTTCCAGCAAGTAGGCCGAGCAGACGTCCGTCTCGAATCGCTTGGCGATCAGCGCGACCACATTCATCAGAGTCTCGGCCGGCTTGCCGCCCACCGCCGCGAGATGGCCGATTTCCTCTAACGTCAGGACGTGACTCGCGTCCCGCTCTTGAGTGCTCGGGGTCATGCGGTCTTTTCCCCCGTCATTTCAGTTCGGCTCCTCATGCGCTGCGGGCTTTGCCCGTCTATGCAGGACTCTAGATGTGGGGCGCCGGTTGAGTCCAATCCAAATTGTCTATTGCCGATATAAGTTGTCACAGGTGCTGTTGAGCCGCTGCTGTTTCCTGCCAAGCGCTCCTTTTTGCATTCTATTCAATTCTTCTCCGAAACCGCGGCCTCGCACGAACACTAGCGCCGTCTAGTTAATACGGTCCCGATTCCAATCGAGGGGTGCCGGCCAATGGATTCACCTGGAGGCCGGCGGGATTTGAAACACGATGGAAACATCCTCTTCGGCTTCGACGGGTTTTCCCTCCAGCAGAGTCGGAGTATAGCGCCACTGCCGAACGGCGGCCTTGGCAGCTTCCACAAGCGGAACCGGTCCACTGATCGCCATCACGCTGCGAACGGCCCCATCCTCCCCGATCGTCACGCGTAGCTTGACGGTGCCTTCGATTTGGCGCCCTGGTGCGCTCTCCGGATATACGGGATCGACGCGGCGGACGATCTCGCCCCGCTGTAGGGCGCCGGCCTGCGGGACCTCGGTCGGCGGCACGGGCCGTGACGGCAGAACCTCGATGCGTGATTTAGTTGACGCTGGCGACGACGAAACATTCTCGGGATGGCGGAAAGGCGCAGGCGAAACCGGCGGGTTCGTCCTTTCCTGTCGGGCGTTTTCTCCGCTCGGGCTCAGGCGGAGCCCGGAAGATGATGCTGGCGGTTCGACGCCACGTCGACCGAGGGTTTGCGCAGGGGCGGCGTTGGCAGGCGCCGGATTCTTTTCGATGCCGCTGCCACGGGGAACGAAAGGAATCACCCGCGTCTCGTTGTTAGCGTCCACGATCTCAATTTCGGAGACGTGGACGGCCCGGCGAACCGGCGGCATGACATTCCCTTGCTGAGGGCTACTCGTCCCAATCCCACGAATCCTCGAAAAGAACTGGTCGACGGCCCCAAGCCCGGTAACCCACCCCGCCCCCAGAGAGACAATAGCCAGAAACAGAAAAAAAACGGCCAGAATCCACATTCGGCTAGAACTGCTCGCGCGGTGTGATGCTCTCTCAGGTCTGTGCTTGCCGGAGTCAGGCGCCTCGTTCAATATTTGGCCAAACATGTAGATAGGAGCGGGTGCAGCCGGAGCTTTTGGGGGCGTGACGGGCGAACCTGTTCGCGACAAGGGGCCTTGGCTCCGTCCAGAGAAGGCGCCTTCCTCCTGTGGTGCTTTCGCGACCGTTGCCGGCGAACTCTTCACGGACAGCCACTCTCGGAGACGGGTGCGACTCGGCTCTGGCAAGTCCACGAACTGCAGGCCGGCCACTTTTCTCGACTCGTTTGTCCATGCGATTCGCGCGCTCGTTTCAATCCAATCCTTCGATCGCGCCACCTGAAAGCGGACGTGAGGAAACATATCTTCCGTCAGGGTCATCACCGCCTGAACAGCCAGCCCACCCTCGCTGACGTTCAGAACGATTCCGCCATTGCCGTCATCAATTTCCACGTAGGCGAGCGATCGGGTGGGCTGGCGCGAATGGTGGCGACGGTCGGAGGGTGAGGCGGGGTCGTTCGCGCTCGCGGCGGTGCTGGGCATGAGTCCTGTGGCTTCCTTATGCTGCGGTGGGAGGGGGCCGCAACGTTCGGCAAACGCGGCAATTGTACGCCCTAGCCGATGCTGTATCAAGGTAACGACGCCGCACGCGAAGGCGTTCGCGTCTAGGACTCGCGGCAAAGGAGTGCATGCGACACGGCTCTGCTTACCGTTCTGCTGGCGTTTGCTGTAGATCCGGCGACGCCGCCGGGAGCTCGATCTGATATCGGCCAGTCCGATCGAATAGCACAAATCCGAGGAGGCCCCCCAGGTCGCCCGCCACGAGTTGGTTCAACTCGCGATCGGCGGCGGCGTCGCTCCGCGCAGGCCAGTTGAAGGAATGGGTGATCTCAAGAGCGATGCGCGTTCGATTTCTCGCCGGGACAAACGCAGTCGAGTCCAGGCCGGCAAGCTCGTTGGATCTGAGCGCGCCGCCGGGATCCAGCCGGTCCATGATGACGATGTCCGGTCCCTTGACGAGCCGGTAGTCTGTGTCGGTCTCGTTGTCGAGGTCGTAGAGGAAGGATACGGCCGCATGCGTGGAATCGATTTCCCGCACGCGGATTCCCGCGCACGTGGCCTCGATCGCGCCGGAGTTCCAGGATCGTGGCGGTCTTGCCGCGGATTTCAAGCCTATGAATCTTCCGAGGACGGAGATGAGCAGCAGGATAATCGCACAAGCAATGAGGAGCATCGGGCCGAGTTCTTTCCATCTGGCCATCGACGCTGAATCTATCACACCGAGGGTCTTCGGGCCA